>JAFVRC010000047.1 GCA_017504485.1 Alistipes sp. | reverse complement strand
TTGTGTTATTTATTCGCAATAATTTGTCATAAAGATATGAAAAATTTTGCTATAATCATAAATTTTGAGGAAAAACAATGCATTAAGGTCAAAACAAAAACGAGAACCCGTGCGAGTTCTCGTTTTGAAGAAGTGTGTAATGTGTTATCGTCTGCCGTAGACCGCAGGGAAGTCTTCGGCGTTGCGGTGGATCCAAAAAATGTCCATGAATAACACACTAAACTGCGTCATTTTGCACCAAAAGTGCCAATTTTTGACAAAAGAAAAACGCCGCAAATCATTGATTTGCAGCGTTTTGTCATTTCTGAACTTTGGTTCAAGTGGTGCCACCAGGAATCGAACCGGGGACACAAGGATTTTCAGTCCTTTGCTCTACCATCTGAGCTATGGCACCATCGTTTGCTACTCCCCCGAGAGGTTTTGCGAGTGCAAAGGTAACGCAAAATTTTGATTCTGCAAACTTTTTATTAAAAATTATCAAAAAATTAATTGTAGCACCCTGCGAGCAGCCACAAACTACACCTTTACACCCTACGGCGCACCAATCGCTGCATAGGGCGTAGCGTAAAGCGCACGACCGAGGATATAGTCCTGAATGTCGGGTGTATAACATTGCGCGGCCGCACGCCCGAGTAGCGCACGCCGAGTGCAATAATCGTAACGATGGCGAGCATCAGCAGCCACCCGTATATCTCCTTCATCGTCTCGAGCAACGCCTGCACCTGCACCTCACCGCAGAGTGCCATAAACGACGTGCGGATAGTCGAGAGGCTGATGCTGTCCATCCCCTCGGCGAGCCATGCGACATTGCGAGCCATCACCACCTTCATTACCCGCGCCACAATGGTTGTGCCGATAACGCCTGCGAGCGATGCACTGAATAGGTTCTGCATCATCACTCCCTGCATAAAGTGGAACGGGAATGGGAGTCGTGTGAGCGACGTAAGCACCGCCACGGCGACGATGATATAGCCGAATGTACGCACGAAAATCGGGAAGTAGAGCGCCTCTTTCGGCAAATTGTAGTCTATAACGAAGTAGAAGTAAGCCAAATATGCCGCGATTGCAGAGAAGGCAATAACAAACATACGCTGATAGGACCACTTGCGTCGCGCGAAGGTAAGCCAAGTGAAGAGCACCGCGACGATTGTGGCGGCAAAGACCACCCAATTGAGCGATATTATATGCTCGGCATCATAGCCCAACACACTCTCCATCAGCGCGTGCTCGAAGATGTGCGACGGCGCAAGTAACATATCGGCAACGATAAGTATCGCAATAGTTATCGGAACGATAGGCCTCTTAAGCGTATCGAGCATAACGTATGGGTGACGGATGAACGAGGCTCGCCAGAGGTTGAGCACTAGCGAAAGCACGGCGCACAACACGGCGGCGCGTATCTGCCACGCGTACCACCAATCGTAATACTCGCCATACAGGCAGACAAAGAGTATGCTCAATGCCGTGATGCCCCACATCAACATTCCGAGCCAATCCACTCCATAGAGCGGCAGTCGCGGCATAACACGCACATCTTTGTAGAACAGCATCACGAGCAACATCATCACCAGCAGTGCTGCAACAATAAAGTAGTGCATATAGTGCCACGAGGCCCACACCGAGAAGAGTATCGTTGCGATACCCGAGAGTTGAATTGAGCTATTCACCACGAGATAGACATAGCAGAAGAAGACCGACAAATCGCGCTTAGGCGTGAGCCACAGCTGTATCGTCGAATTACACTCGAAGGTTGCCCACATACGGAAGAAGCCAGCAACAAACGACACACCGACGAGCAGCGGCACATTTGTCGTATGCATCGACACGAGGTTGGCCGCCGCAATCACCGCGCCGCACATAAGCAGCGTCGTGCGCGGCTTGACGGCGAACTTCACGCGGAACATTATGCCGAAGAAGAGGGCCATACCCACAAGCGAGGCGTAGCCGGCCATCATAATATCCTCGTTGAGCAGCTGCGTCGTACCCACCATTTCGCTCGCAGCGGCCAGATAGACTCCGCCCGAGAATTGGACAACGATAACGAAGAGTATCACTATCCACGGGCGCAGCCACTCCGGCACGAAGGAGCGGAACTGCGGAATTTCGAATTTTTGGTTAGGTACGTGCATCGTTAATAGAGAACTTTACACTCCACATTCATACCTGCGCCCACACGTCGCATCATCTCCGCATCGTTCCCCACGAAGTCGATACGCACCGGAATACGCTGCTCTATCTTCACGAAGTTTCCCGACGAGTTATCCTGCGGCAGCAGCGAGAAGCTCGCTCCCGTGGCTCCCGAAATCGAGGTTACAACACCCTTAAACGTGTATCCGCCCACGGCATCGACCTTAATATCCACCTCGCAACCCTCTTTGATGTTAGCTATCTGTCGCTCCTTGTAGTTGGCCATCACCCACTTGTCGGTGTGCGACACAATATCCACGATTGTCTGTCCGGGCTGTACGAGCTGCCCCTCGTGTATCTCCTTACGGCCCGTCACGCCATCAGCCGGAGCTACGACTATCGTGTAGGAGTGGTTCAGACGCGCCAACTCGAGCGAAGCACTTGCCACACGAATTGCTGCCTCGTTCTGGTCGAGTCGTGTAGTCTGCTCGGCACGCACTGCCTCGATACTGTTCTTCTTGCGATTCAGCACCTCGCAACGCGCCTTTGCAGCCTCGTAGTGTGTCTTTACATCGTCGTACTGCTGACGTGTCACGGCACTCTGCGACAACAACTTCTCGAAACGCTTGTAGTTGCGCTCGGCATTTGCCAGATGTATCTCCGCCTCACGAATGCTCGCCTCGGTCACCGCGAGATTTGTCTTGGTGGTCGATATAACCTTCTGCATCGCCGCCTTGTCGGCCGTAGCATTGAGGTATGCAGCCTCGGCCTGCGCAAGGCGATAGTTGAACTCCGCAGGCTCGACAACAAGGAGCGTATCGCCACGCTTCACCTCGGCATACTCATCGAAGTGCACCTGCTTGACGAAGCCCTGCACACGCGCATTTACGGGCACGATATGTTGTTTAACCTGCGCATTTTCGGTAAATTCCACATTGCCCAGATGCACGAACTTCGAGCATACCCATACGAGCGTTACGATAATCGTGATGCCGGTCGTAAGGTTGTAGATAATCTTTTTTGTCTTGTGTTTCATAGTAAAATAACATCTATAAATTTCCGGTTGTTGATTTGAGTTTGTAGTATTTGAATATGACATCCATCTGCGAATTTGAGAGCTGCAGTTCGGCATTGAGTAGCTCGTTTGCCGCATCGACCATATCGGTCGCTATGGCCATATCGTTCTTGTAGCGTGTCTCGACCACTCCGTAATTCTCCTGCGCGAGTTGCAGACTCTTGCGGTACGACACAAGCTCATCGAAGGACTCCAAATACTTGATGTAGTCCGACTTTACGGCGAGCGTCACACCCTCCTTCGCCTCATCGTAGCGCGACTGTGCAAGGAGCGTTGCATACTTTGCACGCTTGACCCCCTGATTGGCCTTGTAGAGCGACGAGAGGCTCCACGACAGGCGCAGCCCGACAAACCAATAGTTGAAGTTCTTATTGATGACGGGCACCTCGATGGTTATCGGGCCGTCGAAATGGTTTGCCGCCACTACCGAGAGGTTGGGCAACATATTGGCTCGTGCGAGTTTCACACCCTGCTCACTCATCCTCACACCGAGGGCCGAGCGGCGCAGGTTGTACGAATGGCTTGTTGCCTCACCCTGCCAGTAGGCCTCGCTGCGCGGAGCCATCGAAAGCGACACAAGTCGCTCGTCGGGAATTATGTATGTCTGCGGCTCGAGCGACAACATCTCGACCATATTGGCATTCAAAATCTCAATGCCGTTCGCGATTTTGCGACGTGCAAGCGATATATTTTGCAGGCGCAACTCGTAGCGCGTAATATCGTTGGCGAGTGCCACACCCTGCTCCTCGCGCGCCCGCGTGTTTTCAATAAGAGTCTCAGCCAGCTCGATATTCCTGTCATAGACCTTCAAGAGGTTGTGCAACTTGTAGAGGTCGAGATAGAAGGCCGTAAGCATAAAGCGGACACGCGTGCGCGACTCGGCCAGCCCTACGGAGGCCATCTCCTGCTGCAACTTGGCCATCGCTACCCCACTGCTCACTGCGCCACCGCCATATATAAGTTGCGAAGCCTCCACGGCGAAGTTGTTGCCGAAGTGCGGCATATCTACATTCATCGCATTTGCGAAGTTGCGGTCGGTGAGCAGTCCGTCACCCAGATAGCTCGCCATCACCGATAGGTCGATATTGGGCAGGTGTTTCGACTTTGCCTCGCGCACCGCAACATCAGCCTCTTGTAGCGCCACTTCGCCGCTCTTTATACTCTTGCTGTGCTGATCCGCAAGTGTATAAATCTCTTCGAGTGTCAGCACACGCTCGACTCTGTCGGCCGCCAACACACAGTAGCCCGATAGCATTGCACACAGCAACACTATGAGCCTTGAAAATTTACTCATAATAACTTATTTATAGAATTTGAAAATGATTATACTGCACCTCTGTACAAAGAGTTACGCCCCGAATGGAGCCACACCTACGGAATATATATCGTTGCAGTACGGAATGCTCGTGAGCTCTTGTCTATTCTTGTCATCATTGGTGCCACACTGTATGCATGGCGCGACAAAGGTACAAAATTTTACAAAACAAAACAATTTACTACCTACGGTTACGTTGCATTATTTTACCGCAAAGTCATCCTTTTTCCACCAAAAAATTATATATTTGCGGCTCAAAACTGATTGTCAAACAGAATATTTTTTTTTAGAATGATATCTTGGTTACTTCTCGTTCTCGGTCTTACGATGCTGACCGTCGGTGCTACGTGGCTCACCAACGGTTCGGTAGCTGTGGCCAAGCGATTGCAAATCTCGGAATACGTTATCGGCATGATGATTGTTGCGGTGGGCACATCGTTGCCCGAGCTCACGGTGAGCGCAGCTTCGGCCATCGCCGGCAATGCCGATGTGGCACTCGGCAACGTCGTTGGTTCCAACATCTTCAATGTATTTGCCATCTTGGGCATATGCGCCGTGCTGTCGCCCATACCCTTCTCGCGCAACAACATCCGCTACGACGCTCCGATAGCGCTCCTCGTGTCGGTAATCTTCACTGCCCTGATATTCAACGGCACGCTCTCGCGCCTCGAAGGCGCGTTGCTGCTCGCCCTCTATGTCGGCATTATGGCATTCTCGTTCATCAAGAATCGCGAAAAGAGCGACGATGCGGCAACAAACAGCAACTTCGCTTGGTGGCGCAGCCTCGGTATGATTGCGCTCGGAATATGCGGCCTTATCTATGGTGCGAATATAGCCCTCGAATCCTCAATCGAGATTGCCCGCTCACTTGGCGTGAGCGAGGCGGTTATCGCTATCACGATTCTCGCCGGCGGCACCTCGCTACCCGAGCTTGCTGCCAGCCTTATCGCAGCACTCAAGGGCCACTCGGCCCTTGCCCTCGGCAATGTTCTCGGCTCCTGCATCGCTAACATCTTGCTGATTCTTGGTCTCTGCTCGACGGTTGTACCACTCTCGATGACCGACCTCACGATGACCGACCTATTGGTGATGGTGCTCTCGGCTGCAGCTGTGCTTCTCTCGGCAATACTCGTCGGTCGCAAGCGCATTTCGCGCCTCGAGGGTGCAGTGTACATCATCGCCTACGTTGCCTATATCGTCTATCTGGTGCGCCACTAATCGTTCCTTCAATATAGTTAAAAACTGCTTCGATTTATGCGAAGCAGTTTTTTTTGCACCCTATACTCAACATACAACACATTATCAATCAGATATATAACTCCAATCGTCACAGCCTCATACGGCAAGTTATCGAAAAAAATTTGGTACTATTTATTGCATAGTACCAAATAATGTATTATATTTGCAGTACAAAAGTAGTAGCTATAACCAAAAACTTAAATCGTTTCAACCATGAAGGAGACAATTAATGTAAACATCGGCTCGCAAGCCTTCACGCTCGACAAGGATGGCTACGCACGTCTGTCAACCTACCTCGACGACGTGTCGGCACGCATCGTCGATGGACGCGAGGAGATTATGGCCGACATCGAGACCCGCATTGCCGAGATGTTCCGCGAGTGGCTCTCGTCGCCAATGATGGTCGTCACGCTGCCGATGGTCGAGCGTGCCATCAAGCAGATGGGCGCACCCGAGACATTCGGCCCCAAGCCGACCGAACCGACCGAGAAGACACAGCCAAAGGGCATCCGCCGCTCGCGCAGCGACCGAGCCATTGCCGGCATTTGCGGAGGTATAGCCCAATACCTGCACATCGACGCCACGTTGTTGCGCCTCGTGACTCTATTTCTGATTATGTTCGGAGGTTTGTCGCTGTGGGTATATATTCTGCTGTGGATTATAATACCCGAAGAGTAAAATATCGAGACCATGAAAGAGGAGAACGTAAAGATACAGATGCGCAAAGGCATAATGGACTATTGCGTATTGGCGATACTCGCCAACGGTGATTCGTATGCACCGGCCATCATCGCTGAGCTCAAGAAGGCCGAGATGATTGTTGTCGAGGGTACTCTCTACCCTATTCTTACGCGCATGAAGAATGGCGGCTACCTCACCTATCGTTGGGAGGAGTCACCGCAGGGGCCGCCTCGCAAATACTACACGCTGACTGACGAGGGACACACCTACCTCGCTTCGCTCGACGAGGCATGGGACACGCTGGTCGAGCAGATTAACACCATTCGCAACAAACACTAAACCTCGAAAACCATGAAACCGAGATTCTATGCACTTCTGGCGATGTTGCTCTGCACGGTGACACTCGCCCACGGCAAGTCGGCCGACAAAAGTACCGCCCCCCACAAAATCGCAATCGAGGCACGCCGTTCGGCGATGAACTTCGACTGCATCAAGGCTTCGCACGCAATCCGCATAATTGTCGAGGAACGCACGTCGGGCAACATCATTGTCCGCGCACCACAGTCGGTGATGCCATATGTATCGTTGAAGGTCAGCGACGGCACACTCCGCGCATCGCTACTCCCTGGGGTACCCGTTCCGCGCCGCTCGAACTTTGCGGCAGAGGTCTATGTACCCTACAACTGCAAGCTCGAAAAGATTATCGCCTCGTCGGCCGCCCGTGTAATCATCAAACCTACCATCGCGTGCGACGAGTTGGAGTTATCAGCCTCGTCTTCTGCCGTCATAGAGGTCAAGGCGGGGGTTAGAGAGCTATCCATAGATGCCTCGGGAGCCTCACAAGTCAAGGCCGAAGTGGTAGCCACAGAACTCGAAGCCGACATTGTCGGAGCCTCGACAGCCAGGTTGTCGGGCCAAGCAACGAAGAGCGAAATCGACCTCTCGGGAGCCTCCCGACTGCACGCCGCCGATCTTCGCACATCGCAACTCGATTTGGAGTGCTCGGGGGCCTCGAAAGCCTCGGCTCAGGGTATCGACTGTTCGGCACAGGCAAGCGGTGCATCGGCCATCAATATCGAGTGCCTGCAACGGCTCAATGCCTCGGCCTCGGGTGCCTCTACAATCGTTTATAGCGGCGATTGTCAGGTAAATATCATCTCCAATACAGGGACAAGTTCAATTTGCAAAAAATAGAAGAGACCATATATGAACGAGATTAAGAAATGTAGCCTTTCGGGCATAGGCTTCACCTTCGAGAGTGAGGCCTACAACAGATTGAGCGACTACCTCAAATCGCTCAAAGAGGCCTATCGCAACAACGATGGTTGCGACGAGATTTTGGCCGACATCGAGGCACGCATTGCCGAACTCATCCTCTCGGCACAGAGCGATGCGCAGCGTATCGTTGCCCTACCGCTCGTCGAGAATATCATCGCACAACTCGGCACTCCCGAGGCCATCACGGGCGAGGAGCCAACAGCTACTGCGGCCGACGATAGCACGACACACATCCCTCGCCGCCTCTACCGCGACCTCGAGAACGCGAAACTCGGGGGCGTATGCGCCGGCCTTGCCAAGCACTTTGGTGTGGATGCCGTATGGATTCGCCTCGCCATCTTCTCGCCGTTTATTCTCTTCTTTGTCGGCAACATCCCGGCTATGCATTGGTGCTACCAGATAGGCGGCAACCTCTTCGGCATATTCCTGCTCACATACCTCATTCTGTGGTTTGCTATTCCTGGCGCAAAGTCGGCACGCCAGAAGCTCGAGATGGAGGGTGAGCCTATCTCCGCCCGCTCGATTGCCTACCGACAAGCCGCAACGCCCGAGGAGAGAGCCAAGTCGAGCGTAGCCTCCGCCGTAGCAGTGCTCGGCCGTGTGATGATTGTCGTAGTGAAAATCGCGCTCGGACTGCTGCTCTTCCCCATCACGGCCGGCATATTCGGGCTGTTGATAAGCATAGTCGGCATCTTTACGGGCTTCGAGTTTATCGAATTTGGCAGCTTCGGCAATATGTCGGAGGTAGTGACCGAGATAGGCGAGCCGCTGCTCTTCTTCAGTCTCTCAATGGTACTTGTTCCCGTGCTCTACGTCGGCTATCTGCTCATCACGCTGCTCATCAACAAGAAGCCTCGTTGGTGGGTACTTTTCGCAACGATTTTGGTATGGATAATACTCCTCTTCGGAACAATCTTTGCGGGCATCGACTACGCCGAGAATCGCTCGTTTGCATCCTTCTCGTCGGATAGCGAGGTGGAGCGTATAATGAAGCGGAGTGACAATGCAAACGATCTCTCGCGGCAGATTATGGAGCAACTCAACAGCGAGCCCGATGCCGAACAGAGGGCCGAGATCGAGCGACTTCTGCACGACAAAAACGCGCAATCTATCGATTAACACACGACCATAAGCATTTTTCGATGGATGGTGGCTGCTCGACACTCAATTTGTTGGGCAGTCGCCCTCTTTTTAAGGTTGCGGATAGGCTTTTTTCGTATTTTTTGACTATCTTTGGGGGATTAATTAGATTAATATAGTGCTATGGGAGCAATCAAATGTATAGGCATTCTCACATCGGGCGGCGATGCCCCGGGAATGAATGCGGCCATTCGTGCCGTGACGCGCACTGCAATATTCAACGGTTGGCGCGTGAAGGGTATTATGCGCGGCTACAAGGGGCTCATCACGGGCGAGATAGCCGACTTCACATCGTCGAGCGTGAGCAACATCATACAAAAGGGAGGCACGATACTCAAAACGGCACGCTGTCCCGAGTTCAAGAGCGAGGAGGGGCGACAAGCCGCCTACGAGAATATGCGCAAGGAGGGAATTGACGCGCTGGTCGTAATCGGCGGCGATGGCACAATCACCGGTGCGCGATGCTTTGCCGACGAATTCGACGTTCCGATTGTGGCCCTACCGGGCACCATCGACAACGACCTCTCGGGTACCGACTCGACCATCGGCTTCGACACGGCGCTCAATACGATTATGGATGCAGTCGATAAGTTGCGCGATACGGCCACCTCGCACGAGCGGCTCTTCTTCGTCGAGGTTATGGGCAACACGGCCGGCTATCTGGCCCTCAACGGCGCACTCGCCTCGGGAGCCGAGGCAGCCATTATACCCGAGATGGAGACCGAGACCGACCAACTGAAGAACCTAATCGACAACGGCTTCCGCAAGAGCAAAAACTCGGCTATCGTACTCGTGGCCGAGAACCCTGCGACGGGCGGAGCTATGGGGTTAGCCGAGCGTGTGAAGAGGGAGTTCCCGCAGTACGATGCGCGTGTCACCATCCTCGGACATCTGCAACGCGGAGGCTCGCCCACGGCACAGGATCGCATCCTCGCCTCGCGCCTCGGTGCGGCAGCCATCACCGCCCTGAAGGAGGGGCAGCGCAACGTAATGGTCGGCATCTCAAACCTCGAAACCGTCTATGTACCATTCACCAAGGCCCTCGGCCGCACGAAGAGGGTGCGCAGCGAGAATGTCGAGCTCGTAAAGATTCTATCCATCTAACACCTCAAAACCACTCAACCCACACTATGAAGAGAGTTATAGGCATAGGTAATGCCCTGACCGATATGCTGGTAAACATGCAGTCCGACGCCGTATTGGCAAAGTATGGTATAGCCAAAGGCTCGATGTCGCTGGTCGATAGTGCGCTGCAATCACAAATATCGAAGGCCGTAGCCGGCTTCCCCTACTCACTGTCGCTCGGCGGCTCGGCCGACAACACCATACGCGCTATGGCACGACTCGGCTCCGAGGTGGGCTTCATCGGCAAGGTGGGCAACGACACCACTGGCGAGTTCTTCGAGCAGGCTCTTACGAACCTCGGCATTGCCCCCGTCATCTTCCACGGCGAGAAACGCTCCGGCAAGTGCGTATCTCTCATATCGCCTGATGGCGAGCGCACGATGCTCACACACCTCGGCGCAGCTATGGAGATGCATGCCGATGAGCTTTGCACCGAGTTCTTCGAGGGCTACGACTGCCTCTATGTCAAGGGGTATCTGGTGCAGGACCACGCGCTCATCGAGCAAGCTATGCGTCTGGCCAAGGGGCGCGGGCTCTGCGTAGCGGTCGATTTGGCGAGCTTCAATGTCGTCGAGGAGAATCGCGACTTTCTGCACCATTTGGTGCGCGAATATGTCGATATCATCTTTGCCAACGAGGACGAAGCTCGCGTATTCTCCGGCGAGGATGAGCCTATCAATGCCCTGCAATACATCTCGGAATTGTGCGACCTCGCGATTGTCAAAATCGGCATGAAGGGTGCGCTTATCAAGCACGGTAGCGAGGTTATTCACGTCGGCATCATGGCCGCTGCCAAGCGTGTCGATACGACGGGAGCCGGTGATTTCTATGCTGCTGGCTTTATGCACGGGCTTTGCGAGGGGTTGTCGCTGCGCCAATGCGGCACTATCGGAGCCATCACGGCCGGCAAGGTTATCGAGGTCGTGGGCACAACGCTCGGCGAGGAGGCATGGAGCGACATCGACCGACTTATCAAGCGAGTAAAAACCGAAAAATACCTATTCTAACCGATGAAGAGATTTTTACTTTTGGTTGCACTGTGCGCCGCCATCTCTGCCTCTGGCGAGGGGCGCAAGCTACTGACGATGGAAGACGCCGTCCTCAACCGCAACCTCGTGCCGAAGGATTACCATATCGAGTGGCACGCCGACTACCCTGCCGAGTACCTTCACCGCGAGGGCGAGGAGTGGCAGGCGGTAGATGTACTCACGGGCTCGACGCGCAAGGTCGAAGCACCGAAGGCCGAGAAGAGGCCGCACGCACGACTTGCCCTCAACAATATTTTCTGGTGGGACAACTATGGCAACGAGGTCAAAATCACTGACTTTACGGACAAGAATATCGTCTGCGGACAATCCGTTTCGCGCAACGAATTCGGTATCCACGGCGGCATATTCCACTCGCCCGACCACACAAAGGTCGCCTTCTATCAGAAGGACGAGTCGCGCGTGACCACCTTTCCGTTGCTCGACATAACGTCGCGCACGGGCTCGCTCATCGAGATTAAGTACCCGATGAACGGCATGGCCTCGGAGCGCGTGTCGGTAGGAGTCTATAACGCCTCATCGCGCAAGTTGCGATACCTCGACATTACCGACTTCGACGACGAGCGATACATCACCAACCTGACATGGTCGCCCGACTCCGAGACGATATATGTGCAGGTGCTGGACCGTGCGCAGAAGCAGATGCACCTGAACGCCTACAATGCCACGACCGGAGCATTCATCCGCACCATCCTCACCGAGAAGAACTCCCGTTGGGTAGAGCCACAAAATCCGTTGCGCTTTATCGACAACGACCGCTTTATCTACACAACGGACAACCGTGACGGATACAAGAGTCTCTACCTGCACACCCTATCAGCAGGGCGCACCGAGCGTCTTACGAAGGTGGATGCCGATGTGGCGTATGTGGCGCACGACAACAAGTACGTCTATTACCACTCGGCCGAGGTGTCGCCTGTCGAGCAGCACCTCTTCTGCGTATCGCTACGCGGCGGCAAGGCTCGCCGCCTGACACGCGGCGAGGGGTGGCACAACTGCACCGTATCGCCCGACGGCCGCTACTTCTCGGACAACTACTCGTCGCTCAACGTACCACGCATCGTTGCCGTAGGCTCTACCGATGGTAAGTTCTACCGCGAGGCATTCCATGCCGAGGATCCATCGCTGGGCTACAACTACTCGACCATCGAGCTTGGCAGCGTAAAGTCGGCGTGCGGCAGATACGACAACCACTATCGCCTCATCAAGCCCCTCGACTTCGACGAGAACAAGCGTTACCCCGTAATCCTATATGTCTATGGCGGCCCTCACTCGCAGATGGTGCGCAACGCTTTTCAGGCGCAACTTCGCCGCTGGGAGATGTATATGGCACAGCGTGGCTATGTCGTATTCGTGATGGACAACCGCGGCACACTCTCGCAGGGTGCCGAGTACGAGAAGGCGATACACCGCCACTGCGGCAAGTGCGAGATGGAGGACCAGATTGTCGGCCTGCGCTGGCTGCTATCGCACAAATGGGCCGACAGCGAGCGCGTGGGTGTTCACGGCTGGTCGTATGGAGGTTTTATGACCATCTCGCTGATGACGCACTACCCCGACATCTTTAAGGTAGGCGTTGCAGGTGGTCCGGTGATCGATTGGAAGTGGTACGAGGTGATGTATGGCGAGCGATACATGGAGACCGAGGAGCGCAACCCCGAGGGTTTTGCCGCCACGTCACTCATTCCGCAGGCCAAAAACCTGCGAGGCAAGCTCCTTATCTGCCAAGGTGCAGTCGATAACGTGGTCGTATGGCAACACTCTCTCTCGTTCATCGATGCCTGCATCAAGGCGCAGGTTGCCGTCGATTACTTCCCGTATCCACGCTCCGAGCACAACGTCTTTGGCCACGACCGCGTGCATCTGATGCAGAAGGTCACCGACTACTTCGAGGATTATTTACGGTAGATTGAAGTTATTAATCGAGCCTCTCGAGTTGCGCCGTTGATGTGGTCACCATCGCCACCGCGATAACACCCTCAACGGCCACCACTACGCGGCGATTACGCGCTCCGGCAACCCTCATAAAGCGGCCTTCGCAGCCATCGAAGGGGCCGCCTTGTATGCGCACACGTTCGCCGGCGCGGAAATCGATATCCTCGGCATCGAGGTACAGCAGTTGCTCATCGCACGTCGCCGCCACAGCCACAAATTGCGCCATCTGCTCTTCGGGCACCACAATCGGAACATTACGCCCCGCCTCCGGACGCGTGATGTAGTGCAGATACTCGATTTTGCTCTTTATGCAGCGCACACTCTCGGCTGTCGTGCGCACAAAGATAAGGTCGCGAATCACAGGTTCCAGCTCGCGGCGCACCGTGCGGCCACGCCTCACCACACGATAGCGCATCGGCACGAATGACTCCACGCCCCACTCATCGAGTCGGCGACGAACCACCATATTGCGCCCATAGGTTGCCCGCATTGCATACCACTGCTTCACTTGCTGCGACGACTCCATGAGCATACCCTATTTATGCGTTGAAATTGATGATATCCTCCACGCCATACTCCTTGTAGTGCTCCTGCAACTCGTCGTTGCGATCCGAGAGTATCAGCAGTCTATCCGACAGTTGTAGCTCCGTATCGCCACGCGGCACAAAGTAGTCGCCATCACGACATACCATCACCACCAGCGTATTGTTCGGCAGCGTGATACTGCGCATCGAGCTACCCGAAGCGAGCATCTGCGGCGTGACATCTATCTCCGTGAAAGAGGAGAGCATCTGCTCTTGGAACACGCCCTTGAACGAGCTTTCGCGCTCGGTATATGCCAAACCGAGAAGGTTAGCCATACCACTGACGCTCGTACCCTGCACCACCAACGATATAATCGTGACGATAAACACTACGTTGAATATCAGCCGTGCGCCCTCAACGTGTGCGACCAACGGATAGGTCGCAAAGATGATAGGCACCGCGCCGCGCAGTCCCACCCACGAGATATAGGCTCGAGCCTTGGCCGAGAATCGGCGGAACGGCAACAGACAGGCAAACACCGACAAAGGTCGCGCCACAACTATCATAAAGATGGCGACCGCTGCCCCGAGCATAAGCGTCCTTGGCTCCAGCACCTCGCGCACATCGACCAAGAGGCCAAGCGTAAGGAACATAATAATCTGAAAGAGCCACGTCACGCCATCGAAGAAGGTAACAAGCGTGCGCTTGTTGGCCAAGCGGTTGTTGCCCACCACAAGACCGGCAAGATAGACCGCCAGATAACCGTTGCCCTTAATGAGCGACGTGAACGAGAAGGTGAAGAATACAAATGCAAGCAACAACACCGAGTAGAGCGACTCGTTGTTGATATTAATCTTGTTGATAGTCCACACTGCCGCACGGCCAAAGAGATAGCCGGCCAACGCGCCTACGACCATCTGCACGAAGAACATCACGAAGCTCTCACCCAAATTGGCCTCAACATCGGCACCCGCACCCGAGAGCATATCCACCAGAAGCAGAACGATAATATAGGCCATCGGGTCATTCGAACCACTCTCGAGCTCGAGCAGGGGGCGCAGATTTTCGCGCAACCCCTGCTTCTTGCTTCGCAGAATCGAGAATACCGAAGCTGAATCGGTCGAAGACATTGTCGAGGCAAGGAGCAGCGCCACCGGAAAGCTTATCTCGAAGCCGAGCCACGGAGCCACCAGATAGACAAATCCGGCAAGCACAAAAGCCGTAAGCAGCACCCCCACCGTAGCGAGCACCACGCCCGGCACAGCAATCGGCTTTATCTCCGACATCTTGGTATCCATACCACCCGAGAAGAGGATGATACAGAGGGCAACCATACCGACAAACTGCGTGAGTTCCGGCGAGTTGAAGCTTATAAGGTCGTAGCCAAAGAAGAGGCCCACGCCGAGAAACAACAACAAGGCGGGCGCATTAAATCGGTAAGCCACCTTACCGGCCAACACCGCGACAAAGAGGAGCAACGCTCCGACAAGTAAAAAATGTTCTCCTCCAACCATATTCAGGTACGGAAAATTTTATTGCTATCAACTAAACACCTAACTTTCGTAACATCGGCTATGCCTAATGCTTAACCACCACATCGAAGAGCGGGCGATACTCCAACTCCTCATAGGCAAACGCCTGCACGGCGGCAAACTCGCCATTGCGCAACGAATATGTCACAACCGTAATCGATGGTACCTCACTCTGTGGAAGCGAGGCGAGAGCCTTCATATCGCAGGCCTTGGCTGCCGCAACCGCCTTCTCGCGCTGCGTATGAGCAAACGAGTAGGTACGCTCCACAAGGAAACTCTTCGATCCCTTGTGATACGGAGCTCCGGCACCCAAAATGCGCATAAGCACCAAAACCACTCCGACCACGGCCGTTATACTGCCCACCAACACGAGGGTCGATTTGAGGTTATTGCTATCGGCACCATTGTCGATAACCATATTTACTGCCAAAATCGCCAAACCGGCAACCAATACTATAATTGGCCATACGAGGCTCTTGCGGCGACGCTCTACAAACTCGCCATACGAGGCATACAACACCTCGCAAATATCTTTTTTATTCATTGTTTTGCTAATATTTAGTTGTTTTGTACTTCAAAAACGATCAAGGGGAGATATCCCCGATACTCAGTTTTCGCCCCTCGGCACCAAAGGTATCCCTAAAAGGTGGGGCCGTACCACTAAATACGCAGACGACAGAGCCGATACAGATAGAAATCAACAGCCCTATCGCCAAGGCTTAAACGATGAACAAAACAATCGATCGAATAGTTGTGTGTCGAAAGCCCGCACTGCGCACTCTCCGACGTGCGGTCACCCGATGTTTGGCGCGACTGGTGTGACAGCGTGCGCACCGAGCCGGTCGGCGTAACGACCTGCTGCACCTGCTCGGCACTCATATTGCAGCGGTGGCAGCAGGCTATCTGCTCGTCATAGCGACTCGCAATGCTCGACTCCTGCGCATGTGCCGCCTTCGCCAAATCGGCATCGGTGGTTGCACACAAGGTCATCGCAACGTACAATAGTGCTATGTAGAGCAGGTTTCGCATAACGTGACAAATATAGGTTTTTTTTTTCGACTTTTCCTAATAGAAGCCCAACTTGTTATTGACAATAGATATTCCCACCCTAATCTTCGTCGAGTATCGGTTGTAGTCGAGCATCGTATCGCCATATCCGCAAGCATACTGCACATAGAGCGACGGAATAAATGTACCTCGCCGCGCCAGCCGCCACGAAGCCTCAACTTGCAGATTGTAGTTCATCATCCTATCCGACGGATTGACCAACACGGTGGCCGAAAATCGGTCGTTGAGAGTATGAAACGTAGCCCACAAGTGTCCCACACCGCGATAGCGGTAGTACGAGGTAATGTTTTCACGGTCGTAGTAGCCATACCAGAGTCGCAGTCCGAATCGCCAATGATCGAGGGGTTCATAGATGCAGGCCACCGAGAGGTAGTTGAACGAGCGCGACTCAGTGCCTCCCATACCATTCGACTCGTGCTCCAAGCCGAAGAGCAGCCTCACACCACCCGTCACCTGCCACGCCGCCCAAAATCCGGGATTGTAGGCCGTCTCACGGAACGGACACGACTCACGATATATATCCCACACGCTGTGCTGCGAGTAGGTAAAGATAAAATCGGCCTTATCGGCCACGCTCCACAGACGCACGCCGACACTAAGCTGAAACTTCACGTCCGACGTATAGGAAGATACGGGACGATTGGTCGCAAAGCCCGTAGCGAGATAGTTATTGCGAAAGATTCCGAATATAGGGAAACGGTCGTTGTGCCGCGCCAGCGAATCGCGCCGCGCCCGAGCCTCCTCGCGAGCCTGCAGTTCGGCCTCGCTACGCCCACGCGCGCCGGTAGGGCAAATCCACAGCGTCAAAGCCGCAACTATCAACAAAACGACTCTTTGCATAGGCCTACTGCGGAATAAACGTGTAGGTTATCGTGCCACGCTGTCGCGCCGGTGCCTTCGGATTCGACTTGAACGAGGAGGCTCGCGCCGCCTTGACGGCCGTCGAACGCATACACTCGTCGCCGCCCGACAAAACACTTGCTGACAGCACCTTACCCTGCTGATCAATAACCGCCTCAACGATAACCTCACCGCCGCCTTCACAGCGATACGCAGGCTTCACGAGGTGCTGGCTGTAACGCACAGGATTCTTGAACGAGAACTCCACCGTCACACGCCCCTTCATCTTGCGATCCTCGCGTCTCTTGCCATCATCTCCGTCATCGCGCGGCGCACCTATGGCATTTGCCTCACGCATACCGCGCTCGTAAGCCTCACGATTGGCCCTCATCTCGCGCTCGGTGGCCTCGGCCGAGGCATTCAATGCGGCAGTATTCGTACCCTTGTCGTCCGCCAGATTCTCGTTCAGCGCATTCTCATTCGATGAGAGGTTGCGTATCGAGTTCCAATCTATCTTGCTGTTCTCGCGACGGAGTTGCTCTTCGAGCCTATCGCGCTCCTGCTCCAGAGCCGATAGTGTCTGCAAATCGACATAGATAGTATTCTGCCTGGCACGGCTGCCCGTCACAATCTTCGACGACACAAAAGCGATGGAGAGCACGAGATAGACTATAATGGTGACACACAATCCTATACGATGGTCGTATGCCCACACTCCGGCATCCTGCCTACGTCCATCAAACGGCAAGCGCAGGCGCGGCCTGCGAGGCTTTTCGCCACGCGGCGGCAGAGACTTTGATGCCTCATTTTTCGACTCTATTTTCTCGCTTTGCTCCATATTTTCCGCAAAATTAATATTTTCCCAAAAAAAATACTACCTTTGTGGAAGATTTAATTTCGGAAAGTCACTTTTCGAGTGGTTTTCTGTCTAAAAACTTTAAGACGTATGGCACAAAACCAGAATACATTGGGCGGAGAGATCACCTTCGCCGGCAAGGGATTACATACGGGCGCGCGTGTGACTATGACCGTTCATCCTGCACCCGAGAATCACGGCATCGTCTTCCGCCGCACGGACATCGAAGGAATGCCCGAGATTCCTGCGTTGTGCGACTATGTGACCGATACCTCGCGTGGCACAACCATCGAGCGAGGCGAGGCGCGTGTCAGCACCATCGAGCACATCATGTCCGCCCTGTGGACTATGGGCGTGGATAATGCCCTTATCGACATCGACGGCCCTGAGACCCCTATTATGGATGGTTCGGCACGCGAATATGCCTCCGAGATTGAGCGCGTAGGCCTTGCCGAGCAGAAGGCTGCTCGCCGCTACTACGAGGTCACCGAGAAGCAGGTGTACACCATTCCCGAGAAGGGCGTTGCGATAATTCTCTATCCAGACGATGAGTTCTCGGTATCCGTTCACGTCGATTACAATTCGAAGGTCATCGGCAACCAGTACGCCGTATGGTCGCCGGGCGACAACTACACCGAGAAGATTGCGCCATGCCGCACCTTCGTATTCCTTCACGAGTTGGAGGCTCTCTTCAAGATGGGCCTCATCAAGGGTGGCGATGTTGATAATGCAATTGTCGTTGTCGAAAATCCCGTCACCGACGAGCAGCTCAAGCATCTCAGCACACTCTTCGGCCGCGACGACATCCGCGTCACGGGCGGCTATCTGAACAACCTTGAGCTGCGTGCCAACAACGAGCTTGCTCGCCACAAGTTGCTCGACCTGCTCGGCGACTTTGCACTGCTCGGTATGCGCATCAAGGGCCGCGTGTGGGCCACACGTCCGGGCCACTTCGCCAACACGGAGTTTATGAAGCAGACACGTCTGCGTATCCGCCGCGATGGTGTCAAGCCTACTTTCAAGTACGACCCTCGCCAGCAACCCATCTACGATATCAACGATATCCGCACGATGTTGCCACATCGCTTTCCGTGCCTGCTCATCGACCGAGTTTTCCATATCGACAGTACGTCGGTTGCGGCCATCAAGCAGGTGACCATCAACGAGCCATTCTTCCAGGGCCACTTCCCCGAGGAGCCTATCATGCCGGGGGTACTTATCGTCGAGGCTATGGCACAGTGCTGCGGAGCGTTCATTCTCGGCTCGGTCGATAATCCGGCGGACTACTCGACCTACTTCTTGCGCATCGACAACGTGCGCTTCAAGCACAAGGTTGTACCGGGCGACACGCTCCAAATCGAGGTGCATCTCACAGAGCCTTTCCGCCGAGGCATTGCAACAGTCGAGGGCAAAGCCTTCGTGGGTGACACGCTCGCTTGCGAGGCCACCCTTATGGCGCAGATATCTAAGAAGCAGAAATAACGAAACAAATAATCCGAAAAAATCGCAACAGCTATGATTAGTCCTTTAGCTTATGTACACCCCGACGCGAAGTTGGGCAATAATGTCACAGTCGAGCCCTTCGCCTATATTGCCGGCGATGTCGAGATTGGCGACGACTGCTGGATAGGCCCCGGAGCCGTAATCCACGATGGTGCGCGCATCGGCAAGCGCAACAAGATTCACACGGCGGCCTCTATCTCGTGTCTGCCTCAAGATTTGAAGTTTGTGGGCGAGAAGACCACCGCCGTCATTGGCGACGACAACGATATCCGTGAGTGTGTAACCATCAGCCGCGGCACCGCTTCGCGCGGCACCACCATTGTCGGCAACGGCAACCTGCTGATGGCCTACGTTCACGTTGCTCACGACGACGTTGTGGGCAGCCACTGCGTCATCGCCAACCGCTGCTCGCTGGCCGGCGAGGTCGAGGTGGGCGACTGGGTAGTCATCGGCGGCCACTCGGCCGTGCATCAGTGGTGCAAGATTGGCGACCACGCGATGATTCAGGGTGGCTCGCTCGTGCGACAGGACGTACCTCCGTTTATCACCATGCGCGAAACGGGCAGCTACGCCGGCATCAATAAGGTAGGTTTGTCGCGCCGCGGTTTCACACCCGAGCAGATTGCCACCATTCACGACACCTGCCGCATCATTTTCCAGAGCGACCTCAACTTCATCAACGCCTGCAACGAGGCCGAGGCACAAGTGCCGCAGTCGCCGGAGCGCGATGCCGTCATCGAGTTTGTACGCTCGTCGCAGCGCGGAGTAATCAAGAAATACGGAAGATAATCTCCAAAAAAATACTACAATACCTATGAAACGACTCTTAACCGTTGCCCTTATGCTCGTCGTGGCGTATGCGGCTCACGCTATTAAGATTATCCACGGTCCATACTTGCAGGCCGTCAGCGACACCGAGGCTACTATCGTCTGGGTTACTGACGTGAAGGCCCTCTCGTGGGTTGAGATTGCGCCCGACGATGGCAGCAATTTCTACAACGTCGAGCGTCCGAAGTTCTTCGAAAGCTACCTCGGCAAGCGACCATTCAAGACCGTGCATGCAGTGCGCATCACGGGCCTGCAACCCGGCACAACGTACCGCTATGGCGTAGCCTCGAAGGAGGTACTCTTCCAGAAGCACCACCGTGTGCACTACGGCGACGTTGCCTCCACGCGCGTCTATAGCAAGGGTAAGGAGAAGTATCCGAAGGCCTTCACTACACTCAACCCTCAGAAGGAGAAGTGCGAGTTCCTCGTCTTGAACGACATCCACTCCAAGCAGGAGAAACTCTCCGCACTACTCAACCTCTACACCAAGGACCAGACCGATATGATATTCTATAACGGCGATATGGTGAGCATTGTGCATCGCGAGGATGTACTCTTCGAGGGCTTCGTGGACTACTCAGTCACAGCCTTTGCCAAGGAGACTCCGTTCTATATGGTGCGAGGCAACCACGAGACTCGCGGCTACTTCGCCGAGAAGTTCCTGACCTACTTTCCTACGACGACCAACAAGCCATACTATACCTTCAAGCATGGCCCTGCCTTCTTCATCGTGCTCGACGGCGGCGAGGATAAGCCGGACAGCAACCTCGAGTACTACGAGACGGCAGCCTACGACGCCTATCGTCTCGAAGAGGCCAAGTGGCTCAAGGAGGTTGTCGAGAGCGAGGAGTGCAAGAACGCGAAGTACCGCATCGTGCTTATCCACATGCCTCCTGTCGGCCGCATGTGGCACGGTCCGCAACACGCCGGCGACTGCTTCCTGCCTATCCTCAACGAGGCCAACATTACCGTTATGTTGAGCGGTCACACGCACCGATACTCCTACAATACCCCCGAGACCACAAAGGCCAAGTTCCCAATCTTGGTCAATAGCCACAGCACGGCCCTCCGTGCCAATGTCGGACAAGATGGTATCAACATCGACGTTATCGATATGTCGGGCAACACGACGCACTCCCACAGCTTCAAATAACCACATATCACCGTCAGACAAAAGGCTGTCCTGCTCTCGGGACAGCCTTTTTTTGGGTGGCAAGGAGTGACAGTTTCGCCATCTACCGCAACACCCAAAAATGGCTTTTAGGCGGATAAATGCAACGCTCGGCGAAAAGAGCCGTCGATGGCGGCCAAAGGCCGTTTATCTTGCACCATCTACCACGGTGCAATACCCCACCAACCAAAAAAAATGGATAAATGAAATTGTAATAATAAAACTCCTTTTAAGCAGATAAATGCAAGGCGCACAAGAAGCTCGCCGCGCAGCATACTTGACGTATGTGAGCAGGCGGGCTATCGCAGTGCAACGCAGCAGTTGCCGCTTAAAACCGATTTTCGCCAACACCCCACCAACCAAAAAATTGGCTTTTAGGCGGATAAATGCAACGCTCGGCGAAAAGAGCCGTCGATGGGTAGTACT
>JAFVRC010000004.1 GCA_017504485.1 Alistipes sp. | reverse complement strand
GTGACCATAAGCCTCAAAACCGAAATCTGTACCACGAGCCTCCGAGAATACTGTACCCTCAATCAAACATGTCGAAGGATAGAGATATACAGCCTGCATTGTGCGTACATTTGGACCCGGCTTAACAGGCAACTGATAACGAGTTTGGTGAGTGTAGTTTTGGCAACATACAACCTCAACATCAATCTTTGGAACCCAGCCTTCGCCTACTGCCATCTGTGCAAGTTCGCCCATTGTCAATCCATGTACAACAGGAATAGGTATTCCACCAATGAACGACTTATGCTTCTCTTCGAGGATAGGACCATCTACATACATTCCGTTTGGATTTGGACGGTCAAATACAATCAATCTCTTTCCCTTCTCGGCAAGGGCATCAAAGGTCCACAACATTGTAACATAATAGGTGAAGAAACGAACACCTACATCCTGTATGTCGAATACCAAAACATCAAATTGCTCTGCCTGCTCAGGAGTCATACGGCGAGTTTTTCCGTAAAGTGACCAAACCGGAATGCCGGTATCCTTGTATGTGGAAGATGCAATCTTGGCGCCGGCCGAGGCCTTACCGCTCAAGCCGTGCTCCGGCGTAGCGGTAGCAACCAGATTGATTCCCTTCTCCAACATCACATCGATAAGATGCTTGCCATTGATTGTCGCCGTGTAGTTGGTCAAGAGGCAAACCTTCTTACCTCTTAACATTGGTACCCATACATCGGTACGCTCGTCACCACAAATAACTTTTGCAGCCGATACTGTTGCAGATGTGCAAATCAGTACAAATAGTAGAAGTGCTAATTTCTTCATGATAAATAATGTTAAATGATAAATAATGTTAAGTATTGTGCTGGTTGATGTTAATGTGTCAGTTTTGCATTAGGTATGCCTTGATGAAGTCGTCGATTGCACCATCCATTACAGCATCGACATTGGATGTTTGGTGGCCCGTGCGATGGTCCTTGACGCGGCGGTCGTCGAAGACGTACGAGCGAATTTGTGAACCCCACTCGATGCGCTTCTTCTCGGCCTCTATGGCCTGTTGTGTGGCCAGACGCTTGTCGAGCTCATGCTGGTAGAGCTTCGAGCGTAGGATGCGCATGGCATTCTCCTTGTTCATCAGCTGCGAGCGCGTCTCCTGATTCTCGATGACATACGAAATCTCCTCGCCCGTGTCGGCATCCTTGAAGTGATAGCGCAGACGTGCCGCCGTTTCTACCTTATTGACATTCTGGCCGCCTGCACCGCTCGAGCGGTAGGTCTCCCACTCGACGTTTGCGGGGTTTACGACAATCTCTATCGTATCATCCACGGCCGGCGTTACGGCCACGGAGGCGAAGGTTGTCTGACGCTTGTTGTTGGCGTTGAAAGGCGATAGGCGCACCATGCGGTGTACGCCATTCTCACTCTTGAGGTAGCCGTAGGCGAAGTCACCCTCAATCTCCATCGTGCAGGACTTCACGCCGACCTCGTCGCCCGCCTGATAGTCGAGCATCTTTACTCGGTAGCCGTGGGCCTCACACCAACGGGTGTACATGCGTAGCAACATCGACGCCCAATCGAGCGCCTCGGTGCCTCCTGCGCCGGCGTTTATATCGATTATCGCTCCAAGCCTATCCTCCTCGCCGCGCAGCATGTTGCGCAACTCAAGGGCCTCGATAAGCTCGAGGCAGCGGCTGTAACACTGCTCTATATCCTCCTCGGTTGCTATGCCCTCTTCGATAAATGATGGCAGCATCTCCAGCTCCTCGACCTCCTTGCGTATAGCATCAAAATCAGATACCCAACTCTTTATCGAGGCTACCTTTTGCAATTGCTGACGCGCCGCATCGGGCCGCTCCCAAAAGTCGGGCTCTAAAGTTTTTTCCTCCTCATTTTGAAGGTCTATGCGTCGTTGGTCGATGTCAAAGACACCTCCCCAGCGTATCCAGACGCCTTACAATCTCTTTAATCTGTTCGGTTTGAATCATATTTCGCGATTTAATTGCTACAAAGGTATAAAACAAAACGGAGATAAACAAGGACTACCGATATTTACCTTATGCAGGTTGCCATTTTTACAACTTTCAAACTAAATCATTATTTTTGTGTGGGATATAACACATAAAAAGATATGAAGAAGATTTTACTTGCATCTATTGCGATATTCACATTCACATCTACCTCTATGTGCGTGCTGTGTCTGCTTTTTAAGAATTAGGCTTTTGACTTTAAGTTTTACGCCCTCGCTTTAAGTGTGAGGGCGTTGTTTTGGGGAGCAATGGCATTAAATATCTTGTCGGCTTGCCATTCAGCGACCAAAGTGGCGATTGTTATTCATTGCCACCTTATCTATTCCAACTATCGCAGATTCTCGAAGAATTTCCAGAGCACCACGCCGCCCGATACCGAGACGTTCAGCGAGTGCTTGGTGCCGAGTTGCGGAATTTCGATGGCCGAGTCGCACATATCGACCACCTCCTGCGCCACGCCATCAACCTCGTTGCCGAAAATAAGGGCGTATTTCTCGCCCGAAACGGGCTCGAGCTTATCCAACATCACCGACTCGGCAATCTGCTCGACAGCCACGATGGTATATCCCTCGTTTTTAAGCTGTTGCACACATTCGGCCGTAGTAGAGAAATAGCTCCACGCAACCGAAAATTCGGCACCGAGCGAGCTCTTGTGAATCTCGCGCGAAGGGGGTGTGGCAGTGATGCCGCAGAGCGCAAGTCGCTCGATAGCAAAGGCATCGCCCGTGCGGAAAAACGAGCCTACATTTTGGGCCGAGCGCACATTGTCCAAAACCACGACGACGGGCATCTTCTCCATCTTGCGGAACTCCTCGACCGAGGGGCGGCCAAGCTCTGCGTTGGTTGTTTTCTTCATATTTTTGAGGCTTCTAGCCGTTGGATGTCAGCCAATGGCTATTTTTGTACTTATTTTTTTCGCACAAAAGTAATCATTATTTGAAAAATTTTCGCTACTTTCGCACGATATTTATATTTCAATATAGGTATGATACGGAAAATCGTGGTTTTTGTGGCATTGGTGCTGCTCTCGCTCGACCTGTTCGGGCAGGAGCAACTTGCTGCTGCAAAATGCGATACGACAGTCGTGCGCAGTGAACAACTATACCTCGACGTGGCCCTCGACTTCGACTTTGACAACACGGAGTACACGGGCAGCAATCTCGGCACGTCGGAGACTCTTTTTGGCATATCCCTCGCGCCCGTGCTGCGCTATGAGTGGAATAAGAAGCACTCGCTCGGCGTGGGTGTCAATATGCAGAAGATGTTCGGCTCGGTGCGCTTTCTCGACGATATAGACCTCGTGGCATACTATCAATTCAACAATGGCCGCTACGGCGCCGTGGCCGGATTGTTCCGCCGCGACAAGCTTATAGGCCGCTACTCGGAAGCCATATTCAGCAGTGCATGGCTGGCCGACAACCGCATGGTGCAGGGCCTTGCACTGCAATATAGCGATGCGGCAGGCTTTGCCGAGTTGTCGGTAGATTGGAACGGCCTCTACTCGGAGGCGACACGCGAGCGTTTTCGCATACTCTTCTCGGGAGAGGGACACTTTGCAAAGGTTATGTATGCCGGTGCCGCCGCCTCGATGCAGCACTACGCCAACCGCTCGACATTCGAGGGCAATGTGGTTGATGACATAGTCATAAACCCATATCTCGGTGTAGCATTCAAGGCCTTCTTTGACTTCGACATCCGCCTCGGATACCTGCAATCGCTGCAACGCGACAGATGTACGGAGAGTGGCTGGCAGGCACCTATGGGCGGCGAGCTGTTCTTCCGCATGAGCCGCTGGGGAGTATTTATCTCGAACAACCTATACGTTGGTAAAAACCTGCAACCTCTCTACTACTCGATAGGCAGAGAGGGTACGATATATGGTGCAGATCTCTACACCGCAGACCCCTTCTACGGCACGACGCACGGCATTTACAACCGTACAAGCATAGGCTACGAGCGTACATTCTGGCGCGAGCGTGTGAAGGTCAAGGCCGAGGTGGCACTGAAAACCGACGGCAAGAGGTTGTACAACCAGCAGGTTATTGCGTTGGGCGTAAACCTCGCACCAAAACTTTATGACAAGGCAACTAAAAGAACAAAATAAAGCTAAACAAATATGGCAACAGAGAACATTGAGGTAAAGGAGAAATCCTTGAATTTTCTTGAGGAGATTATCGAGGAGTCGATTGCGAATGGATTGTCGCACGTTCAAACACGATTTCCACCCGAGCCAAACGGCTACCTGCATATAGGTCACGCAAAGAGCATCTGCATCAACTTCGGTCTGGCGAAGAAGTATGGCGGCAAGTGCAACCTCCGCTTCGACGACACGAACCCCGTGAAGGAGGATACCGAGTATGTCGATTCGATTAAGCGCGACATCAAGTGGCTCGGTTTCGACTGGGCTATTGAGCGTTATGCGTCGGACTATTTCGACCAACTCTACGATTGGGCCGTGGTACTTATCAAGAAGGGGTTGGCATACGTCGATGACCAAACGCAGGAGCAGATTCGCGAAAATCGCGGCACCGTTTCGGAGCCGGGTAAGCCGTCGCCTTGGCGCGACCGATCGGTCGAGGAGAACCTCGATTTGTTCGAGCGTATGCGTGCCGGCGAGTTCGAGGACGGAGCAAAGGTGTTGCGTGCCAAGATTGATATGGCACACCCGAATATGCTCTTCCGCGACCCTATCATGTACCGTATTCTCCACACCGAGCACCACCGCACGGGCAACAAGTGGTGTATCTACCCTATGTACGACTATGCTCACGGCCAGAGTGACTCGATAGAGCAGATTTCGCACTCCATCTGCACGTTGGAGTTCGACGTACACCGTCCGCTGTACGACTGGTTTATCGAGTCGTTGGAGATTTACCCGTCACATCAGTACGAGTTCGCACGCCTCAACCTCACCTACACGATGATGTCGAAGCGCAACCTCTTGAAACTCGTTCAGGAGGGTGCCGTGACAGGTTGGGATGACCCTCGAATGCCGACCATCTGCGCTCTGCGCCGCAAAGGCTATACGCCGGCTTCGGTGCGCGCCTTTGCCGAGATGGTGGGTGTAGCGAAGCGCGACAACGTAATCGACCTCGGCAAAATGGAGTACTGCGTACGCGAGGATCTCAATAAGGTTGCCGAGCGACGCATGGCCGTACTCAACCCACTCAAGGTGGTTATAACCAACTGGGAGGAGGGCAAGGTCGAGATGCGCAAGGCGGTCAATAACCCTGAAAACGAGGAGGCCGGTATGCGCGAGGTGCCATTCTCGAAGGTGCTCTATATCGAGCGCGACGACTTTATGGAGAACCCACCGAAGAAGTACTTCCGACTCTCGCCGGGTGGCGAGGTGCGCCTGCGCTACTCGTACCTCATCAAGTGCGAGGAGGTTGTCAAGGATGAGGCAGGTAATATTGTGGAGCTTCATTGCACCTACGACCCGATGTCTGGCGAAGGCTCATCGAGCGACGGTCGCCGCGTGAAGGGCGTTATCCATTGGGTGTCGGCCGAGCACGCCGTGGAGGCAGAAGTTCGCTTGTATAACCCTCTGTTCAAGACCGAGGACCCATACGACACTTCGGAGGGCCAGACCTCTTGGCAGGATAACCTTAACCCCGAGTCGCTGATTGTCACCAAGGGATATTTGGAGCCGGCATTAAAAGATGCCCCCGTAGGTACCACCTTCCAGTTCGAGCGTGTGGGCTACTTCTGCCCCGATACCGACTCGACAGCCGACCACCTCGTGTTCAACCGCACTGTGACGCTGAAAGATTCGTGGGCAAAGATTAACAAGTAGAGCAGCGTGAAGTTTCGCACCGAAATATCAATCACCCCTCTGTCGAAGGGCTTGAACCATGGCGCAAAGATTTTTGCGCTTGGTTCTTGTTTTGCGGAGCGTGTGGCGGAGCGACTTTCGAGAGCAAAATTCGCGGTTACGACTAACCCGTTGGGCGTGCTGTTCAACCCGTTGTCGATCGCCGCAGCGATTGAGCGACTGGCCGACACAAGGAGTTTTGCCGTGTGCGATATTCGAGAGGGCAAGGAGGGCTTCTTCTCTTTCGAGGCACACTCCTCGCTCGATGGCGCAACACCCACCGAAGCCTTCTCGAAGCTCAACAAGGCGGTAGCACAAGGTGCGAAGGCTCTGCATGAAGCGGATTGGGTTATTATAACTTTCGGCACGGCGTGGGTATATGAGCGCGAGGGGCGCATTGTGGCTAACTGCCACAAGCAGCCATCTTCGCAATTCTCGCGTCGCAGACTTACGGTCGAGGAGATTGTGGAGCGATATACCGCTCTCTTTGAGGGGGCACTGCACGGCAAGAGAGTTATTCTGACCGTCAGCCCCGTGCGACATTTGGGTGACGGTCTGCAGGAGAACAGCGTAAGCAAAGCCGTGTTGCGCCTTGCGGCGGAGGAGCTATGCACGCAATACGAAGATGTGCACTACTTTCCCTCCTACGAAATTATGACTGACGACCTGCGCGACTATCGCTACTACAATGAAGACATGGTGCACCCCTCGAAAATGGCAGTCGATTATATTTGGGAACACTTCTGCGAAGTTGTGCTATCACATAGCGCACGCGAATTACTGCCACAGATAGAGCAGATTGTAGCCGCTGCCGAGCATCGCCCGTTCAACCCCGAGAGCGAGGCTCACCGCGAGTTCTGCCGCAAGATGATAGCCAAGGCCGAGGCGATGCCCGAGATGGACTTTACACTCGAGAAGGAGATATTTAACAGATTTTTATGAAGCTAAAAATTCTATTTATAGCAATATGCACGGTGCAGGGCGCTCTCTTGCCGATAGATGTGGCGGCGCGACCACGCCTTGCGATAAATATTGTTGTCGGAGGAATGAGTGCCGACGACCTGCAACGCTATGGCCATAACTTCGCGGCCGGAGGCTTTCGTCGCGCGATGCAGGAGGGTGCGACATTTACCGAGTGCTATGCCGACTACGCCCCGACATCTACCGAGGCAGGCCTGGCAACACTCGCCACAGGGGCACTACCCTCGATGCACGGCATAATATCCGCCACACGCTTCGACCGCACGGCAAATGTCCCCGTATCGCTCTGCCACAAGAGCCGCACGAGCCGTGAAGTAATCATAAGCGAGGTGGCAACCAACTACGACACATCGCACCTCTCGGCACAGACTCTCGCCGAGGCGGCACGCTCCTCGGTGGCCAATGCCCGCACCATAACCATTGCGCACAATCCCCTCTCGGCCATAATCCTGGCAGGGCGCGGCGGTGAGTGCTACTGGATTGACGAGAAGGGCCGTTGGAGCACGGCCGACTGCTATGCTGCCGAACTGCCATCGTGGGTGCGCAGCTACAACGACGACGATATGAATCGTGTCTTTGCCTCCGAGGTGTGGTACGGCCGCTACACGGCCAACCGCTACCGCAACAAGCGAGCAACAGATATAACAATATACGAGCAGGGCAAGAGCGGCAAGAAGAGCCCTCGCACGATGGTCAAGAGCCGCGAAAGCGAGTGGGTGAAGCGTATGCTCCGTATGCCGGCAGGCAACCACGCACTCTTCGAGTTCGCAAAGCGTGCCGTCGGCTCAATGATGCCGCTGCACATAAACGACGAGTGCAAGGTGCTCAACATATGCCTCGATGTGCCTCGCAATATTGTCGAGCGATATGGGCCCGACTCGGCCGAGTACGAGGATATGCTCTACTCGCTCGATGTACTACTCGGCGAGTTCATCACGTTTGTCTATGCGCAAGTCGCCTCGCAGGAGGATGTGCTCTTCACGCTGACCTCCGACCACGGCACAAGCCCTACGCAGCTGGGCGAGTCGAGCGATCGCCTGCGCTTCAACAAGCGACAGTTCGAGGTTATAATGAACGCCTTCCTTGGCGCACGCTACGGGCAGGACAATTGGGTGCTCGGATACACCAACGGCTCGCTATACCTCAACCACGACATCATCTACAAGCACAAGGTGTCGATAGCGCAAGTGCAGAACGAGGTGGCGACCTTCGCCTTGCAATTTCGCGGCGTAACCAATGCCCTGACAGCCACGGCTCTCAAAGGGGGCACGCTGCTACACGGCACCTCGCGTCTTGTGCAGAATGGTTACCATCCGCGCTACTCGGGCGATGTGATGGTTGTTCTCGAGCCCGAGCGCATAGAGTTGGATGCTACGCGCTGCTCGGCCTCCGGCTCGCCATACAACTACGACCGACATATTCCGCTACTCATCTGGGGAGGCGGCGTGGCACATCAACAGAATGACGACCGCGTGTGCAGCGAGCAGATAGCCCCTACAGTGGCTGCCATACTCGGCATTGCGCGTCCGCAGTGCTGCGATGCGAAGAAGATTGCCGGCATAAAACGATAAATACACATTTCGAAGATGAAAGATCAGATACAAGAGGAGATTATCGAGGAGTTTGCCTTGTTCGACGACTGGCTCGACAAGTACGACTACCTTATCGGTCTGAGCGATACGCTGCCTCTGATAGATGCGGCGCACAAAAGCGAGAAGTACATTATCGAGGGGTGCCAATCGCGTGTATGGGTTGATGCTCGACTCGACGGCAGAAAGGTTTACTATTCGGCCGATAGCGATGCTATTATTGTCAAGGGCCTGCTTGCGTTGCTGGTGCGCGCATTGAGTGGTCGCACGCCGCAGGAGATTATCGACACCGAGCTCTACTTCATCGAGGCAATAGGGCTCAAGGAGAATCTCTCGCCCACGCGCGGCAATGGATTGCTCGCAACTATCAAGCAGATGCGCCTCTATGCGCTCGCCTTTCAATCAACACAGGAGTAATAGGTTATGACAGCAGAAGAGATCCTTAACGTAGAGCGAGATATAGTTCTCACTCTCAAAAATATATACGACCCCGAGATTCCGGTTAATATCTACGACCTCGGTCTTATCTACAACATCGACTTCGATCCGTCGGGCGAAGTGACTATACAGATGACTCTCACGGCCCCCAACTGTCCTATGGCCGACGTACTCGTCGAGGATGTGAAGCGCGAGGTAGCCAAAGTCAAGGGTGTGCAGAGCGTAGAGGTTTCGCTGGTATTCGAGCCAGTCTGGGATCGCAGTATGATGAGCGAGGAGGCTCTTTTGGAACTCAACCTACTATAATCGACTTGTCGTATGGCTCTTCTACAGCAGAATATTGTTCCGAAGCAATGTCTCGACTTTGTCGCTTCGCTCGACGATGAGGCACGTAACGACCTATTACAACACTTCTGCGCAGACCGTTTTCTGCGCAAGTTCAATAAGGTGAAGGATATATTCTGCAACTCGGCGCATGATTGGAATCAAACCTTCTACTATATGCTGCTCCGCACGCTCGACGTAGGGCGCAACCGCAAGGCCTTCGAGCAACTTGCACTGCGTGTAGCGTATAGCAATCTGCTGCGCGAGCACACTTCGCTGCGCTCTATAGAGGCGATGGTTATCGGAGGCTCGGGCCTGTTGGAGATACTTGACGATGACGACAGCTACATCGTCTCCCTGAAACGCGAGGCGGAACACCTGCTTCACAAGTACAATATCGAGCCATTGAAGCCCGAAGATTGGAGTCTCTCGGGCGTGCGTCCGCAAAACCATCCACTACTGCGCCTTGCGCAGGTGGCCGCCTTTCTGATACACCACAACTTTATACTCAGTTGCATACTCTCATGCCGCACTCCAAAGCAGGTCGAGAAACTATTCTGCATCGAACCTTCGCCATATTGGCGCAAACACTTCGCCTGCGACGAGGATAATCAGAGCGCGCTACGATTGGGACGCGAGAAGGCCAACATCTTCGGCATCAACCTTATCGTGCCGTTGCAATTCACATATAGCGAGTTTGTAGGCGACAATGCTCTCTTCGACCACTCGATAGAGCTGCTCCGCGCCCTGCGCCCCGAGATGAACAAATATACGCGGCAGTGGTACTCGGCCGGCATCCTCGCGCGCAACGCATACGATAGTCAGGCGCTATTGCAGATATCAACCGAATTTTGTCAGCCTCGCCGTTGCGACAAGTGCCGCATAGGCCAACACATCGCCGCGATGACGAGCAACGAGGCAAAATAGCAAGCCGACAACGATAAAGCCCCCCCCCTATTTTTTAGTAGGCATTTTCCGTTCAGGGAAGAGTGTAATTCTCAATGTTGTACGCCACGCAAAGATACAAAAAACGACTAATCACACTGCAAACGGCCTATTAATCCTTCTATCCTGATACGACATCGCTGCACTATCTCGATTTCGGCAACAACGTAATTACACCCGAGCCACTAAAAAGCCCCCTCGGAGTTGGTGGTTTGGGTAATTTTTTGTATCTTTACCGCGTTATATGCACAACACTTAAAAATTCTATCTACGCAATGGATATACTTAGCAACATTATCAAACTCTTTTTCGGCTCGAAGGCCGACAAGGACCGCAAGCAGGTAGAGCCCTACCTCGTAAAAATCAAGGATATATACCCTTCGATACAGGCTCTCACGAATGACCAACTTCGCGAGCGCAGTGCTGCGTTGCGCAAGCGCATAGCTGACTTTATAGCCGACGACGAGGCGCACATCGTAGAGCAGAAGTCGAAGCTGGAGGGCTCGGACATTGCTCTGTCCGAGAAGGAGAAAATATCGAAAGATATCGACCAGACCGTTAAGCGCATAGACGAGAAGATCGAGAAGGTACTCGACGAGATTCTGCCCGAGGCCTTTGCGATAATGAAGGATACGGCACGCCGCTTCGCCGAGGGCGATGTTGTGGAGGTTACGGCAAACAACTTCGACCGCAACCTCGCAGCCTCGAAGGATTTTGTGACCATCGAGGGCGACAAGGCCATCTATGCTACGCATTGGATTGCCGGCGGAAACGACATAAAGTGGGATATGGTGCACTACGACGTGCAGCTCTTCGGCGGTGTAGTGCTGCACAAGGGCAAGATTGCCGAGATGGCAACGGGTGAGGGTAAAACCCTTGTTGCTACTCTGCCCGTATTCCTCAACGCCTTGGCAGGCAAGGGCGTGCACATGGTGACCGTGAATGATTACCTCGCCAAGCGTGATGCCGAGTGGATGGGCCCGATGTATCAGTTCCACGGTCTTTCGGTGGATTGCATAGACGCACATCAACCAAACTCCGAAGCACGTCGCAATGCCTACCTTGCGGATATCACCTTCGGTACGAACAACGAGTACGGCTTCGACTATCTGCGCGATAACATGGCCTCTTCGCCAAACGACCTCGTGCAGCGTAAGCACCACTTCGCGATTGTCGATGAGGTGGACTCGGTGCTCATCGACGACGCGCGAACACCGCTCATCATCTCGGGCCCTGTGCCAAAGGGTGAGGATCAGCTCTTCGAGGAGTATCGCCCGGCCATCGAGTATCTGCACGGCTTGCAGAAGGACTTTGTTACGAACCTCGTTGCTGAGGCGCGTAAGTTGGCCGCCGAGGGCAAGATGGAGGAGTGTGGTCTTTTGACCTACCGTGCCTACAAGGGCCTGCCAAAGTACAAGCCGCTCATCAAGTTCCTCTCGGAGCAGGGCATTAAGGTGCAGATGCAGAAGACCGAGAATATCTATATGGCCGACAACAACCGCCGTATGCCGGAGGTTACCGACGAGCTCTTCTTCGTTATCGACGAGAAGATGAACTCCGTGGAACTGACGGACAAAGGCCACGAGGCACTCTCGAAGCGTGTAGGCGAGGAGGGTTTCTTCGTACTGCCTGACATCGGTGCTGAGATTGCCGAACTCGAACAGCAGGAGTTGTCACTCGAGGAGAAGGCACAGAAGAAGGATGAGCTGGTAAACGACTACTCGATACGCTCGGAGCGCGTGCATACCGTAAATCAGCTGCTCAAGGCATACGCGATGTTCGAGAAGGATGTCGAGTACGTCGTAATGGACAACAAGGTGAAGATTGTCGATGAGCAGACGGGCCGTATTTTGGATGGCCGCCGCTACTCGGATGGTCTGCATCAGGCTATCGAGGCCAAGGAGCGTGTGAAGGTCGAGGCCGCCACGCAGACCTTCGCCACCATCACCTTGCAGAACTACTTCCGTATGTACCACAAGCTCGGCGGTATGACCGGTACGGCCGAGACCGAGTCATCGGAGTTCTGGAACATCTACAAACTCGACGTGGTGGTAATACCTACGAACCGCCCTATCGCACGCGACGACCGCGAGGATATCATCTATAAGACCAAGCGCGAAAAGTACAACGCTGTGATTGCCGAAATCGAGCGACTCGTCAAGCAGGAGGGCCGTCCGGTGTTGGTCGGCACTACGTCGGTCGAGATTTCGGAACTCTTGAGTCGTATGTTGAAGATTCGAGGCCTGAAGCACAACGTCTTGAACGCCAAGCAACACCAGCTCGAGGCACAAATTGTCGCCGAGGCAGGCCGACCTGGGCAAATTACCATCGCAACGAATATGGCCGGTCGTGGTACCGATATCAAGCTCTCCGAGGAGGTTAAGGCTGCCGGAGGTCTTGCGATTATCGGCACGGAGCGTCACGAGAGCCGCCGTGTGGACCGCCAGCTGCGTGGCCGTGCCGGTCGTCAAGGCGATCCGGGCTCTTCGCAGTTCTTCGTATCGTTTGAGGATGATCTTATGCGACTCTTCGGCTCGGAGCGCATCGCCGCAATGATGGACCGCATGGGCATCGAGGAAGGCGAGGCTATTCAGGCAGGTATGATGTCGAAGGCTGTGGAGCGTGCGCAGAAGAAGGTCGAGGAGAACAACTTTGGCATCCGTAAGCGTCTGTTGGAGTACGATGATGTGATGAACTCGCAGCGCGAGGTTATCTACACTCGCCGCCGCCACGCACTCTATGGCGAGCGTATCGAGATCGACCTAAACAACCTCATGTACGACTATGCCGAGGCCTTTATGAACGAACACGAGGATTATCCGTTCGAGGAGTTCTTGTTTGAGCTTATTCGCGAGGTAGGTTTGCAGCCATCCTTCGACGAGGAGCGTTACAAGAAGGCTCGCCGCGAGGAGATTGTCGAGTTTATTGTTGCCGACATGCAGGCCCTCTACGCACGCCGTGCGAAGGCCGTAGCCGACACCGTGCGCCCTGTGATGGCACGCATCTACGAGGAGCGCAAGGATCAGATGGACGGCACGATATACTTCCCGCTCACCAACGGCAAGTTAGGCTACAATGTGCCCGTCAATCTGCAACGCTGCAAGGATACGGACGGCGCAGAGATATTCAAGGTATTCTCGAAGGTGGTGATGTTCACGACCATCGACGACGCTTGGCGAGAGCACTTGCGCGAGATGGACGACCTGCGCCAGAGCGTGCAGAATGCATCCTACGAGCAGAAAGACCCACTGCTCATCTACAAGTTCGAGTCGTTTGGTCTCTTCTCGAAGATGCTCGAGAAGGTAAATCGCGACGTGTTGGCCATTCTCAACAAGGCGTATGTTCCGGTGCAGCAGCAAAATCCGGAGGCAATACAGAACGCACGCCAGCAGCGTGCCAAGGTCGATGTCAATAAGTTGCAGGCATCGCGTATGGCTGCCGCCGCGGCTGCCGGTCAGGGCGACAAGAGCAAGCCTATGCCGGTGCACGTCGAGAAGAAGGTGGGACGCAACGACCCATGCCCTTGCGGTAGCGGCAAGAAGTACAAACATTGTCACGGCAAATAACCAGCAAAACAGACTATGGGAGCATACGCAATAGAGAAGCAGCGACAACTCGACATCCGCTACCTGAAGATGGCGCGTATATGGGCCGAGAACTCATACTGTGTGCGTCGTCAGGTAGGAGCACTTATCGTCAAGGACAAGATGATTATCTCGGACGGCTACAACGGCACCCCTTCGGGCTTCGAGAATATCTGCGAGGACGATATGGGCAAGACCAAGCCATACGTTCTGCACGCCGAGGCTAACGCTATTACGAAAGTGGCCAAGAGCGCCAACAACTGCGACGGAGCTACGCTCTACATCACCGCTGCGCCTTGCCTCGAGTGTTCGAAGCTCATCATTCAGGCCGGCATCAAGCGCGTGGTATATAGCGAACCATACCGCACGGAGGAGGGCCTTGACCTTCTGCGCCGTGTCGGCATAGAGTGTGTATGCGTAGAGTTATAATCGAAATTTAAGGAGAAGATAATATGCCACAACTATCGGAACGCGCTGTGCTGATGCCCGAATCGCCCATTAGGCGACTCGCCCCGCTGGCCGAGGAGGCTAAGATGCGAGGCGTGAAGGTCTTTCATCTGAACATCGGACAGCCCGACATCAAGACCCCACAGGTGGCTCTCGATGCACTAAGACATATCGACCGCGAGATATTGGAGTATAGCCCGAGTGATGGTTTTTACTCACTGCGCGAGAAGTTGGTAGGTTATTACGACCAGTACCAGATAAAACTCTCGCCCGACGATATAATCATCACGTCGGGAGGCTCGGAGGCGGTGCTCTTCGCCTTTATGTCGTGCCTCAACCCGGGCGACGAGATTATTGTACCGGAGCCGGCCTATGCCAACTATATGGCCTTTGCCATCTCGGCAGGAGCTGTCATCCGCCCTATAACCTCGACTATCGACGACGGCTTTGCGCTTCCATCCATCGAGCAGTTCGAGGCTCTAATTAATGAGCGCACGCGCGGAATCCTCATCTGCAACCCGAACAACCCGACGGGCTACCTCTACACGCGCAAGGAGATGAACCGCATCCGCGACTTGGTCAAGCGATACAATCTTTTCCTATTCTCCGATGAGGTATATCGCGAGTTTATCTACACGGGCTCGCCATACATCTCGGCCTGCCACCTCGAGGGAATAGAGGACAATGTGGTGCTCATCGACTCGGTATCGAAGCGATACTCCGAGTGCGGCATTCGCATCGGTGCTCTGATTACGAAGAATAAGGCTCTGCGCAAGGCCGTGATGAAGTTCTGCCAAGCGCGACTCTCGCCACCACTTCTCGGTCAGATTGTAGCCGAGGCTTCGCTCGATGCTCCGCGCTCCTACGCCATACACACCTACGAGGAGTATATCGATCGCCGCAACTGCCTTATAGACGAGCTCAACAAACTCGAGGGTGTCTATTCGCCAATACCTATGGGTGCGTTCTACACGGTAGCCCGACTGCCTATCGACGACAGCGACCGCTTCTACGAGTGGTGTCTGCGCGAGTTCGAGTACGAAGGTACGACCATAATGCTCGCCCCCGCTTCGGGCTTCTACTCGGAGAAGGGATTAGGCCGCAACGAGGTGCGCATCGCCTATGTTCTCGAGAAAGCGGAGCTTAAACAGGCTATTCGCACTCTCGGCAAGGCCTTGGAGCAATACCCGGGGCGCACAATCAAATAGAGTGACAAAAAACAAGGGCTGTCCGACAAGGTGTGCCGCGACAGCCCTTCGTGTATCGTCATCTCGCTTACTTACCTATCTTGAAGCCGAGCGATACTATCAGTTTCAGTGTGTTGAATGCGGTGGCTCGGTCGTACTCCTTCTCCTGCTCGGAGAGCTCGTCATAGGGCACTATTCCCGGGTGCTGCTTCAAGTGGTCGTTGCGCTCAGGGCCATAACTCCACCCCTCGAACACACGCCCTGCGGCCCACACCTCGTGAACATTCTCGGCAATACGCTCGGCCAACTCATAGAGTTCGGTCGGCAGTTCCACACCCTCAACATCTATCGGCTGCGGTATGTATTTTTTATGTTCCATAGAGTAATTAGAATTGTGCCACGGCGCGAATATAGTTACTGCCCACCTTGTTTGCGCTACGCAGCTTACCGTCATACATATTGACAACCCACACATTCGACTGCACCCTCGCACCCTCGGTCGATGACCAATAGAAGCCATGGTCGCCTATATTTATAATTGCATCGCACTGCTTGGCACCCAATGTGGCATTCACCTTATAACGCACTTCATCATTTATCGTAAAGAGGCGCAGCTCATCGATGGACGGCAGATACCAATCGGCACCAAGCGAGCGACACCAAGCGTATGCCGGAAAGAGCGTTGCCCATTGCCCCACCCTCTCTATCATAGCGGCATTCTCATCTCCGCGAGTGCGCGACACGGCATTTGTAGGCATATTGACCGCCGAGGCCTGCGCCCACGCAACATGCATCTGCTGCATCGATATGATTTTGCCGTGGCGACCATCCTGCGTAACCTCAAAGACGATGCCCTCTTTGCCGTCGCGGTTGAAGTAGTAACCCACCTCATAGAGGCCATTGCGTCCCTTGCCTTCGAGCACCATCTTGGCAACACGATCCTCGACCGATGGGCCGTCCTTTGGCACTACGACAGATTTTGGCTCAATGGTGACCTTGGACGCTGCACGACGTGGGCGAGGTGTGGCATCCAAATTCTGTGCTGGTGCGGCCTTCGCGCTCGGCTGCGGCGCAGCCTCCTCGACCTTTACCGGCGCAACATCCACGGCGGCAACAGGGAGCGAATCGGGAGCCTCTATATTATTTATAATAGAGGTATCGGGCGCAATCACCACCTCTGCTTTCAGCTCCTCGACAACTTGCGCCTGCGGCACGGCGGTAGGCCGGCTATGCAGCAATCGGCCCACCACAACGCCTCCGACGATAAGCGCTATAGCCACTGCTGCAAGCACAACCCACCTTACGAGCGACTGTCGCGACACCTTTGTTTCTCTCTGCGGAGGTTCTACGGGCGATGCTGGTGGCGTTGGCGGCGTTGGTGGCATTGGTGGCATTGGTGGTATTGGCGGCGGCACCACGGGAGTCGGCTGCGAAACGGGCTCCTGTGGAACAAGCGGCGGCACTACGGATGGCACCTGCGGAGATTGCACTTCGGCGTTCTCCGTCGGACATATATTGAGCAATTGCACGATATGTCGCGCGACGCTGCCAAATGCCATTTCAGGGTCCGGAAAGGCATCTATCCAATTTATATTCTCGAGATAATACTTCTTGACTCCCTTGAAGGCATCGTCCGATATACGGAACGTAAGTATCGGCTTCATAGCCTCGCTGGCCAAGCTGATTTCGCGATCTACCTGCCGCGACAGATTGAAGTGCGGCGAAAAGACCACAACCATCATACGGCTCTGCTCCAAAGCATCGACAATAACCGATGCCCACACATCAGTAGGCAGTATATCGCGATAGGCGACAAAGCAGCGTATCTTCTGCGATTCGAGATAGGCACACAGCCCCTCGACAACTTTCTGGTCGTGCGACGAGTAGCTTATAAAGACATCGTATTTCATCGGGCTTGTAGTTTTTAGATTGTAAAGTTAATCATATTTTCGAGAAATGCTACACTTCGAACATATAATTTCACTTTTCGCACTCTTTTTTCCGACGCTACTACCTAGTAGAAAATGAGATGGTTGCACCCAACACTGCGTGCAACCATCTCATTTTAGATATCGGGGCAAGCACCCCTTACAGCATTTTAGCCGAGGAAGGCGAGCATGATACCTGCTGCAACGGCCGAACCTACCACACCCGCTACGTTAGGACCCATAGCGTGCATAAGCAGGAAGTTCGACTTGTCGTACTGATGACCTACCGTCTGCGATACGCGAGCAGCCATAGGCACTGCCGACACACCGGCCGAGCCGATAAGCGGGTTAATCTTGTTACCCTCCTTGGCAAAGAGGTTCATAATCTTGGCGAGAATCACACCGCCGGCCGTACCAAAACTGAAAGCAATAATACCCAGCGCAAGAATGAAGAGCGTCTTCTCGTTAAGGAAAGACTCGGCAGTAGCCGTAGCACCAACCGAGATACCGAGGAAGATAACCACGATATTCATCAGCTCATTTTGCACGGTCTTCGACAGACGATCTACAACACCACACTCCTTCATCAGGTTACCGAGCATCAGGCAGCCCACGAGTGGAGCAGCATCCGGCAAGAACAACGAGATGATGATGGTGATGATTACAGGGAAAAGAATCTTCTCCACCTTCGACACCTGACGAAGCTGCTTCATCTTGATACGACGCTCCTTGTCGGTAGTAAGAGCCTTCATGATAGGAGGCTGAATAACCGGCACAAGAGCCATATACGAGTAAGCTGCAATGGCGATAGGGCCGAGCAACTCCGGAGCAAGACGAGCCGTAATGAAGATAGAGGTTGGACCGTCAGCACCACCGATAATACCAATCGAACCACACTGATTAGGCTCGAAACCGAGAGCATACGCACCCAAGAATGTGGCGAAGATACCAATCTGCGCTGCAGCACCCAAGAGGAAGCTCTTCGGGTTGGCAATCAGCGGACCGAAGTCGGTCATCGCACCTACTCCAATAAAGATAAGACACGGATAGACTCCGAGCTTAACACCCAGATACAACACATCGAGCAGACCGGCCTTTCCTGCTGCAAACTGCGCCCAATCAACGTGACCACCCGCGAAGAACTCCGAGTGGAACATACCGGCACCCGGAAGGTTCGTGAGCAACATACCGAATGCGATAGGGAGCAACAAGAGTGGCTCAAACTCCTTCTTAATAGCAAGGTAGAGCAGCAAGCAAGCAATCGCAATCATCACGATATACTTCCAACCGCCCGGTGCAAAGAAGGCCATAAATCCCGAAGTCTCGACAAACTTGACAAGACTATCGAGGATAAAACTATCAGACTGCAAAAGAGTAATCATAACGCCTACTCAATAACAAGTAAAACATCACCCTCCATTACAGTTGCGCCTGCCGAAACAAGCACCTGCTTAACAACACCACCGCGCTCGGCGTCGATGTTGTTCTCCATCTTCATAGCCTCCAATACGATGAGCGTCTGGCCGGCCGACACGGTGTCGCCCTCCTTGACATTGATGGAGATAACCGTGCCCGGAAGCGGACAAGCCACCTTCAAGCCACCGGCTGCAACAGGAGCAGCAGCAGGCTTGGTTGCGATAGGGGTCTTCGGCGTAACCGAGAGGCCGGTAGCCTCCGGAGCAGCGATAACCTGCGGCTTCTTTAGGGCCACAGCCTTGCCGCCCTCGATCTCCACATTGTACTTCGTGCCATTGACCGTAACGTGCGCCAAGGTCGAGGCCTCGTTGATATCGTCAATCTTAACTTCGTAAGAGTTGCCGTTGATTTTCAATGAATACTTTTTCATTTGTTTCGTGTGTCTAATTATTTATGCTCAGGTACCTGAGTCAATCCGTGAATTTTAGAGTTCCAAGGCGAGTATGCACGAGCGATGCGGTTGATGGTCAGCATCTCCGACTCCTGGTCGTGCAAGTTGCTCTTGTAGAGTTTGAGGGCCGTGATAATAGCCGCAGCAATCTCTTGGTCGCTTATTGCATCGTGCTCCTCGGTAACGGCAGCACCCTGCACCGTAGCCTTGGCAGCCTTCTTCTGGCGGGTGAAACCCCAGCCCATCGCCTTCATAATGTAGATAAGAAGAACGAGCACCACGAAGACAAGCACAAAGCCGATGAGCGCCATGAGCAACATCTCGGGCCAGCCTACATTTGCAAATTTATCCATAGTTCAAATTTGTTTTATAGGTTGGACTACAATGGAATGTTAGAGTGCTTGCGAGCAGGGTTCTGCAAACGCTTGGTCGAGAGCGACTGCAATGCACGGATGATACGGAAACGAGTGTTACGAGGCTCGATTACATCGTCGATATAGCCGTAGCGGGCAGCGTTGTAAGGATTCGAGAAGAGATCCTTGTACTCCTGCTCCTTCTCGGCGATGAACTTCGCCTTCTCCTCCGGATCGGTGAATGCGGCCAAAGCCTTGGCGTGCAACACCTCAACGGCACCCGATGCACCCATAACGGCGATCTCGGCCGATGGCCAAGCATAGTTGATATCACCACGGATATGCTTCGACGACATCACGATATAGGCACCACCATAGGCCTTACGCAACGTAACGGTAACCTTTGGCACCGTAGCCTCGCAGTATGCGAAGAGGAGCTTTGCACCGTGGCAGATAACGCCACCATACTCCTGAGTCGTACCCGGCAAGAAGCCCGGAACATCAACGAGCGTAACAAGCGGAATATTGAACGCATCGCAGAAGCGCACGAAACGCGCAGCCTTGCGCGAAGCGTTGATATCCAATACACCTGCCATGAACTTCGGCTGGTTGGCGATAATACCAACCGACTGGCCGTTGAAGCGAGCGAAGCAGGTGATGATATTCTTGGCATACGAAGCGGCCGACTCCAAGTAATCGCCATTATCGACGATAGCCTTGATAACATCGTACATATCGTAAGCCTGGTTAGGGTTATCAGGGATAATCTCGTTGAGCGAGTCCTCCAAGCGTGCGATGTTGTCGGTGCACATAGCGAGTGGAGCATCCTCCATATTGTTCTGCGGCATGTACGAGATAAGCTTGCGGATGAGAGCGATACCCTCCTCCTCGGTATCAACGGCGAACTGCGCAACACCCGACTTGGTGGTATGAACCACGGCACCACCGAGCTGCTCCTGCGTTACATCCTCACCCGTCACGGTCTTAACAACCTTCGGGCCCGTAAGGAACATATTCGAGGTATTCTTCTTCATGATGATAAAGTCGGTCAGTGCAGGCGAATATACAGCACCACCGGCGCAAGGGCCGAAGATAGCCGAAATCTGCGGAATGACACCCGACGACATCACGTTGCGCTGGAAGATGTTGGCATAACCGGCCAAGGCATTAACGCCCTCCTGAATACGCGCACCACCCGAGTCGTTCAAGCCGATGCAAGGGGCTCCGTTGCGCATAGCCATATCCATCACCTTGCAAATCTTGTCGGCCAAGGCGAGCGACAACGAACCTGCCGTAACTGTGAAATCCTGCGCAAATACATACACGAGGCGGCCGTCGATGGTACCATAACCCGTCACAACGCCATCACCAAAGGTGTGCTTCTTCTCCATACCGAAGTCGTAGCAACGGTGTGTAACGAACATATCGAACTCCTCGAAGCTGCCCTCATCGAGCAACATCTGAATACGCTCACGAGCCGTGTACTTGCCCTTCTCGTGCTGCTTGGCGATAGCCTTCTCGCCACCACCCATACGAGCCGTCTCACGGTTCTCGATGAGCTTGTTGATTTTGTTTTGAATTTCGCTCATAGCTATTTTTCTATTTTGTGAATTTAGATTTGTTTTTTCTTAAAAAGCACTAAAAATCGTAAATGATTGAGGAAATTTTGCGCGAGGTGAGGCAGCAAATCCGCAGCATAGTAGCCTATGTGAGGAATTTGGTACCCGACACGCCCGTACAAAATTTACCAATCAGAACGACTTTTACTTCTTCTCGCAAAGCTCGGTAAGGATACCCTGCGTGCTCTTCGGGTGGAGGAATGCGATAGTCATATCGTCAGCACCCTTGCGAGGGGTCTTGTCAATAAGACGGATGCCCTGAGCCTCGGCATCAGCGAGTTGCTCCTCGATACCCTCAACGGCGAGAGCCATGTGGTGAATACCGATACCCTTGTTCTCGATAAACTTGGCGATGGTCGAGTCCTCCGACGTAGCCTCCAAGAGTTCAATCTTGGTCTGACCCAACATAAAGAATGCGGTGCGAACCTTCTGGTCGGCAACCTCCTCAATCTTGTAACACTTCAATCCAAGTGCGCCCTCCCAATAAGGAATGGCCTCATCCAGGCTCTTCACTGCGATACCGAGATGCTCAATGTGCGATACTTTCATAGCAAAAAGTTTTTATTGGTTAATAAAGAAATATTGTTGTTTTTCAAGTGTCTATCCGGCAGTTCACCATATAAACCCGACAAAGTTACTATTTTCATAGAAAATAACCAACCATTTTCACAAAAACTTTTTGCCATTTGTGAAATATCTGACAACACATATTCCACTTTGCAAATTTTTCATACATTTGCTATACAATACCCAATAATCTCCGCAAAATGAGCGCACACACCACACTTTCGCCCACCAAATCGCTGATATTCGTCGTCCTGCTACTCTGCACCACGGCGGTTACCGGTCGCACCATAACCGTAGCTCCCGAAGAATTGGTGCCACTCGCAGATCCGTTTATACTGCTACACGGCGACACTTACTATGCCTACGGAACCCACTCGCGGAACGGCATCGAGGTTTACAGCTCCGACGACCTGAAGACATGGCAACGCGAGGGGCTTGCGCTCCACAAAAAGGACTCCTACGGCGAGAAGTGGTTTTGGGCTCCTGAGGTCTATCATATCGACGGCAAGTTCTACATGTACTACACCGCCGAGAAGCATATCTGCGTAGCGACGGCCGACTCCCCGACCGGCCCATTCCGTCAGGCAAAGCAGGAGCCGATACTCCCCGACCAACACATTATCGACAACACGCTCTTCATCGACGACGACGGCACGCCGTACATGTTGTATGTCGTCACGAACAAGGGATTCAGCATCTATGTTGCCGAACTCGAGCGCGACCTTACGACCATCAAGCCCGCCACCGCTTCCTTCTGCATCCGCCCGAAGCAGCAATGGGAACGACTCGAAGGCAAGGTAAACGAGGGACCGAGCATCCTCAAACACAACGGCATCTACTACCTACTCTACTCGGGCAATGGCTACCACAGCCAAAAGTACGGCATAGGCTACGCCACGGCAAAGAGCATCCGAGGGCCGTGGGTGAAGTCGAAGGGGAATCCCATCCTGCAACGCCCGGGCGACCTCGTAGGCTCGGGTCATGGCGCACCCTTCCTCGACAAGCGCGGACGGCTACACTACGTATTTCACGCCCACAATAGTCGCGAGAAGATACATCCGCGCTGCATGTACATCAGTCGCGCCTCATTCCGCCGCATCGATGGCCGCGACCGCTTCGCCATCAGCAACCGCTACATAACACCTCGTCTCGACAAGTCGCCTAAATAGCATCCGCCCGATGCAAAATATCGACAGCAAAAAAAATCGGCAAGGCCATTCGCCTCGCCGATTTTTTTTTGCGTCTTTCAACTGCTAATAGTTAAAATACCATGTTCCGTAATCATCATAGAACATATAGTCGTAACCGTCACGATTTGAGCTTCTTACGCGATAGTAGTTACCATTCTTAAAAGCGTAGTAATTACCATCTTTTTCGTACAACTTCGCGGAGCTTTGAGTCTTAATGCTAATGCCTCCACGTCCGCTGAATTTATAAGCTGTTATGTTTGCCACAAAACTGTAAGAAGGAGCAATCTCCGTTGCGTTCTCTACATTTACAGAAGTGGCCGACTCTGTCGCTGTTGCATTGGCCGAAAATACGCCCAACAACATAGCGATAACTACCAAAATAATCGTATTCGTTTTCATTTTTAAGTTTTTGTTTAGAAGTTTAATATTATCTGCCTATTGGATAAAAACAGAGCCCATCAATCGAGACAAGCCTATCCCCGTTCAATGCCCAAACGTGGTCACCACGAGTCTGTCGTCCATCCGAAGAGTAGTAAGTAATCGGCACGCTTTCACCTTTACTTACCGGTCTTTCCATCTCATACCTACCCGATATAACCTCTCCGCGATACTCCACCCGGAATGTACCATTTTGTGCATCGGATGGCGAGAAATGCATTCGGCCGACAACCTCGCCGCCCTCTTTGCATACAAAATCCCATCCTATGTAACGATAATTTGCCGACACAACCGCGCAAAGGCATACGATAGAAACCAATGTCAATATTATCCTTTTCATAACATCTGCCGTTACTTACATTTTTCACCTGTCAAGGATGTGATTTTCACACGTCCGGACTTGACCGGGATACCAAAAACTACCTCTCTCGTAGCCTCGCTATTGGAATAGACCAATTTTGAGCCCGGCAAACGCTTGCACGAAACTTCATCATAAACCACATAGCGAACATTTACGTTACGCTCCGTATCATTCGAAAACGAAACAATGCACTTGCCCGTCGATTCATCCGTAACCATAACGCTAACCTCAACCGAGCCGTCGGTCTCTAGAACCCGGCACGTCTTGGTGTCATCTGCATATGCCACCACCGACAAAAGCAGGGCAATAGCACTTAAAAACATCTTATTCATCTTGTCGTTCTTTTTTGTAGTTAATAATCAAACTAATCGCAATATTTCAAGGTTCTGCTGCCTATCTTCACATAGAGGGAGCCATCCTTGTAATACCATCGGCCCTGAACGCGGCCACCATCACTCATGATGGCAACAAATGTCTGCGCCTCGTGGTCCACATCTGCAATTGTAAATGAGCCGGCACTATACTGACCTATGTATAGATAAATATATGTGTCGGTCACTATAATCGTCGAGTCACCACCATCCGAATACTTACCCTTTGGAAGTGCCAACGCGCACATCGTCGAGAAAGCAACTGCCAACAACAATATAAAAATCCTTTTCATCTCTTCTACATTTGGTTTGCACAAGTGATTTAATAATACGAGCCGTAGTAGCCATCGCGATATCCCTCGGCGAATGCATCAACATCATCGGGGTCGCATGCCGTGCAAATTGCTCCAACAGTCATTGCTGCAACGAGCAAAAGAACAAATCTCTTCAAGTTCTTTTTCATAATATTTAAGTTTTTTCGTCTTTCCCCTACTCACTTGATGGCTTTTCGGGCTACTCCGCTGTACCTTAAATATTTGACAGATACGCACAAAAAAAAGCGCGGTACTTTCTGTATCTCGCTCTGACAGGGTGTTTGGCGTAACCCGAGAACTACGAAACAACAAAAAGCCCACGCCGCTGCGTGAGCATTTCAATTGTTATTCCAAAGTTCTCTATTTTAAGTCGCCAAACTTTAGTCAGAGAGTGAATAAATCAAAATGCTTTTCCTTCTTATATGTCTAAATTATGCGTATCAAAACTACGCTAATGTTCCATAGGCAATAAACTTTTTCGATTATTATATCACAAATATAGCAACTTTTTATCAAAACAACCATCATAATCGCAATTTTTTTTAAATTTTGGACTTTCGGCGAAAAAAATGTATCTTTGTAGTTGGTTTGAATTCTTGCCGTAGAATGAGAAAATTTATTATGTATTTGGCCGTAGGGCTTGCGGGGCTGCTCACAGTGCCGAGTGTCGGGGCGCAGAACATCGCTCTCGGCGAGCGCACGCCGCGCATCAAGTCGAGCCACATAAGGTGGCTGAATGGCCACACCCCCGAGGCTCACACATATACATATATTGAGTTTATACACTCGAAGAGCGAGCCGTGCCGCCTATCGTCGGAGCGCATAGCCGCCATTGCCGACAATATCAAGGAGCTCAACATCGTGGTCGTAACCAAGGAGGAGGGTGCAGCACTTGCGCCGTGGGTTCATACCTTGGCGCAAGGCACGTCGGGCGTAGTAGTGCTCGGCGACGAGTTCTTCGATCGCTACGGAGTGCGATATGCCCCCTTTGGTGTTATGTTGCACAAGAGGCGTGCTATATGGTTCGGCAACCCGCGCACGCTCAACAGAGAGCTTATAGAGAAACTAACAACAACGAAACAATAATACGCGATGTCTTTCACTAAAATAGACCATTACGAGCGTGGTGAGTACCGCGACACGCACCACGACAGCGCACTCTCGGTTACGGATGGCGTGGCCGACCAACCGATTGTAAACCCCTACTTCGTCAAGAAGCGTCGCCGCCGTCTTACGACCGACGAGTTTGTCGAGGGCATCTTGGCGGGCAACATAACCATACTCTCACAGGCGATAACACTCATCGAGAGCAACAACCCCGACAACTACGCACAGGCACAAGAGATTATCGAGCGATGTCTTCCCTATGCCGGCAACTCGGTACGCATAGGTATCACGGGTGTTCCGGGTGCGGGAAAATCGACGTGGATTGAGGCTGTCGGCAATATGGTCACCTCGCTGCACCACAAGTTGGCTGTTCTGGCTATTGACCCATCGTCGGAGCGTAGCGGAGGCTCTATCCTCGGCGACAAAACCCGTATGGAGACCATCTGCCACAACCCCGACATCTTTATCCGCCCTTCGCCATCAGCAGGCTCGCTCGGCGGCGTAGCTCGCAAAACCCGCGAAACGGTCGTATTGTGCGAGGCGGCAGGCTTCGATGTTATCTTTATCGAGACCGTGGGTGTCGGTCAGTCGGAGACGGCCGTGCATTCGATGGTCGATATGTTCCTCTTGTTGCAGATTTCGGGTGCCGGCGACGAGCTGCAGGGTATCAAACGCGGCATTATGGAGATGGCCGACCTGATGGTCATCACCAAGGCCGACGGGGAGAACAAGGTCAAGGCCGAGGTGGCACGCCGTCAGTTCCAAAACGCGCTTCACCTCTTCCCTACTCCCGAAAGCGATTGGCGGGCAAAGGTCTATACCTGCTCCTCGCTCGAAGGTGTCGGCTTGGAGGAGATATGGAAGGGCGTAGAGGAGTACCTCGAGCATACCAAACGTAACGGATACTTCCAACACCACCGCAACGAGCAGAACAAGTATTGGATGTACGAGAGCATAAACGAGACATTGAAGAGCCGCTTCTACCTCAACCCCGAGATTGAGAGCCGTATCGCCGATGTCGAGGAGCGCGTACTCAGCGCAAAGTTGAGTTCGTTTATCGCCGCAAAAGAGCTGTTGGACATCTATTTTGGCAAGGCGAAATAGATATAAACGGAGAGCTAAAATTATGTTAAAGATAGTTGTACTTACAGGGGCGGGCATAAGTGCCGATTCGGGCATTCCGACCTATCGTAGTAGCGATGGCCTGTGGGCGAACTACAAGATTGAGGAGGTCTGCACGCCAGAGGCTTTGGCGCGTGATAGAGCCAAAGTGATAAACTTCTACAATATGCGCCGCCGCGAGATGGCCGGCAAGCAGCCAAATGCAGGACATAAGGCTCTTGTCGAGTTGGAGCAATATTTTGACGTAGAGATAATTACACAAAACATAGACAACCTGCACGAGCAGGCCGGCTCGACCAAAATCACCCACCTGCACGGCGAGCTTACGAAGCTGCGCGAGGAGAGTGGCGAGCAGTTCATCACCGACATCGGTCTGCGCGACCAAGAGCCCAACGAGAAGGCCCCGAATGGCGAACTTCTGCGCCCACATATCGTATTTTTCGGCGAGGCTGTACCGATGTTCGACAAGGCACGCGAGATAGTCAAGGAGGCGGATATGCTGATTGTCGTGGGTACTTCGCTCGCGGTCTATCCTGCAGCCTCGTTGGTCGGCTGGGTTAAGAACAACGATGTGCCAATCTATGTGGTCGATCCTGCCGTGCCGAAGATTCCGTTCCTCCGCAACCGCATTTTCCACAAGAAGGAGCGTGCGGCCGTCGGTCTGCCAAAATTGGTCGCACAGCTCAAAGAGTTTGCCGAGATCAACAGCCACTAAACACCTCTATAAAAGAGATAAAATTATGACCTACGCTATTATTTCGACCGAGAAGGGTGATATGAAGGTAGAACTCTACGAGAAGGAGACACCCATCACCGTAGCAAATTTTGTCAAACTCGCCGAGGCACGTTTCTACGACGGACTGACGTTCCACCGTGTGATTCCCGACTTTGTGATTCAGGGCGGCTGCCCTATCGGCAATGGAGCGGGAGGCCCTGGATGGACTATTCCGTGTGAGACGGATGCCGAGCGTCAGTACCATGACCGCGGCGTTCTTTCGATGGCGCATCGAGGCAAGGACACGGGCGGCTCGCAGTTCTTCATCTGCCACAACCGCCGCAACACGCAGCACCTTGACGGCGTACACACCTGCTTCGGCAAGGTGGTCGAGGGTGAAGATGTGATTGACGACATCCGCCCGGGCGACCTTATCTTCTCCGTAACAATCTCGAAGGAGGAGTAATACACCCCTTACAACACAGCGAGAGCTGCCCCATGCAGGAGCAGCTCTCGCTTGTTTTATGGGATAGTTCTACTCGTTATCGCGCCAATATGAGGTGGCGTAGTTGTAACCGTGATAGTCATACAACTTTCGCAGATGTTCGAGGTCGGAGATATAGCGATTCCAATCGCGGTGATTGAGGCTCCAAGCGACCTCCGAAACAGCCGAGAGACGCGGCAGAGTGAGGTACTCGAGATAGTCGTAGGTATCAATCTGCTCGGTCCAGAGGCACGCCTCCACGCCCTTAATATTGCGTTGCTCGTCGGCAGTCAGCCTGTCGTAAGGGTTATACTTATAGATACTGTCGAGCGTCAGGTAGCGCGGAGCCTTGTTTTTAGGCTGTCCAAACGGAGGCTCTTTTTCGAGATGGCGACTCTGCGGACGATTGATGTAGAAGTAGTTGCGCGGAGTCATAACGACAGGATTGCCCGCCTTTGCCGCAGCAATACCGCCCTCTACGCCGGTCCACGACATCACGGTCGTCGTAGGCGACACACCACCCTCGAGAATCTCGTCCCAACCAATCATCTTGCGGCCGTGCTTCTGCAAGAAGGCCTCGACGCGGTGATTGCAGTATGTTTGCAGCTGCGCCTCACTCGTAAGGCCCTCCGCCTTCATACGCGCTTGGCAGTGAGGACACTTCGTCCACGCCACACGCGGGCACTCGTCGCCACCGATATGGATATACTCCGAAGGGAAGAGGTCGAGGACCTCGGTGAGAACATCCTCGATAAACTCGAAGGTGCTCTCCTTGCCCACGCACATCACATCCTCCGAGATACCCCACGACACGCGCACCTTATAGCCTTCACCCACACAACCGAGGTGCGGATACGAGGCCAACGCCGCAACCATATGTCCGGGCAGGTCAATCTCGGGGATGATGGTGACAAATCGCTCCTCGGCATAGCGCACCACCTCACGAATCTGCTCCTGCGTATAGAAGAACGGGCCATAAGGCTCACCCTTGAGTTTGGCGCCACGCGCGTAGTGCACGCCTATCTCCATCGAGTCGTCGCGACGACTACCCACCTCCGTCAGACGCGGATACTTCTTTATCTCGATGCGCCAACCCTGATCCTCGGTGAGGTGCCAATGGAAGTAGTTCATCTTGTGCATCGCAGCTATGTCAATCATACTCTTCACCTCATCGACATCGAAGAAGTAGCGGCCTACGTCGAGTAGCAGACCTCGATACTGAAAGTGCGGAGCGTCCTCAATCTTCGCAGCCGGAATATCGACCGAGCCGACACGTCCCTTCAGTGCTTCGACAGGCAACATCTGACGCAGCGTCTGCAAGGCGTAGAACACGCCGTGAGCATCGGCCGCCGCAATGTCGATTGCCGAAGGGGTGATATCAAGCGTATAGCCCTCGTCGGCAATCTCGGCGCTTCGGAAGATATTTATTACATTCTCCATCGGCGCCTCGTCGCTGCCCACTATCGCAAGAGCACGCCCGAAGATAGGCTCCAACACCCTATTTATCAGTGCTACGGCAGCCGGCAGACCTGCATCCTCGAAGTGAAGTGCCACGACGGTCGAGGGGGCAAGCGTGAATACACCTTGCGCCAACTCAACCTTTGCAGGACACGGAATTACCGACACACTGCCCATAGATTCAACATGGCGCGAACAGCCGACCATAAGGGCCATTGCTGCCAAAAAGATAGACATCTGCTTCATAGTTATTCGTTTTTTGGTGTTTTGCACAAAGGTAGTAAAAATTTGTGGTATAATTTGTGCGATACGAGAAGACGATATCAAAAACCTTAAAATATTTTGCTATGAAAACATCAACCAAAAGCACACCCATCACCGATGGCCGTATGACGGTCGCACCTACAGAGCACATACCGCAATCGCCAAGCTCGCCGGAGGTGGCCTACAAATTGGTCAAGGACGAGACCTATCCTCAGACGCAGCCGCGCCTGAACCTCGCCACTTTCGTCACGACATACATGGACGAGTATGCCACCAAGCTGATGAACGAGGCGGTGAATATCAACTACATAGATGAGACGGAGTATCCGCGCGTAGCGGTTATGTGCGGCCGCTGCATCAACATCATAGCCAACCTGTGGCACACGCCCGAGAAGGCCGAATGGAAGGCCGGAGCACTCGGCATAGGCTCCTCGGAGGCGTGTATGCTCGGCGGCGTAGCAGCACTTATGCGCTGGAAGGCACGCCGCAAGCGAGAGGGCAAGTCGTGCGACAAGCCGAACATCGTGCTCAGCTCGGCATATCAGGTCGTATGGGAGAAGTTTGCGCAGCTGTGGGATGTGGAGATGCGCGAGGTACCCCTCACCCACGAGCACCCATCGCTCGACACCAAGCAGGCCGTGGCTATGTGCGACGAGAACACCATCTGTGTAGTACCAATTGCCGGTGTCACTTGGACAGGTCTCAACGATGACATCGAGGCTCTCGACAAGGAGCTCGACTCCTTCAACAAAAAGACGGGCTACGAGGTTGCCATACACGTCGATGCCGCCTCGGGAGGCTTCATTATGCCATTCTTGAAGCCCGACGTGAAGTGGGACTTCCGCCTCAAATGGGTATATTCCATCTCGACCTCGGGCCACAAGTACGGTCTTGTATATCCGGGCCTCGGATGGGTTGTGTGGCGCGACAAGAATTGCCTGCCCGAGGAGATGGCATTCAGCGTAAACTATCTCGGTGCCAACATCACGCAGGTAGGCCTGAACTTTTCGCGCCCCGCAGCGCAAATTCTCGGCCAATATTACAACTTCATACGCTACGGCTTCGAGGGCTACCGCGAGATTCAGCAGGAGTCGATGGATATCGCCTGCTACTGTCACCAAAAGATTGGGCAGATGAAGTGCTTCTCGAACTACGCCAAGACGCTCGACAATCCTCTCTTCATCTGGTATATGAATCCGGAGTATGACAAGAGTGCGAAATGGACTCTCTACGACCTTCAAGCCGTCTTGCAACAGAGCGGCTGGATGGTGCCGGCCTACACGATGCCCAAGAACATCGAGGATATGGTCGTGATGCGAGTTGTGGTGCGACAAGGCATGACACGCGATATGGCCGATATGCTCCTTACCGACATCGCCAACGCCGTAACGGAGTTCGAAAAACTGAAATATCCAACAAGCTCGCGCATCGCCTACGAGAAGCGCGAAAAGCAGCTGGGCAAGGTATTTACGCATTAATTCTTCGTCCCTCCACTACCATGGGGAGTGTCTAACTAAAGTTAGACACTCCCCATTTTTTTAAGAAATTGTGTAACGAATAGGATTTCAAGGCTTGCGCAGCGCGAGAAACCGCAGCATACTTGAGCGTAAATGAGCATTTTGAGGGTAAGCGTCACGCAGAAATCACCTGTGTTAGACAGTTTCACTTTTTTTTGAACGGCAATAAGATTTTTTTCGTATATTTGCATCATACAAACTTTCAAAATTAAGGACATGAAGATAGTAGTTCCAACACGCGAGGGGCTCGTAGATAATCACTTCGGGCACTGCGACCACTACACCATTTTTGTCACCGACGACAAGGGTACGATAATATCGACGGCCGAACTCCCGTCGCCGCAGGGGTGCGGCTGCAAATCGGGCATAGCGGCCGTATTCGAGCGTATGGGTGTCGATGTTATGCTCGCCGGCAATATGGGCGAAGGTGCGCGGCGCACGCTCGAAAAGCACCATATACGGGTTATACGCGGATGCAGCGGCGAGGTAAGACCTCTCGTCGAGGAGTTTCTTGCCGGTCGTGTGAGCGACAATGGCGAGGCGTGCGACCACCACGATTGCCACTAAAAATGAGCATATCATGAAAAAAACAACACTAAATCTGATCATCGACCTGCTGATGATGGTTGCAATGGGCATTGTCAGCTTCTCGGGCTTCGTACTGCAATATGTGGCACGTCGTAAGCCGACACTCGAATTTGAGCAGACACGCCAAGTTGTGGAGGCCGTATTCGGGCTCAACCGCCGAGGTTGGCACGATGCGCATCTCTACACCAGCTACATACTGCTTGCGCTGCTCGTACTGCACGTCGTGTTGCATTGGTCGAGCGTCTCGACATTCTTCCACCGTGTAGTTCCGAACACTACGTTGCGTGCAGTGCTCTACATCCTGCTGTTTGTGATAGCTCTGCTCGCCATCATACCATGGATAGCCGCCTATATGTAAGCATATCACACAGACAAAAAAGATGGGCAACACCTTCAACGATGTTGCCCATCTTTTCTTTATCTGCCACGAACTATCGCAACGCAGCAATCTGCTCCTCCAAGGCCGCAATCTTCGCTTCGGCATCACGTTTCTTGTTCTGCTCGTTGGCCACAACCTGCGCCGGTGCCGACGATACGAAACGCTCATTCGAGAGTTTCTTCATCACGGTTGCAAGGAAGCCCTGCTGGTATGCCAAATCTTTCTCCAACTTGGCAAGCTCGGCCTCGCGGTCGATATTGTCGCCAAGCGGCACGAAATATTGCGTAGTCTTGACTATAAAGGCTGCATCCATCGGATTCTTCTCCTCGACAAACGTCACAGCCGAGAGGTTTGCCATCTTGGCGATAGCTGCCTCATACTCCGAAGGATAGTTCTCATCGCACACAACCTTCAGCTCCAAGGTCTCCTTCTGCGGCAAATTCTTCTGCTTGCGAACATTACGCACGGCCGATACGACCTCCTGTGCCAGAACAAAGCGTGCCAAAGCGGCCTCGTCAGCAGCCTCGGCCTTTGGCATTGCGGCAACACAGATAGACTCACCCTCCTTACGCTCGGCCAAGTCCTGCCAAATCTCCTCGGTCACGAATGGCATAAACGGATGAAGGAGGAGCATCAGCTGCTCGAACATCTGCTTTGTAGCGGCCATTGTCGCAGCATCACAAGGCGAGCCGTAGGCCGACTTAATCATCTCGAGATACCAACAGCTGAAGTCGTCCCAGAAGAGTTTGTAGGCAACCATCAAGGCCTCCGAGATGCGGTAGTTATTGAAATTATCCTCAATCTCCGCAAGTGCCGCATTGAAGCGGTTCGTAAACCACGCCACAGCCTGCTTCGAGCAGTCGCTCTGCGCGAGTGACTCGTCCACCTGCCAGCCGTTAATCAGGCGGTAGGCATTCCAAATCTTATTTCCGAAATTGCGGCCCTGCTCGCAGAGAGCATTGTCGAACATCAGGTCGTTGCCGGCCGAAGAACAGAGCATCATAGCTACACGCACACCATCCGCACCATACTCGGCAATCAAGTCGAGCGGATCGGGCGAATTGCCGAGCTGCTTCGACATCTTGCGACCAATCTTATCGCGCACGATACCCGTGAAATAGACATTACCGAATGGCTTCTCGCCACGGTACTCGTAGCCTGCCATAATCATTCGTGCCACCCAGAAGAAGATGATATCCGGGCCCGTCACAAGGTCGTTGGTCGGATAGTAATACTTTATCTGCTCGTTGTCCGGATTGCGGATACCGTCGAACACAGATATCGGCCACAACCACGACGAAAACCAGGTATCGAGCACATCGTCATCCTGACGTAAATCGGCCAGCGTGAGCGATGTATCACCCGTCTTTTCGTGCGCCAAAGCCAATGCCTTCTCGGCTGTCTCGGCCACGACATAGCCACCCTTCGGAAGATAGTACGCAGGGATGCGCTGTCCCCACCACAGCTGACGCGAGATGCACCAATCCTTGATATTCTCCATCCAGTGGCGGTAGGTATTCTTGTACTTCTCGGGCACGAAACGGATAATATCATCCAAGACGGCCTTCGTTGCAGGCTCGGCAATCTCCTTCATCGACATAAACCACTGCATCGACAACTTCGGCTCGATGGCTACGCCCGTGCGCTCCGAATATCCCACATTATTGGTGTAGGCCTCGGTCTTCTCGAGCAAGCCGGCAGCCTCCAAGTCCTTCTCTATCTGCTTGCGGCACTCGAAGCGATCCACACCGACATACATTCCGACCTTGTCGTTGATTGTACCATCGTCGTTGAAGATATCTATGGTTTCGAGTCCATACTTTTCGCCGAGCATATAGTCGTTCACATCATGCGCAGGAGTTACCTTCAAGGCTCCCGTTCCGAACTCTATATCGACATACTCATCGCGGATAATAGGAATCGAGCGGCCAACGAGCGGCACGATAACACGCGCACCCTCCGGCACATCAGCGTAGCGAGGGTCGTTAGGATTGAGACAGACGGCCGTATCGCCCAAGATGGTCTCGGGGCGTGTCGTGGCAACGATAATATTGCGGTCGGTACCCTCCAACTTGTAGCGCAGGTAGTAGAGCTTACCCTGCGACTCCTTGTAGAGCACCTCCTCGTCCGACAGAGCCGTCTTTGCCGACGGGTCCCAGTGCACCATACGCACACCACGGTAGATTTTACCCTTACGATAGAGGTCGCAAAATACCGAAATAACGCTCTCGGTACGCTCCGCATCCATCGTAAAACATGTGCGATCCCAATCGCACGAAGCACCGAGCTTACGCAACTGCTTGAGGATGATGCCGCCGTGCTTCTCCTTCCACTTCCAAGCGTGTGCAAGGAACTCCTCGCGCGTAAGAGTCGATTTGTCGATACCCTCGGCCTTCAACTTCGCAACCACCTTCGCCTCGGTAGCAATCGAAGCGTGGTCGGTACCCGGCACCCAGCAGGCATTCTTACCAAGCATGCGGGCGCGACGCACCAACACATCCTGCAACGTATTGTTGAGCATGTGTCCCATGTGGAGCATACCCGTTACGTTTGGCGGCGGAATAACTATGGTGTATGGCTCGCGAGCATCGGGCTCCGAGTGGAAAAGTTTGTTGTCAATCCAGTAGTCGTACCACTTCGATTCAATCTCTTGTGGAGAGTATTTATCGGCAATCTGCATAACTATATATGGTTTTTATTCGTTTCCAAACCGCAAAAATATGAAACATTTTCGGAAAAAGAGATATTTCTCGCACTTTTCTCGCACTTTTACAATAAAGTGTCACAAAGAGTCGAAGATTCTATGCTTTTTCAAGAAAAAGTATTATCTTTGCAAGGATATACACATACACGCATATAAAGAGATTCACAGCAATATGTCAAAGAACAACGACAACAAAGATAATTTCGGCCTTGACGAGTTTGGATTTGCGCCCGACATTGCCGATCAACGACACCAGGTAATACCGATTATATCGGGTAATGACGATGATGTAATCGAGGATATAAAGCTGCCCGAAGTGCTGCCTATCCTCACGCTACGCTCGTCGGTTCTCTTCCCGGGGGCCATCACGCCCATCACCGTCGGTCGCGAGAAGAGTATCGCCCTTGTGCGTGCCGTGCAGGCCGACAATGGACTGCTTGGCGCAGTTCTGCAGCGCAACAACGAGATAGAGACGCCGACGCCCGACGATATGTATCGCATCGGCACGGCGGCCCGCATACTGAAGATTCTCGAGATGCCGAATGGCAACCTCACGGTGATACTCTCCGGTTTGGAGAAGATTGAGGTGGGCGAGTATGTCTCGACCGAGCCTTTCTTCAAGGCGACCGTAACGCCTCTACTCGATGCCTCTCCGGAGTCGAGCAGCGTAGAATTCGATGCCCTTGTCGATTCGATTCGCGACGTGGCTCTCAACATCATCAACATCTCACCCTCGATTCCCAAAGAGGCAACCTTCGCCATCAAGAATATAGACTCGAAGCGCGGTATCGTCAATTTCATCTGCTCGAACCTCGAATTTACCGACGACGACCGTCAGATGTTGCTCGAAGCTCCGGGCCTCCTGGCTCGCTCGCGCAAGTTGCTCGAGATACTCATCCGCGAGCAACAACTCCTCGAACTCAAACAGGATATACAGAGCAAGGTCAAGCAGGAGATCGACAAGCAGCAGCGCGACTACTACCTGCAACAGCAGATGCGCACCATACAGCAGGAGCTGGGCGAGAGCGACGATGACGACATCTCGCGCCTACGCGAAGCTGCCACGAAGAAGAAATGGGGCAAGCACATTGCCGAGCTCTTCGAGAAAGAGGTAGCGAAGATGGAGCGTCTGAACCCGGCCGTTGCCGAGTACTCGGTGCAGCTCACCTATCTGCAGCTGATGCTCGACCTGCCGTGGGATGAATATACGGAGGACAACCTCGATCTGCGTTGTGCCCGCGAGCAGCTCGATGCCGATCACTTCGGTCTCGAAGAGGTCAAGGAGCGTATCTTGGAGCACTTGGCAGTCATCAAGCTCAAGGGCGACCTCAAATCACCAATTCTCTGCCTATACGGCCCTCCGGGAGTGGGTAAAACCTCGCTCGGCAAGTCGGTAGCTACGGCTCTCGGTCGCAAGTTCGGCCGTATAGCCCTCGGTGGTCTGCACGACGAAGCGGAAATTCGCGGACACCGCCGCACATATATTGGTGCTATGCCGGGCCGCGTTATCGAGACCATCAAGCGTTGCGGCTCATCGAACCCCGTAATCATACTCGACGAGGTGGATAAGATTACGGTAAGCAACCACGGCGACCCTTCGTCGGCTCTCTTAGAGGTGCTCGACCCCGAGCAGAACACCACCTTCCACGACAACTACCTCGACGTGGAGTACGATCTCTCGAAGGTGCTCTTCATAGCTACGGCAAACGACATCAGTGCCGTAAATCCTGCACTCCGCGACCGCATGGAGCTCATAAACATCCCGGGCTACATCCTCGAGGACAAGGTGCAGATAGCCTCGACGCACTTGGTGAAGAAGCAGTGCGAGGCACACGGCATCGACGAGGAGAAGATGGTTGTATCGAATGAGATTATCGAGAAGATTATATCGGAATATACGCGCGAGTCGGGCGTGCGCTCGCTCGACAAGCATCTCGCCAAGTTAGCGCGCGCTCGTGCCAAGAACATCGCCTTTGAGGAGCAATACGAGAATGCGTTCTCGGCCGGCGACATCGAGGAGATTCTCGGCAAGCCAAAGTTTCGCAACGACGAGTACGAGGTGAAGGATATGGTCGGCGTAGTAACCGGCCTTGCGTGGACGCAGGTGGGTGGCGACATCCTCTACATCGAGAGCATACTAACCCCGGGCAAGGGCAAGCTATCGCTCACGGGCAGCCTCGGCGACGTGATGAAGGAGTCGGCAACCATCGCCTTCGAGTGGGTAAAGGCGCACTACGAAGAGTTGGGTATCGATGCCGAGAAGTTCGAGAAGTACGACCTTAACATCCACGTTCCCGAAGGTGCCACGCCGAAAGATGGTCCATCGGCCGGTATCACGATGATAACCTCTATCACCTCGACCTACACGGGCCGCAAGGTGCGCGAGCGTGTGGCGATGACGGGCGAGACGACGCTCCGTGGCCGCGTGCTCCCTATCGGCGGAGTGAAGGAGAAGATTTTGGCAGCCAAGCGTGCCGGCATAACCGACATTCTGCTGCCCGAGGAGAATCGTCGCGATATCGAGGAGATAACCAAGGAGTACGTCGAGGGTCTGACCTTCCACTATGTGCGCAGCAACGACCAAGTTCTTGCACTTGCACTGCAAGAGTAACACAATAATTGATGCATTTTAAACCCTTAACACTTAATCGGATATGCGAAGTATAGCAATCATTCCGGCCCGCTACGCGAGCACTCGATTTCCGGCCAAGCCTTTGGCGATGCTCGGCGGTAAGAGTGTCATACAGCGCGTCTATGAACAGGTAGCAGGAGTGACCGACCGCACAATCGTTGCCACCGACGACGAGCGTATCTACAACGCTGTTCTCGCTTTCGGTGGTGAGGCGGTGATGACCTCCACGGAGCATCGCAGCGGCACGGATCGCTGCTTCGAAGCCTACACCAAGGCGGGCGAGGAGTACGATATTGTTATTAACGTTCAGGGCGACGAGCCGTTCATTCAGCCATCGCAGATAGAGACTATCAAGTGTTGCTTCGAGAGTGAAGATACGCAGATAGCCACGCTTGTCAAGCCCTTCGATGCGCAGAGCGGTATCGAGGCCCTCGAGAACCCCAACTCACCAAAAGTGGTGCTCGACAACCGTATGCACGCCCTATACTTCTCGCGCTCGGTAATCCCGTATCTGCGCGGTGTGGAGCGCAACGAGTGGCTCTCGCGCCACACTTTCTACAAACATATCGGCATCTACGGCTTCCGCGCCGAGGTATTGAAGGCCGTGACGGCCCTGCCGCAGTCGCAGCTCGAGAGGGCCGAGTCGCTCGAGCAGCTGCGTTGGCTCGAGAATGGCTACACCATAGGCGTAGGCATCACCGACGTCGAGACCATAGGCATCGACACCCCCGAGGATTTGGAGCGTGCCGAGCGGTTCCTTGCAACACAAAACAACAAACCTAAATAGACTTTATGATTATGAAGAAGATTACACTTACCGTTTTGGCCGTTATCGTAGGCCTTACAACGGCTTCAGCCGAGTGGAAAATTGCAGGCGACAAGATTCGTACCAAGTGGGCCGATGAAGTCACCCCGTCTAACGTACTCCCCGAGTATCCGCGTCCGCAGTTAGTACGCGGCGAGTGGCAGAACCTCAATGGCCTGTGGAACTACGCCATCACCGACCTTACGGCCGAGGCTCCGCAGCAGTTTGCAGACGAGATTCTCGTTCCGTTTGCATTGGAGTCTGCACTCTCGGGCGTGCAGAAGCCCCTCACTGAGAAGCAGCTCCTTTGGTACGAGCGCAAGTTCACTGTGCCATCGAAGTGGCTATCGCAGCGCGTGTTGCTTCACTTCGGCGCAGTAGATTGGAAAGCCGATGTATATGTCAATGACGTGCTTGTTGGCAGCCATACGGGAGGCTATACTCCTTTCGCCTGCGATATCACCGAAGCCCTCTGCAAGAAGGGCGCACAGACGTTGAGGGTGCGTGTATGGGATCCAAGCGAGAAGGGCGAGCAGCCGGTCGGCAAGCAGCTCACAAGACGCGGCAGCATCTGGTACACTCCTGTTTCGGGTATCTGGCAAACCGTCTGGTTGGAGCCCGTATCGAAGCAGAACCATATCGTGAATATCCTCCCATCGAGCGACCTGCGTCACAATGACATCATCGTCGATACCAAGTGTGCCAAGCAGGAGGGCCTCATTACGGTCGAGGTGTTCGACAACGGCACAAAGGTCGGCGAGGGCTCGGCCCCTTGCGGCACACCGGCCAAGGTACATATTGCAAATGCCAAGTGGTGGACTCCGGAGACCCCGCACCTCTACGACTTGAAGGTTACGCTGAAGCAGAACGGTAAGGTTGTCGAGAGCGTAGAGTCCTATACAGCGATGCGCGAGCTTGGCAAGAAGCGCGACCAGTATGGTCATCTTCGCGCCACGCTCAACGGCAAGCCTGTATTTATGTACGGCCCACTCGACCAGGGTTGGTGGCCTGACGGCCTCTATACGGCTCCGACCGACGAGGCGTTGGCTTGGGATATTCAGCTGACGAAGGATCTCGGTTTCAACACCATCCGCAAGCACATCAAGGTTGAGCCTGCACGTTGGTTCTACCACTGCGACCGCCTTGGTATGCTCGTATGGCAGGATATGCCGTGTGGCGAGCAGGCAAGCAAGAATAAGTTCTCGTGGTCGCGCCACCAGGTTAACGGCGGCTCGGACACGGAGCTGACCGACGAATTCAAGCGCAACTACTACAAGGAGTGGGGCGAGATTATCGACTTCTGCCGCTTCTTCCCTTCGGTAGTCGTATGGGTACCTTTCAACGAGGCCTGGTCGCAGTTCGACACCGAGAAGGTCGTGGCTTGGACCTATGAGCGTGACTACTCGCGCCTTGTCAATCCGGCCAGCGGCGGTAACCTCCGCGAGTGTGGCGACATTATGGATTGGCACAACTATCCGAAGCCTTGCATGGGTGTTCACCACGCCGACTATATCTTGATGCTCGGCGAGTACGGAGGTCTTGGTCTGCCCGTTAAGGACCACCTCTGGAATCCCGAGATGCGCAACTGGGGTTATGGTGGCAACCGCAAGAATCAGGAGGATGTAACGAAGACCTACATCGAGTATGCGGAGATGATTATACCATTCATTCCGCAGGGTATGTCGGGTGCCATCTACACGCAGACAACCGATGTCGAGGGCGAGGTAAACGGCTTCGTGACCTACGACCGCAAGGTTATCAAGATGGATATTAAACGCATACACGACGTAAATCAGAGAGTTATCAACGCCTTGAAATAGCAGCAATGAAACCTATCGTTATTGCCGGGCCATGCGTCATCGAATCGGCCGAGTTGCTCGATTGCGTCGCAGCACGACTCGTAGAGATAAACCGCACGCTCGGTATGGATATCATCTTTAAGGCCTCGTTTGACAAGGCCAACCGTACCTCTATCCGCTCATATCGCGGTGTAGGTTTGGAGCGCGGCTTGCAGATGCTCGCCGACGTGAAGTCGAAGTGGGGCTTGCGCCTGCTAACCGATATTCACGAGTCGTATCAGGCAGCACCGGCAGGCGAAGTGGTCGATGTGCTACAAATTCCAGCCTTTCTATGCCGCCAGACCGACCTTTTGGTCGCTGCGGCACGCACGGGTAAGGCCGTAAATATCAAGAAGGCGCAATTCCTCTCTGGTGAGGATATGCGCTACCCTTACGAGAAGTCCGTCGAGTCGGGAGCCACCGATGTGTGGCTCACCGAGCGCGGCAACTCGTTTGGCTACAACAACCTCGTGGTCGATTTCCGCAATATTGCCGATATGCGCAAGATTGCACCGACGGTCATCATGGACTGCACGCACTCCGTGCAGCGACCGGGTGCGGCAGGCGGTAAGACAGGAGGCAACCGCGAGTTTGTGCCGTCGATGGCATTGGCCGCCAAGGCTTTTGGTGCGACGGGCTACTTCTTCGAGGTACACCCCGAGCCGGACAAGGCTCTCAGCGATGGCCCGAATATGTTGAAACTTGACGAATTGGAAAACGTTATAAAAACCCTTATATAAAATGAATACCAATCAACGGGCGCAGATACTTGACGTCGCACGCGAGGCGTTGCAGACGGAGGCCGATGCGCTACAAAAGATTAGAGCCGAGCTTGGCGACTGCTTCATTGGAGCAGTAGAGCATATTCTCGCCAACAACGGCAAGGTGATAATGACCGGAATGGGCAAGTCCGGCCTCATAGCGCGCAAGATTGCCGCCACGCTCGCCTCGACGGGTACGCCGAGCTTCTATCTCCACCCGGGCGAGGCCTTTCACGGCGACTTGGGAATGATATCGAAAGAGGATATCATCATCGCCCTCTCCTACTCGGGCGAGACCGACGAGGTACTCAAGATCGTGCCATTCATCATCGAGAATGGCAACTTCCTTATCTCGATGACGGGCAACCCAAAATCCACTCTGGCCAAAAACTCGAATATCCACCTCGACGTATCGGTCGAGCGTGAGGCTTGCATCCTACACCTTGCGCCAACGACCTCAACCACCGCACAACTCGCCATGGGCGATGCGTTGGCTTGTGCGTTGATGAAGATGCGCAACTTCTCGTCGATGGACTTCGCGCGTCTGCATCCGGGCGGCAGCCTTGGCCGCCGTCTGCTGATGAATGTCGGCAACGTAATGCGCAAGAGCGACCTGCCGATTGTAGCCGAAGAGGCCTCGGCAACCGAGATGATACACGCCATCTCGCGTGGCGGTTTGGGCCTTATCGTAGTTATGCGTGGCGAGGATATTCTCGGCATCGTGACCGATGGCGACATACGTCGTGCGATGGAGAGCCGCCAGACCGACTTCTTCGACATCCACCCGATGGATATTGCCACCCCTAACCCGAAGAGCATATCGCCCGATGAGAAACTCATCGAGGCCGAAAAGATTATGACACGCCATAAGGTCAATTCGCTGCTCGTCGTCGATGCGGCGAAACATCTGGTGGGCGTCATTCAAATTTACGATATTAAACTATAAACCAAACTCTAAATATGGGACTTTTAGACTTTATGGCACCACCGGCACACAAGCCTCTGATGCCCGAAAACAAAATCGAGAAGGAGTACAAGTGGATGCGCCTCAAAGTATTCCTCGGCATCTATTTCGGCTATGCGGCCTACTACCTTGTGCGCAAGAACCTCTCGTTTGCCACAAACGGGATGATCGAAGATGGCCTTATCGACAAACCGGGAGCAGGTATTGCGATGGCCGGTATTCCGATTGCCTACGCCGTAAGTAAGTTCTTGATGGGAAGCCTCTCGGATCGTTCCGACGCCCGCAAGTTTATGACCGTTGGTCTTATTCTTTCGGCTTTGGTAATGATTGTAGCCGGTTTGGTACCTTATCCTGTGGGCGTAAACGGCAACTACTCCATCACGATCGGCATTATGTTCGTGTTGATGCTCTTTGCGGGTTGGCTTTCGGGCATGGGATGGCCTCCATGCGGACGTGTGATGTCGCACTGGTTCTCGACCAACGAGCGCTCGTTCAAGATGTCTATCTGGAATACGGCACACAACATAGGTAACGGCTCGCTCGGAATTATAATCCCTGCCGGCATTGTCATCTTCGCTGCACTCGGCATCGAGCAGACGTGGCGTGCAGCATTTATCGCTCCGGCATTGGTAGCGTTGTTGTTTGCTGCGATGTGTTGGTGGTTTATCCGCGACACACCCGAATCGTGTGGCCTGCCCGCTATCGAGAAGTATCGTAACGACTACTCGGGTGCAAAAGCCAAGAAGGGCGAAGAGACAAAGATTCCGTTCAAGACACTCTTCGTGGACTACGTCTTGAAAAACCCTACGCTTTGGCTTATCGGTTTCGCAAACATCTTCGTATATTTCATTCGCTACGGTATTGCCGACTGGTCACCAATATATCTGCAAGACGAGTTGGGAATGTCGAAGCTGGACAGCTCGCTTGCATACACCATCCGTGAATATGCCGGTATCTTCGGAACTCTCCTTTGCGGATGGCTGTCATCGAAGTTCTTCCAAGGTCGTTGCGCTCCGGTGAACGTAATCTATATGTTGCTCGTTGCCGTCGGCGTGTTGGCCTACTGGCAGGCCGCTCCATTGGCCGAGATTCTTGCTCTCGACGTGAAGTATGTCGTTTATGTTTCATTGGCCCTCATTGGCGCTGCAATATATGGCCCTGTGGCGATGATTTCGATTCAGGCAATATCTATTGTGCCGAAGAATGCCGCAGGTACGGCTGCCGGTTTTATGGGCCTGCTTGGCTACTTGATAGGCGATGCTATTCTCTCAAAGATTGCCTTCGGATATGTAGCAGAGAGCTCGCTCGGCTGGAACTTCACCTTCGAGTGTTTCTTCGCAACAAGTATCATTGCCGCCATTATCTGCATGGTTGCTATGGGCAAGGAGAAGAAGATGCTCGCCGAGCGTATCGCTGCTGCGAAGGCCGAACAGAAGTAATAGACGGACTATATTATTATATATAAATATGTATAGCTCTCTCGGCAAGTACATAGAACGATTGGAGGATGCGGGCGAACTCGTCCGCATCTCCGTTGAGGTATCCGCCATCGAGGAGATAGCCGAACTGACCGACCGCGAGGCCAAGAGCCCGGGTGGTGGTCGCGCTCTGCTCTTCGAGCATACGGGTACGCAGTTTCCCGTCGTAACGAATATGATGGGCTCGGAGCGAAGAATGGCGTTGGCTCTTGGAGTTGATAGTCTGTCGGAGATACACGAGCGACTCGAAGAGCTTGTACGCTCGGTGCTCTCGCCCAAGGAGTCACTCATGGACAAGATGCGTATGCTACCCCTTCTTGGCGAGGCGGCCAAGTGGTTCCCGCGCAAACTGAAGCGGCGCGGAACGTGCCAGCAGGTCGTGCTTCAAGGCGAAGAGGCAAAGCTATCGTTGCTGCCCATTTTGAAGTGCTGGCCTCACGATGGAGGTCGTTTCGTAACGCTACCGATGGTAAATACCATAGACCCCGACAGCGGAGTGCGCAACGTGGGAATGTACCGCATGCAGATATTCGACGACCACACGACAGGTATGCATTGGCACCGCCACAAGACGGGAGCACGCCACTACGAGGCGTACAAGGTGCGTGGCGAGCGTATGCCCGTGTCCGTTGCACTCGGAGGCGACCCCATCTACACCTATTGCGCCACAGCACCTATGCCCGACAACATGGACGAGTATCTTTTGGCCGGCATGTTGCGCAAGAGGCCGGTGCGCCTCGTAAAATGCTTGACAAACGACATTCATGTGCCGGAGGATTGCGACTTTGTCATCGAGGGCTATATTGACACCTCCGAGGAGAAGGTTGTCGAGGGGGATTTTGGCGACCACACGGGCTTCTACTCACTCACCGACCTATACCCTCGCTTTCACATCACGGCCATCACGCACCGTCGCGATGCCATCTATCCTGCTACCATCGTAGGTGTACCTCCGCAGGAGGATGCCTATATCTCGCGTGCTACGGAGACGATATTCCTCACGCCGATACGATTGGTTATGCAGCCCGAAATCGAGGATATGTCGATGCCGTCGGCCGGCACATCGCACAACATCGCTATCGTCACGATGCGCAGTCGCTATGCAGGGCAGACAGCCAAGGTTGCAGCCGGATTATGGGGTGCCGGACAAATGATGTTCAACAAGTATCTTGTGCTTGCACCTTCGGGATGCAACATCCGCAGCAGCGAAACCATGGCGTCGCTCATGCGGCATTGCAACCCTGCGCTATGCCTGATTCGTAGCGAGGGTGTCTATGATGTGCTCGATCACGCCACGGCCAGGTGCGGCTATGGCGGCAAGTTGGCTCTCGACCTGACGGAGTGCGGCGAGGGGGCCGAGCGCAAGAGCTATTTTGATGTAGCACAGCTGCCCGAGGGATGTGTAGGCGATAGTCGCTTTGTCGAGAAGTGGAGCCTCGCCATCGTATATGCCGCGCATACGGCCGAGTTAGATGCATCCGCACTTGCCACGGCTGCCGACTGCAACTTTATCGTCATCTTCGGCCCCGAGGCCGAGGGCTTTGAGTTGAACGACCTGTTGTGGCTCGCAGCTGCCAATACGGAGCCCCTACGCGACATTAGGCTCTGCGGCTCGACGCTCATCGTGGATGCACGCCCTAAATACCCTAATGCAAACGACCGAAACCCATCGCGCTGGCCCAATGTCGTAACATCTTCGGAGGCAACCATCGCCAAGGTTGATCGGCGTTGGGAGGAGTACGGGCTCGGCGAGTGGCGCGAGTCGCCATCGATGCACTATGCGAAGTTGCGCCTGTCGGACAAAGCAGAATGGTAAACGACAATGATGAGTAGCAGCAACATACGCGGAATAGTAGTCATAGTAACCCTCGTGATTGTAATCGCTATGATTACGCTTCTCGGCCGCCCACGCGACTTCGACTTTATCGCCAAACCGGCCGAGCGCAACAAAGAGGCGCAAAGCACGAAGCGCGACTCACTCTTCGTATTCGACCCCAATACGGTGAGCTACGAGGAGCTGCGCGCCATGGGCTTCGACAAGCGTACGGCTGTAGGCATAGTGAAATATCGCAAGATGGGCAAGGTGTTCGCCATAGCCGAAGATTTCGCGCTCTGCTACGGCGTAACGGACTCGATATACGCGCAACTTAAGCCCTATATCCATATTGGCGAGAGCTATGCCGCCACGCTTCAACGCAAGGAGCACAAAGAGCACAAGCCACCGCAACGACGCTTCGTACCGCGCCCCTTCGAGCCATTCAGCATCGACACGGTGGGCGTAGCCTATCTGCGGCTTATCGGATTCTCAACACGGCAGGCACGCTCGCTCATCGAGTATCGCGAGCGGGGCGAAGGCATCTACGACCTCAACGAGCTACGCGACTGCTATGCCGTAAGCGAGGAGATGGCCGACTCCTTATCGCGCTACGTCATCTTCACACCGCGCGACCCATACAAGCACCTCGTCGAGATTAATAGCGCCGACTCGGCTACTCTTGTACGCTTGTCGGGGATCGGAGCAAAGAGTGCCGCGGCAATCGTACAATATCGCAAATTTCTCGGTGGTTACCACCATAAAGAGCAAATTTTGGAGCTAAAATGCGTCACTCCCGAAAATTTTGCACGTTTTTCCAAACAAATTTACTGCGATAGTTGCAATATTTCAAAAATAGATATTAACTTTGCATCCGCCTTGGAGATGGAGCATCATCCATATATGACTCGCAAGGCTATAACGAGAATAATTGCACTACGCGAATCGAAAGGAGGCTGGAACAGTATTGAAGAGATGATGGAGAACAACATATTCACCAAGGAGCAGGCTGCGGCCATCGCCCCGTATCTTCTTTTCGGTACTACACCACAGAGTTTCAACTAACTTTCACTCGGAAAAGCCTCGGCAGCTCGGCTTCGAAGAGCCGCCACAACAAAAAGATTACAAACAACTAAACAAGGAAGAATATTATGATTATCATGCCGGTAAAAGAGGGCGAGAACATCGAGCGCGCCCTGAAGAAGTTTAAGCGTAAGTACGAGCGTACAGGTGTTTTGAAGGAGCTCCGCGCCCGTCAGTACTTCACCAAGCCTTCGATTGCGAAGCGCGACAAGATGGCTCACGCTATCTACGTTGAGCAGTTGCACCGCCGCGAGGAGGAGTAGTACAAAACGCTTCACCGAAAGGGGCTGTCACAACATTACTGTTGGACAGCCCCTTGCATTTTGAACTGTATGACAAGGTCATTTCTTCGTTTACTCGCCCTCAAAATCCTCACATACGCCCGGTATGCTGCGGCTTATCGGGCTTCGCAGGCCTTGAAATCCCTCTTGTTATACAACTCCACTCTTTGCTGCTATATCTCGCATTCGGCATCATCCACCACACCGGCCGCCGCAGCCAAGGCGAGTAGATCGTCGCGACGCGCACGAGGCGTAACATTCTGCCGTATGACCGTAAGGTACGAGTGGCGCAGTTCGGCACGCAGCTGCTCGTCGGACATATGCCCCTCGAAGGCCACATCGTTCCAATGACGCTTGTTGAGATGCCAGGCGGCCGTAACCTGAAAGTAACGCTCGCGCAACATCAGCGCACGGTCGGGATTACACTTGACGGCGAAGTGGTCGGGGCGTTCAAGTGCAAGCATAGCGAACATACGTCCGCCAATCTTATAGACGAGCGTCGAATCGTCGAATGGCAGTGTCTCCTCCACCTCGGGAAGCGAGAGACAATAGTCGCGAAAACTCTCAATATCCATAGCTACATAGTTTGTCGTTCATACTCCTCATCAAACACACGCAGCAAAGCCTCTGCCGAGCGAATAATGCGGCGCAGCTCCTCGAGGCGCGGTGCGTTGTCCGACTCGGGCAACCAGAGTTGCAAGTACCCATCATCCGAATACTTTTCGCGCAGGTGGTCGCAGAAGCGACGGAAATGCCCCTCGCGGTCGAGATGTGCGTAGTGTGACAGCCCATACTGCACCGTGCGACGGATGACCGTTTGCGGATCTATAAGACGGTCGGCCTCGGCCACAATCTTGCCATATATCGAGCGTGGAGCACTCTCCAACGAGGCTCGATGGTCGGCAACGGCCTCCGCCATAACACAGATGCTCTCCTCGGAGAACCAACGCCGCAAAACGTCATCTGCACGAAGAATTGCAGCCGAAGCCGTGTGATGGTGCTCACGCCCCTCGACAAGACCCGTATCGTGATAGGCCGCAATCGTATAGACCATATCTCTATCAACATCGTAGTGGCGTGCCAGCGACATACTGCGCTCTATCACAGCCTCAACGTGATCGCGCCGATGCGCCGCATCGAAGCCCTCGTAGCGAGGTAGTATCTCACGCTCGACATACTCGACAAGCTCTCTATTCAGTCGCTCCATTGTGAGTATAGCTAACCGTTTGAGCAGACACGCTTGCTGCAAATGCGATTGCAGCAAGCGTGTAGATTCCACATATAATGGACTGAATAGTTCTCATATATCACATTTTAGTGACAGCCCTCGCAACCGTCGCCGCAGTCGCCCTCGCAGTGACAGTCGTGCTCGCCGCAGCCGCAGCCGCAACCGCCGGCCGACATCAAATCCTCGGGGGTTACATCGCGCACCGAGACAACCTCAACGTCGAAGTTCAAGGTCTTGCCCGCCATCGGGTGGTTGAAGTCCATCGTGATAGTCTCCTCCTTGACCTCGCGGATGATACCGTTCATACGGTGTCCCTCGGCGTCGCTCATAGGCACTACATTGCCCACGAAGAGGATATCCTCGGCGAGTTTGCCGTCGATCATAAAGATTGTTTTCGGAAGCTCAACAACGGCCTCGGCAATAACCTCGCCATAGCCATCCTTCGGCTCGAGCGTGAACGACACCTTCTCGCCCGGCTCCTTACCCAAAATTGCACCCTCGAACTTCGGGAGCAACATACCTGCGCCACAGATAAACTCGAGCGGCTTGCCCGGCTGATTCTGATCTGCGATTTCGCCATCTACGGTGAGCGTGTAGTTTACGGCCACCATCTTGCTATTTTCTACTTTCATATCTTTGGTAAAAAGTTTAATTGTTTGTACTCTGTTTTGTATTGTTCGGCAAAGGTAGTAAAATTTTTCAAATTACCATTATGCGCCCCTATTTTACGGCGGAACCGGCTATCAATGCGTCAATCTTTCGCTCGTGCTTACAGAATGCCTTGTCGGCCCTGTCGTTGAACTTCTCGATACTCTTCGGCATCTTCACGGGAAACGGCAACTTGGTCTTAACCCTCAACGCCTCGCGCACAAGCGACTTACTGAGATAGTAACGCCCCTTCTTCTTGCCCTTACTCTTGATTGTACCATCCTTGATATAGGCCGCTTCGATAAATCGGCGGCCAAGCTCATGCGATGCCGTACCACTCAAGCACTTCGGAATAGCCCCCTTGGCCTCCACCCACACGGGGATAGCCGGACAAGCCGCCGGATAGCCCATCGAGACAAGTATTCGCGGATGCTCGCCGCAGACAATCGAGAAGGAGCCGACCGTCGAGCGATGCGGCACCGTTTCGTAGCGATGGTTGTAGAGCTTTCCCTCGCCGATCAGGGCATCACCCCTGCCGGCCACATAGAACGACTGTGCGTAATCAAAGAAGTCGCGTGCCGAGAAACTCTTTCGACCCTTGGTCTGCTCGACCATCGCATCGTAGCGGCGCTTGCTCGAACCGAGAGCCTGCATATTACCCGCAAACGAGAAACTCGAGCGTATATCGTAGCCCTTATCGGTCTTATCCACATCGTAGCGGCGGTAGCCATTGCCCCATACCTCGAAAAAGGCCGCGGCACCCGTAGCATCACCTACGCCGACATTGGTGGTGAACTTATGACCGCGCTTGTAGCCTCTGACAAACTCCTCGAACTCGTCTATCGTCGAGCAGCGCATGAGCGCATCGCGCATAAACGAAGGTCGCGAGCGCGTACCCTCCAACTCCTTGTTCTCGGGAAGGTTGTTCGATGCGGTATTGATAATACCAAAGCCCACCTCGTTCACGCCACTGAAGACACCCCCTTCGGGCTTATCGGTACGCACCACGCCGAGATAGGCATACCCCTCGCCCTCGACATAGCGAAGGCTTGTTCGATAGTATTTACTATCTCGGTTTTTCCATAGGATTGCGCCTCCCTCTTTCGATGCCTTGGCCGCCACTACAGCCGCCGTGCAAGCCTCGGCCGTCTGCCACGCAGCGAGCGTGGCAAACAGCAATAGGACTTTGGCTATCAGTTTCATAATCTATTACTCTTCGTTGCGGCAGACGAGATTGCGGTCGCCGTAGCCGTTGTCAATCTTCGATACATAAGGGAAGAACTTCGAGCGGGCAACCCACTCGAGCGGGAAGGCGGCCTCGCGGCGCGAATATGGGTGCGACCACTCACCGGCGAGTTCCTCGGCGATATGCGGGGCATTGGCCACCACATTGTCGGCCTCGCCGTTGATTGCCTCGGCCTCGCGCTTAATCTGCACCAGAGCCTCGATAAAGCGATCCATCTCCTCCTTCGGCTCCGACTCGGTAGGCTCGACCATCAAGGTCTCGTGCACAGGGAACGAGAGTGTAGGAGCGTGGAAACCGTAGTCCATCAAGCGGTGTGCCACGTCGCCACAATCCACGCCGTAGTCGCGCTTGAAGTTCGTCAGGTCGAGAATCATCTCGTGGCCTACGCGGCCCGTCTCACCCGAGTAGTAGGTGCGGAACTCATCCTTGATAGCCGAAGCCATATAGTTGGCATTGAGGATAGCCATCTCGGTAGCTCTGCGCAATCCCTCCTCGCCGAGCATCTTTATGTAGCCGTATGTGATTGGCAGCAGCATCGCCGAGCCCCAAGGCGATGATGACACGGCGGTGATACCCTCGTCGCCACCCGTAGGCACAACCGAGTGCGAAGGGAGGAATGGTGCGAGATGCTCCGCCACGCAGATTGGGCCTACACCAGGGCCGCCGCCACCGTGAGGCATTGCGAAGGTCTTGTGTAGATTCAGATGGCAGACATCCGCACCGATATATCCCGGATTGGTGAGCCCCACCTGTGCATTCATATTGGCACCATCCATATATACCTCGCCACCGGCATCGTGCACCGCATCTACAATCTCGCGGATACGACTCTCGAATACTCCGTGTGTCGAAGGGTAGGTGACCATCAGCGCACATAGCTCCGTAGAGTACTGCTCGGCCTTGGCCTTCAGATCCTCAACATCAATATTACCCTGCGCATCGCACGCCACAGTCACAATACGCATACCGGCCATAGCGGCCGAAGCAGGGTTAGTGCCATGCGCCGAAGCAGGAATAAGCACTACATTGCGGTATCCCTGACCACGACTCTGGTGGTAGGCACGGATAACCATCAGACCAGCATACTCGCCCGCCGCACCCGAATTAGACTGCACGGAGCAGGCGGCAAAGCCCGTGATAGTTGCCAAGTCGCGCTCCAGCTCCTCGATGAGCATCGTATAGCCCTCGTGCTGGTCGGCCGGCGCAAATGGATGTATATTCTGGAAGCCGGCAAGCGAGAGCGGCTGCATAATGGCTGCGGCATTGAGTTTCATCGTGCAGCTACCGAGCGAAATCATCGAGTTGGCAAGCGAGATATCGCGTAGTTCGAGTTGCTTGATGTAACGCATAATATCACTCTCCGAGCGATAGCGGTTGAAGATTGGCTCGGCGAGCAGAGGCGTTGCACGAAGCAACGACGAAGCGATTGCTGGCTCTGTAATAGGCTTTACGGCCTTGGCCTTACGCCCCTTGACCTCGGCAAAGATAGCCACCACCTCAGCAATCTCCTCGGCGGTAGTCACCTCGTCGAAGGCTATGCGCACACGCTCCTCCGACGGATAGTAGAAGTTGATGTGGTGTTCGAGGGCTACCGACTCGACAACCGATGCCTCGGCCTCCACCTCCAACGTATCGAAGAACGAGGCGGTCGAGAGCCTATAGCCCATACTCTCCAATGCCTTGCTTACCGTAACGGCGGCGAGATGCGCCGTGCGGGCCGCACGCACCAAGCCCTCGGCTCCGTTATAGACGCAGTGGAAGCCGACAATAGAGGCCATCAGAGCCGAAGCTGTGCATATATTCGAGGTGGCACGCTCGCGCTTGATATGCTGCTCGCGCATCTGCAACGACATACGCAGAGCACGACGGCCGAGCCTATCCACCGACACACCGATAATACGGCCCGGGATATTACGCTTGAAGGCCTCGCGCGTGGCCATATATCCAGCCGACGGACCTCCGAAGCCCATCGGGCAACCCAGACGTTGCGACGAGCCGACAGCGACATCGGCACCCCACTCGGCCGGAGGCGTCAGGAGTGCGAGCGAGAGCAGGTCGGCCTCGGCCGTAACAAGAGCTCCGACGGCGTGCGCCGCCGCCACGAAGTCGGCATAGTCGCGCACCTCGCCATTGGCAGCCGGATATTGCACTATCGCGCCAAATTCCTTACCACTGAACGTATAGGCAGAGTAGTCATCGACTATCAGCTCTATGCCGAATGGCTCGCTGCGCGTGAGCAGCACGTCGAGTGTCTGCGGAAAGATATTCACATCGACAAAAAGTTGATTTCGCCCCTCCTTGACCGCCTCGCGCGAGCGCAGGGCATACATCATCAGCATGGCCTCGGCCGTAGCCGTAGCCTCGTCGAGCAGCGAACAGTTGGCAATCTCCATTCCCGTCAGCGAGATAATCGCCGTCTGATAGTTCAGCAGTGCCTCCAAACGACCCTGCGATATCTCGGCCTGATATGGAGTGTAGGAGGTGTACCACGCAGGATTCTCGAATACGTTGCGCATAATGGCGGCCGACGAAGCATTCGGATAGTAACCCATACCGATAAACGAGCGATACTCGAGATTACGCTCGGCCAGGGCGCGGATATGGGCCGCGAACTCATACTCGCTCATGCCCTCATCGAGCGCAAGCGGTCGGTCGAGGCGGATAGATTGCGGAATAACCTGTGCGATAAGCTCATCCATCGAGCCTACACCTACAACCTTCAGCATCTCGGCAAGTTGCTTGGGGTCAGTCGTACCAACGTGTCTTGAAACGAATTTGTCGAACATAATTTTAGGATTTTATATTGTTTGTAATCATTCTCCGGCTATACGGTGCGTACACCATACAAATATAGACATTTTTTCGGGATATATCGTAGCACGGTACGATTTTTTTGTATAGCAACGAGCCGTTACGCCAAAAAGATGTATCTTTGTAGTCGCAAAATAAGCCATACACTATGAAACAATCGTGGAAACCCGGTACTATGATATCGCCCGTGCCGGCCGTAATGGTGAGCTGCGGAGAGAGCCCCGAGCACTACAACATCATAACCATCGCCTGGACGGGCACGATATGCTCCGAGCCTGCGATGTGCTACATCTCGGTACGCCCCGAGCGACACTCCTACGAGATTATCAAGCGTACCGGCGAGTTTGTCATAAACCTCACGACCGAGGCTCTGGCCGAGGCGACCGACTGGTGCGGCGTGCGCTCCGGCCGCGACTTCAACAAGTTTGAGATGTGCGGTCTTACGCCCGAAAAGTGCAAGGTCGTGGCAGCCCCTGCCATTGCCGAGGCACCTATATCCATCGAGTGCCGTGTGCGCGAGGTGATGCCGCTCGGCTCGCACGATATGTTTATAGCCGAGGTGGTGAATGTATTGGTCGATGAGAGCCTTCTCGACCCCGAGAGTGGCAAACTCGACCTGCAACGCGCACATCTTTTGTGCTACGCCCACGGCGAATACTTCGCAATAGGCAGACTGCTCGGCACCTTCGGCTGGACGGTCAAGGGCTCTACTCGCCGCCGCGAAATACGCCGCGCAAAGGGCAAATAGGGCTTTGGAGTAGCACCGGCAAGATCTCGCGCAACACGTCGTAATTAAGCCACCAATAGGGCCATCGCGACCTTTTTTCCGAACTTTTACACTGAAAACTTGCACGGTTGGCTTTTTTGTCGTACATTTGCACACTAATTGCGCAAAAAAGCCGCACAAGTGGAGACAACGAACAGATATACCATCGATTACACCGCTCTGCCGAGTGGTCTGCACACCTTCGACTTCAAGGTCGATGGCGAGCTTTTCAAGTCGATGGAATCCAACGAGATTAAAGATGGAGCGTGCGACGTGCACGTCTGCCTCAATCGCTCGGAGTCGAAGCTCGACCTTAATGTTGCGATATCGGGCAGCGTAGTTGTCGAGTGCGACCGTTGCTTGGAAGATTGCAACATCCCGATCGACTACTCGGGAGTGCTGAATGTCCGCTTCTCGGAGACCGAACACGACTACGACGGCTTCCAGATGTGGATTGCACCGGGCGACCGCTTGTCGCTCAAGCAGTATATCTACGAGAGTATCGTAGTATCGCTACCCTACCGCCGTGTACATGCCGAGGGCGAGTGCAACCCCGAGATGATGGCTCGCTTCACGCCGGCCGACGAATAGGGCAAAAGAGATTTTTTACTCGAGAGAGGACAAATATTAAAAGTGAAACTTAAAAAATAGAGTACAGTTATGGCACATCCAAAACACAAAGTCTCGTCAACTCGACGCGACAAGCGCAGAACTCACTACAAGGCAGCCGTTCCTACGGTTGTAACCTGCTCGAATTGCGGAGCATCGGTTCTCTACCACCGTGTATGCCCTGAATGCGGTTTCTACCGTGGCAAGTTGGCTATCGAGAAGAACGTAGAGGCTTAAATTTGTGGTCACTGCCGAACAACAGCCTGCGGGCTACGGCGGCAGAGAGTTCAACAAAAAGAGGAAGTGGGGAGATTCGACCATCGTGTGCCGGATGCCCCACTTGTTTTATAAATAAGTAAGGAGATAGAGTTATGATAAAGATTGGCTTGGATGCTATGGGTGGCGACTTCGCACCCGAGGCGGCAGTAAAAGGTGCTATTATGGCACTCGATGAGTTGAATGAGGAGAGTCGTCTGGTGATCTTCGGCGACGAGGCCCGCATACGCGAGATTCTCGAGACGGAGGATTGTGCGGCCGAGAACTTCGATATTGTAGCCACGACCGAGGTTATCGAGATGGGCGACCATCCGGCGCGAGCCTTTCAGCAGAAGGCCGATTCGAGCATCAGCGTCGGCTTCGGCTATCTGGCCAAGGGCAAGATTGACGGATTTGCAAGTGCCGGCTCAACGGGTGCGATGATGGTCGGTTCGATGTACGCCATCAAGCCTATCCACGGCGTTATACGTCCGACAATTGCCACGGCGATACCTACAATCACGGGGGCTCCGGTGCTGTTGCTCGACATAGGTCTGAACGTCGATTGCAAGCCTGATGTGCTGGAGCAGTATGCGCTTATCGGCTCGATATATGCCGAGGCGGTGCTCGGTGTCGAGCGACCACGCATCGCCTTGCTCAACATCGGCGAGGAGGCAACAAAGGGCAATCTGCAAGCCAAAGCCGCACACGAGTTGATGGAAATTGGCGGGCAGACAGGCAAGTACAACTTCGTTGGCAATGTCGAGGCTTCGCACATCTTCACCTCGAAGGTAGCCGATGTTGTGGTATGCGACGGTTTTATCGGCAACACGGTGCTCAAACTCTCGGAGGGTTTCTATGGCATAAACCGCAAGATGGGTGTTGGCAACGACTTCTGGGAGGGGATGAACTACGAGCGCACGGGAGGCACTCCCGTACTCGGTGTGAATGCTCCGGTAACCATCGGCCACGGCAAATCGACACCTCTGGCTATCAAAAACATGATACTCTCGACCGAAAACACCATTCGCACGGGGCTGGTAGCGAAGCTCAAGAAGGCTTTCGAATAGAGGTTTATCTATCACCAAAGCACAAGAGTGGGCTGCACGATATCTATGCGGCCCACTCTTGTGCTATCAAGACTACTCTACAGCGTGTGCTCTACCAGAATTTTCACACCCATCAGCACCAATACCACGCCACCCACAAACTCGGCACGCGACTTATAACGCACGCCGAAGCGGTTACCAATCTTTATGCCGACGACAGAGAAGAGATAGGTAGTTATGCCTATGGTCGCAGCGGCAGCCCATATATTCACTCCGAGGAAGGCTAACGACACTCCTACGGCGAGCGCATCAATACTCGTAGCAATGGCAAGCGGCAACATCGCACGGGGTGAGAAGTCGGCCGTATGCTCCTCATCGTCACCGGCAAAGGAGCCTCTAATCATATTGGCTCCAATAACACCCAACAGCACAAAGGCTATCCAATGGTCCACACTCTCGACAAACGTAGCAAAGCTGACACCGAGCGCATATCCAACAAGCGGCATCAATGCCTGAAAGCCACCAAACCACGCCCCCGTCGTAAAGAGGTGGCGCAAGCGCACCTCACGCACGCTGAGTCCCTTGCCTATCGCTACAGCGAAGGCATCCATCGAGAGGCCTATGGCGATAATCAGAAGTTCGGCAAAGCCCATATCGCACTACTCGTTTTTAAGTATTAGTTCATCAAGCCGCACCTTTGGCACATAGTGCACACCCTCACGACGGTAGTAGGCGCGGCTCTCGGAGGCCGCAATCTCGGTCAGCTCGATATGCTCCACGCCGCGCCCTACGGCAATGACGAGCAGAGGCTCCATATCGAGGTTGAGAGTTTCACGCAGGGCCGCATGGTCGAAAGCCCCGATGCAGATACCGTTCAGTCCCATCTCGACAGCCTGCAATAACATACTCTGCGCCGCAATGCCGAGATCCATATAGAGATACTTGTCGGGCTCCGTAGCCGAGCAGCAGACGATGAAGGCGTTGGGCTCGCACCCCGCAGGCGGCAATTTGAGCTCCGGAAGGCCCCCTCCCAAGCGAATGAGCGGCAATAGCTTGGCTGCCTCCTCACCGCGCACCAATCGGTAGCGCAGCGGCTGCCTATTCATCGCCGACGGGGCGAGGACTGCAGCCGCAACCATACGTCGCAGCTGATCGTCACGCACCACAAACGAAGCATCGTAAGCACGATGACTACGATTACGCCGCAACAGCCGACCGAGCGACTGCTGCGTGCGAGGCTTATGGCCCTGCGCCGAGCGGGCCATATGCTCCTCCATCTTCTTCCCCAAATAGTTGTCTGCCATAGCTCTATGAAATTGGCATATCAGCCATATTAACCTTCTCGAAGCGGTAGCCGCGACGTGCCAACTCGAGGGCAGCACCTATGCGGAACATAACACGCGCCGTGCGTGCAAAGATATAGAAGGCCTTGGTGCTCTGCGCCTCGACCTGCTCACGGCGTATGAACGTGAGAGCCGTCTGCGCACAGCTGCGCAACATATCCTCGATGGCTGCAGCCTCCTTGCTCTCCAAGTCGAGGGCGAGAATATGCTCGACGATATGCTCATCCATATCATCGAAGCCACGCGGCCCGTGCAGCGAGGCATACGATTCGGAGGCATAACGCTCCCAATCGACATCCCACCACGCCGCTACGGCCATGCCCACATAGGCAGCCCATGCCACGGCAGCGGCCGGAAAGGAGTTTATCTGCCCGACGGCATCGGCCATATACTCGGGGGCGTAGTCGTGCCACCGCGCCTCGATATCGTCGGAGGCGAGGAGCGTGCCATCGAGCATTCCGTGCGACGTGCATTGTTTGAGCAACTCGACCTGCAAGTTATTCTCGTAGTTATCGAAATATTCGTTCTGTTCCATAATCGAAAGTTATTGTTGTGATGAACGGAGTGTTATCAGTGCCATATCGCTGCGCGTTCCTATACGAAACGGAGGACCCCACAGCGCGAGGCCGCTCGACACAAAGGCGTGCGTCGAGCTCCATTTGCGGTAACCGCATGGTTGGTCGTAGATAGCCGCAACGAGAAGGTTGAGCGGGAAGACCTGACCATTGTGCGTGTGGCCGCTCAAATGTATATCCACGCCACAACTCTCGCTCTCGGCAATGTCGAAGGGTTGATGATCGAGCACAATGGTCAGCACACTATCGAGCCCCTCCACGAGAGTCGATAGTCTTTGGCGATGGCGATTTGTGCGGTCGTCACGCCCGATTATGCGCACTCCACAAGGCAACGTCGCCACCGAGTCGCGCAACAACTGCACGGCACTCTGCCCGAAGAGTTGCTCGCACTGCTCGATACCGCTTATATATTCGTGGTTGCCCGGCACGGCATAGATACCGTAGCGCGGCTTAAGGCGCGACAGCTCGGCCAGCATATCCTCCTCGATGATGGGCCGCGTAGAGTTGTCAATCAAATCGCCACACACCAGCACCACATCGCCATCGAGCGCGGCGATGCGCTCCACATACTCCGCAAAGCGTTTGCGGCCGAGATTATAGCCAAGATGAATATCGCTGACAGCGACAATACGCAGAGGCTCGCCGAGTGGTTTATCGGTCACCACGTCTATCTCCACCACATCGTTTGTGCGATAGTTGCAGTAGCCATAAATCAGGGCTACAATTGTCACGGCTACGGCCGCAGCTACGGGACAACCAAAGGCCGGCACAAAGCGCTTGACTGCCTCCATCGCAAGCAGCAGCACAACCGTATAGAGCGAAAATATAAGCCAGACGGAGCCTACTATCGACACGCACCTCATCACCGCCATTGGCAACTGCACATTTCGCAGCGCAAGCATCAGTGGTAGGGCCGCAAAGGCTACCCAAAAGAGTAGCGAAACGCCTACTCGCACCCACAGCGGCAGAGCGACCAGAGCCTCCACAACTCGCACGAAGAGGTAAATGTTTCCGGCGAGATAGCCGAACAGCATCAGGAGAAACAAATAGTGCATAACCGACAACTTTGTATCATCGGTGCAAAGATAGTAAAATTCGGGGAAAGCGCAACGCGGCGGCTACGGCTTCTCGAAGAAGAGATGACGGATGACGCGGTAACGATGGCGCAACTCACGATGGCGCATAAGGCGCGAATCGGAGATTACAAGGCGTAGCAGTCGCCACGTCTCGTGGGCAATGATAGGTGCCGGCACCAGAGCGAGCGTAATCGGCAATGCCCACTGCCACGGCAGCGCCACATAGGCCACAATCGAGTAGATAATGAGCAGCAGTGGCCACAGCACAAGATGCACCAGATAGCGCACCGAGTTATGGAAGGCCTCATCCTTGAACTTCGAGCATAGCCATCGGCTCACCAACGCGACAGGCAATGCGAGTAGCGACACCGCAAGATTATACGGCAAGGCCACGAGCAACAACAGATTCTTGAGTATGCGCGACAGGACAGGGAAGCGCACCGCCACCGACGAGAGGCTTATGCCGGCCTCCTTGCGCAGAGCGGCGGCCTCATTGCCAAGCGTAAGGAGTTGCGCCGCACGCCCGGGATCACTCTCCCGAATCTGCGCAATACGCGCCACGGTACGATTATTCGCCTCGAAATAGGCATTCAGACCTCGCAGGCGCGGCCTACTACTCTCGCGACGCAGAGCCTGCACCTGACGACGCACCACAGCGGCCGCAATCTCGACCGTCGCATCGTAGAACTCGTCGTCCGGAATATAGAATATCGCTTCGTGCATCCGCTCGACCAACAGATCACGCATGGCATTCATCTGCTCGGCCGTGGTCATATCGCTATGCTCGGCGATGAATGCTCCGACATTGATAGGTTGCCCCACCTGCACTCGCACAGTAGAGCGGAAACGGAAGAAGTTGCCATAACGCATACCGACAGGCACGATATAGAGCGGCATATCGCTTATCATCTCCTGCGCCTGAAAGGCTATTCGGAATACACCCTTCGAGAGGGCCATAGTCGAGAACTTTGTTTGATGCGTACCCTCCGGGAAGATGCAGAACGGTACGCCATCGTGCAGCACATCTACAGCACGCTCGATGGTATCGTTATTTTTGCGCACCTCATCGAGCCCGTCACGCTGACGCATAATCGGCATAATCTTCAGGAAGGAGAGAATGCGCGCAAAGAGTGGATTGCGGAATATATCGGCACGCGCAACAAAGACCTTTGCACGATGATTCATCGCAAGGATAACCAGCGCATCCATCAAGGCATTCGTATGGTTCGGAGCGTAGATTATCGCTCCATCCTTTGGCAGATTTTCGAGCCCCACATAGTTGATGTGGCGGTACGAGAGTCTGACTACAGCATCGACATAGTATCGCAAGAAGCTGTAAAGACGATTGCTGTCCTGAATTTTATGTCCCATAATATCTACTCTTTAAGCGGCGTGCGGCGAAAGATAGTGGCCACAGTCAAGCCCGATATTATATGCCATATACCCCACCATGCCGTCACAAAGAGCATACCTCCGTAGTGTCCGTGCCACACCTCCGGCGGGAAGATTGCCGGATTGAAGAGCAACACAAGGCCGAGGCCCGAGTTCTGGATGCCGACCTCGATGGTGAGCGAGCGACGATCCACACGCGGCACCTTCGCCAACGTAGCGCCGAGATAACCCGTACATAGAGCGCAAGCATTGTGCAGCAATACGATGATGAAGATATAGTGCAGATTGCTCAAATAGAGCTTATAGTCCTGCATAAACGACACCACGACCATACCGATAAAGAGCAGTATCGAGAGCACCTGCGCCGGCTTGGTCAGCCGCTTCGTGACATTCGGGAAGTAGCGCGACACGAGCATACCCAACACAATAGGTACACCGAGCAGCAGCAAAATTTGCTCCAACATAGGCATAAACGGTATCACGAGGCGCGGCACTTCGTCGGCTACGCTGACGATATGGTTGTAGAGCGAGCCCCAGACAAAGAAGTTGAGCGGCGTAACGATAGGGGCAAAAGCCGTAGTGATAGCGGTCATCGACACCGACAACTCGACATTACCCTTCGAGAGCGACGATATAAAGTTCGAGATATTGCCACCCGGGCACGAGGCTACGAGAATCATTCCGAGAGCGACCATCGGCGTAATAACCGAATTAAGGGCGAGGCTAACAAGGAAAGTTACGGCCGGAAGCGCCACCCACTGCAACAGCACGCCTACGATAACAGATTTCGGCGAGCGGAACACATCCTTAAAGGTCTGCAACTTGATGCCGAGCGCAACGCCGAACATCACAAACGCAAGGATTACATTAACAATCATCATTCCGCCGTCATTGAAACTCAACGACAGCACATTTAGGCTCTCTAAATGCTCTTTCATACCTGTTTTATTACTATTTTACCGCTTTGTAACAAGAGAGAACAGTCTATATCACAGTTAAGAGAGTGCCCGCAATTGCCACAAAACACTACAAATATAGCAATTTTTATCAGAAATGGCTCATTTTATCATCAAAAAGTGGCGTATTCATACAATATGTGGTCAAACACACGGCAAGAAGCTCTACTATCATAGAGCAAGATTACGAAAAAGAGAGACCGCCCAACAAGTTACGTTGCGACGGTCTCTTACTCTTGGAGTTCGACAATAACTAATTCACACTATCTTTCCTCGGCTTGGCGGTTGCCACACGCTCGGCCGGCACATCAGCCGCCATTTCGCTCTGCAACTGCACCATCTCGACGAGCGACTCGAGAGCCATACGAATATGCTCCTGCGAAGGCCCGATGTAGTCGAGCGGCATATTCCACTGCATCTGCAACTCGAGCAACGTCTTGCGAACCTCAACGTCGAGCGGTTCGGAAGTGACAACCAAAACGCAATCGACCTCGGTGTATTCGGCAAAGAAAAGCACACCCAAGGCAACGTGACGGTTGCCGCGGATATGCTTTATCTCGACATTATGCTCAGCCAGCCCTGCCATCGCCATAGCGACATGGAGGGAGTTTCGCTCCACCTCGTGCGTGGCACACAGGATACCCACTCTTATTTCGGAGGGCCGTAGCATAGCCGACAAATCGTTAAATATTACAAGCCAAGGTGGCGCTCTGCCTCGCGAGCCTCGAATGACGACTTATAGTCATCAACAATCGTCTGGAAGCAAGCCTTCGCCTCTGCCTGATTGCCGAGAGCTACCAATGCAAGGCCCTGCTTGTAGAGATAGAGCGGAACCGTAAAGTTATTGTCGGACGCAGCAACAGCCTTCTTGTAGAGCTTCACGGCCTCCTCGTAGTTGCCCTGCTCGACAGCGATATCGCCACGCAGACCGATGTTCTGCGCATTCACGACAGCACCGGCCAAACCCTTCACGGCCTTATACTTGGCAAGATACTCGGCAGCAAGGTCAAGGTCGCCAAGGTGCAGATAACATACGCCGGCATAGTGCTTTGCGAGGTTACCCGCAGGAGTCGAGCCATACTGCTCAACGACATCGAGAAAACCGGCACCCGCCTCGTCGCCATTCAGTGCGAGAGCATAGTCCGGCGTCTCACCCGCAAAGCGCTCCTGCGCCTCAACGATAAGCTCCTCGGCAGCTGCTACATTGCGATCCAGCACGAAGCTCTTGTAGGCGTATCCTCCAGCCACGAGCAGTACAAGTACGACGAGTATGGCAACAACCAACTTGCCATTCTTCTCGAAGAAAGCCTCGGTCTTGCTAACGGCCTCGGCCACCACAGCGTCCTGTGGATTTTCTACTTTCTTGGACATAGTTTCTTCTATTTTTAATTTGTTTTCAATTTGTCATTTTGCCTTACAAACGACAAAAATACATTTTTTTGTCGAAAAAAACCAACCTATCGCACTTTTTTTTACTATCGACACTCTATTTGCCAATAAATTTGTATCTTTGGAGTATCGAAACATCGCATTATGTACCTTAAAAAGCTATCGCTGCTCAACTTCAAGAACCTCGCACAAGAGGAACTCGCACTCGATAAGAAGATAAACTGCTTCGTCGGCGACAACGGCACCTGCAAGACAAATATCGTGGATGCCGTCTATTACCTCTCGATGTGCAAATCGGCACTCGGTATGAGCGACCGCCAATGTGTGCGCCACGGCGAGAGTTTCTTCGTGGTCGAGGGCGACTATGCCACCGACGACGAGCGGCATGAGCGCATCGCCTGCACCTACTCGACATCCTCGTCGAAGGTTATGAAGCGCAACGGCAAGGCTTACGAAAGGTTGGCCGACCATGTCGGGCTCATTCCGGCGGTAATTGTGTCGCCGGCTGACACGGTGCTCATAAGCGATGCGGCAGACGAGCGTCGCCGCTACCTCAATAGTTTTATCTCGCAGTTCGACAAAGAGTACCTTGCGGCCGTCATGCGCTACAATTCGACACTTGCCATGCGCAACAGCCTCCTGAAAGCATCCTCAGACGAGGTTATGCTGCGCATATACGATATGCAACTCGCAACCTCGGCCGAGAAGATTCACGTAGCACGCCGCGCCATTGTCGAGCAACTGCAACCCGCCGTAGCCGACTACTACCGCGCACTGTCGGGCGATCGCGAGCAAGTCGAGATAGAGTACCGCTCGGAACTCAACAATGCACCACTCGAGGAGTTGCTCGCCGCCTCACGCGAGCGCGATATTATAAATGGTCACACCACCTGCGGCATACATCGCGACGACCTGACGCTCCGCATTGGCGGCTACCCGTTGCGCAAGTATGGCTCGCAGGGGCAACAGAAGTCGTTTATCATAGCCTTAAAGTTGGCGCAGTACAACATCATAGCCGAGAAACGCGGCGAGCGGCCGATACTCCTGCTCGACGACCTCTTCGACAAGCTCGACGAGGGGCGCGTAGCCGAGCTTATCAATCTGGTAGCCGACGAGCGCTTCGGGCAGATAATCATCACCGACTGCAATGGCGAGCGCATGGAGCGACTGCTCAATGCCTCGGCCTGTCCATACAAGATTTTCAACGTGACATACGGCAAAGTCGAGAAATGAAACGCGTAGAGCCTACAAGCATCGGAGAGTTGCTCGACAGCCTCTTCAAGAGTCCCAACATCGCAGCCAAGATTGTCGAGGGGTCGCTGCCCGAGACGTGGCGACGCGTTGTCGGGCCGGCCATGGCAGCCGAGACTCGGCAGGTGCGCTTTGTGCGCGGCACGCTCTATGTGCATGTCGCCTCGAGCGTTGTGCGCTCGGAGCTTATGCGTCGTCGCGAAGCCCTGACCGCAGCCCTCAACCGCGAGGCCGGAATGGCTATTATCAAGAGCGTTGTGGTTCAGTAACCTACACTCATAATATAGACAAAGGATGCCTCGACTTTCGAAGCATCCTTTGTTTGCACACGGCAGAGTCTATGCCGCTATTTCTTAACCTTCAACGCCGACTTCTGGATAATCAGGATAGGCGAATCCCACATCGGAAGGCCCGAGAAGCGAACCTTGCCACCCTCCTTGCCACCGCGCGTAATAACAGGGCGCAGGTCGTGAACATATCCCGTAATAGGCTCTACATAGACCAGATTATCGACATCGAAGCCGTGGAGCGTGAGGCTCACATTATCCTTATCGAGTTGGTCGGTAGGCGTGAGATCCGAGTACCACAACATGGCACCGATAAGCTTGCCATCCTTTGTAGCAAGACCGTGACACGCCACCTCGCGGTTGCAGAGGGCCTCGGCCTTAACCTCGGCCGGCACAATGCCATCGTGGAGAAGGCTTGCGAAGTGCTGCACACCATAGTAAGCAGGACGCTTATACATAGGCTCGTGCAGGAGGTTCATACGCACCATACCGAATGACTGAATCATATTCGGATACTGCAAATCCACGAATGTAAAGATTGACGACGGAACATTATTTACAAAGTCGTTGGCCATGCGACGCAAATCCCACTTCACCTGCTTGAACTCGCTCCACTCCTTATACTTGAGTGCGTGGCCGAACTCGAGGATTGCAGGGCAGCCGCTCTCACCCTGGAAGATATCGATGCGCTCGTCATACGACTTCACCGTAGCACGCAGAGCTTTGATACGCTCGGTAGCGTTGTCCGGATTCTCGAAATAGACGTGATACGACACGCGATCCACCAGATGAAGCTTATTCTGCTTCTTCATGATGTCGAGCACCTTGGCGATATAGTCGCACATCTCGTTCTTGCAGAGACCAAAGGCAAGAATCTCGGCCTTTGGATTCTCCTTGCGGATAACCTCGGCGGTACGGATAAGAAGGTTGGCTACCACCTCCGGCGTGTTGGCCGCCTTGCCATCCGGCTCGTTCCACACCTCGTACATCATCACCTTATCGCCATAGTGGCGCACGATAGCACGCACATAGTTGCACCACGCCTTCATCGTCTCCTCGTCGGTCCAAATTGAGGAGTTCAGTGTGACACCATCCTTGCTATAGATAGGGTTTCCGTAACTCAAGCTAAGCCAAGGCTTCATGCCCTGCTCGATAACGCCATCAACGTGCTCGTCGAGCCATGCGAAGTCATACTTACCCTTCTTCTGCTCGCACTTAGCCCATCCGCTCTGCAGACGCGCCCAACCTACACCGAGTGGGCCAAGCAGATGCTTGTAGTTGGCAAATGTAGCATAGTCGCGGTCGAGCGTCTCGCAACCGATAGACCAACGCGTGCGGTTGGCATTATCGGGGTTCGACACATCGAGACGACCAACCTGCGGCAGCATCGTATGATACATCTTGAACTTGTTGTAAGCCACCTCGGGGTGCTTACGCTTCGGCGGCACATAGGCCATTGTTGGCATAGCAATAGCGAGAGCCAACAGCGCAATAACAAATCTCTTCATAGTAGTAGTAATATAAAATTAAGGTTTAGCTTGTCGCAATATCTGTGTTGTAGTGTAGTGCAAAGATATGTATTAAAAACTAATTTACCAAACAAAACTGCATTTATGTACTAATTTTTAGATTAATATATCACAGGTGTGCAATAAAATCACTTACCATAATATAATAGCGTGTATAAAGT
>JAFVRC010000046.1 GCA_017504485.1 Alistipes sp. | reverse complement strand
GAAAATGCGCTGCAAAGGTATAAAAAGAAAATGATATAGTATTACTTTTCTTTCTCTTTTTTACATAAATCTCATTAATATTTTACTATTCTGCCTTCATTTACGTACCAAACGTAGCCTTCGACTTGCTTGTAGCCCATATCGTGCAGCAATTTTGCATAGCGGGAAATCTGCTCCTTGTGGCCCGGAAGTTCGACGCCGAACTTGTAATCGACAACCACACATCGCTCGCCATCGCTCATAACGCGGTCGGGGCGTTGCAGTCGCAGCTCCGAAGATATTATGCCGCGCTCGCAGCGTATCTCCTGCCACTTCTCGTCGAACCACTCGCCGGCGATAGAGCTGTCGAGCGTCGATGTGATATGGTCGTTGAGTTGTGCGGCCTCCGACTGTGAGAGTATGCCGTTGATGACCATCTGCTCGATGGAGTGGCGGATGTCGTTGCGTGTGGTAGCCCCCTCGAAGGCGCGGTGCATCATAATGCCCATCTGTCGAGGCGAGAGCGAGTCTGCATCTTCGGTGTAGCGGTTGAAGGAGGTGCGCAGAGCAAGTGATACGGGCGACGGTGTATAGCTTGTCAGGCGTATCTGCTGTCGAGTGCTATCATCGCCATCTTTGCTCATATTCTCGGATTCCGGCCCTTGTTGCACGCCGCTGCGGTAGTGGATGTTGTCGCCCTCCTCCGTGCGTGTGAGTACAATCTGCGGCTCGGCGGCGGCGATAATTGCGTCGAGGGCTGCGCGGACAACTCCTCCGGCACTCGCCTCGATGCTGCTCTGCGGAATGAAGATGTGCAACTGCTCGCCGGCGCGTGTCAAGGCGACATACAATATATTTATATTATCGACGTGCGCATAGACTCTCTCGGTGTAGTAACCCTCCGAGAACTCGGAGTAGGCCAATGAGTTTGAGTAGGCTACGGGGAAGAGTCCGATGTCGCTTAACGCACTCTCGGCTGAAGGCTTGGCCCAAATATTGTTGGTGAGGCGGCCGGTGCTGCTCTTCGGATCCAGCTTCCAGTTGCAGTAGGGTATGATTATAACCTTGTTCTCCAGACCCTTCGATTTGTGAATAGTCATAATCTCCAACGAGTGTTCACTGCGCTCGGCAGTTACCGACTGCTTGTGCCCATTGTCCTTCCACCACTCGAGCCACAGCGCAATGTCGGCAACGCGACCTGCGCAGAAGCGTACTATCTGCTCGTGCAGAGCCTCGACATAGGCCTCCTGTCCACATAGCACCTCGGCATAGCGTATGGCAATATGCTCGAATGCCTCCTCGGGCGAGAGCATACGCAGTCGGTCGAGAAAGTTGTTCTCTTCGTCGGAGAGCGAGGCCATAAAGCGGCCACCTTTGTGATAGCGGTTGTAGATGGCTGCCGATACGCGCTCCTGGCGATTAATTGCCAGGCGCATAACGGCGAGTATGAAGCTTACGGCATGCGAGTTGCCCACCGAGAGGGCCTCCTGCGTGGTTATGTCGAAGTAGTATTGCGGCTCGAGCGCGGCGCGTGCGGCGAGCAACTGCTCGGCAATCGAGGTGGCCTCGCGGTTGTTGCGCACGAGAATTGTGATGTCGCTCGGCTTGTAGCCGCTGTCGAGAATGCTCTTGATGCGCCCTATGATATCGGGCTCGACGATTTGTGTTACACCCTCTTCGTTGGTTGTGCGGTCGGCATATACTGTCACGTTGATATATCCCGTATTGTGGCAGTCGCGCGAGGGCGTCTGCTTGTGTCCCTCGTATGCCCTTTGCAATGTGTCGTAGAGTTCGCGGTGGATTGTCGGCGAGATGGTCTTGTCGTACAAGGCTTTGTCGAGCAACGAATTGAGGTTGCTGTTGTCGAGCGCTATAACCTTCTCGAATATTGCGTTGTTGAAGCGAACAACTTGTGGCAGACTGCGGTAGTTGCAGTCGAGCGAATCGAGATCTACCATGTCGCGACCAAGCTCCTCGGCAGCCATATCGCCGAGGATGCGCCAATCGCCACCTCGCCAACGATATATCGACTGCTTGATGTCACCCACGAGCAGTACGGCTACGCGCTCGCTCTGCGCCATGGCGTTGCGCAACAGAGGCAGAAAGTTGTGCCACTCCTTGAACGATGTATCTTGAAACTCGTCAATCATAAACTTCTCGAAGCGACCGCCCACCTTCTCGTAGATGAACGGAGCATCCTCCTCGCTGATGAGCTTCGAGATGATGTGTTTGGTCTCCGAAAGAAGTATGCTGTTCTCGTTGCTGCATATCTCTTTGGCCTTGTTGTAAAGGTCGTTTAGCAGGGCATAGCTGTGGTAGTTTTGTAGCAATATGGAGCGAGTGCTCAATGCCGAAAAGAGCGTCGAGATATTGGTGCATATGTCGTTGAGTACGGGCTGCAAGCCGGCAGCGAGGGCTACGAGTTGTGAGTTTGTGCGGTCACCTTTGCGCAGCCACTCTTCGGGGGCATCAGAGCAGTGGCCCAGAACCCTCTTCGTGGGGAGTGCGTATTCGCCGTTGGCTATCTTATCAAAGTACTTTGTGAAGCCTTGCGAGAAGTCGATGTGTGAGTATCCCGACTGCTCGATTTTGTCGCACGCACGCCTTGCCTGCTCTCTAATATCGGCAGCCATCTGATCGACGTAGCTGATGTACGCCTTGATTTTGCGGCTGAAACTCTTCTTGTCCTGAATCTGCGATATGGTGTCGTGAGTCTCCTCCTTGAAGAGCTCGCGGCTGAGGCGGTTGATGCCCTCGCGAATATCCCAACGCTCGCCCTTGTCGATGCGCTCGCGTGCCATATCCGAGAGCCATCCGTAGAGCTCTTTGTTGTCTGTTATGTCGTTGATTAACGCATCGGTGCTCTTGGTGATTACAGGCGCAGTATCGAGTTCGACGGCGTAATTGCGCTCGATGCCCAACTCCTTGACAAAGGCACGTAGGATGCGCTGAAAGAAGGTGTCGTTGGTCAGCACCGTGAAGCGCGAGTAGTCGTGCAGAATAGCCGTGCGCACGGCTATGGCACGCTCGCGCAACTGCTGCTCGCTAAGTCCCGTGTCGCGTTTTAGGTCGGCGAGATATTGACTTTTGGCCCCCGAGGCGAGTTTGTGAATTTGCTTCAGGATGCGGTTTTTCATCTCCTCCGTAGCCTTGTTCGTAAAGGTCACGGCAAGAATGTTGCGATATGCCGTATGGTCAAATCTACCGGGTGCATCACTGCGGTCGCGTAGCACCTCAAGGATGTATTCGTAGGCCAAGCGAAAGGTCTTTCCGGAGCCCGCGCCGGCTCTTAATATCTGTGCGGTATGGCTCAAAATATCCAATTTTGTTGCAAATTTAACAAATAAAAGAGGAAAAGTTGTCGCTTGTCAAAAAAAATTTGTACCTTGCTCTCTCAAATTTGCAATTCAGGAGAAGATGGGTAGGTTAATAGCCATATTTATACTCGCAATAGTGGCCCTTCCGTGCTACGGCCAGGGCTCGGTGCAGCAGTCGCGTCCTGTGGCCGCCGTGCCCGTGATGGCAAAGACCGATTTGCTGGCGCAATTCTCGCAGTTGGATATTGACGGGCCTATACGCATTACGTTGCACAAGGTCGCTACGGCCGAGGAGGTGAAGATTGTCTTTGATACCAAGGGCGATATAACCACCAAGTTCAAGGCCGATGTTGATGCCAAGGGGGTGCTGCGCATCTCGGAACGTCCCGATCCGGCGCGTACTGCGACAACCGAGGTCGAACTCTACTATACGCACCTCTCGTCAGTGAAAGTGGCACGCGCTCAGGCCGTGTTCAAGGATGCGCTGGCCAACGATTTGCTCGATGTGCGCATCTCGGGCGGTGCTATCGTGACATTGCCTATCGAGGCACTCGATGTGGATGTCGAGTGTACGGGCCGAAGCTCGGTGATACTCTCCGGTACGACGCGCTACCTGACGATGAACGTATCGACGGCCAAGGTCGATGCCGCGAAGTTCACCACGATGGCTACGACGGTCAAGGCCTCGCATGCGGCCGATGTTACGGTGAATGTGACGGAGCGTCTGGAGGCGGCAACAGCAACCTCGGCTCGCCTCTCCTACAAGGGAAAACCTCGCATCTTGCGTAATCGCACGCAGCTCTTTGGCGGTGATATTACGGCTATCGAGTAATACTTTCCACTTGACCATAAACGATAGATGATGCAGACCTTTCTCGAAGATGTCGCACGACGACTCTATGATAAGTATGGCGACGATATCTCGTCGCTCTCTCTGTTTTTGCCATCGAAGCGTGCGCGCTTGTTCTTCGCCGATGCGCTGTCGCGAGTGGCTCCGCACCCCGTTTGGGAGCCGCGCTACGACTCGATGGATAGGTTGATGTGCGAAGTTGCAGAGCTTGATACGGCCGACAAACTGCGACTGCTGACCGAACTCTACATAATCTATTCGCAACACCATAGCGAGCCATTCGACAAGTTTTACCATTGGGGCGAGATGCTTCTTGCCGACTTCGATATGGTCGATAAGTATAAGGTCGATGCCTCGCGCCTATTTGTCAATATTTCGGACTTGAAGGAGTTGGAGGCGCACGTCGAGTATATCTCCGAGGACAAGGAGAAGATGGAGGCGTTGTCGGCCTTCTGGAGTACGCTGTGTGATGGGCAAAGCCTCTCGGAGCATAAGGAACGCTTCCTGCGTGTGTGGCGCACACTCGGCACGATTTACGAGCAGTTTCGCGCACGCCTTGCCGAGCAGGGAATAGGATACACGGGAATGATTCACCGTCGGGCAATCGAGCGCATCAAAGAGGGTGCCGAGGTGCCGCTCTATGATGGACGTTGTGTCTTTGTGGGCTTCAATGCCCTGACTACCTGCGAGCGAGAGTTGTTGGCGCATCTCTCGAAAACCTCGCGCTGCGACTTCTTTTGGGACTACGATAACTATTTCGTGCGTGGCGCAGGCGAGAAACAGGAGGCGGGAATGTTCATCCGTCGCAGCCTTCGCGACCTGCCATCTGAAGAGGAGGGCATTAGCCGCGACAATATGCTCGATAAGGCGAGCATTGAGGTAATATCGACCTCGACCAATGTGGCGCAGTGCCGCTATGTAGCCGAGAGGCTACAAGAGATAGCCCGAGCCGAGGGGGGCGAACTCGGCAAAGATACGGCTGTGGTGCTGACCGACGAGAATCTGCTTATGCCGCTGCTCTACGCACTGCCCGAGAGTTTGAAGGTGCGCCGCGACAATAAGGGGCGCGAACGCTCGGCGATAAACGTCACGATGGGTTATCCGTTGCGCCATACGTTGGCCTACTCGTTTGTCGAGAGATTGCTTGAGCTGCAGGGCCACATCCGTCGGGTTGATGGAGAGAATACGTTCTATTATGTGGATGTAGATGGTCTGCTCACGCACCCCTATATTGTTGATTACTTGGGAATTGAGGCTTCGAAAATACGCGGCGAGATAAACACTCATCGAATGTTCTATATTCCGCGCAGTCACCTCGCCCGAACGCCGCTGCTCGAAGAGTTGTTTTGCCCTGTGGCGAGTAGCAAAGAGTTGCTCGACTACCTATGTTCCATTGTTCGCCGTGTGGCGGAGCTCCCTGTGTCGGGCAGCGATGCGGAATATCGTGCGGAGTATTTGACTATCACGGTCGAGAGCCTTGCCAAGTTGCGTAATATGCTTAACGAGTGCAAGGTCGATATTCCGGATGATGTGTGTCGCTCGCTGGTGCGTCGCCATTTGCAGAGCGAGCGCATACCTTTCACGGGTGAGCCTCTCGAGGGTTTGCAGATAATGGGTATCCTCGAAACGCGCAATATTGACTTCCGTAATGTGCTGATACTCTCGATGTCCGACCATAACTTCCCGGGCAACCATGCGGCCGACGGCTCGTTTATTCCCTATTCGCTGCGCTTTGCCTACGGGCTGCCTACGCCCGAGCACCACGAGGGCGTCTATGCCTACTACTTCTATCGACTAATCTCGCGTGCCGAGAGGGTGATGATGATATACTCGTCGCACGCCGACGATAAGAGTTCGGGTGAGCCGAGCCGCTATATCCGACAACTCGAGTATGAGTCGGGATTGAATATTGCACACGCCGACGTTGCGGCCGACGTGGCCTTTGTCGATACGGAGCCCCTCGAGGTCGCGAAGGACGACAAGGTTATGGATTCGCTCGACCGCTTCACGGATGGCCGCTCGGAACTCTCGCCTACGGCCTTTTCGCGCTACCTGAAGTGCCCGATGATGTTCTATTTTGCCACGGTGGCACATGTGCGAGCCGATGACGAACTTGAAGAGGGTATCGACAATAAGACCTTCGGAAATATATTCCACAAAGCAGCCGAGCTGCTCTATGACAATGTTTTGGATGAGCACGATCCTCGCAACAAGATACTTGCAATGCAGCACACCGGCGATGTCGAGAAGGCGGTGGATGCTGCTATCGCAAAGAGTTTCTTCGGGCGTAATGATGGTGTGCTGCCGAAACTCAACGGCGATCTTGTGATTATACGCAATATTGTCATCAACTATCTGCGTGACAATGTGATGGAGTACGATGGTAAGGCTGAAATGCCATTTACTGTGTTGCACAATGAGAAGGAGTTGAGCTACGACTTTCCGTTCTCGACCTCCGAGGGCGAGCGTAAGTTGCGTTTCGGCGGTATCTCCGACCGCATAGACTCGATAGGTGATAGGCTCATTCGTATCATCGACTACAAGACAGGTTCGCCGCATCTGCAATTCAACGGCATCGAGTCGCTCTTCGATGGTACGATGCAGGGCGGATTGTCGAACATCGTCAATACGTTGCTCTACTCGATGATGGTGTCGCACAACGAGAAGTGCGACGTGGTGCCATCGCTCTATTATGTGGGCAAGATGACTCCGAAGTCCGACTACTCACCTCTCTTTGTCGATAAGAAGAGTGATACGACGGGTGCGCCGTACTCTTCTTATGCTGCCGAATTTGAGGCCAATGTGAGGCGCGTGTTGGAGGAGATTTTCGATAGGTCGAGGCCCTTCAGGCAGTGCAAGGACCGCTCCGTGTGTGAGTATTGCGACTTTGCGGATATATGCGCCGTCAAGCATTAGACGCCCGTGGTTAGTAGGGTAGCGACACCTTGAAGTAGGCTGCACCGCTCGCCTCGGCAGCCTGTAGCCCCACCTCCGAATCCTCGAAGATAAGTGTCTCGGCCGGCGTTACACCCTCGGTCAGCATCGCCTTGATGAATGCATCGGGAGCGGGTTTCGGGCGCTCGACATCCTCCGACGAGAGTATGCCGTCAACATCCCCGGTTATGCCGAGGTAGTTCATTGCGTTGAGTAGATTGTCGGGATGGCCGGTCGATACCACCCATACCTTGCCCCCTTGCTTGCGGAAGTCGAGCGCAAAATCCCACAGTGGGCGATTGAGATGCACGCTGTCGAAGTGCGAGGGGTATATCTCTATCTTGCGACGGCGCACATGCTCGGCCAACGTGGGGTCTGTGATGCCTATGGCGGTCATAAATTCGGGGCAGCGCATGCCAAAATATTTGGCACGATACTCCTCCTCCGAGAGCTCGATGCCCTGTTCGGCGAGAGCCTCGATGTAGGCCTCCGTATTGGCACGCTCGGTCGAGGCGAGTGTGCCGTCGAAATCCAAGAGTAAAAGCTTGATTCTCATACTAATCGAAAGATTGCATTCCGGTTTGTGCTATGCGCAATATGCGCTGGTACTCGTCGGCCGTCAGCTCCATGAAGAAGTAGTGTATTGGATCTACGCGAGTGCCGTTGTGGCGAACCTCGTAGTGCAGGTGTGGCGAGAGCGATAGTCCCGTGTTGCCCGATAGAGCGATTATGTCGCCTCGATGCACGCGCTGTCCGCGTCGCACCTTTGCGCTTTGCAGATGGCTGTACGAAGTGATATACCCGTTGCGATGGTCGATGATGACCGTGATGCCCGAGGTCGAGTTTTTGCCCTTAACCTCCTTGACAATGCCGTCGGCCGTGGCGAAGATGCGCGACCCTTCGGGTATGGTGTAATCGACACCCTGATGCGCCTGCAACGTGCGGTAGAACGGGTGCATCAACGTTCCGTAGGCGGCCGTCAGCAGCGTGAGGTCGTGGTTGATGACGGGCTGTATCGACGGGATATTGTTGCGCGACTTGCCGAGCGCATCAAGCGAGGTGTTGAGTGTGCCGTAATCATTGTCGAGCTGCTCGATCTTGCTCTCCAAGCGGGCTACCGAGGCTTCGAAATCTTGCAGCATTGCACTATTCGAGCGCGAGAGCAGAGCCTCGTGCAGGGCAACGCGCTGCTGTTCGTACTCCGAGTCGAAATCGTAAGGCTCCGACTCGAAGAGTATGGCGAAGATATTGCGGTCGCGCTCGACGACATTGTCGATGACCATGGATAGCGAGTCGTAGCGCATCGAGAGTGCCTCGTACTCGCTTTTGAGGCGGTCGGTCGAGTGGCGAAGCTGATGCTCGGCCGGCGTGTCGAAGAACATCGAGAAGAGGGCATAGTAGAGTATCGCACCACCGAGCCACCCCGTCCATTTGAGGAGGCGCGAGAGGCGGTTGTTGCCCTTTCTGATTTTATTCGACAGCACTCTTTTCATCTCTTCGCAATTGTAACTATTCGACTCCGTTACCCTCGAATGTCTCGAGGTCGGAGTTGTACTTTATGTTCTCCATCAAACGACGGTACTCGTCGGCCGTCATATTGCGGTTGAAGTAGTTTACGGGATTGACGTGGCGGCCCATATATATCACCTCGTAGTGCAGGTGTGGGCCTGTCGAGCCGCCCGACGAGCCCACCTCGCCAATAAGTTGGCCACGGCTCACACGCTCGCCCTCCTTGACGAACATCTTCTGGAGGTGTGCATAGCGAGTCTTGTAGCCGAACTCGTGGTCGATGAGTATCTGACGACCATAGCCGCGACGGCGACGCCCCTGATCCACCTTCTTTACGATGCCGTCACCCGTGGCATAGACCGGCACACCATAGTCGGTGGACATATCGACGCCTCGGTGCATACGTCGCGTTTTGTATATGGGGTGTCTCTTGCGCACTCCAAAGGCATAAAATGCCTTCAGGCGTGTGCGGTCGATAGGCCATATTGCTGGGATGGCAAGCGACATGTTCTCCTTGTTCTTGGCCAAATATTGCAACTCATCGAGCGAGCAGGATTCGGCATATACCGAGCGCATCAAGGCATCCATACTCATCCATGTCGAGCGCATCAGCTCGCCGTAGCGATCCTCTTGCAGCTCGGCATATTTGCTGTCTGGGTAAGGGGTGTAGATACCGACCATACGCATCGTATCGACCGAGAAGAGGGAGCGATAGACGTGGTGGTCGCGGTGGCGAATCTCATTGACTTTGGACTGCATAGTGTGTATGCGGTCTTGCAGAATATTGTACTTGAAGACCAACTCGCGATTTTCGGCCGCTATCTGTTGCATTTTCGGGGTGTAGAAGAGTTGCGATACGGCCATGTTGAGCAACGAAATGAGTATGAACCCCACGAGCAGATTGCGTACAACGTCGTAGTGCCCGATGCGTCGCTGTAGGGCGGTCGAATCGGGGTGTTGTGCGGCTACGGGGCCTCCGTTGTTGAGTCTGTCGGTCATCTCGTGTTAAAAAACTTTGTAAAGATGGCGCAAAATTAGCATTTATTTTATACTTTTGCAACCGAATTGGCGCAATGCGCGAGTAAGTGCGTGCGTGTGCAGCCGTAAGGCTAACGGAAAACGACGAATAATTATTGTAGAAATATGATGAACTCAAAAGCAATCAGACAAGCCTTTTTGGACTTCTTCGCCGAGAAGGAGCATGCCATTGTGCCGTCGGCACCTATGGTAGTGAAGAACGACCCTACGTTGATGTTTACCAATGCAGGTATGAATCAGTTCAAGGATATCTTCCTTGGCAATGCCGAGCGTAAGTCGCCGCGTGCGGCCGACTCGCAGAAGTGTCTGCGCGTGTCTGGCAAGCACAATGACCTCGAGGAGGTGGGCCACGATACCTACCACCACACGATGTTCGAGATGCTCGGTAACTGGTCGTTTGGCGACTACTTCAAGAAGGAGGCTATCGCTTGGGCGTGGGAACTCTTGACCGAGGTCTATAAGCTGCCGAAGGAGCGTATGTATGCCACCGTATTCGAGGGTTCGGAGGAGGATGGCGTGCCATTCGACCAGGAGGCCTACGATTATTGGAAGGAGCGTCTGCCGGAGGATCACATTATCCGTGGTAACAAGCACGACAACTTCTGGGAGATGGGTGAGACAGGCCCTTGCGGCCCTTGTAGCGAGATTCACTTCGATCTGCGCGACGAGAAGGAGGTTGCCGAGAAGCCGGGCCGCGAGATGGTAAATATGGGCCATCCGCAGGTTATCGAGATTTGGAACCTCGTCTTTATGCAGTTCAACCGCAAGGCCAATGGCTCGCTTGAGCCACTGCCGGCCAAGCACGTCGATACGGGTATGGGCTTCGAGCGTCTGTGTATGATTATGCAGGGTGTCAAGTCGAACTATGATACCGACGTATTCCAATCGACCATCAAGGTGTTGGCCGAGATGTCGGGCAAGGAGTATGGTAAGGAGGAGGCTGTGGATGTAGCTATGCGCGTT
>JAFVRC010000045.1 GCA_017504485.1 Alistipes sp. | reverse complement strand
TGGTACTCCGTCGTGTCGGCCACGGCAAAGGTGAAGTTGGCAACCGACTTATCCTCACCGATGGCGATAGTCGAGGTCTTGCCCTCGTTGATGCGCAGCACGTCGCTCTCCTGCCACTCTACGGGGTACATCCCCTCGGCACTCTTCTCGCCCAACGCCACGCGCGTTGCGCCATCCAATGCCACAGAGAGTGTTTTAACACTTCCCCCACCCGCAAAATCAGGTGTTGTGGCCAAATCTTCGGTCACATCATTCGTGCAGGCAGCGAGACCGACTGCAGCGAACAGAGTCAAAAGTTTAGCAAATGTTCTCATTTTCTTATTAATTGGTTAATAATTGGTTGTCTGTCGTGTTTGATATTGCGATTACGATATAGTCAGTTCGTTTAACTAGGCGAAGATACGATTTATAATCGTAAAAACCAAACGAAAAAATAGGAATTAAATTCGGTCGCTCGGGAATTGTCGGATGTTGGACTGTTTTTTGTGCTTTGATATTGATTGTGAGTCGTGTATGATATATCGCTTGGAGAGACGCAGTGTTCGATAAGTGCTATGTGGTGTCGGTAAGTGCAAAATGTAGCTTTGGATGCAATATTCTTCGATTTGTTACGTTTATTAGAGTGTCGCAAACAGTTCTGTGAAATGTCGTTTTTGTGATTTTTGAGTGCAATATCACACTTTGTGGCAAAAACTTTGAAAACTTTTTTTGTTTTACGAGTTTTGTGCGTATATTTGCAACCACAAACCCACAAATTATGATTTCGAAAGAAAAGGTAATACGTCACGCCGCCAAACTCTTCGCCGAGTCGGGAATCAAGGCGATAAGAATGGACGATGTAGCAAAGGAACTCGCAATGTCGAAACGTACTCTCTACGAGATGTTTGCCGACAAGGAGGAGCTGCTCTACAATTGCGTGAAGTATATGAGCGATGCGCGCGAGAAGCGAATTGCCGAGATGGTCGATATCGAGCGCGACGGGCTGCCGGCTCTGTTGGTGATGTTCTGGAAGATGCTCGATACGTCGGAGTTGCAGATGCGCATACAGCGTAATATCCAGAAGTTCTACCCCGAGCTCCATGCACGTCTTGCGACCGAGGGGCGCGACTGCGGATTGAAGCGTATGCGCAACCTGTTGCTCGACCTGATGGAGCGTGGTCTGATAAGTCGGTCGATAGATGTCGATTTGTCGGTGACGATGTTCTACTACTCGGCCAACGGCGTATTCGGGCGCGGCGAGAATATTGTGCTGCCCGAGGGTGTCACGCTGCGCCACGCGGCAGGATATATGTTTACCAACTTCTTCCGCGGAATAGCCACGCAGAAGGGTGTGGAGCAGATTGACGAGTTTATAGCTCGCGGGGCATACGCCGCACTATAAGATGACGAAACTATAAATTATTAATATTTGTATGAAAAGAGTAATTCTATTTTTCAGCGCAGTTGCCATCCTCTGCTCTGCCTCGGCGCAGGAGCAGAAGGAGGCGGCATTGAGCTTGACCTTGCAGCAGGCTATCGATATAGCCCTCAGCGAGAGTCCGACAATCAAAATTGCGGATAAGGAGATCGAGATTAAGCGTTACGCCAAGCAGGGTACCTACGCCTCGCTCTATCCTCAAATCGACGCTACGGCGCAGTATCAGCGCGTATTGGCCAAGCAGACTATGGTGATGGACTTCGCCGGTCAGACGCAGTCGATTAAGGTTGGTTCCGACAACTCGTTCAACGGTGGTGTGTCGGCCGTGATGCCTATAATCAACGCCCAACTGTGGGAGAGCCTGAAGGTGTCGGTGGCCGAGGTTGAGCTGGCTATCGAGAAGGCTCGCTCGTCGCGTATCGACATGATAGAGTCGGTGACCAAGGCCTACTATTCGGTGCTGCTTGCCAAGGAGTCGTTGGTGGTTTATCAGCGAGTCTATGATAATGCCGTTGAGAACAACAAGAATGTCAAGAAGCGTTACGACGTAGGCTCGGTGTCGGAGTATGACCTTATAACCTCGAATGTCTCGGTGCAGAATGCCATACCGAATGTTATCGAGGCCGAGAACAGCATAACTCTCACGCTTTGGCAACTCAAAGCACTGCTCGGCATCGACCTCGCGAAGAATATCGACGTCGTAGGCTCGCTGATGGACTACGAGGCAGAGATGAACTACGCGCATACGCTCGAGCAGCTCTCGCTCGAGAATAACTCGACACTGCGACAGCTCGATATGCAGGAGGATATGTTGCGCCGTGCGGTGCGCATCACCAAGCTCGCCAACGTGCCTACGCTCTCGGTGAATGCCGCATACCTCTACACGGCTCTCGGCAACGACGGTAAGTTCTTCACCGGCAAGGCGTGGAATCCGTATTCGTATGCCGGCGTGCAGCTCAACATACCTATCTTCGCAGGTAACGCCAAGCGCGCCGCAACACGTCAGGCTCGCCTCAACCTCTCGAACTTGCAGTTGCAGCGCGAGAATGCCGAGCGCCAGTTGCAGGTGTCGGTGGTGCAGAATCTCAACAATATGCAGACCTACGTCAAGCAGTTCCAGTCGGCTGCCGCATCGGTCGGTCAGGCTAACCGCGGCTATGAGATTGCCGTGAAGCGTTACGAGGTCGGCAGTGGTACGCTGGTCGATATCGACAACTCGCAGACCGCGCTCACGCAGGCCGAGATGACGCGAAATATGGCTGTCTACAACTTCCTCTCGTCGAAGGTGTCGCTTGACAAGATTCTCGGCAACTACGAATACAACTATACCCGAAACAAATAATTAAAAAAATAGATAACAGACTATGAAAAGATTAGTAAATTCACTGCTTGTAGCAAGTGTTGTATTGTGTGCTTCGTGCGACTCGAAGAAGAAGGTACAGACCGAGGAGGTTGTTGAGTCGCTTCCTAAAATCGAGGTGGAGACTGCTTCGCGCGAGAGCGTCGTGCAGCAGATATCGTTCACCGGCTCGGTGGAGGCCTATGCCGTAAATAACATCGCACCACAGCAGCCTCGCCGTATCGAGCGCATCCTCTTCGATGTGGGCGACCGTGTGAAGAAGGGCGCACTGCTCGTTAAGCTCGACAACTCGTCGCTCGTGCAGGCCAAGGCGCAGCTCGACAACGCGAAGGTCGAGTATGAGCGCGCCAATGAGCTCTACGAGTTCGGTGGCGCTTCGAAATCGGAGTGGGATGCACGCCGCTTGCAGTACGAGGTGGCGCAGTCGGCCTACGACAATCTCGTCGAGAATACGACTCTCGTGTCGCCTGTTACGGGTATCGTTACGGCGCGTAATTACGACAATGGCGATATGTCGGGCGGCCTGCCTATACTCGTCGTTGAGCAGATTCGTCCGGTGAAGATAATGATCAACGTGTCGGAGAAGTATTTTGCCTACCTGAAGAAGAATATGAAGGTTTATATCACGCTCGACTCCTATGGCGACGAGCAATTTGTCGGTAAGATTGCCCGCATATATCCGACCATCGACGGTGCTACGCGCTCGTTCCCGGTTGAGGTTACGCTGGCCAACACCGACGAGCGTGTCCGTCCGGGTATGTTCGCGCGTGTGACGTTGCCATACGGCAAGCGCAACCGCATTGTTATCTCGGATCGTGCAGTCAATAAGTTGATGGGCTCGGGCGACCGCTACGTCTTCGTATATAACCCGAATGACAGTCTTGTGCGTTACAGCAAGGTGGAGCTTGGCCGTCGCCTCGGCGACCGCTTCGAGATTATCTCGGGCGTCGAGGATAAGGAGCAGGTGGTAGTCAAGGGCCAGGTGTCGCTGACTAACGGATGCAAGGCCGAGGTGGTTAGCAAGTAGTTCGTAAAGTGTAGATTTTTTTGAGTTATGAATATCTATAAAACAGCTGTCAATAATCCGATAACGACGATACTTGTCTTTATCGCTGTCTCGATATTCGGTATATTCTCGCTGGTGAAGTTGCCTATCGACCTCTTCCCGCATATCGAGACCACAAATATTATGGTCATCACGGCCTACCCGGGTGCCAGCGCAATCGACATCGAGGAGAATGTCACGCGACCGCTTGAGAACTCGCTCAACAGTGTCGAGGACTTGAAGCATATCTCTTCGCAGTCGAAGGAGAATATCTCGATCGTAAATCTCGAGTTCGAGTACGGTACGGATACCGATATTGCTACGGCAAACATCCGCGATAAACTCGATGTCGCTCTCAATATCTTACCTGATGATGTGGATAAGCCTATCATCTTCAAGTTCTCGACCGAGGAGATGCCTGTGTTGCTCATGGCCATCAAGGCCAACGAGTCGTGGAGCGGCCTCTACAAGATTATCGACGACCGCGTAACTACGCCGTTGGCGCGTGTCAAGGGCGTGGGCTCGGTGTCGGTGTCGGGTATTCCGGAGCGACAGATACAGATTTACTGCGACCCTTATAAGCTCGAGGCTTATGGTATGACTATCGAGCAGATATCGCAGATTATTGCTGCCGAGAACCGCTCGATTCCGGGTGGTCAGATGGACGTAGGCTCGAATACCTACTCGTTGCGTGTCGATCAGGAGTTCAACGCTGCCGAGGAGATGCTCGATATCGTTGTCGGAACGCGCAATGGCGCGAATATCTACCTGCGCGATGTGGCTACGGTGACAGATACGCAGCAGGAGCGTGCGCAGGAGTCGTTCAACAACGGCTCGCGAAGCGGTATGATGATTGTGCAGAAGCAGACCGATGCCAACGCCGTGCAGATATCGAAGAAGGTGCAGGAGGAGCTCGTGAAGCTTCGCAAGTCGCTCCCTTCGGATGTCACTATCGAGCCTTATATCGATATGTCGGACAATATTCTCGATACCGCATCGTCGCTGGCCGACACCATCCTGACAACCTTTATTGTCGTGATGTTTGTCGTGATGCTGATGCTGGGACGTTGGCGCGCGATGTTTATCATCGTGCTGACCATTCCTATCTCGATGCTCTCGGCCCTTATCTACCTGCTCGCTACCGATTCGACACTCAATATTATTACGATGTCGGCCCTCTCGATATCTATCGGTATGGTCGTGGATAATGCTATCGTGGTGTTGGAGAACATCACTACGCACGTCGATCGCGGTGAACGCGTGAAGCAGGCGGCCATCTTCGCTACGAAGGAGGTGGGCGTCTCGATTATCGCCTCGACGCTCACGACGTTGGCCGTGTTCCTGCCGCTGACGATGATTGACGGTATGGCAGGTGTACTCTTCAAACCGATGGGTTGGATGGTAACCATTACGCTTACCGTGTCGATGGCTGCGGCCCTTACCTTCACGCCGGTGCTCTGCTCGCTCATCATGAAGCAGAATCCGAAGAAGTCGCGTATGCAGAAGTATGTCGATGCGGCAATGGGTTGGCTCGAGAATGTTTATGGCAAGGCTCTCGATTGGTCGGTGCATCATCGCAAGACCTTCCTTACAGGCTCGGTGCTCCTCTTCGTGGCCGTCATTGTAGGCATTGGCCCGAATATCAAGACCGAGTTCTTCCCTACGCAGGATAATGGTCGTATAGCCATCAAGATTAAGTTGCCAATCGGTACACGTCAGGAGATTACGCGCGATGTGGCTCTGCGCATCGACAAGCAGTTCCGCGAGAAGTATCCGGAGATTGTGGCTATCGGTATGTCGGAGGGTTCGGCCGATACGGACAACACCTTCGCCTCGATTCAGGAGAACGGTACGCACTATATATCGATGAACGTGCGCCTCGTGAAGAAGACCGAGCGTGAGCGCTCGCTGAACGAGATTTGCGACCTTATGCGTAAGGATTTGGATGAGTATGCCGAGATTCGTACCTATGAGGTTATCGAGTCGGGACAGAAAGGTGGAGCCGGAGGTCAGCAGTCGGTGGATATCGAGCTCTATGGCTACGATTTCGAGGAGACCGACCGCGTGGCTGTCGCAATCAAGGAGCGTATGCTCGCAATCGAAGGTTGTACGGAGGTTACCATTTCGCGCGAGGAGTACACGCCGGAGTATCAGGTGGTGTTCGATCGCGAGAAGCTGGCGATGAATGGCCTGAATGTGGCTACGGCGGCTACCTACCTGCGCAACCGCGTGAATGGTGCTATTGCCTCGTACTACCGCGAGGATGGCGAGGAGTACGATATTTTGGTGCGCTACGAGCGTCAATTCCGTGAGTCGATTGAGGAATTGGAGAATGTGACACTCTACAACTCGGCGGGTGGTGCTATCAAGGTGCGCGATGTAGGTCGTGTCATCGAGGCCAATACGCCGCCGACCATCGAGCGTATGGACCGCTCGCGTTATGTGAAAATTTCGGGTGCTATCGGTAGCGGATACGCTATGTCGGACATCGTCAATGGTACGGTTACGGAGTTGAACAAGATGGAGTTGCCGGCCGGTATCTCGTGGGAGCTTGGCGGTTCGTATGAGGATCAGCAAGATACCTTCGGCGACCTCTTTATGCTCTTGGCACTGATGGTTATCCTCGTCTTCGTGATTATGGCTTCGCAGTTCGAGTCGCTCAGCTATCCGTTTGTGATTATGTTCTCGCTGCCATTCGCCCTCGTGGGTGTGTTCCTCGGCCTTTGGTTGAGCGGCACGGCAATGGGAGTGATGGGTCTGCTCGGTATCCTGATGTTGGTTGGTATCGTGGTGAATAACGGTATCGTGCTGGTGGACTACACGCGCCTCTGTATTAGTCGCGATATGCCTGTATATGAGGCTGTTGTTGTGGCTGGTCGCTCGCGTATGCGCCCAATTTTGATGACTACGCTGACTACGGTGCTCGGTATGGTACCTATGGCTGTAGGTGACGGCGTGGGTGCCGAGATGTGGAACTCGCTCGGTATGAGTGTGGCGTGGGGACTCTCGTTCTCGACACTCATCACGCTCTTCCTTATTCCGGTGCTCTTCGCTTCGCTTGCGCTGCGCGATGAGCGTAAGCGTGCCAAGAAACTCGCTCTCGCCGAGGCAAACAAATAGTCTAAAACAAAGAGATTGATTATGAAAGCAATATTCGTTTCCTGCAATCAGGCCCTCTACGAAGAGGTTATGCAAATAATGAAGAAGTTGGGCGTGCGCGGCTATACCTCGTGGGAAGAGGTGGCAGGCTGTGGCACGACGGATGGTGAGCCGCACCTCGGCGACTATGCGTGGCCGACGATGAACTCGGCACTTATCGCTATGGTCGAGGAGCCGCTGGCGAGCCAATATCTGGCCGAGTTGCGCAAGCTCGACGAGGAGAACAAGATGCTCGGTATGCGAGCCTTTTGGTGGGAAGTAGGGGGTACATTCTAACCCCCCCTGCCACTCGCCGTAAAACATGTTTTGAAAAAGATTGAAAAGCAATGACAAATATTGAAGCAAGCAACATTCTTCCATACCACATTGACGATATTTGCAAGGAGGATCGGGGCATAGATGTCGTAGAGGTCGAGGGTGCGGTTATTGCGCATGTCGCCTGTGTTGACGATATCATGAGCGAACTGAAATATCCGTGCCGTATCGAGGCCTTTGTGGCCGTGCTGTGCGTGCGTGGCGAGGTGAGCTTTTCATCGCATTTGTCGGACTACAGGCTTACCGAGAATCAGCTCTTTGTGGCCTCCTCGACGACCATGCAGTTCAAGTCGAGTCGCAATGCCGAGCTCTATATCGTGGCTTTCACATCGGATTTCATCAACGATATGAATCTCGACAAGCGACTGCTGTTGCCTATCTTTATGTCGCTCCATCGCAATAGTCGTGTCATGGATGTTCCGACTACTGCTATTGAGCGTGTAAGGCCGATTTTCTGCCGCTTCTACGACGAGTATCCGCAACTTGCCTCCACGCCATTTGGTCGCGGTGCGTTGCGTCATCTTGTCTGCTCGATAATCTACCGTCTGTGCATCGGTCTCTCGGAGAGTGCTGCTCCCGTGGATGTGTCGAGTGTCAAGGATCGTAGTATCGAGTATTTCGAGAAGCTTATGAGGCTGCTGTCGGAGAACTATCGCACGGAGCGCAACGTGGAGTTTTATGCCGACCGTCTGCATATCTCGGCCAAGCACCTCTCGCGTGTCATCCGTAACTATACGGGCAAGTCTGTGCATCAGTGGATAGACGAGTTCGTGGCCCTCGAAATCAAGAATTTACTGCGCTACTCGTCGCTCAGCATACAGCAGATATCCTATCAACTGAACTTTCCTAATCCTTCGTTCATGGGGCAGTACTTCAAGCGTATTACGGGTATGACTCCCGGACAGTACAGGCGGCTGTAGGTGGCGTATGAAAATAGAGTGTGGGGCGCGATTTTCCGAAAAAATCGCGCCTCGCTGTTGTTATATATTCAATAAATTACTACTTTTGTGCGCGAATTGGTCGCGCGAGGGTGCGGCCACCAATGAAAGTCAATGAAGAAAGGGTTCTGATATATGTTGAGCAGAAGATTACTACGAACAAAGGTTGTGAAGGGTGTGTATGCCTACATCCAGAGCGAGGGTGCCACCATTTCGGCTGCCGAGAAGGCCCTCGGCGAGTCGATAAACAAGGCCTACGACCTCTACTTTCACCTCTTGTCACTCATGCCGCATCTGGCACGCTACGCCGAGGCGCGTATCGAGATCGGTCTGAACAAGAAGCTGCCGACGTATGACGACCTGCATCCTAACCGCAAGTTTGCCGAGAATCGTGCCATCGCCCGCCTGGACTCCGACGAGGCGCTCAATGCGTGGTGCAAGGCGCACAAACTCTCGTGGCAGGGGTGCGACGACTTGGTACGCTCGCTCTACACGGAGCTTCTTCAACAGCCATTCTATCAGAAGTATATGAACTCCGAGGAGCGTAGCTTCAAGGAGGATGCCGCGCTGGTGTCGGATATCTTTATGAATATGCTCGAGGAGAACGAGCTCCTCGAATCGACGCTCGAAGAGCAGTCGATATGGTGGGGTGATGACCTTGGCTATATCCTCACGATGGCTTCGCGCACGGTGCTCGGTATGCGCGAGAGTCACGAGGCGGTGAAGCTTATGCCGCAGTTCAAGAGCGACGACGACCTCGACTTCGCGAAGCGTCTGTTGCGCGACTCGCTGGCGGGTTACGAGCGTATCAGCCGCATTATCGATGCCTCGATGAACAATTGGGATATCGAGCGTGTAGCACTTATGGACAACATTATCCTCGCCGTGGCGGTTGCCGAGGCCGAGAGCTTCGCCTCGATACCTACGCGTGTGACGATGAACGAGTATATCGACATCGCCAAGTCCTATTCGACCGACTCGAGTGGCGGCTTCATCAACGGCGTGCTCGATCGTATCCTTGCGAGCCTTACGGCCGAGGGTAAGATTGTAAAGTCGGGAAAGGGGCTGCTTTAGCGGAACGGAAGGCGCCATTCGGCTGTTTTTGTGTCGCGCAAGGTGCATTTTGGCAGTCGGATGTTGGATGTTTCGGCAAAAGTGGTATCTTTGCCACCGCAATAAAGACAAATAATTTTAATAAACCAATAAAAAACTATTTCGAAGATGATTACTCTTTTGCAAAATGAGGCTGCCGGTGCTGCCGGTGTGATGGGTGGCCAATGGTCGTTCTGGGCAATGATTATTGTGATGATTGCCATTATGTACTTCTTTATGTGGCGTCCCGAGTCGAAGCGTCGTAAGGAGATGCAGAAGTTCCGCGATGGCCTGAAGAAGGGCGACAAGATTATCACGGCCGGTGGTATCTACGGCACGGTCAAGGAGGTGAAGGAGACTACGCTCCTCATCGAGGTTGATGGCAATGTTACGCTCCGCATCGACAAGAATATGGTCGTTGCAGACCCTGCATCGCAGCCACAGCAACAGAAGTAAGGCGTGCAGGCCCCCGCTCGGGCCGAGGGGTGCGTCTGATGGCTTTTTCGTATAGATTGTTCGACCAAGCGGTCGGGCAACCTAATTTTTTATCCAAAAAAAATTGTCTTTTTCCCTGAAAATGATTACATTTGCGTGATAGTATCCTCTTTATGGGGCAGTTTTACTATTAAACGAAAAAACAGAATATACCTTAAACACTAACAAAACCAAAAAACACTATGAAAAAACTCTTGAAACTGATGTTCGTTATTGCGGCCGGCGCGATGGTTGGCTGTACTAACGACGCGACCGAGGATCTGGTGACATCGCCGGACTTCGTGGGGGGGGGTAGTGTCAAGACTCTCTCCATTGCTCTCGACACCGATACGA
>JAFVRC010000044.1 GCA_017504485.1 Alistipes sp. | reverse complement strand
TTTAGGCGGATAAATGCAACGCTCGGCGAAAAGAGCCGTCGATGGGTAGTACTCATTGTACGTCCCATTGGCGGCTCGTTCGTTAGCGGCAGCAGTTGCCGCTTAAAACCGATTTTGCTGCTTAAAAGAGTTTTAGTAGTACAATTCGCCCTCCTCGGTCTCGAGATCACCCAAGCCGAGCGAATTGCCGAAGCCCGCATCTACTGCAACACGATACTCATCAAGGATTGGTGCAGTATAAGTCTTTTTGTCGGTAAATAAAACGTTAGTCTTCATAGTTTGAAAGGTTTTATTGGTTATACTGCTCATCAAGATTTACTGTAGTAATCTGCGTCGATTCGTTGACAGGCTCGCCCGCGCGGTTATCGACATTTGCGGTGACAACCACCGACGTTGCGGCAGAGCCGAGAACGCTTCCGGCATTGAGGGTTGTACCTGCAGCTGCGGACTCGACAAGCACCTTACCATAAGCACCAATCTTGGTAGGCTCAACCTTTCCGGCAGTGACGTAACCCGCGATACCGCCGAGGTTAGTCTTGGTAAACTTACCTGCCATCTTGATAGTGGTCGGGAAGGAGCCATCCGTAAGGCGCTCGCCATTCGTCATAGTACCCGTGAATGTCACGCTGGTCACTCGGCCCGCGATACCGCCTATATCTACCGAGTTATTACCCGTACCCTTGCGACCATCGCCGGTGTAGGTAATCACTCCCGTATTGGTAAGGTTAGACAAAGCCTGACTTTGGACTGCTATCGCAATAACGCCGCCGATATAGGTCACCTTATTACCCGTAATCTTACCCGTGTAGAAGAGGTCACCACTATTGGAGCAATCGGACACAGCGCCATAGCTAGAGCCATAGCCACCCGTAATACCTGCAAGGCCACACCAACCTGTATGCGCGCTCGACAAGGTAATATCACCGCTATTCGTACAATTCTTAATCGTATAGGCGGCACCCGTGCGGGCGTGAATACCGGCAATGCAAGGCTGCGAAGAGGTTGTACGACCGCAAGAGATTGCGCCCGAGTTGGTACAATTATCAATGGTCGACTTGACATATGTATGGCCAACAACACCCGCCACATTGACAATACCGGTCGAGGCAGTAGCCGATGCAGGATCGTTGCAGGTAACCGAAGCGGCATTGTCGCAATTCTTAATCTCGACAGGCGTAGCAGCAACTTGGCCGATAACACCACCGACATATATCGGACTCAGGACATCCACCTCCGTGAGGATATTACCGCCTGCGAGGTTATCGAGGCCGTCCAGCGTCACCTGGTCGTTATCCACCTCTTTATTCAGAGCAGGCGCGTAATAGCCGATAACGCCGCCCACATAGACATAGTTGCCGCTGGAGCCCTTGACCGTCACCGTACCGCTATTGGTGCTCGACGACACTCCTCGGTCGAAACTTGCTACCGGGTAGAACTTACCTACAACACCGCCGATATGTATCTCGTCTGTAGTTATCGTGGTGGACAACACTGCACCCGTATTGGTATTCTCGTCAAGCAAACAGGTATCAGAGAGTGCGCAGCAGCCACCAACATAGAGTTTCTGCTTACACGTTCCGGCCGAGGTCACCGAGCCGGCATTCGACAAATCGCCGACACCGAGTCCCGTAGCGTAGCCGACAGCACCGCCAACACCCATATAGTTCGAGGATGTACCCTCGCAGAGGATTGTACCCGTCGAGTAGTTGTTTATATCGCTAATCTCGCCACCCGCCTGATATGCCACACCTCCGGCTGCAAGCAGACGAGAAGCCGTGGACCCCTCGGCGATAGTGACAGTTCCGTAGTTGTGACAACCGGTAAGATTGCCGTTGACATTACAACGTCCCATACAACCGCCGGCCGTCACATATTCACCCGTAGCCTTGGCCGTAGTCAAAATAGCACCTCGGTTTGTCAGGCCCGACATATTGGCATTAGCACCACCGGCCACCGTACCTGCAATAACACCATTTGACACGAGGCCGGTCAACGTCACATCGGCCCCAGCCATATTTTCGCAATCTTTCAGCGTGCAACAGTCAGCATAGCCGACAACACCCGCAGCACGCACACCTGCAACACCATTATTCTCGATATTGACAGAGACCTGGCCATAGTTGTATAACTTCTCGTGCTGTATCGACTCGATAGTATCTTCCGAGCCGGCGGAGATATAGCCAACGACACCTGCAATGTTCGAGAAGCCCGATACATCCTTAGCATCAACCGTAACCGAAGCGTAGTTGGTAAGATTGTTCATCGAGAAGCTCGCATTGGCAACGCGGCACACAACGCCTCCGATATAGACAGGCGAGGAGTGAGAATATGAGCCCTTGACAGTTACTGAGCCGAGCGTTGCATCGCTTGCGCTACCATTCGTATTGTACTCGAAGTAGTTAGGCTGCGTCACCTCGGCCGAACCAAGATTACCGCATATACCACCCACATACATAGCCTTATCCTCCGTCTCGTTCTGCACCATATCGACCGTAACCTTTGCGAGGTTGGTAGAATGAGTCAGCGACACGTCGCCATTGGTATATCCCAAAATTCCGGCAACATAGCAGAACACGCCGCGCGACGTGGCCGTCTGCGTATATGTAACCGAACCCTTGGTCGTGATGTACGAGATATTGGCTCCCGACTCGGCACTGCGCGCCAAGATACCCACCGAGTTATTGCCACCCTCGACAACTTTCGAGTCGAGCGTCAGGTGGCTAACCGTACCATAGAGTGCATCGAACATCGGCTTCGTGAGGCCGCTAATCGTATGGTCGCCACCATCGAGCGTACCCTTGAAGCCATCGACAGGCTCCCAAGCGGCTGCGCCCTCGGCCGACACGGTAACATCGGCCGTAACCTTTACATCCGAGTAGCTCAAGATACCCTTGTTGGCTGCTACACCGAACTGCAAGAGCGAGGCTTCGTCCTTAATCTCGAAGATGGTATCCTCGTACTCGGCGAGGTTGTTCTTGAAGGTCACGGTCTTGAACTCCTTGACAACACCGGCCTTCAGGTTCGGCGCATCGAAGCCGGCAACCATGCCTACCGTAGGGTCGGCCGTGCAGAACTTGACGCGTATAGAGGTGTGGTCGGAACCCTTTGGCACCGAAACATAGAAGACCTTCGTCGTACCCGGAGTAAGCTCCAAGCCGTCAGGGAAGATGTAGGTCATCTCGTCCGAAGCGGTGCTCTGCGGAGCAAGGCCGTATGCATATTTACAATTCGTATCGAACAAGCCCGAGAGTTTGCCCGTTGCCGAGCGCATCTCGAGCTTCGTCAGCGTGACTGCCTCCTCGGCCGTCATCTCAAAGCGGAGAATCATCGATAAAGGATACAGCGTGAGCTGCGTAAAGTCAGGCTGCGTGAGCGTAACCGTGCCATCATCGGCCGTCGTCTTCGTGCCGGCGATATAGCCTTGCAATGGGAAGCTGGCCGGGTCAAACGAACCCTCGGTGTAGTACTGCTCGGCTGCAAAGCTTACAACCGAATAGCTAGGCTGCGAGCCCACAGCACCCTCGACATACGGATAGACAACGTGGTACTGCACCGTGTCGGCCGCCGCGTAGAACTCAAACGAGGCGACAGACGGATTATCCGGCATCACGACCGCACCCGACGAGGCTATACCATTCACGCCGAGGATATCACCCTCGTTCCACTTTACAGGATACTTACCCTCGGCCGTCTTTTCGCCCAGCTCGAGCTTCGTATCAATATCCAAAGAGACGTCAAGCGTATGCTTAACCAAATCCCCCCCCCACGAATCAGGCAGCGTAACCGCCTGATCGTCGGTCGCATCCGTCGTACAAGCCACAAGGCCCAACGCGGCGAATGCCATCAAAAACTTTGTAAGTCTGTTCATTGTTGTTGTTTTTGGTTTGTGTTTTATGTTTTACAGTAAAAGTATTCGAAAAAACGCATATACTCCTCGCACAAAGTTACACATTTTTTATAAATAAAAAAATACTTGAACTCTTTTTTTATATGTCGTGTTTTATATGTCGTGCGAGAGCGACGGCGGGACACACGTTCCGACATCGTAGTCACCCCACCGCTCGGCGATAGAGCGTATAACAGCGTGCAACTCCGCAGGGTCCGCGGTCGTAACGAGGCGCATACGCGTCTCCTTAAAGTTTGGCAACCCCTTGAAATAGTTGGACAAATGGCGGCGCATCTCCAGCACACCGACACGCTCGCCCTTGACCTCTATCGATTTGTCGAGGTGCTCCTCGGCAATAGCCACACGCTCGGTGACCGACGGCTGCGGCAGTGTCTCACCCGTGGCAAGGTAGTGCTTTATCTCGCGGAAAATCCACGGGCGGCCGTATGTCGCACGGCCAACCATCACGGCATCCACACCATAGCGGTCGAACATCTCGGCGGCACGCGCTCCTGAGTCGATATCGCCATTGCCGATAATCGGAATGTGAATCAGCGGATTGTTCTTCACCTTGCCGATAAGAGTCCAATCGGCCTCGCCTCTATAGAGCTGACAGCGCGTGCGGCCGTGAATCGTAAGTGCCGCAATACCAACATCCTGCAGGCGCAAGGCAATCTCCTCGATATTCTTCGAGTCGTCATCCCACCCGAGGCGCGTCTTGACCGTCACGGGCTTATTCACCGCCTCGACAATCTGCCGCGTCATCTCGACCATAAGAGGCACATCGCGCATCATACCCGAGCCGGCACCTCGGCCCGCAATCTTCTTCATCGGGCAGCCGAAATTTATGTCGATAATATCGGGATCGGCCGACTCGGCGATACGCGCCGCCTCGACCATAGGCTCTATCTGGTTGCCGTAGATTTGTATGCCCACAGGTCGCTCGTAGTCCGAGATATTGAGCTTCGCACGCGACTTCCACGCATCGCGTATCAACCCATCCGACGAGATAAACTCCGTATAGACCACGTCGGCCCCGAATCGCTTGCAGATATAGCGAAACGAGGGGTCGGTAACATCCTCCATAGGGGCCAGGAATACCGCCTTGTCGGGCAGCTCTATGTTGCCAATCTTCATCAGTGCTTCTTGTATATTTGGTAGGAATTTACGATATTTTGCCACACGATATAGGCCGTCGGCGCAACACACGCCAAAGGCGAGAGAAACGACTGCGCCATCCACACGGCCAACACCGTATTCTTTTGCCCGAGCGACTGCCCTCCTGCCGCCGCATCGCCGTAGCGGCGACCAATGCGACGTCCGACACAAAACTGCGCAATGCATATCACCAAGGCTACAGCCGCCAAAGCAATCTCCGTATGCAGCTCCTCCGTACCGCTCAGGATTATAAAGTGCGTCGTGCGTCCTATGATGATAAGCAGCGAGACAAGCCATATATAGAACGATATCTGGCTGTGCTGCCCAACCCACTGCGCCACCGGCTTCACCCACCTGCGGCACACCTGCCCCGCAACAAACGGAACAATAAGCATCGGCGCGATACGCCCCAATATCTGCCACAATGTACACTCTCCCGTGCCCGTATATGATAGTATAACAGGGGCAACGAGCGCTGTGGCGAGGTTGCAGACGAGGCAATGCGTAGCCATCGTTTCGACCTTCGCTCCGAGCATCCCGCCTATGACCACTGCACCCATAGCGATAGGCATCAGCACGCATATCATACCTCCTTGCGCGAGGGTCTCACCGAAGGGGCGCAAGATTGCATATACTGCCACACAGCCGACAAGCTGCACGACAAGCAGCCAAACGTGCATCATCGTCGGACGCATCTCGCGCATATCCACACGGCAGAAGGTCACGAAGAGCATCATGCAGACCAGCACGGGCGTCGTAGCGTGGCCGCACCATGCATCAAACGCCGATATAGGATAGCACAACAGCGCACCGACCAACATACATATCGGCATTGCCACGGTACGCATTATATGCGATGAGAGATGCATAATTAGGCCCACTAAAAGTGCGTAATTTTAGGGGCACCTGCGGTCGCAGGCAGCCCCCAATAATCTCTATTCATCAACTCCGTCAAAGAAGTAGGTTGCATAGTGCAAGCCCGCCTTGTCGTAGAGGCGGCGCAGATGGTTGATGCGGCGCGTGAAGTCCTCAAAATCCTTCTTGCCGCTCGACCAACCCGCCTCGGCCGTAGCAGCCAGACGCGGCAGCAGTTTCTCCTGTGCGCGGTGGAAGTTAGGTATATACTCGGTCCAAAGGTTCGCCTGCACGCCGCGGATACGGCCGTACTCCGAAGGCTGCATACCCTCGTAAGGGTTGAGGCTATACGCCTTGCGGAGTGTCAAGATACGCTCATCGCGGAACATAAGGCCCTCTTTGTTGCTGTATGGGCGCGTAGTCTGGTAGTAGTCCATATAGCAGAAGTACTTCGGCGTAAGAATCACGTCGTTGCCGAGCGACGTGGCCTTGGCGCGATTACGGTCATTCCAGAGCATGATGGTCGCACTCTTATTGATACCTCCGTAGATAATCTCATCCCAACCGATAATCTTGCGCCCGCGCTCGGCAAGGAACTTCTCGACGCGGTGCATAAAATAGCTCTGTAGTTCATTCTCATCTTTCAGGCCCTCCTCCTTGATACGCTTCTGGCAGTGTGGGCACTCCTTCCAACGATTACGCGGAGCCTCATCGCCACCGAGGTGTATATACTTCGATGGGAAGAGCGAGATAACCTCCGAGAGCACCCCCTCGACAAACTCGAAGGTCGTCTCCTTACCGGCACAGAGCACATCTTTCGAGATTCCCCAGCGCGTGCGCACCTTGAACTTCTCATCGCGGCATCCGAGGTGGTTATACGAAGCCAATGCGGCTACCATATGGCCCGGCATATCAATCTCCGGAACAACCTCGATATAACGCTCGGCAGCATAGGCCACGATATCGCGAATCTCCTCCTGCGTGTAGTATCCACCGTGCGGCGTACCGTCATAGGTTTTAGAGATGCTGTTACGACCCATTATGGTCTGCTCACGCTTCGAACCTATCTTCGTGAGGTTTGGATACTTCTTAATTTCGATGCGCCAACCCTGATCCTCGGTCAAGTGCCAATGGAATATGTTGAGCTTATGCATCGCCGCGATGTCGATAAATCGCTTAACCTCGGCTACGGTGAAGAAGTAGCGACCTACGTCGAGCATCGCACCACGATGTCCGAGCAGCGGCTTGTCGGTAATATCCACACCCTGCAACTCGTAGCCCTTCTTGCACTTCTCGGCAGCCGAGAGCAGCTGGCGCAGACTCTGCAAGCCATAGAATACACCCTGCGGCGTGGAGCCCTTAATCACTACGCCTTTCGATGTAATCGTCAGGCGGTACTCCTCCTTGGCAAGCGCAGCATCGAGCGACAAAGTTATACCTCCGCGCTTGCCGCTCTGCTCAACGGCAAGAGAGAGCCCCTCCTCGCCTGCCACATATCCGGCAAAAATCTCAGCCGGACGCACGAGGCTCTGCTCGGCAGTACGGATTACGCACTTCTCACCCACGATATACGAGCCTTTGAGCGACACAGCCTCCACGGGCCGTGGGATAATCACTGTTGCGGCACTCTGTGCCGACACCGCAACGGCCGCAAACAGAGCGGCCGCTATTGCAAAAAGTCTACTCATTAGTGTTCGGTTATATTGGTTTGTATTTATTGGCACAAAGATACTAAAATATTGGGGATTATCAAACAAAAAAATCGGGGTACCGACCAAAAACAAGGCGATACCCCAACAATCAATCACACTCTACACCTATTGGCGTGGCGAGTTGGCATTTGCGAGCGGTTTGCCCTGATACTCTCCGGTCAGCGTATTGAGGAAGGCCACAATCAAATCCTCCTCCTCGTCCGTAAGGGCAACACCCGACTGATAAGTACCCATATCGCACACCGCCTCCTTGAGCGAGGTGCGCGTACCGTCGTGGTAGTATGGCCACGTCAGAGCAACATTGCGCAAGCCCGGCACCTTGAAGCGGTGGCGGTCGCGTTCCACACCCGTCTGCTTGTAGCGGCCATTATCCTCCTCGGTAAGTTCCAAGCCACGGTCTGCAAAGTAGTGCTTGCGCAAACCCATCAGCTCGTATGTCTCACCGCCGAGATTAGGGCCGACGTGGCAGGTAGCACAGTTGTACTTCTTGAAGAGCTCATAGCCCCGCAGCTCCTCGGCCGTGATGGCGGCATCGTCGCCTCGCAAGTATTTATCGAATCGCGAGTTAGGTGTTATGAGCGTGCGCTCGAACTGCTCGATAGCATCGGTAATCGTCGCCTGCGTAAATCCATCGGGATAGACCGCCTTGAACTCGCGGGCAAACTTGCGGTCGGCATTGAGTTTGGCGATAATGGCATCGAAGTTAGGCGAGGCCATCTCCACCGGATTCAACGGAGGACCGGCAGCCTGGTCGGCAAGTGTTGCAGCACGACCATCCCAGAACTGCACGAAGTTATAGACCGCGTTATAGACCGTCGGCGCATTCACACCGCCGAGCTTACCCTCGACACCCTCGGAGTACTGCTTGTTATCGACACCCGCCGTATTCAGGCCGTGGCACGAGGCGCACGACACGGTATTATCGACCGAAAGACGCGTATCGTGGTATAGCTTAAATCCCAGCGCAGCCTTCGCCTCGTCGTATGGAAGCTCGAGGTCGATAGGTCGCACAGGCTCGGCCGCGCGGTCACCCGTGAGGCCGTCGTTGTAGTGTGCCGTGCGGTATGCCGCGGCCCACTCGAGAATCACGTCGCGCTTGGCATTCGTCATACGGCTGCCCCAATGCACGAGGTAGTACTTCGCCATAGGCATACGCTTGTCGAGTGCCACCTTCTCGATTTTCGCAACATCCACGGGGTTCAGCTCGCCCTCACCGGACTGCATAGTCACCCACAGCGGCTCCATATCGAAGGCACGGAAGCCCTCGTCAATATCCTTCTTCATCACATCGCCCACCACGGGGAACTTAAAGTAGAACGGCAACTCCGGCTCTGCCGTATGGCACTCCAGACAGCCACCCTTGACAAAGATGGCGGCAACACGCTCGTTGAGCGGATAGTCGGCCGATGGCACCCTATCCGAGATGCGGAATATTGCGAGCAACATGACCGCAAGCACCAGGGCTAAAAAGAGTAGTTTTTTCTTCATAACGACTGTTGTTTTTAGAGGTTAATTATTTCGATTATAAGAGTGTACACTTTTGGCGGCCGACGGCAGATAATTCACACCATACCAACACATTTGCAAGGCGAGGAAGCCAACAATTACCATCGCGCAAAATGCGCGCACGGCACGCGGTCGCATAAGTCGCAAATGTATGGCTCCCAGATATATAAACCACGTTGCAGCAGCCCACGCCTCCTTGGCATCCCAACTCCAATACTCACCCCACGCCTGCTTGGCCCATAGGGCACCCGTCAGCATTCCCACCGTAAAGAGGGCCACCCCTCCGCCAAGCAGATTTTCCACGGCCGGCAGGGGCTTCACATCGCGCTTGACGAGCACATATACGGCCGTCAGGGCCGCTACACCGAGCAACGCATACGAAAAGATATATATCGAGACGTGAGGCACAAACCATGCACTTTGCAGGGCCGGCATAAGGCTCTTGTCGTGCAGTTCGGGGCGCAACACATTGAGCACCATAAAGACCGTGGCGAGCAGTGTCGAGAACGACAGCACCCACCTAAACCGCCACCTCGCATAGGTCGCCACACCCGCCACAAGCAGGAACAACGAGTACCACAATCGCGTCTCGCCCATCGTGCGCATCGGAGGCCTCTCGAGCGACACCCACATAAGGGCCACAAAGGTCACCAATACAGCCACCGCAAGCGAAGCAGCCACCAAAGCCTCCATCCTGCGATTGCGGAGCGCAAGCAGCGAGGCAACAACGGCCGACACGGCCGTCGCAGCTGCAAACCACGGAAATATGTTCCACCCTACGATCATCGCTCCTCCCGTCTAAAACCCTGCATAAACATCATAAAAGCCCCGAGCAGCAGCATCGCCACGCCCGTCGCGGTCACCGCCCGCCACGGCTCGCGTACAATCTGCAAGATGCACCCTTTGGCATCGTAGCTCACCAGATATATATCCTCACCATAGCTCGGCGAGTAAGGGCTATTCACCTCTATATCAACCTCTTCGCCATCCACCCTTACCGTCGCACAAAATCGCTGCGGCGAGCCATCCTCGTAGTGCTGCACATCGAATGCCGCGAGGCTCAATTCGTAGTCGAGCAGGCGGCTGTCGCCCCGCTCATCGAGGGCCATGCGGCACGGCTCGCTGCCCAACTCCATCCTGAGAATCTGCTTGTCGGGCGCTCCGAAGAGCATCGAGGCCATCGCAAGCCAGATGCCGCCGTGCAACACCACAAAGCGCAGGCGCACGCCGCTCTTATTGCGCCACCCACGCAGAATAACAAAGGTCAGGTGTGTCAATACAAAGATATACCCTCCGACCGCGGGCCACGACGCCGAGGCGGGCACGCTCTGCAATCCGAGCACAAGGGCCGCCACAGCCGCCACGGCGAGCGACGTATATGTAGCCTCGGCCGAGAGCATATAGCGCACAATGGCCGACCTTTCGCGGCGGCGATATCCCTCCCACAGCACAACAAGCCACAATGCCCCGACCAGCAGGTTCATCGGCGCAGCAAAGAGCCACATCGGGAAGTCGCCAAAAGCCCACTGCACGCCGAAGAGCGCAGCGACAGCTACGGCCAACACTATTCTCGGCACATATTCTCCATTCGACTTCATCTGTTCACACACCTTTCGAACGTAAAGATACTATTTTTTTGTCACATACCAACATCTCGCCACATTTTTTTTGCGATTTGTTTTTTTAATAAAAAACACATATCTTTGCAAAAAAATGGTCGAAAACATATTTTTTGTAACGAAAGAACAATAAACAACTTTTTTTTACTAAACTATCAAAACGTATGAGAAAAATCTATGGATTTCTAATCGCTATCGCCGCACTCGGCTTCACGGCCTGTGTGAACGATACGACCGAGGACCTGGTCAAAACGCCAACCTCGGGGGGGGGAAATGTCACCCTCACGGCCTCCATCTCTGACGCCGAAGTGCGCACGGAGTTGGGCGAGAAGGTCGAGGGCAAGTATCTGCTCTATTGGAGCGCAGGCGACGTGGTAGCCGTCAATGGCGAGGCCGTTGAGGTGGCTATCGACGAGGAGAATGCCGCCGTGGCTACGCTCACGACGTCGGCTACTGCGCCTTACAACATCATCTACCCTTACACCGAGGGTTTGGAGGCTTCGCAGGTGCGCTTTGCCGCCGTGCAGCCTTACACCGAGGGCACGTTCGCTGCGGCAAGTGCTCCGATGTACGGATATGCTGCGGATGCCGCTTCGGGCGTAGGTCTTCGCCACCTGACGGGCATCATGCGCTTCGCCGTGAAGGCTGCCGAGGGCGAGGAGGTAACCTTGAAGAGCATCTCCATCACCACCGATGGCGACATCGCCGGTGACTTTACGGTCGATTGCACGACGGGCGAGCTCACGCCACTCTCGGGTAAGACGTCGAGCACCATTACCTATACCTTTGCCGAGGGTCAGGGTGCCTTGACGACTACGGCCACGGAGTTCTTCGTGACCGTTCCTGCCGGCAAGTACGGTATGTTTGAGGCCGCCTTCGCTGCTGCTGATGGCAAGTCTATGATTGCGAAGTTCGACGGCTCGAACATTAAGGCGGGCGTTGTCCGCGAGTTCCGCGAGGCTACGTTCATCAACAACTCCAACATGTTCCTCATCTACGACGAGGCTACACTCTGCGAGTTTGCGGAGCATGTCGCTGCCGGCACCTTCACGTGGGAGGCTGCGCGTGTGATAGCTCCGTTTGAGGTATCGGCCGAGACGGCCGAGGCGTGGACCTCTATCGAGGGCTTTGCCGGCGTGCTGGATGGTAACAACAACACCATCTCGGGTCTTGTGAAGCCGCTCTTCGCCACGACGACGGGTACTATCAAGAATCTCAAGCTCAAGGGCGCATACTCGGTAGCTCCGGGCGCAACCTTCGGTGCTGTGGCACAGACGGCCGGCGATAAGGCCGTCATCGAGGGCTGCTCGCTTGTCGAGGGCTCGACGATTGCCGTTGCGGGCACGACGACGGGCGAGACGGCGGTCGGCGGTTTGGTTGGTACGACCGTGGCTACGGCAACGCTCACGAACCTGACTAATGGCGCAGCAGTCACCATCTCGGCCAATAATGGCGAGGCGAACCTCTACCTCGGTGGCGTTGTCGGCAAGTCGGCCTGCAACATCGAGAACTGCGACAATACGGGTGCTATCTCGGCCGTAGATGCCACGCTCAACACCTACTATGTGGGCGGCATTATCGGCTACCTCGAGTATACGGTCGGCGCGCCATACACCATCACAAAGTGTGACAACTCGGGCGACGTACTCTTCGATAAGGATTCGGAGGCTAATACCATCAGCTTCGGCGGTGTTGTCGGCTACGAGAAGATCTTTGAAGCGGTGGAAGATGCAGGTGCGATTACCTACTGCACGAACAGCGGTGCTGTCACCTACTCGGGCACAACCCCTACGCTGACGGGCGACTGCTTATTCGTGGGTGGCTGCTTCGGATTTGTATATAGCAAGATAGACCACATCACCAATGGCATCGAGGACGACACTACGGCGGGTAAGGTTACGGCCAATGGTACGACTGCCGGAATATCGGATTCCTACTTTATTACGGTTGGTGGTGTAGCGGGCCGTTTTGGTGTAAGCGCAGTGCCGACAGCGGCTACCTATCTTACTAACCATGCACCGGTTGTTTATGATTTGACACATACGGCTCGCGTGGGTCGTGTTGAGACCGGCACTCTGTACACACCATACGTTGGCGGCATTGCCGGCATGTCAAGCATGAATACCGATTCGACAGTACGTCGAGACATCCTGACAAACTATGGCGACATCACGGTTACGGTAAAGAGTGGTGAGGCGATTAGGATAGGTGGTGCTTTCGGTCGCGGTAATGGTCGTATTCGTCGTATGACAAACTACGGTACGCTTACTTGCAACTTGGTAAATGCAGATGACCTCTATATTGCAGGATGTATTGGTTATAAGGACACCGCTCGTCCGTACGACAGCTATAACTATGGCGACATCAACATCAATGGCGTGAAGGGCACTACGGTGGCTACGGGAGTGATGTATGTTGGCGGTTGCGTCGGCGAGTCCACGCAGTCGTTGCAGAAGAGCAAAAAGACCTATGGCTCGTATAACGAGGGCGCAATCACTATCAAGGACTTTGAGACATCCGGTAAGGTTTTCTGCGGTGGCCTCGCGGGATATGTAGGTGCAGGTGCCGACAACAATGCGCCTTCCAACAGAGGCGATATAACTATCGAGGATTGCAAGTTTGGCGGAACCCTTCTTGTTGCCGGCCTTGTCGGACAGACTACTTGTCCGTTTATCGGCCCTGCGGGCGTCTTTGACGGCTCGGAAGAGTGGATATCCAACAGCGGTAACATCACTATCGGCAACACGACCGTAGGCGGTAACTTCTACGCTGCCGGGTGTGTCGGCTACGAGGAGGAAGGTGATATATTCTATGGCTTGAGAAATACAGGTACGATTCACATCAAGAGTACGGTTAGTGTCACGGGCAATAGCATGATCGGAGGTATCTTTGGTACTATGCGTACAAAGACGGTGGCAACAGATGGCACTACTGTTTCGCACGCGTCCAACCACGACTTTGTAAACGAGGGCGACATCTACGCCAACCATTCGGGAGCCCGCATACAGGTAGCCGGTATCGTACCCGTGACCGCAGAAGACACCTCAACGAAAAAGGGTCAGCCGCTTGTAAATGCTCGTAACGAGGGTTCGTTGAATATCGGCATCGACCCTACGACGGGCAATGACGCTGCTGCATCGAGCTTTACGAGTTATATTTATATCTCCGGCATCTCGGCACAGCACCAAAACGCAGGTGGCGAGAATTGGGAGAATAAGGGTAATATCACCATTGGTGCTAACGTAAACCACACGGGTTCACAGCTCTACTGCTGCGGTGTGGCGGCCTACATCAACAAGAGTCTTGCGACGGGTGAGATTAAGAATAGCGGTAATGTAACCTGCAAGGCAACATCCACAGCTACGCTATTCAACGTGGCAGGTATCTCGGGCCGTACCGTATCTGCGGGCCATAAGGCACAGTTCATCAACTCGGGTGCAATCACCTTGGGCGGTAAGCAGACGACAGAGTCCACCAATGGTATATGCGTCGGCGGATGTATCGCCTACTACTCGGGTGGCTATGGCAACTATGCACACACCAACACGGGTGCCGTAACGGTAAGCATCGATGCGCAGGAGTCGATATATGTCGGCGGTGTAGTTGGATACAACGGCCGTAACGGTGATGGAGCGTTTGTCGGCTCGCACAACAATAGCGGTCTGGTGTCGTTCACGGGTAAGTCGCTCTGCGACGTATTTGTAGGCGGCGTTATCGGTGCCGGCAACGGACGCGGTGACAACTTCGCGACCATCGCCTTCTACGCCAAGAACTGCAAGAACACGGGCTCTGTGGTTGCTGCCAAGCCAACGTGCCGCAACCTCTGCGTAGGCTCGATTGCCGGCTTCATAGATGGTAAGGACGACGGCTCGAATGAGGGTACCGAAGATGTTCGTGCCATCACGGACGGCAACGTCACGGGCACGGTATATTTCAATAGCGAGGAGTCGGGCAAGCTCTACGGTCTGAATGCCGAGATGACCGACGAGAACGGAAATATCGTACCTCCGGGCACAACAAGTTCTGCATGGTAAAACCGCAAAATCTACTACGACAATGAAAAAGACATATATATATAATAAGGTATCGGCCTACGAGGCTCCTCTTCTTGAGGAGCTCGAGGCCCGCGTAGAGTGCGGTTTCGGCAACTCGCTGGGACTCGGCGACCTCGAAACCGAGGAGGGCGAACTCTACTACTAACAGAGAGCTATGGCTCTGAACGCAACAACCGCCGACGTGATATCCTCGTCGGCGGTTGCTGTTTTAGTGGTGTACGGATTGTGAAGCTGACAGCCCAACCGTAGGCTGCTACCCTACATACTCAAAGTCCAAGAGGCGACGACGCAGGTCGGCACTCTTGACGCGTATGCGCATCTTGTCGCCAATGGTAAAGAGTTTGCCCGTAGAGTGACCATAGACCTCGTAGCGCTCCTCGTCGAACTGATAGAAGTCGCCCGGGATATCGCGCATAAGCACCATACCCTCGATAATCGAATCCTCCAACTCGACATAAATACCCCACTCGTTCATACCCGAGATGTGGCCGTCGAACTCCTCGCCAATCTTGTCGGCCATAAACTCCACCATCTTATACTTGACAGAAGCACGCTCCGCCTCGGCCGCCACAACCTCGCGCTCGGAGCAGTGTGTGCAGCGCGTCTCGTAGAAGTCGCGGTCGGCAGAACGTTTGCCGTCGAGGTAGCGCTGCAACAAGCGATGCACCATCATATCGGGATAGCGACGTATAGGCGACGTAAAGTGCGTATAGTAAGGAAAGGCAAGGCCGTAGTGACCGATATTGTCGGTCGTATAGACCGCCTTGGCCATCGAGCGTATGGCGAGCGTCGAGACAACATTCTCCTCGGGCCTTCCCTTTATCGAGGCGAGCAGTTTGTTGAGCTCCTTGGCCGCAGCGTTACCCTTGGCAAGCGGCGACTTGAAGATGTGACCGAAGCGAAGAATGAAGGAGCGGAAACGCTCGAACTTGTCGCTGTTCGGCGTGTCGTGAACACGGAATATCATCGTGCGCTCCTTGCCGTGGGCACGTGCGCAGAACTCCGCCACACGGCGATTGGCCAGAAGCATAAACTCCTCGATAAGCTGATTGGCCTCCCTCTGCACCTTGAAATAGACACCCGTCGGGCGGCCATTCTCGTCGAGCGTAAACTTCGCCTCGCGGCGATCGAAGGCAATGGCACCCTTGCGGTATCGCTCCTTGCGGAGTGTCTGCGCAAGGCGATGCAGCGGCAGTATGGCCTCGCTAAATTCGCCCTTGCCCGACTCGATAATCGCCTGCGCCTCCTCGTAGGTAAAGCGACGGTCGGAGTGTATCACCGTGCGGCCAAACCACTCCTGCGACAGCTTACCCTTCTCGTCTATGTGGAAGATGGCCGAGAAGGCGAGTTTATCCTCGTGCGGGCGCAGCGAGCAGAGGTCGTTACAGAGCCGCTCGGGGAGCATAGGTATCGTTCTATCAACAAGATAGACTGACGTGCCTCGCTCGACAGCCTCGTCGTCGATTGTCGAGTCGGGCGTGACGTAGTGCGTCACGTCGGCGATATGCACACCGACCTCCCACTTACCCTCGCCAATCGGCCGCACCGAGAGTGCATCGTCGAAGTCTTTGGCATCCGCAGGGTCTATGGTCAAGGTCAAAACATCGCGCATATCGCGTCGCTCGGCGATGTCGCGCTCGGTAATACGTCCGTCGATAGCCTCGGCAGCACGCTCCACGGCCGCCTCGAACTTGTAAGGCAGGTCATACTCCAAAAGTATGGCGTGCATCTCGGCGTCGTTATCGCCCGAGGCACCCAGCACATCGACCAGCTCGCCCGTAGGTCGGCTGTCACCCTCGCGCCACTCGGCGATACGCACAGCCACCTTGTCGCCCTCCTGCACGTCGGGATAACGGCGGCGCGACAGATATATCTCGACCGGCATCTTGCGCGAGTCGGGCACCACGACAATCGTCGTACGCGACACGCTATCCACACGACCGGCATAGCAGCGCGGCGAACGCTCGAGCACCTTCGCCACCTCGCCCTCCAAGGCTCCGTTGCGTGAGGTGCGCGTAACGACTACCTCCACACGGTCACCATTCAGGGCATTGCGCGTATTGCGCTGATGCACGAATACGTCGCTCTCCAACGCCTCGCACTGCACATACATCGCACCCGAAGCCGACATATCGACCACACCCTCATAGCGAGGCAGGCGACTGCGGCTCAAATGGTACTTGCCCTTGCCCTCGGACTCGATATAGCCCTGCTCGAGCAGCGTGTCGAGAATATGCTTCGTAAGGTCGCGCCCGGCTCTGTCGGCACCACCCGAAGCGGCAGCCAAGAGCTTGAGCGTAAATCGCTTCTCGGGCATCTCGCGGAATATATTGACTATAAAACCTGCTCGGTCACTAAATGTGTTTCTCTCTCGCTTGCTTCTCTTTACTTTCTTCTCTTTCATCTTAATTTCAGCTTTTAGTCTTTGTATCTGATGTGCTGGCAGAGTGAGAGTTTCGACTAAAACGCTCTCGCCAACGCCTCCATAAAATCTACACCCACCTCTATTGCACGCTCGTCGGGCGCAAAGGTCGAGGTGTGGCTGCGGCCCGCTTTCGCTCCGACACCCAAACGGTAGAAGAGCGACGGATATTGCACGCAGTAGTGTCCGAAATCTTCGGCCGTATATCGCTTTTCGAGCATCTTCGCGACGACACCCCTCTCGGTGGCGAGAGCAATAGCCTTTTCGACCAACTTTTCGTCGCTCACAACGGCCGGATAGCCGTGATTTATATCCACCTCGGTCGTAGTGCCGGCCGAAGCATCCACCGACTGCGCCGCCGCCTCGACGATGCGCCAAACGGTGCGGCGGTGCGACTCGCTGAAGCAGCGCATCGTACCCTCCATATAGACCTCATCGGGGATAACATTCGTCGCGCCATCGGCAACAACCTTGCCTATCGAGAGCACCGTATTCTCGTCATTCACGGCATTGAGCAACGTAACGAGATATGCCGCCGCAACCACCGTATCGTTCAGCTTATCACGCATCGCAGCGTGGCCGCCCTTGCCGCGCACCCAAAAGCGCAGTTCATCGTTGGCCGCCATAAACTCGCCCTTGCAGAAGCCGAGTTCGCCTACCTCCAAGCCACTATCGACGTGTTCGCCAATGACGGCAACAACCGTATAGTTCTCGAAAGGCTTCTCGGCCAAAACCATCGACGCACCACCCGGATTGCACTCCTCGCCCGGCTGGAAAATACCGAAGATTGTACCATCGAAATCCCGCTTCTCGGCAAGGCGCACAAGCACTCCATAGAGCACTGCTGCGTGGATGTCGTGACCGCAAGCGTGCATAACACCACGATTCTCGGAGGCGTACTCCAAGTCGGTCTGCTCCTCGATTGGAAGAGCATCAATATCGGCACGCAGAACTACGGCATGCGAAAGGTTGCCGCGCCCCTCAATCTTTGCCAAAACGCCCGTGCCAGCGATGCGGGTGTGAGAGATGCCCACCTCGTCGAGGCTCTGCTCGATATATTGCACTGTCCGCAACTCCTTGAACGACAGTTCGGGGTGACGGTGCAACGCACGTCGAAACTCTACTACTCTGATCATCGCGCTACAATCTTTATTTCGTACATCTTACTCCAATTCTTTCCCGTTACGAAGATGCGCTTTGCCGCCTCATCGTAGGCTATACCGTTCAACACGTCGGTCGTCATATCGCGCTCCTTCTCGGGAAGCAGTCCCGTGAGGTCAATAATCCCCTCAACAGCTCCGCACCCCGGGTTTATGATAGCGATGCAGTCGGTCATATAAACGTTGGCCCATATACGCCCGTCAATCCACTCCAGCTCATTGAGTTGCGCGAGCGACTCGCCCTGCAGTGTAACACTTACGGACCGCTCGTATTTCATCGTCTTGGGGTCGATGATGCGGATGAAGCTCGTGCCATCCGACATATAGAGTTTCGTGCCATCGGTCGTCAGGCCCCAGCCCTCACCCTTGTAGCTCCAATAGGTGAGCCTCTTGCAGGTTGCGCGGTCGTAGATATACATCTTGCCCTCGCGCCACGTCAGCTGGTAAATCTTATCGCCAAGGAGCGTTATACCCTCGCCAAACTCGCTCTTGTGGAGCGTTGCCACAACGTCGGCTGCACCGCTCGCAAGGTCGAGTCGTTGCAGATGCGACTCACGGTTATAGCCGCCTGTGCCCTCCCACATTTCGCCGTCGCAATATTGCAAACCCTGCGTGTAGCTTGTGCGCAGATGGGGGTACTCGGCCACCACCTCGTAGGTGTACTCCACGGGGACAACAGGCGTAGTCTGTGCGGCCGTATGTCCGCCTCCGCCACAGGAACAAAGCATTAGAATGCTTAACAAAAGTGTCGTTGAATGTCTCATATTTGCGCAAAGTTAGCAATTATTGCAAGATAAAATACGCAAAATGAGGAAAAATTATTATCTTTGCGCCCGATTAACCATCTGCGAAAGAGGATAAACAACAATATAACAGTGTTATGAACATTACAAGAGTAGAAAAGGAGCAGGGTGCTGCTCTGCTGAAAATCGTAGTTGACGAGAAGGACTATGGCGCAGCCGTAGATAAGATGCTCCACGACTACAAGCGCAAGGCCAACATCCCGGGCTTCCGCCCAGGTATGGTGCCTATGGGTATTATCAAGAAGATGTATGGCAAGGGTGCCGTAGCCGAGCAGGCCTACCGCATCGCTTCGAATGCAGCCTTCGAGTATCTGCAGAAGGAGAACATCGACTACATCGGCGATGTTATTCCGGCCGAGGAGCAGGGTGCTTTCGACTTCGACAACGCCATCGAGCACGAGTTCGTATTCGAGTACGGCGCGGCTCCAAAGTACGACGTTAAGCTCACCGCCAAGGATAAGGTCGTATATCACAAGATAAAGATCGACAAGAAGATGCACGAGTCGTTCCTCGACAACTACTTGCGTCGCTTCGGCCGTCTGGTCGATGTAGATAAGGTAGCCAAGGATGAGGCTCTCACCGTTACGCTCGACAATGGCGACCTGCGCGTCGAGGATGCCTATGTAGGCCTTATCTCGATGTCCGACGAGGAGCGCAAGCCATTCATCGGCAAGAAGGTGGGCTACAAGACTACCATCAACATCAACGAGATGTATAAGACGCCGGCACAGCGTGCTTCGATGCTCCATGTCAAGGAGGAGGAGCTCGAGGGTATCAATCCGGAGTTCTCGTTGGAGATTACCAAGATTCGCCGCTTCGCCAATCCGGAGCTCAACGAGGAGTTCTTCAAGGAGGCATTCCCTGGCGGTGAGGTCACGGATGCCAAGGGCCTCGACGCACACATCGATGCGCAGATCGAGAAGGAGCTGGCTCGCGAGAGCGACTTCCTCTTCACGGCTTCGGTTCGCAACTTTATGCTCGAGAAGGCTGCATTGGCAATGCCTACCGAGTTCTTGAAGCGCTGGCTCTACACCATCAACGAGGGCAAGTTCTCGATGGAGGATATCGAGAAGGACTTCGACAGCTTCCTGAAAATGTTCTCGTGGAACTACATCCAGCGACAGATTATCACTGCCGAGAAACTCGAGGTATCGAAGGAGGAGACCGAGGCCGAGGCTCGCGAGCTCGCCGCTATGCAGTTCGCGCAGTACGGTATGCCTAACGCTCCGGAGGAGATGTTGGCCAACTTCTCGAAGAGCATCCTTGACAACAAGGAGCAGCAGCAGAAGATCTACGAGAAGCTCTATGAGCAGAAGGTCGTAGAGTCTGTTCGCTCGAAGGTGAAGGTTACCGAGAAGGCTGTATCGGCCGAGGACTTTGCCGCTCTCGCCAAGGAGATTTAAGACCGAACACCCATCCGTCATACAACTTTTGGGTGTTGTAGATACGCAATTACGAGAACTCTGCAAGTTGGCTTAAGACTTGCAGAGTTTTTTGGCTCAAACATAAAGGCCCCCGACCGGCCACCTTTTGTATTTGAAGATTATGAACGAATTTGAAAAATATGCAGTCAAGCACTGCGGCATCTCGTCGATGCGACTGCACGACTACAAGCAGACGAGCAATGCCTACGTCAATCCTATGATTTTGGAGGAGCGACAGCTCAACGTCACGCAGCTCGACGTGTTCAGCCGTCTAATGATGGATCGTATTCTCTTTCTCGGCGCACCAATTAACGACGATGTGGCCAATATCATCCAGGCGCAGTTGCTCTTCTTGGAGTCGCTCGACCCGATGAAGGATATACTGCTCTACCTCAACACGCCGGGCGGCAGTGTCTCGGCCGGCTTGGGCATCTACGACACGATGCAGCTCATCAACTGCGACGTGGCTACCGTATGTACGGGTATGGCTGCCTCGATGGGAGCCGTGTTGCTCACGGCAGGTGCGGCAGGCAAGCGTCAGGCGCTACCACACTCGCGTGTGATGATCCACCAGCCGCTGGGCGGCGTGCAGGGCCAAGCCTCGGATATCGAAATTACGGCACGCGAGATTTCGCGCATCAAGCGCGAACTCTACGACATTCTCTCTGCGCACTCGGGCAAGAGCTACGAGGAGATTGAGCGCGATGCCGACCGCGACTATTGGCTTTCGGCCAAGGAGGCTGCCGACTACGGACTGATTGATAACGTATTAACAAAGCACAAATAGAGCTATGGCAGAGAAGGGAAATCGTAGCGGCGGAGGCCGCTCGCACCGCGTAGATTGCTGCTCGTTCTGCGGCCGCAAGCGCAACGAGGCCGATATCTTGTTTCAGGGTTTAGAGCCGGGCGTTAACATCTGCGGGCGATGCATCGAGGCGGGTTATAAGACTCTTTTCGACAACGACCTGCTGGCCTCGAAGAGTAACAGCACAAAGGGGTTCGACTGCGATATGACAAAGGTGCCGAAGCCGGTCGATATCAAACGTCATCTCGACGAGTATGTCATCGGTCAGGATGCTGCCAAGCGAGCTATCGCCGTGGCCGTCTATAACCACTACAAGCGTCTTGCCTCGAAGGGGCAGATGTCGGATGTCGAAATCGACAAGTCGAACATTCTGCTCGTCGGCCCTACGGGTACTGGTAAAACCTTGATTGCCCGCACCATTGCACAGCTGCTCAACGTGCCATTCACGATTGTCGATGCCACGGTGCTCACCGAGGCCGGCTACGTCGGCGAGGATGTCGAGGGTATCCTCACGCGCCTCTTGCAGGTTGCCGACTACGACGTGGCGGCCGCCGAGCGAGGCATTGTCTTTATCGACGAGATAGACAAGATTGCCCGCAAGGGCGATAACCCGAGCATCACACGCGACGTATCGGGCGAGGGTGTGCAGCAGGCATTGTTGAAAATTTTGGAGGGCACGGTGGTCAATGTAGCACCGCAAGGTGGCCGCAAGCACCCCGACCAGAAGTTCGTGCAGGTCAATACGAGCAACATACTCTTCATCTGCGGAGGCGCCTTCGACGGTGTAGAGAAGCGCATCGCCCAACGCCTCAACACGCGAGCTATGGGCTACGGACGTGTCAATACCGAGAATGTGGATCGCGACAACCTGATGAAGTATATCATGCCGCAAGATGTGCGCTCCTTCGGACTTATTCCGGAGTTGGTGGGCCGCCTTCCTGTGCTCACCTACCTCGAGCCACTCTCGCGCGAAGCACTGCGACGCATATTGACCGACCCGAAGAATGCCATCGTACGACAGTACGAGGCACTGCTGGCAATGGACGGCGTGAGCCTGCATTTCGACGACGAGACACTCGAATATATCGTCGATAAGGCCGTAGAGTTCCGCCTCGGAGCCCGAGGTCTGCGCTCGATATGCGAGGCCGTGATGACCGAACTTATGTTCGAGGCTCCATCGTCTGATAACAAGGAGCTGTACGTGGGTCGCGACTACGCCGAGGCACGCATCAATCGCACGCCTCTTGTCGAATTCAAGGAGGCTGTATAGGCTCTATGAAGTGAAAAAATAGCGAAACTTCTTTGTTGGCAAACTATTTTTTGTTATATTTGTGTCCTCTAACCACGACATTGGTTAAATAAAGAGCAAGAAAAAGTAACAAAACGCAATAAAAACAACAACAAAAGGTTATACCTTAAATAATTAATGAGCAATATGGCTACTGATTCAAAATTGAAGATGGCGGCGAATAACATTCGCATCCTTGCGGCCTCTATGGTCGAGAAAGCAAAATCGGGACACCCTGGCGGTGCTATGGGTGGTGCAGACTTTGTAAATGTACTCTACACGGAGTTTCTCCGATATGACCCCGACAATGCCTCTTATCCGTTCCGCGATCGCTTTTTCCTCGATCCGGGCCACATGTCGCCGATGCTCTACTCGGTACTTGCCCTTGCCGGCTACTATACAGTTGAAGACCTGCAGCAGTTCCGCCAGTGGGGCAGCTGCACGCCGGGCCACCCCGAGGTAGATGTTATGCGCGGCGTGGAGAACACATCGGGCCCTCTGGGACAGGGGCACGCCATGGCTCTCGGTGCCGCTATTGCCGAGCGATTTATGGTTGCACGCTTCGGCGAGTGGATGGCCCACAAGACCTACGCCTACATCTCTGACGGAGCAGTGCAGGAGGAGGTATCGCAGGGTGTCGGCCGCATTGCCGGCAACCTCGGTCTTGCCAACTTCATCATGTACTACGACTCGAACAACGTGCAGCTCTCGACAAAGGTCGAGGAGGTAGATGCCGAGGATATTGCCATGAAGTATCGCGCATGGGGCTGGCACGTCATTGATATCAACGGTCATGATGCCGACGCAATCCGCGCTGCCCTCACCGAGGCCAATGCCCAGACCGAGAAGCCTACGCTCATTATCGGCCATACGACCATGGGCAAGGGTCTTGTGGATGCCGAGGGTAACTCATTTGAGGACCGCGTGAATACGCACGGACAACCTGTGTCGGCTGCCGGTGCGAGCCTCGAAGCAACAATCCGCAACCTCGGAGGCGACCCCGAGAATCCATTCAAGATATTCACCGAGAGCAAGGAACTCTACGAGAAGCGTGCCAATGCTCTGCGTTGCGAGATGGAGCAGCGCAAGCGCGAGGAGACCGAGTGGCGTCAGGCCAACCCTGCACTGTCGCTCAAGCTCGAGCAGTTCCTCTCGGGTGCTCTTCCGCAGATTGACTACCGCTCGATAGAGGTTAAGGCAGGTTCGGCAACTCGTGCCGCCTCGGCTACGGTGTTGGGCCACTATGCCGAGAAGGTCGAGAATATGATTGTCGCCTCGGCCGACTTGAGCAACTCGGACAAGACCGATGGTTTCCTCAAGAAGACCAAGGCCTTCACGAAGGGCGATTTCAGTGGTCGCTTCTTCCAGGCCGGTGTGTCGGAGTTCACGATGGCCTGCGTGATGAACGGTATGGCACTGCACGGTGGCGTTATTCCGGCGTGCGGCACCTTCTTCGTATTCTCAGACTATATGAAGCCGGTAGTGCGCCTCGCTGCGCTTATGCACCTGCACGTCATCTATATCTGGACACACGACTCGTTCCGCGTGGGCGAGGATGGCCCTACGCACGAGCCTGTCGAGCAGGAGGCACAGATTAGACTTATGGAGCACCTGCGCAACCACAAGGGCGAGCGCTCGATGGTTGTTCTCCGCCCTGCCGATGCCGACGATACGGTTGCCGCATGGAAGATTGCTCTCGAGGAGCATCGTCCTGTTGCCCTTATCCTTTCGCGTCAGGACATCCACAGCCTGCCTACGCTTCACGGCTCACGCCGCGATGAGGCTATGCAGAGCGCAAAGGGCGCCTACATCGTCTATGACTCGGCCAAGCCGAAGGCAACGCTTATCGCCTCGGGCTCGGAGGTAGCTACGCTCGTCGATGGTGCAGAGTTGCTCGCCAAGGAGGGCATAGCCGTACGCATTGTCAATGTGCCGAGCGAGGGACTCTTCCGCGATCAGCCGAAGTCCTATCAGGACACACTGCTACCTGCAGGCATTGTGCGCTACGGAATGACTTCGGGACTGCCTGTAACGCTACTCGGCCTTGTGGGCTCGCTCGAGAATATCCACGGCATGAACAGCTTCGGCTTCTCGGCTCCATACAAGGTGCTCGACGAGAAGTTGGGTTACAATGGCGTGACGGTCTATAACGAAGTGAAGAAACTTCTGGGCTTGTAGTCGTCAGCGCAATAATAAAGAGATGGGGTTGTCCAACGAGAAAGTTGAGCAACCCCATTTTCTTGATGAGAGTGTCAGGATTTTAGAGCAACACCCCGACAAATTTCGCCGGTTATTAGAATGTACGCAGACGGAAGACTATCTTCTGGCAGTAGAGCTCGCCCTCGTGCAGCATGATTGATGGGAACTCCTCGTGATTTACGGCATCGGGATAGCCCTGACACTCGATAGCCACACCCGCATAGTCCTCATAGCGCGAGCCAGACTTGGTTACCGGACAACCACCCGAGAGCCAATTGCCCGTATAGACCATACATCCCGGCTGCGACGACAGTATCTCGACCTGACGGCCGCTCGTCGCACAGCGCAGCGTACCCACCTCGCCGAGAATATTCTTCTGCCAACCATCGACCACGAAGAAGTGGTCGTAGCCGCGGAAATCTTTGATGTGATTGAACTCCGAGGCTATATCGTCACCAAGGTGACGGAAGCCGCTCTTGAAGTCCTGTGGCGTACCCTCGACATCGAGATACGCGCCGGTAGGTATCTGCACCTCATTCATCTCGAGCACCTTCGAGGCATTCAGATGCAGTTCATGGTCGAGAATCGTGCCCGAAGCCTCGCCCGCGAGGTTCCAATAGACGTGATTTGTAAGATTGACGGGCGTTGTACCGTCGCTCTTGGCCTTGTAGGTAATCTCGAGGTTGTCCTCATCGTCGAAGTCGTAGATAGCCTCAACCATAACCTCGTGCGGATAGCCCTGATCGCCATCCTCCGAGAGCAGATCAAAGACCACACGATTACCCTCGACGTGCGACTCCCACAAGCGGTTGGCATAGCCCTTCGTGCCGCCGTGCAGGTGGTTAGGGCCGTTGTTGATTTCGAGGCGGTACTCCACACCCTCGACCGTCATACGGCCGCCGGCAATGCGATTGGCAACGCGTCCCACGCTCTTGCCGCTCGCCGCGCCATCGCCAAAGTAGCTCATCGGCTCGCGATAGCCGAGAACCACATCGTCGATTTTACCCTCTCGGTCGGCATACTTGACCGACACCAATGCAGCGCCCACGTTGCAAATCTGCACCTCGCTGCCGCGCTCATTGCGCATCGTGTAGATTACGATAGCCTCACCCTCGGGCGTTGCACCCCAGATATGCTGTTCGATTGTCATCTTCTGTATGCTAAAAAGTTTCTACTCCAATGGTGCTACGTTGTTCAAGAGGTAGTCGATACGCTTCAGACACTCCTGCTTGCCGAGGAACGCCGTCACATCGTACATACCCGGGCCCTTACCTGCGCCCACCAAGGCTAGGCGCAGCGTATTCATAATCTGACCCATAGGATATTCGTGCTCGGTAATCCAAGCGTGAACAATGCGCTCGGTATTCTCCAGCGAAAAGTCGTCGATACCGGCCAGCACCTCGCCGAGAGCGGCCAAACGTGCAGGATTCTCGCCCTTCCAATACTTCTTGAGTTGCTTCTCCTCATACTCCGTCGGGGCAACGAAGAAGTAGGAGGTCAAATCCCACAAGTCGCTGACAAACGTCGCACGCTCCTTCATAATAAAGGCAGCCTTGCCGGCCAACTCGTCGGATACCTCAACTCCGTGCTCGCGCAGAATCGGCTGATAGACTGCGCTCAACTCCTCGGCCGTCTTGCGGTGCATATACTGTGCGTTGAACCACTTCGCCTTGTCGGGTTGGAAGCGTGCACCGGCCTTCGACACGCGGTCGAGCGAGAAGGCCTCGACAAGCTCCTGCATCGAGAAGAGTTCCTGCTCCGTACCCGGATTCCAGCCGAGCAGGGCCAACATATTTATAAACGCCTCGGCGAAGTATCCATCCTCGCGGTAGCCACGCGCTGTCTCGCCCGTCGCAGGCGACACCCAATGGAGTGGGAATACCGGGAAGCCCATCTTGTCGCCATCGCGCTTCGAGAGCTTGCCGCCACCCGTAGGCTTCAGCAGCAGTGGCAGATGCGCAAACTCAGGCTGCGACTCGGTCCAGCCGAAGGCCTTGTAGAGCAGGTAGTGCAACGGCAAGGATGGCAACCACTCCTCGCCGCGGATAACGTGCGAAATCTCCATCAGGTGATCATCGACGATGTTGGCCAAGTGGTAGGTTGGCAGCGCATCGACCGACTTATAGAGCACCTTATCGTCAAGCGTCGAGGTATTCACCTCCACATCGCCACGAATAAGGTCGTGCATCCTGACAACCTCGTTCTCCGGCATCTTGAAGCGGATAACCCATATATCGCCACGAGTAATACGCGCTTCAACCTCCTCCTGCGGAAGCGAGAGCGACGTAGGGAGCGTAGTGCGTACCTTCGAGTTGTAGGCGAAGGTCTCGCCGCGGCTCTCGTACTCCTTGCGCAGAGCATCGAGCTCCTCCGAAGTATCGAAAGCGTAATATGCCCAACCTGCCTCGACGAGCTGCGTGGCATATTTCAGATACAACTCGCGTCGCTCACTCTGGCGATATGGTGCGTGAGGGCCGCCGACACCGACACCCTCGTCAATCTCAATGCCGCACCACTTGAGCGACTCGATAATATAATCCTCGGCCCCGGGCACGAAGCGCTGCGAGTCGGTATCCTCGATTCGCAGAATCATCTTGCCACCGTGACGTCGAGCAAACAGATAGTTGTAGAGCGCGGTACGAACACCGCCGATATGAAGTGGGCCCGTAGGGCTTGGTGCGAAACGCACACGAACTTCTCTTGTCATTAAAATATTCGGTTAAAAATTGAAAATTATTATATCTAGCCTATGTGAGGCGTTTGGCATCCGCAGGCTTGCGCGAAAAGAGCCGACCACATTTTGTCTCGAAAAATCGGCTTTGGTTGAGCTGTTTTTACGCAAGGCAAGGCGACAAATCCGCAGCATAGCGAGCCTATGTGAGGAGTTTGGCATCCGTAGGCTTGCGCGAAAAGAGCCGACCAAAACGTTTTTTACTCCCAAAGGTTACGCGGATAAACCCCATCCTCAATCAGCTTCTCAATCTTGGCAACAAGCATTGGTTTGTCCTCCTTGTAGGTTACGCCAAACCACTGGGAAGTGGTGGAGAGGACCTTTAGGCGGGCAGTACCATTACCGACCAACTTATTCACCATAAGCGGGATGAAGAACTCGGCCTTGAGGTTGCTCTTTACGTCGTCGGAAGAGAGAAACTCCTTGAAGCCCACCTCGGAGTGTGCAAAGTAGTCGGGGGTGAAGCCAAAGAGGTTCATGGATACCGGCGTATTCTCCTCGAGTGGCTCGTCGGTACCGAGGTCGTGGAACACGATAGTACCCTCGGCATTGCGCTCAATCTTTGTACGCTCGACCATCGAGGTCAGGTAGCCATCCTCATTCACAGTGCAGACACCGCGAGATACGGTACCATTGTCGGAGAGAGTCTTATTCACCTCATATCCAACCATAGCATACTCGCCCTTTACACCCTCGAGCTTCGAGAGATAGTCACCCATCACGCGATAGGCATCGGTGCCATAGAAGTCATCGGCATTGATTACGGCAAATGGCTCTTTCACAGCCTCGGCGCCCATCATCACCGCGTGGTTTGTACCCCACGGCTTCTCACGACCCTCGGGCACCGAGAAACCCTCGGGCAGATAGTCGAGCTCCTGAAATACGAAATCCACCTCGATGCGGCCACCAAATCGCTCGGCCGAGAATATCTCCTTGAACTCCTTCTCGAAAGAGTGGCGGATAACGAACACCACCTTGCCAAAACCGGCTCGGATAGCATCGTAAATCGAGTAGTCGATGATGGCCTCACCATTAGGGCCTACACCATCCATCTGTTTGAGTGAACCATAGCGCGACCCCATACCGGCCGCGAGCACCAAAAGTGTTGGTTTTACCATAGTAACTGATGTTTTTGTATGTTAGTTTTTCAAAATCCTTCGCACATCGCCACGCCGAGAATGAGAGTCGGCGGGCATACTCCCTGCAAAATCATACAAAAATAACAAAAACACCGCAATCCGCAAAGTGTTTTGCGCAAAAAATCTCTCCTCGCGGCAACATATTGCATTTTCGGCAAAAAGTTCCTATCTTTGTAGGAATTTATTTTTGCGACAAAAACAGACCGACATTATGAGAGTTACGACTACCATACTAACCATTCTACTATCCGTTCAAGTAGCTGTAGCACAGCGCATCGAGCAGACGATAAACGATGCTTGGCGATTTGCTCTCGAAGGGCAGAAAAGCACGATAGTCGATATTCCTCACACATGGAATGCAGAGGACTGCTGCGACGATGAGAGGGGCTATCATCGCGGCAAGGGCATCTACGAGCGCACGCTGCGCATCACCGAATCGCCTGCCGAGCGATGTTTTACGCTCCTCTTCGAGGGAGCTTATCAGGTGACCACGCTCTATGTGAATGGCAAGTCGGCCGGCTCTCACAATGGCGGTTATACGGCTTTCTCGTTTGACATCACAGAGCTTGTGAAGCAGGGTGACAACCATTTGCGCGTATGCGTGAACAGCAGTCACAACAAGGATATTCCGCCTCTCTCGGCCGACTTCACATTCTTTGGCGGCATCTACCGCGACGTGGTACTCATCTCCACACCGCGCCAGCAAATCAGCACCACACACTACGCCACCTCGGGTGTATATCTCACGCCGGAGCCTATATCCGAGAAGCAGGGCAAGTTGCGCATAACAACGCGCCTCAACAACCGCTCGGCGGAGCGTGCAACGCTGCAACTCACGCACACCGTTATTGCACCCGACGGCTCGACGGCCAAGGTTGTGCGCGAGCGCGTGATTCTCGCACCGCAGAGCCTCAATGCCGAGATAGTATCTACCCTTATGCTCGACACCCCGCAGTTGTGGGATGTCGAACATCCAAACCTCTACACGGTGCGCACATCGCTCCACAACCGTCAAGGCGCATTGCTCGACGAGGTGCTGAACCGCTGCGGCTTCCGCACCTTTGAGTTCGATACTGAACGTGGCTTTCGACTCAATGGCCGCCACCTCAAATTGTGGGGCACTAACCGCCATCAGGATTATCTTGCGAAAGGAAATGCCATCGGCGATGCCCGCAACGAGGCCGATGTGCGCTCACTCAAAGAGTTGGGAGGCAACTTCCTTCGTGTATCGCACTATCCGCAAGACCATATCGTCACGACGATGTGCGACCGCCTCGGCATTCTCTCCTCGGTCGAGATTCCTATCGTGAACGCCATAACACCGGGCGACGAGTTTCTCAATAACTCGCTCAATATGCTTCGCGAGATGGTCTATCAGGACTACAACTCGCCGTCGGTAATCATCTGGGCCTATATGAACGAGGTGCTGCTGCGACTGCCCCACAAGCAAAAAAAGGAGCCGGCGCTCTACAAGAGCTACATTGATGCGTTGTACAAGCTCTCGGCCACCATCGAGAGCACGCTGCGCGAATTAGACCCTACGCGCCGCACGATGATTGTCTGCCATCGCAATATGGACCTCTACGAGAGCAGCGGCCTTCTCGGTCTGCCGCATATCATAGGTTGGAATCTGTATCAGGGCTGGTACACCGGCGAGCTCGATGATTTCGGCGTATTCCTCAAAGAGGCTCACGACCGTTACCCCGACAAGGCAATGATGGTGACCGAGTATGGTGCCGATATGGATATACGTCTGCACTCGCAAAATCCGCTGCGCATGGACTACACCTGCGAGTACGGCATACGCTTTCACCACCACTTCCTCGCTGAGATTGCCAAGCACGACTTCGTGGCGGGAGGCGTAATGTGGAACCTCAATGACTTCTACAGCGAGGCGCGTATGGACGGAATGCCCCACATCAACAACAAGGGGCTGGCCGACCTTGCACGCGAGAAGAAAGATGTATGGCATCTGCACCGCGCGGTATATGACCACACTCCATTTGTCGAGATTGGCGGCAAGGGGTGGCAAAATCGCGGAGGCGCAACCGTGAACGGCATCTGCCGACAGAAGGTACACGTCTTCAGCAACGGCTCACACGTAGAACTCTTCTGTGGCGACAAGTCACTCGGCACGAAACCGATAGAGGGCGGTATGGCCATCTTCGAGGTGCCGTTTGTTGATGGCGAAAATCGCCTGTCGGCCCACGCCAAGGCGGGCACCGCGACGGTCTGCGACCACGCTACACTACATTTCAAGGGTTATCCGGAGATTATCGACCGCGATTTCGAAAGCCTCAACGTAATATTGGGCACCTCTCGCTCGTTTGATGATCGCACAGAGGCTATAGCGTGGATAGCCGAGAAGCCATACAGCGCAGGAAGCTGGGGCTATATCGGCGGCGAAATTCAGTATCCGCGAGGCAGCAAGAGCAAGCGTCCGGCCATGACGCTCGACGTGCCGGGCACCGACCGCGACCCACTGTGGCAGACGCAGCGCGTAGATATCGAGGCCTTCAAGGCCGATGTTCCGGACGGTAGATACTACGTTTATCTCTATATGTGCGAGTGGGACAGCACGATGAAACGCGAGGCATTGGCTAACGACCTCGGTGCAAGCAACGACACTACAAGCACGGTCGAGAAGCGCATCTTCGACGTGGCCGTTAATGGTCAGATCGTAGTTCCGGGGCTCAACCTTGCGGAGGAAATCGGCCCACATCGCGGCCTTATTCGCCGCATTGCCGTAACGGTGAAGGAAGGCGAAGGACTCAATATCGAGTTCCGCCCGCAACAGGGCCACACCATACTGAATGCTATACGCATACATCGCCTCTACTAACAAAACGATGCAACAACTGCTATGAGATTTATACAAAACCTCTTCGACAACATCGCCGCCTGGTACAAGAGCAAGACGAGCAGGCGTCGCATCTGCGCCATCGACCCAGATAACGGTCGCGAGCGTTGGCATATCAACCTCTCGCCACTATCGATGGTTGCTTCGGCCATAACGCTCGTCGTGCTACTCTTTGTCGTGGTGCTCGCATTGGCCGCCTACACGCCGCTCTTCGACCTGCTGCCGGGCTATCGCACCGAGGCGAGCAAGTCGCGCGAGATGCTTGTGCGCAACCTCATCAAGCTCGACTCGTTGGAGCGCAAGGTCAATAATATGCTCATCTATAACGAGAATCGAATACTCGTTGTCGAGGGTAAAACCCCGACTATGCGCACCGTGCAGAGCGACTCGTTGCGCCGCGACAAGAGCATCGTCGCTCCGTCGCAGGCCGACTCGCTGCTCCGCGAGCGTATGGAGAACGATCCACAGTATCAACTCGGCAACAACGCTTCGCGCAACGGAGTTCGCAACACCATAAATGCCAACTCGCCGATGTATGGACTTATTGCCGAGCGTTTCGACGCCCGCACGGGGCTCTTCGGCATGCGCATCAGCGGCGCACCCGAGGCACAGGTGATGGCCATAGCCGACGGCACGGTGGTTGCCAACGACTGGTCGCCCGAGAGCGGCAGCGCAATAGTTATTCAGCATAACAACGGAATGGTATCCGTATATCGTCATCTGTCCAGCACCTTGCCACAGAAGGGGCAGCGCGTGCGCGGCAACGAGGTGATAGGATATGCGGCGGCCGAGAGCGACAAGAGCCAACTCTCAATACTCGAATTCGAGCTATGGAACGAGGGCAAGCCGCTCAATCCCGAGACATACATCATCTTCTAACCGAACACAAATGAAACAGAGAATCTCGATACTCGGCTCGACTGGCTCGATTGGCGAGCAGACGCTCGACATCGTGCGCGAGAATGGCGACCGCTTCGCCATCGTGACACTCACGGCCCACGGCAATTGGCAACGCCTGGCCGAGCAGGCCGTGGAGTTTAGTGCCGAGCGCGTGGTTATAGCCAATGATAAACACTACGCATCGCTGCGCGAAGCTCTCGCGCCGCACGGCATTGAGGTATGCGCCGGAATGGATGCCATAGCACAGGCAGCGGCCGAGGACAGCAGTTCGCTCGTCATCAATGCTCTTGTCGGATATGCCGGTCTTGTACCTACGGTACGCACACTCGAAGCGGGCAAATGCCTTGCGTTAGCCAACAAGGAGAGCCTCGTTGTGGGCGGCGACATCGTAACCGCCATAGCACGCCGACAGGGCCGCGAAATACTCCCTATCGACTCCGAGCACTCGGCCATATATCAATGCCTTATGGGCGAGGTGTCGCCCGTCAGGAGGCTCATCATAACGTGTAGCGGAGGCTCTCTGCGCGACCTTCCGCGCGAGGCACTCGGCGATGTAACGCCCGAGGAGGCTCTGCGCCATCCGCAATGGTCGATGGGCAACAAGATTACCATCGACTCCTCGACGCTCGTCAATAAGGGCTTCGAGGTTATCGAGGCCTACTGGCTCTTCGGTGTCGAGGCCGACCGCATAAGTGTCATACAGCATCCGCAGTCGATTATTCACTCGATGGTCGAGTTCGAGGATGGCTCGATAAAGGCACAGATGGGCGAGGCAGATATGCGCACGCCGATAAGCCTTGCACTCTTTGCACCACAACGTGCGCAGCGCACCACTCCGCCTTTCGACTTCACGGCACACCCGACGCTCACCTTCGAGCAGGTCGATAGGCTGAAGTATCCGGCTCTCGACATCGCCTACGACTGCCTGCACCGCGGAGGCACGGCCGCCTGCACGATGAACGGAGCCAACGAGGTTGCCGTAGCCGCCTTCCTCGACCACAAATGCCGCTACACGGATATCGTGCGCACAATCGAGGATGCGCTGTGCCGTGCAACCTTCATCGCCACGCCGACGCTCGACGACTACGCCGCTTCGGATGCCGAGGCACGACGTTTGGCACGCGAAGCACTCAACATATAACAACGACAAATAACGTTTTTTTTAAGATATGGAGATAGTAATCAAAGTTATTCAGTTCTTTATGAGCCTCACGCTGCTGGTGGCCGTTCACGAGTTCGGACACTTCATCGTGGCTCGCCTCTTCAAGATTCGTGTCGAGAAGTTCTACATCTTCTTCGACTGGGGCTTCTCGCTCTTCAAGTGGAAGCGCGGTGAGACAGAGTACGGCCTCGGTTGGCTGCCTCTGGGTGGCTACTGCAAGATTGCGGGTATGGTCGATGAGAGTATGGACAAGGAGCAACTCGCGCAGCCGGCACAGCCTTGGGAATTTCGCGCCAAACCGGCGTGGCAACGCTTCTGCGTTCTGGTGGCCGGTGTTGCGATGAACGTCGTCCTCGCCTTTATGATCTACTGCGGCATATCCTACACCTGGGGGCGCAGCTACATCGCCAACGAAGATATGATCTACGGCTACGAGTTCAGCGAGGATGGCGAGCGCCTCGGCTTCCGCGATGGCGACCGCATCGTCACGATGGGCGGCAAGCCTGTCGAGAATGTCAATTCGATACTCTCGGCCATCATTCTTGCCGACGAGACGAGCCGCACGATAGAGGTTGTGCGCGACGGTGCCACCGTGAGCTTCGACATGAACTACGACGTGCTCAATGAGCTGCGCGGCGAGAATCGCTTCGAGGGACTCTACACGCCACTCATTCCGTTCATCATCGACAGCGTATATTCCGAAGGTGCTCGCACGGCCGGCCTTGCGAAGGGCGACCACATTGTCGGCATCGGCGAACAGAGCCTGCCCTACTTCAACCACTACCCTGCCCGCCTGAAGGAGTACGCCGGCAGCGAGGTTACGCTACAAGTTGTGCGCACAGGCGAGCCAATCAGCATCGCGGTACCCGTGGATGAGAATGGCAAGCTCGGCGTGCTGAACGCCCCATTCCTCAAGCCACGCACCAGGCAGTTCAGCTTCTGGGAGTCTATACCTGCCGGAGCCGAGCTCACGGGCCGCAGCATAACCAACTATTGGAATCAGCTCAAACTTATTGTCAAGCCCGACACGGGCCTCTACAAGAATGTCGGCGGCTTTATCGCTATCGGCAACATCTTCCCCGGCTCATGGGATTGGCACCAATTCTGGTCGATGACCGCATTTTTGTCGATTATCCTCGCCATTATGAACATCATCCCTATCCCTGGACTCGATGGCGGCCATACGCTCTTCACGCTGTGGGAGATGATTACGCGCCGCAAGCCGAGCGACAAGGTGCTCGAGGTGGCGCAGTACATCGGTCTTGTGCTTATCCTCGCACTTGTGCTCTTCGCCAACGGCAACGATATCTACCGACTCTTCAGGTAGCGACGGAAGCAGAGGCCACTTGCCATTAGCTTTGGAGAGCCTGCCTAACAATTGAAAAAAGTTAGGCAGGCTCTTCTCTTTGAGTTTGTTTTATCTCTATGAAAAACACTTTCTATATGTCTGCAATCCGTCGGGACTACACCACAAATTTAGAAATTATTTCTTAAATCAGCAAAAAGTCGGCTGCAAATAGATAAGACCGAATCTCATTCAATGCCACAAATCGCGCCCAAAAACTTTCAACTTTTAATATTTAATTTTTAACTTTGCAAAAACAATGGCTAATAACTAAAAGCTGATAGAAGAGTATGGCAGAGGCAAAGAAGGCATACGTCTGCCGCGAGTGCGGCTATGACACACCGAAGTGGCTCGGCAAGTGCCCGTCGTGCAACGCGTGGGGATCATTCGCCGAGGTTGTAGTGGCAAGGAAGAGCGGTGGCTCGGTGGCCGCCACAATGACCGCCAACTCCGTACCCAAGGCGCGACCACAGCGTGTGCGCGAGATAGAATGCGGCACCACACAGCGGCTCGACACGGGCAACAGCGAGGTCAATCGCGTGCTCGGCGGCGGCCTGGTGAGCGGCTCGCTGATACTGCTGGGCGGCGAGCCGGGAATCGGCAAATCGACACTCACACTGCAACTCGCTCTCGGCGACAACCATCTGCGCACGCTCTACGTCTCTGGCGAGGAGTCGGCCGAGCAGATTAAGCTGCGTGCCGAGCGCATAGGCATCCGCAACGAGGAGTGCATCATCTACTCCGAGACGCTGCTCGAGAACATCGTGGCACAGATGGACGAGCTGCGCCCCGACCTGGTGGTTATAGACTCGATACAGACCATCTACACCGACCTTGTCGATGCCTCAGCCGGCAGCGTGTCGCAAATTCGCGAGTGCGCCGCCACGCTTCTCAAATATGCCAAGGGGAGCGGCACGCCGATATTTATCATAGGCCACATAACCAAGGAGGGCACGATTGCCGGCCCGAAGATTTTGGAGCACATAGTGGATGTCGTGCTGCAATTCGAGGGCGACGGCAACAACACATACCGCATACTCCGCGGCATCAAAAACCGCTTTGGCGCGACCTTCGAGATTGGTGTGTTCGAGATGTTGGAGCAGGGGTTGCGCACCGTCGAGAACCCTTCGGAGGTACTGTTGTCGCACTACGATGAGCCTCTCTCGGGCATAGCCGTTGGAGCAGCTGTGGACGGCATACGCCCCTACCTTATCGAGGTGCAGGCTCTCGTCAGCCAAGCGGCCTACGGCACACCTCAACGCAACGCCACGGGCTACGACGCGCGACGGATGAATATGCTGCTGGCCATCTTGGAGAAGCGCGTGGGAATGAAGATGTTTCAGAAGGATGTATTCCTCAACTTTGCCGGCGGCTTCAAGGTCTCGGACACAGGCCTCGACCTTGCCATCGTCGCGGCGGTCATATCCTCATACTTCGACCGCGCGGTGGCCGATGGTGTGGCTCTGGCCGGCGAGGTGGGACTGTCGGGCGAGGTACGTCCTGCGCCACGCACCGAGCAACGTATCTCCGAGGCAGCACGTCTTGGCTTCCGCAAGATTATCATATCGGGCTACGCCTCGCTGCCCTCGAAGAGCATAAAGGGGATAGAGGTCGTGCGCATCACCTCCCTCGGCGAGCTGGCCAAGAATCTGTTTTAGGGGTTACTTCTTCAGCGTGGCGTAGGAGAGTATATGCCAGGTTATTGCCGTAGCGAGCAGCACCATAAGCAGCTGCGCCCACCACCACGCGGCAACCACTGCAAAGACACAGTAGCCGATTGTGAGCCATACGAGCGATACGGATATGACCTTTACGCGGAGCGGCAAGGCACGATATTCGCGGAAGTTACGGATATACTCGCCCAGCACGCGGTGATTGATAAGCCACGCATAGAGCGACGGCGAGGCTTTGAGCCACGCGGCGGCCGAGAGCAGCAGGAAAGGCGTTGTCGGTAGTAGTGGGAGGAAGATACCCACGACACCGAGTGCGAGCGACACCGAACCTATAATTACCAAAATTACTCTCATTGCGCGACAAAGGTACAAAATTTCGGATATTATTTGTATATTTGTGGTGCGCGAAGCGTCGTAAAACACATAAAACATAACAATATGAATAAAATAGGTATCGCTTGCGACCACGCAGGCTACGACTTGAAAGAGTTTCTGACGGGCTACCTCTCGGCCAAGGGCTTCGAGGTGTTCGATTTCGGTTGCCACTCGGAGGAGAGTTGTGACTACCCCGACTATGCCCACCCTATGGCCGAGGCATTGGAGAAGGGTGAGTTTCCGCGTGCCGTAGGCATCTGCGGCTCGGGCGAGGGTATGGCCATCACGCTCAACAAGCATCCGCAGGTGCGTGCTTCGCTCTGCTGGCTTCCGGAGATTGCACAGCTCACACGTCAGCACAACGACAGCAACGTACTCGTACTGCCTGCCCGCTTTATCTCGAATGAGGAGGCTGTAGCTATTCTTGATATGTGGCTCAACACGCAATTCGAGGGTGGCCGACATGAGCGTCGCGTAGCCAAGATTGCGCTGCAATAGCGGCTCGCGCAAAGAGACTGAAAGGGTGTGTTCAACTAATCACTGAACACACCCTTTCCATATTCACGCACGCACCTGCTATTGCGCCGCCTTCTTGCGAGCCTCCTCAACAATCTTGGCAGCTTGCGCCTCGGCCTCCTTTATGAGTTTGTCGGCCGCGGCCTGCGCCGCAATCTTGGCAATCGGGTTCGACACCTTATCAACTGCCTTCTGCGCCTCCTTGCGTGCCAGTTCCACAATTTCGGCCGCACGCTTCTCGGCCTCGGCCACAATATCCTCTCTTGAAGCCGTGGTCGCCTCCTTCAATGCCGAGCTATCTACGCCCAACGTATTGAGCACCGTCTCGACCGTCTTGGCAGCGTCGAGTGACACCTTTGGCGAGGCAAATGTACCCTTCACCTTGGCATCAATATTCACATTGTTGGGCGCAGCAACATGCACGTTGTAGTTTATCGACGTATCGAGCCCCGTCGTACCCGAAAGCGTCAGGCGTGTCTTGCCGAGACGGAGGTCGAATGGGCGCGTCTCGACCGCACCATTGCGTATTGCGAACTTGATAATCGTAGGCTCCTGGCACTCAATGGCTTTGAGCTTCGTATCGCCGATTGCGGTGGCAAGCATATCGAGAGCCTTGATGTTCGAGAGTTTGAAGTGTCCGGAGCGCAGCTCTCCGCTACCATTTATGGAGCGCGGCTGCACAGCAAACTTCTCATCGAAGGCCATATCGGCCGCCAGTGACATCGAGTAACTTCCCTCAATCTTCTCGAAAATTGGAGCTACCTGCTGCATAATCTCCAACTGCTCGAAAGTCTGTCTGAACGAAGCACTCTCAAACGAGGCTTTCAGTGACACCTTCGGCTCGCGCGTCACGGTCGCATACTTGGCCGAGGCCGAGGCGGCACCTCCAAAGAGCCTCATCGATAGATTGTCGAGCGCGAGGGTGCGGTTGCGCAACGATATTGCACCACGCAGCTGCGAGATATCCATCTTACCGAAGAGCACCTTATCAAACGAAGCATCGAGTGCGAGATTCATACGCTCGGGCACTTCAAAGGCAGTTGTTGCGGCGCTCTCCTCGGCCATGGTTGCAGCACTATGTTCAGTAGTATCGGCTGTACTACCCTCTCCGCCGAGCGAGGCGAGCAGTTCGTTGGCATCGAGGAGCGTCGAGGCAACCTTCAACGAGCCGCCCAACGTGGCATCGGCCGTCAAATACTCCCAATATGACGTAACAGCACCCGACAGCGCAAGGTCGCTGCGACCAACCTTCAGATCAATACTCTCGATAGCGAGTCGCTCGCGCGTGGCCGTTGCTACGCCATTTGTAAGGGTGATGGTCGGCATTTCGGGCAGGCGCATCTTCACATCGTCGAGCGAGAGTTCCACGCTGAACGACGGCAGACGCGATGTCGTCAGGCGACCGTCGAGGTGGGCCACAAGGCCTATCGCACCATCCACATCCAACTCTTGCAACTCTTTTGCCGGCACCAACGCAAGGATGTCGCCTATGCGGTTGCCCGAACAATCAAGCGAGAGTTTGGCACGCGCACCTTTATCATCGAGCCACACCGTACCGTCTGCCTTGGCCTTCACGCCACCCGCCTCGAGGCGTGCACCGCCGAGCGTGTAGCTATTGTTCTCAAACGAGGCTGCCACATCGCCCGAGAAGGCCACATCGAGCTTATCAACTAGCTGCTCGTTACCGCTCTTGAAGCATATCTGCTTGGCTTTGACGGCAAGCGACAGTGTTGTCTCTGCGGCCGATAGGTCACCCGAGAGGTCAAGGTTAAGCGAGGCAAGCGAGAGGACGATACCCGACTCACGATCCTCATAGGCGAGTTGCGCATCACGAATCATTATGCTACGCAGAGCCACCGAGAGCGAACCCTCGTCTGCGGTCGGCTCATCTGTACTCGACTCGACAGTTGCCGCAGGCTCCTCGTCGGACTCCTTCATAATATCCCAATTGGCCTTGCCGTTGGCGAGCACAAGTGCCGAAATCGAAGGGCGGCGCAGCCACACCTTCTCCACCTCGAAGCTATCGCCGAAAACGGACCACAAATCGACAGCCAACTCTATACGCTCGGCCGCCACGAGGCTATGACCCTCAAAAGCACCAACTCCCGACACATCGAGGTCGGTAATCTCGAGCGAGGCCTGTGGGAAGTGGCGGAAGAGCGACACGTCAAGCTTCGAGAACTCGATGCGTGCATCGACCAGCTTGCCGGCTTCGCGTTTCACAATCTCTCCAATCTTGTCGCCCAAGAACATCGGCACGACAACCATCACTACAACCACCGTTACCACCGTGGCGAGCAATACTCTCAATACTCTCTTCATATCTCAACTTTTTTTTTTACAGCCACTCAGAGGTCGAAAGAGATCCCTTTGGGGCATTAGGTACATTATCGAAGTAGCTGAAGCCCGTAAGCTTCTCCAACTCGGCAATAGACATAAAGTCGGCAGCCTGCGGCTCGTGACCCTTCGCCATCTTGTGGCAGAGCGTGAAGGCAGCACATTGCAGCTCCGAGGCCGAGCACTCCTGCACGCGCTTACCCGTCGAGCCTCGCTTGGTGCGCAACATCGCGCAGTAGAACATCGTCGGGCACGACACATCGTTGCGACCACCGAATGATATCTTCTTCGGCGAGGCCGAAGCACCATTGCGCGAGAAGGAGTCGAAGTAGCAGCCAAGCACGACGTAGAGCGTGTCGGAGCAGATAAGCGTCTCGAGGTGCTCCTCGAAGTTATTCCACGCGCCGCCACCCGTATTGAACGTATCGGAGTACTGCGGAGCAATGTTCGTATAGTAGAAGACCTGCTTGTTGGTCGCCACCGTCGATGTGCGGTCGTGCGACGAGAGCATATGGCCCTTATTACAGCCGCCACCCGTCGATTTGCTCGAATACTGTATGCTGCTCGGAATCTCGGGGTCGGTGCGGTACGAGTTGTTGCGGCCTGCTGAGCCGTGGTAGCACGAGTGCATAGGCGCAGCTACCCACATCGGGCAGTGATGATTGGAGCTATAGCATACCGTGTAGTTGCGGGCCGTGCCGTTGCGCTGTGCATTGCGCTCGCCACCAGCGCAGAGATGATGGGCATAGTAGAGCGTGGAGTTGCCATCTACGACACCATTATTATCGGCATCGACAATCGTTGGCAGCTCGGCCCACTGGAGCAGATTGGTACCTGCCGAGCCGCCGCCCGTGTTGCCAGAGTCGTCACCGAAGTCATCACCCGTATCGCCGCCATCCTGATTGCCGCCTTGGTCGCCACCCGACGAGGGTTTGCCTCCATAGGTAACGGTGAGCTTCGAGATGCGGGCACAATTACCCGAGCGCAGGTAGAAGCGCGAGACACCGAGGCTCTCGAGCTGAATCTTCGTCACACGGCCCCCGCCCTTCGCACTCTTGAGTTGCCCAGCCACAGAGGTTGTTCCCGCCTCGGAGCAGATATAAAAGTCGCCCGTATAGTTCTCGACAGTCTCAATCTCGACCTCGGTAACCTCAGCCTCGAAGGTTGGCGTGCCGATATAGGCCACCTTGCCACCATTGAGTTGCATTGCCACTTTATTGTGGTTATAGGCGCAGATTATCCAAGTCCCGTAACTGTTCGTATAGCTCTTGGGCGACTCGTAGCCCGACACGGCCGAGGCACACTCATCGTATGTCAGCGTGGCCGTCGCTACAGGCACAACAACCTCCTCGCCAACGCCTTGGTCACCGCCGTCGGTCGGCAAATCGCCCTCCTCGGTTGTCGTATTATCTTCCATCACATCGGGCTCACACGATGGAGCCATTATCACCACTGCACTCACGCAAAGCAGCACAAAAATTGCGCGAATAGATGCATTAATCTTTGTTACCATATATATATTGCGTTACTTCCTTTTGATTCTTGGATATTGCAACACTATCGATAGCGCGACCATCACTCCGATAGCCATCGAATAGTAGAGATGTGGCACTATCTCGAGAGGCGATATACCCACCAATCCCGAAGCCATCAACAGCTGCGCTCCGTATGGCAATAGACCCTGCACGAAGCACGAAGCGGTATCCATCAGCGAGGCACTCTTACGCGCCGGCACACCATATCGCTCGGCAATGTCGCGAGCAATAGGACCTACGGTTACGATGGCTATCGTGTTGTTCGCCGTGCATAGGTTTGTCAGCGCGGTGAGCAGCGTAATCACCGCCTCGGCACCTCGACGACCTCGCACACGCGCCGTCAGCGCATTTATCAGATAGTCGAAACCGCCGTTGTGTTTGACAACACCCATCAAGCCTCCGGCCAACATCGTCACAACAATAAGCTCGCTCATCGAGTTGATACCCTTACCAGCTGCCTCGAAGAGTGCAACAATGTCGAGCGACCCCGAGGCAAGACCTATCACGTCCGATGCCACAATGCCGATAACGAGCACCATCAGCACATTCACACCCAGCAGTGCACATACTATAACGATGATGTATGGCAGTGCCTTGTACCACTCGATATCCGTTGCGGCGACCAACTGCTCGGGCGAGCCGCTATGCATCAGGTAGAGTGCGAAGGCAAATATCGCTGCCGGTAGCACGATGAGCAGGTTCGTGCGGAACTTATCGCTCATACGGCATCCCTGACTCTGCGTCGCGGCAATCGTCGTGTCGGAGATAAACGAGAGATTATCGCCAAAGAAGGCTCCTCCCACCACGATAGCCACGGCCCACGCCACGTCGCCACCCATCGAGCCGGCAAGCCCCGTCACAATTGGTGTCAGGGCGACAATAGTACCAACCGACGTACCTATCGACATCGAGATAAAGCAGGAGGCAAGGAATATGCCCGCCGGCAGGAACTCGGCCGGCACAACGCGTATGGTCATCGCCACCGTCGTATCCACAGCTCCCATCTGCTCGGCCGACGAGGCAAAGATGCCCGCCAAAACGAATATCCATACCATATATATAATATCGCTGTTGGCCGCACCCTGCGAGAATACGGATATCCGGCTCTGCAACTTCTCGCCGCGCGTGATGACTATGCCGTAGATTGCCGCCACGACAAATGCCACACCTATACTTATTCGATAGAAGTCGCCAACAACGAGCGACATCGCTATATACACACCGAGCAGCAGTGCCACGGGCGATAGGGCCAGCAGCCCCTTGCAGTGTTCCGAAAGCGTCATTTTTCGTAAATCTTCATCTATTGTGTTGCTCGCACGCAAGCTATCACCCTCGCGTGCGAAAATCTGTCTTTTGAGGCGGCCGCAGCCGCAGCCTCAAAAAAACTATTTTGCGTTGGCAGTAAACTCCGCAACTACATTACCCATCGCATCCTTGGCCACGACACGAACATCAGCCTTTTGGTCGGCAGGAACATACTGCCAGATATGGTAACCCTTTTTAGGGCGCTGCCAACCTGAACGCTTGAGGCGGTAGCCGACAGGGAGTTCTTCGTTGAAGCTCTTATCGAGGGTATCCCAATACCAATCGCGGAAGTATGGATCGTAACCCTTCTGGGTTACCTTACCCTTGCCACCGGTGCTCTCGGTAAACTCGCAGGTATAGGCGTTCCAGATGTTCACGAGGATAGCACCCTTATCTTTGTGAGATGCCTCGCTAAGCTCGGCGGCATAGGAGTTCTTGGTGCCGGTGCGTGGGCTAATCTTGTGGCGATACTTGTGGTTACGGTTGTCATATACGCGGTATTTAACATCCTTGAACTCGCCATAAGGGAAGTAAGTTCGGGTGAATTTGCCATCCTTGAAGGTGTAGTCCACAACAGAGGCCGGCGTACCCTCGGAGTTGAGCAGCGAGTGCCACGTTGTACCGGCTGCCGAAGTGTGCATAAATTGGTAGAGCGGCTTGCCGTTCCACATCTTACGGATAGAGTGGTCGGCGTGGTGGTGGCCGATGAGAGCAAGTACCTCGTAGCCCTTGAAGTTGTTGAGCAGACGCTCGAGGTCCATCTGGTGCTTCTTGCCGTCATAGCCGAAGATAGCGCAGTGTGCAAGGATGACTACGCGATCGACCTTCTGCGGATCAACAGCGGCCATATCGGCAGCGAGCCACTTGTGCTGATATTCGCACATACGCATCCAATAGCCCTTGGTAGCCTTTGGATCAGAGGTCGGACCTGCATCACGCGTGATGACGAAGGTGTTGTCGATAACGACATAGTGCTCGCGGCCGATGTTGAACGAGTAGTAGGCAGGGCCGAGGTCGTCGTTGAAGTCCTTGCGCGACTGATAGACGGTCTCCTCATTGAACATAGTGCCCTTTGGTGCGCCATTGTGGTCGTGGTTGCCGATGACGTTGAAAATAGGAAAATCTACCTTCGTATCCTCCATATAGTTATTGAGCGTATAGCCCTTCTGGCCCTCACGCGCCAAACGGCGAGGTCGCGGCTGCGACATATCGCCCAAAGCACACATATAGACAGGATGCTTATGGGCTGCGGCGCACTTGTTGAGCATAGGCACAACCTCGTTGCAGTACTGCTCGCGGTCATCCGCGCGGCCTGCGCTATTCACACCATCACAGACATGCGAGTCGGCAATAGCGAGCATCGTATAGGTCGTCTGATCTACCTTCTTGAGGCGGAAGTCGAACTTCTGCACACCCTTAGCCTCGCGGTTGATAACACCATAGAACTGCGGGCGATTGCCCTTGCGCTCCACCTCGTAGCCCGAAGGGATAGAGATATGCACGAACTGCGCCTGCGGCAACGAGAGGTCGGTCGAGAACGAATATATGCCCTTGGCATTGGTCTTGACGACAGTGAAGCCATCCGACACCACGACTCCGGCCACGCCCTTTCCATCACACGTCACCGTGCCGGTGATAGTACGCTTGGCTGCAAAAGTAGGCAGTGCGAAGAGCGCAGTAAAGCGCAACTGCAAGAATTAAGTTTCTGAGTCTCATAGTCTTTTATTTGAGAGGTTTAAGTGTAAATGTAAAGGTATAGGCTTTAGTCGGTATGCGGTACTGCTCCAACGGAATAGCACCCCAGCTATCCTCGCAGATAAGGCCCTGCTGTGCCATGTCGATATTGACGTAGGTGTTGCCATCCTTCTCGAGATGCTGCGGATAGTCGCGATAGTTGTCCGAGAGCATATCAATCTGATCTACCGGATAAGGGATTGCCGAGGCGGCAAAGTTGATGTTCGAGCACACCTCAAAGCCGCAACCAGAGGCATTGGTGATACGCCACCAGCGCAGATTGCAGTGCGAGCCCGACTCTTGCGGACGAGCATAGGTCATACAGAACTGCTCATCGACACGCTGCTCGTAGATGCCGATAGGGGCACCACTCGCGCGGTCCACATAGCTCTCGTGAGGACCGGCACCATAGAAGGCGATGCGGTCGAAGGTGCCAGGCATAGCCACCGAAACACCATAGCGCAACATTCCGCGGTTGTCTATCTTGTGGCGTGGGGTGGAGTTCTTCTGCGTAATCTCTACGCGGCCCTCGCCGTCAATCAGGTAGCTTATCTTAACCTTTGTACCCAGCTCCGCGATGTTATACACGGCCTCTGCCTTAACAAAGTCGTCCTCGCGCTCAATGGTAAATATCTCGCGCATAATTCTAGGCTTACGCCACATCTTCCACGAATGGTACCATGCGGCTGTTTTGCCACGCTTGCTCACACCATTGTCATTCTCGGTCATCGGGCGATAGAAGCAAGGGGCGAGAGGCTTCGAGAGAAGTTCTACATCACCGATACGGTAGCTCGACAGCGCACCGAGGTTATTGAACGAGATGCTGAAATCCTCGCCCTCGACCGTATAGCCTTTGAGTTTCAGCGTGCGCTTCGAAGCGGCAGGGCGCGCAGCAGCATAGCGGGCCTTCGTGTCCGCCTCGCGCAGCGTAATCTGGTTGAAGGCTACCTCGTGGCCCGCCTCCAAGAGCGGTGTCGAGTGCTTCAGCAGGTAGCGCACCGTGAGGATAAGTTCGCCCTTGCAACCCTCGAAATCCGAAGCCTTGTAGTCGAGTTGCAGAGCCTTGCGCTGCTGCGGAGCAACGTCGAGCTTATCGACGCTGCCCGACTTGATGAGCTTACCGTCGCAGGTAACAGCCCACACAAGGCGATAGTCGCCGAGACACTTGAAGAAGTTCTCGTTATAGACCTCTACGACACCATTCGCCGCAGAGCCCTTGTCCGAAGTCCATATATCCTGATACTGGTGCTTAACCTCCATGGCCGAAGGGTGCGGAGTACGGTTTGCCGCGATAAAGCCATTGCAGCAGAACGAAGCATCCTGCAGCACATCGCGGTCGTTCCAGCAGCCTCCATAGCGATAGGTCAGCAGGCCCGTCGCAGGGTCGTGGTGCGCCTGTGCCTGATCCACGAAATCCCAGATAAAGCCACCTTGGAACTGCGGATACTTGCGCACCAAATCCCAGTACTCCTTGAACGAGCCGAGCGAGTTACCCATCGCATGTGCGTACTCGCACTGTATGAGAGGTCGCTTCGGGTTGTTCTTCAAGTACTCCTCGCACTCATCATACGAGGCGTACATCGGGCATTCGGTCTCCGAGTTGTAGTTCTTCGGCTTGTCGCCATAGGTGATATGGCTCGCCTGCTGATATTGCACGATGCGTGTCTTGTCGTAACCCTTCACCCAGTCGTAACACTTGTGGAAGTTAATACCGTTGCCGGCCTCGTTGCCGAGCGACCAGATGATAATCGACGGGTGGTTGTAATCACGCAACACCATACGGCTGTTGCGCGACAGGTGAGCCGTCGTATAGTCCTCGCGGTGAGCCAACGAGCGCTCGCGGTAGCCCATACCGTGCGACTCGACATTAGCCTCGTCGCAGACGTAGATACCATAGCGGTCGCAGAGGTCATACCAGCGCGGATCGTTAGGATAGTGACATGTACGCACAGCATTGAGGTTGAGTTGCTTCATAAGCTGAATATCGCGCACCATATCCTCCACAGTAAGGCTGTAACCGCGCTCCGGATGGATTTCGTGGCGGTTGGCACCCTTAATAAGTACCGGCTGGCCATTGACCAGAAGTTGGCAGTTCTTAATCTCCACCTTGCGGAAGCCGACATTGAAGGCCGCAGCCTCGACAACGCTCTTGCCCGCATAGGCCTCAACGCTCATAGTATAGAGCGTCGGGCGCTCGGCACTCCAACTCTTCACATTGTCGATATGTGCCGAGAGCGTAGCTACGCCCTTAACCACGGCAGCCTCGCCCTTGTAGGCCTCTGCACCCGCGGCATCACGCAGAACAACAGCCACAGAGCTGATGCCCGGCGTAGCCTCAACGCGCAGGTCGAGGTGTCCGTGCTTGTACTCGTGTGCCAGGTCGGCCGTGAACTTGATATCCTTCATGTGACGCTTGTCGCGTGCGTAAATGTAGCAGTCGCGTGCGATACCCGCATAGCGGAAAAAGTCCTGATCCTCGAGGTAGGAACCATCGCACCAGCGATGTATCTGCATTACGAAGAGGTTCTTCTCGCCCACCTTGACATACTTCGTGATGTCGAACTCGGCTTCGAGCTTCGAGTCCTCGCTATAACCCACCTCGCGGCCATTAATCCACAGTGCGAGGTTCGACGTAGCAGAACCGATATGCACGAAGAGCTGCTTGCCGCGCCATTCGGCCGGCACCTCAATCTCGCGGCGATAGATGCCCACACCATTGCGCTCGGTAGGCACATACGGAGGGTTGCTCTTGTAGAAGTTTTCCCACGCATATCCCGTATTCACATAGAGTGGATCGCCATAGCCGTGCTGCTGCCACATACCCGGCACAGGCATCGTGCCCCACGCCGAGTCGTCGAAGCCTACGCCCTCGAAGCCGAGGGGTTGCTTATCGTCGGCATTCTCCGTCCAATGGAATTTCCACACACCGGCAATCGAGCGATAAGCCTCGGCCCTAGCGATACAACTGCCCGGACGGGCATCTGCGGCCGACGGATAGACAATGAAGCTCGAACGCATGGGCACACGGTTGAGCCCCACTACATTCGGATCCTGCCAGCGCGGCTCGGCGGCCTGCACCGCGAACGTTGCGACAAGAAGAGCCATTGAAAGAATCAATCTTTTCATCTGTTTTGAGTTTTGGTTAATAATTATGGTTTCTTAGTTCGTACAATACTACTCGGCACGCCCCTGCACCGTGAGGATATTATCCCCCTCGATGGAGTTCGAGCGCACCTGTATCACGCGATGAAAGACTCCACGCTCGACTTTATTCGCCTCGAGCATTATGCGCACTACGCCCCGTTCCCCGGGCGATACAGGTTTGCGCGAGCACTCGGCCTTGAGGCACGAGCAGGAGGTGGTGACACTCAACACCACGAGCGGCTCGTCGCCACTATTCTCAAACTCGAACTCGCACACAAGATCATTGCCTCGGCGCGACACGGTGCCAAAGTCGTGATTCGCACAGCTGAACTGCAGACGTGCGCCGCGCTCCTTGCGCTCTCGGGCGACTGTGGGCATCGCTATCGAGAGGAGCAGCAGTGCGACAAGCGTCAAAATAGTCGTCCTCTTCATCACTTCATCTTAAATATATAGGTTATTCTTCCGCCTTGATCGTGGACTCTGCTCTCCGTAAAGCGAGCCCTCTTCGCCGCGGCAATAGCGGCATTAATCAACGCTCTATCCGTAGTTGTCGAGCCCCTCTGCTCGTAAGTCGCACTGGTCACCTCGCCTCGGTTATTCACAACGACACGAACAACCACCTTACCGCTGCGATTACCCGGATAGTCAGGCGTAGGCAGCGCACCCACAAGGCCACGCCCCTGCAGTCCCTCGTCAAGAGCATCGTTGCCGATAGGGTTCAAACCACCACCCGTACCCGACGCCATCTCTACGGTGTCCTGCTTGGCATACGGATTGCCGGCATTGCGCGGCTTATCGGCACCGCCCTTCGGTTGCTTGTAGAGGGCTTGCGGATTGACCGTGCGTGTCTGCTGATCCTGGCCGCTCACCTGCCGCGAATTATCGACCTTCGCAGATGGCCGCTCATGGCGAGGGGCCTCCTTGACCTTCGGCTGCGGCTTGGGCGGTGGCGGTGGCTCGGGCTTCACCATCTCAACATATATGACATCGCTCTGCTGTAGCTCCTTCGGCCTCACCGACACCTCGGCAAAGCATAATGCACCCGCAAGCGTCACCACATATATCGCGGAGAAGAGGTATGCATAATGTTTAGGACTCATAGTATAGTCGTTCTACTGCGCCTCGGTGGCGAGTATGAGTTTGTAGTTATTGTCGCGTGCGACGTTCATCACCTTGACCACCTCATCGACGGCCACCGTCTTGTCGCAATGGAGCGACACGGTAGGCGACTCCTGCCCGGCCAATCGGGCCTTCAAGGCGGTTGCTACGCCCGCTATGCCATCGACCTTTTCGAGCTCGACATAGTAGTTGTAAGCCCCCTTCTTGTGCTCGATAGAGACCGTCGTCACGGCCTTATCCTTCAACTGATTTGAACTCTTCGGCAACATCAGTTTCAGGGCATTGGGGTTGATGAGCGTCGTGGCGATAAGCATAAATATCAGCAACAGGAACATCAAGTCGGTCATAGCTGACGACGAGAAGTTCTTATCGACTTTCGATCCACGTTTGATAGCCATAGCGCACTACTGTTTTTGTACCGGTTGATTCAGAATATCCATAAAGGCGATAGAGTTGGCCTCCATGCGGAATACGAGCTTCTCGATAGCCGCCACCAGATAGTTGTAGCCAAAGTAGGCCGGAATACCGACGATAAGGCCACCCACCGTCGTAACCATCGCGACATACATACCACCCGAGAGCAGGGCCATATCCACCGTACCTCCGGCAGCCGACATATCCATAAATGTCTGCACCATACCGAGCACCGTGCCGAGGAAACCAATCATCGGCGCACCACCGGCAATCGTAGCGAGGAACGGCAGGCCATTCTCGAGCTTCGACACCTCGAGGTTCGCGACATTCTCGATAGCCGACTGCACATCGCTCATCGGACGGCCCAAGCGCTCAATACCCTTCTCAACCATACGCGCGATAGGCGTATTCTCCGTGCGGCAGAGGCCGATAGCCTCACGCACCTTGCCGTCGAGGATATAGTCGCGGATGCGATTCATAAAGTTCATGTTGAGACGCGAGGCGTGGCGAATGGCCACGAAACGCTCAACGAAGATAAAAATCGTGACACCGCCCAGCAGGAGCAGTACCCACATCAACCATCCTCCGGCATTGAAGAGTTGCCACAGGGACATCTGTGTTGCAGTTGCGGCCTCGACCGCCGGTTGTGCCGCCTCTTGGGTGGCTTGAAGAATTTTAAGCATAACTGTTTGTGTGTTTGAGTTTGTTATTTATCGTTATCTTTCTGTTCGGTAGTATGCTGCTGATCGCGTTCTTCGCGGCGTTCCTGCTTCTCGATCTGTTTCTTCTGCTTGCGGCGACGGAAGCGGGCCTTCACGCGCTCGCGAAAATCGCGGGCATTGTCGTAGTCCTCCTTGTAGTATATTCCCACACCCGTCTCCTGCAAACCTTGGTTCTCATCGAAGCGGTCTATCGTATGCGTGAAGCCGCGCAAGCGCAGCGTGCCTGCACGGTCAATAAGCCACGTGACATACGCCTCGCCCGCAAAGTTCGACTTGGCATTTACAACCTGCGTCTTATCGACTATGTAGTTACCCTCGACCTCAATAAGCAGGCGATTGTCCACCAACCCCTTCGAGAAGCCGAAATCGACCTCGTCGCTCATCTGCTCGGTACGAGGGCGATAGCGCAGCACGATGTTATAGTCGTCGGTCGAGAGCCAGTTGCTCAACTGATTCGACAGCACCTCGAGGCCCGTCGTGGCAGCAGCCGACGTGGCGATATTGGCCGACGTGGCATTTGTGGACTCCGAGATGAACGAGTTGGCTACAAGCAGATAGAGGAACTGTCGCGACTTGCTCTCCTCGGTTGCGAGCGTCGAGGCGACGATACTCTGCACCTCGGCATCGGCACTCGGCACCACAACATCGAAGGTTACATTCGGCTGCGAGAGACGATCCGTCAGGTGGATAACACACTCGACAGGCACGGCACGCGACGAGATGCTGTTCTGCGACACCGAGCCCTCCAAGAGCGGCTGCAGCGACGTTTTTAGCTTATAGACCGCGTCGATATTGAGCAGTGCATCGAGCGGCTCGCCCGTCCACTGAATTGTCGAGCCCGGCTCGATGACAAACCACTTATTGATGATGTTCTGCAGCGTGAAGAGATAGCTACCCTCCGATATGGTGTAGTCGCCATACATCTCGAAGATGTTGGACTTCGGGTTTATTCGCAGGTTGAGCAGTCCCTCGCCCCTGCCCTTGATGATATCTCCCACCGTAGGGTCGATAACCAACTGCACCTCGGCATTAGGCCTCACGTCGAGCGCCATCGATATATCCATTGTACCGGCCGACGAGGAGCGACGATTACGACGGTTCTCGAAGAGCATCTTCTTGCGTACAAGGTAGTTGGTCGTATCGACACTCTCCGGCTTGACAAATTTCACAAAATCGGCCGACGAGATATCCGACTTATCAGACAACGGCATAAAGAAGTGCGAACCATCTTCCGTACGGGCCACGATATCCATCGCCACACCCGCCTTGTTGCCACGCACGACAATCGTTCCCGAGGCATTGACATCGCCGTAGAAGAGGCTGTTGTCGCGCGACGTAGTGTTGAGCACCTGCATCGTGTCGGCCGCTATGCGGAAGTTGTACTCGATATTCGAGAGGTGGTCGAGCGAAAGATCCATCGAGAGGGCACCGCGGCGACCATTCACATCGTAGATTGGGGCCTCCTTGACACGGAAGTGATTATTATCGACCTGCACCGTAGCGTGTGGTGCGCTATATGTACAATTCGTGAAATCGACCTTGGTTTTGAGATTCGCTACCTCGATCACTCCGTGCAACTCTGCATCGCGACGCTGACCGCTAAGCGTGAGATCCACATCGGCCTCACCCTCGGTCTTCGACACTACCCCCTTGAGCAGCGGGTCGAGCAGCGACATCTTCACTCCCGGTGTACGCATGCTGGCATAGTAGCGCATTTGTGACGGCGAGAAGTAACCACGGATAACCGTATCTCGCTTGTCGATGGTCGATATATCGAGCTTCGCACGCGAAGCGCCGAAGTCCCACTTCGAGTTGAGCATAAGGTCGGGAACGGATATTGTATTAACATTGAGGCTATCGAGGGCTATGGCTGCATCTATCTGCATATCGCGCATAGCGCTCTTGATACGCGCATAACCACTCATCGCGCCATCGATATTATAGCCGAGGCGCGAGACAAACTGTGCGATAGGCGTGAGTGAGAATCGCGTAAGGCGCAATGAGAGCGAATCCGAGGGACTTGCCGAGGCGACACCATCGAGGTATAGCTCCTGCTCGTCACTCGCAACGCGGAAGCGACGGATAGCGATGCGTGTCGAGTCGATATCTACACCATCCGAGGTGATATCCCAGCGGCGGTCATGACGCATGACATAGGACGGAGCCACATTCACTGCGATATGCGACTTACCATTTGGCCGCGAGTAGAGAGCCGAGGCCGAAACACGACCATCGAGACGACGCACCGAATCCGCAAACCCGGCCGAAAGCGACACTCGATTGTCGGCCACTCCTCCATCAACATTGAGCGTCGAGAGATGAATACCTCCGGCATAGAAATCCTTCGTGCCGAGAGCAACCGAGAGCGAGTCACCGATATTCGACGCCTTGACATCTATGTCGGTTGCGAGATAGCGATTGTTGGTCACATAGTCCGACGAGGCGGCAAGCGAGAAACGGTTGCCCTTCGGATTGACAAACAGTTGCACAAACGAACCCGGAGCCACCTCCAAGTCGCGCACAAAACAGTTGAGCAGCGGATCTACCTTCTTGGTCGTAATCGACAGCACCGCCACATCGTCGCCCAGCCCCACAACGTGTTGCTTGATAGAGTTGCGCTTATCGGCATCATAGAGCAGCGGCATGTACTGCGATACGAGATTTTTCAGGTAATAGACCACCTCGTCGTAAGGGCTTTGGCTCTCAAAATGCACATCGGCAAAGTCCGACTCGAGTGCCAACGTGTGCATATCCTCGTTGCTCTCCACTTGCAGGCGCAACAACTCCGACTCCACATCGCCCCTATCGTAGCGGTAGAGCGCATTGGCTACACTCAACTCGCCATTCAGCGTATTGAGCGTCTCGCCACGCGCCGAGAGACCCACATTGGCCGAGAGTAGAGAGAGTGAATCGCGGCGGTTTATGTTCATCGCCACGAGGTCGGCATGCCGCAACTCCATCGCTGCATCGTAGCCTCGCATATCCCCCTTCTCGAGCGAAGCAACGACCTCCGCATCGAGATCGAGGGCCTCATCTCTAACACCCACCACGGCATGCACCGCCTTATCCTGCACGGCGGCCGTCAGCGCGATATTTTTATAGTTATATTTCTTGAACTCCACGTCCTCCACCGCAGCCTCGACATTGAGCATTACGCTCTCTGCAAAGTTGCCCTCGGCCGAGGCTGTAAACGTAGCATCGCCGAGCTGCGGAGAATCCAGCAGCCTACCCAACGCAAGTTTACGGCTATCAAGCATCGCGGTTATCTGCCCCTTGTCACGATGGCACGACAACGAGAGTTTGCCACCCGAAGCAACCGACACGGCAGCCGTGGCATCAAACTTCGAGATACGCCCTACAAACGAGCCATCGACCATCAGGCGCGAAGTACGCAAGAGTGGCTCGGCCGCCTTTTCGGGCACCGACAGATGTGCTATATTGTGCAGCAAGCGCATAAACTCGTAGGTCGAAGCCTCGGCCCTCGACACCTCGATATCGAAATGCGTATTAGCGACATCCGTAAGCCCCTCAACGTGCGCCGAGGCGGCGAGCAGACCGCCATCCTCCAAACGCGCGTGGTCTATCGAGGCATCAAACGAAGCTACCGTACCGTGCATCGCCACCGCAACATCCTTGAGCGCCGTATGCCAGTCAAGCAGAGCAGGGGCAAAGAATCCCACATCGTCGGACGACACATACGAGTTGTCAAACGAACCGTCGATAGTTACGTTGCGTATAAAGTCCTTGTAGGAGCTCCATCCATCACCCGAGAGCGAGAAGAGCGGCGTATGCAACTCGGAACGTGCCGTGCGAATCGTCGTCTCGGCGAGGCTTATATAGCCCTTATCGACCATAAACGAACCCTTCATCTCCCTGATTTCGGCACCCGACCGCTCGGTAAGCGAGAGCTGCTCGATATCGCCAAACACGGCACCTGCCGCCACACCGAAGTCGCGGATAGTGCCCGTAATGTTGCGTATCTGCATATCGGCATAATCGACACCGTACTTCGGGCGGCGCGGCTTAAGACGCTTAAGGCGGAACTCCAAGTCGGAGGCTTCGAGCCTGCGCACCGCAAGCACAAAACGTCCCTTGCCCTGTCGATTGCCGCGCAACGAATCGACCACCTCCTTGACATTCATAGGGCCGCGCTCGGTCTCGCGCAGGAAGAACGCCCCATGCTCCACCTTACCATAGGCGAGCGTAAGTCCGCTCTCGAAACCATCGAGCGCCAAATGCGCCGTAACATGCTTGGCATATATCAGTGTATCGCCATCATAATCCTCAACATAGAAGCCGCAGGCCTTGACACGCGCCGGCAGCCCTATTGTAATATGGTCTATTGACACGCGGGCGCCAAGTCGCTTCGTAGCCCACTCCGAGGCGCGATGCACAACGGCATTTTGCACCGACGGCAGCGAGAGCACCACGGAGACAAGCATAGGCAAAATTATCAGCAATAAAAGGGTTGCCGACAACATCTTTAACAATATTTTAGTAACTTTGCCCACGGTTTTAGCTATGCGACCACGCTATAAGTTATATAATAACTTACAAAAATAGCTACAATTTATGAAATACAGAAATAAAAGTGCAAAAAAATTGCGGTATGGATATAACAATTCTCGGAATAGAGTCATCGTGCGACGACACATCGGCGGCCATCGTGCGTAATACTACGCTGCTATCGAGCGTGATAGCCTCGCAGGCGGTGCACGAGCGATACGGAGGCGTAATCCCCGAACTCGCCTCACGCGCCCACCAGCAGAATATCGTGCCCGTGGTCGATACGGCTCTCAAAGATGCAGGTATCACCATCGACAAAGTCGATGCCATAGCCTTTACTCGCGGCCCGGGCCTGGTAGGCTCACTAATGGTCGGTACATCCTTTGCCAAGGGTCTTGCCCTCGCCCACAACATACCGCTCGTCGAGGTCAATCACCTGCACGGACACATCCTCGCCCCATTTGTAGATATGCCCGACCGTGAGTGCGAGCACCCCGACTTCCCGTATCTCTCGCTGCTCGTCAGCGGAGGGCACACACAAATCGTACGCGTGGAGTCACCCTTCGAGATGCATATCGTAGGTACAACCATCGACGATGCCGCAGGCGAAGCGCTCGACAAGTGCGCCAAAGTTATGGGACTACCCTACCCAGGGGGGCCGGTCATCGACCGCCTTGCCAAGGAGGGGCGTGCCGATGCGTTCCACTTTGCGAAGCCGCGCGTGGGCGAGTTCGACTTCTCGTTCTCGGGTCTCAAAACCTCGTTCCTCTACACACTGCGCGACCGAATGGCCGAAAACCCCGATTTCATCGAGCAGAACAAAGCCGACCTCTGCGCCTCGCTGCTCGACACGGTGGTCGATATCCTCGCCACACGTCTGGTGAGTGCCGCCAAGCACTTCCACATAAAGGATATAGCCATAGGCGGCGGCGTGGCGGCCAACTCGCTGCTGCGCAGTCGTATAGCCGACGAGTGCAAGCGTCGCGGCTGGCGTTGCTTCCTGCCCGAATTACGCTTCACGACCGACAATGCCGCGATGATCGCCATTGCCGGTCGCTACAAGTATCTGAAAGAGGAGTTTTCGACACTCGATGCTGCGCCGATAGCTCGCTACGAAGAGTTGCTGTAATCCACTATTTTTTGAAGCTGATAACACTATCGAATGAGCGCGAGCCGTAGAGTTCGCGCTCTACTATTCCCGTAAATACATCGGGAGCATCATGCCAACGATTTGTGCGAAAGTGGCGACGATAGGTCGTCAGATGAGCGTACAGCTCCGGCCATCGCCGCTGCCAACCGCGAGGGAAGCGCAACGCGTGCAACACACTTGACGAGTTAGATAGTATGCGCGCCTCCTTATTCTCGCTCTGATAGAACCACTCGATGCGTGTGCGGGGCGCCAAACGCTGCACGGCACGCGCAAAGCCGCGACCGCCATTGTTACTCTCGATAAGCGCCTGTCGCGTATTGTTACGCGCGAGCATATCGCTGACAAGGCGCTCGGTAACCTCCATAGGCTCACGCGAATAGACCACATCGACAATATATATCGCACCATCCGTATCCACCTCGTAGCACACCGAGCAGAGATAGTCGTCGCCCGTATCCGCCGTATCCGTATAATTGGCCTTGCGCACGACATCGCGCGGCAGGGCATCATACTCCGCAAACGAGTCGCCATAGAGCAGTCCGTCACGCGAAGAGGGGTGCCCCTGATACATACATTCGAAGCGTTGCGGGTCGAGCGCACGCTTGGCCGCCAGGAGTTTTGCGCTATGCCGTTCCTCCCAAAGGGCCTCGCCCTCGCTGCGAGGATCCACCTCGGTCGGCGGGCCGCATTTCAACGCCTCGAAATTCAGGTAGAGCCACTCTGTTTCGCCAAGATTATCGATATCCGACATCGAGCGAAAGTGCCGCCACGGCTCCTTTGCGAGAATCGAGCCTATCAAATCCTCATCGTGCCAGCGCGTAAAAACAATAAGCTCGCGTGAAGCGTTGTGCATACGGGTACGTACCACCGATATATACCACTCCCAGCAGTTCTCGCGCACGATAGGCGAACCCGCCTCCATAGCATCTTTGTAGAGGTCGTCGAGAATAAAACAATCGACACGATTGCCCGTCAGCGACCCCTCGCGCCCCACCGAGAGCAGCACTCCGTCGCGCCCGACAATCTCCACCTCGTCGGCCGTGCGGATATAGTTCGCCGGCTTGGCACCGCGCTTGATGGTCGTCTGCGGAAATAACGCAGCATACTCGCCGCTCTCCAAGATGCGCTGCACGCGACGGTTGAACTTCGAAGCGAGGCTGCCCGAATAGGAGGCTATAGCCAGACGCAGGTCGGGATTAAGCCCGAGCATATAAGCCGGCAACAGAGTCGTGGCACCAACCGACTTGCCGTGCTGCGGCGGCATCGTCACAATAAGCCGGCGAATACGCCCATCGGCGAAGGCCTCTAGCACGCGATAATAGACTTTGTGAAAATTTTCGAGTTCGAGAAACGGATATACCGAAATTGCAAATTGCGAAAAATCTACCATAACTACACATTTTTTTTTCGAGAACACATTGATTTACAATCTATTGTACACAATATACTACCACCATTACTTCTCGCAGTCGAGCAGTGCAAGACGCAACTTTTCGAAGTCGAAATCGTGGTCTAAAACCGGTTCGCCCTCGCCATTCCTCACCACCACATCCCACCACACGGGCACAACATTCGACACACTATCTACAGCCACCTCATCGAGCGGCTGCGGACGATGACGATAGATTATAAGCGTGGCCGTAAGTTCAACCTCTGCATCGAGAGCGGTGAGCAACTCCACACGCCCCGAAAAGTAGTGCGGCGAGGAGGCCTCTTCGAGAATTTTCGCGGCAATAGCCATGTAGTGAGCTTTGTGAAAATAGAACATAATATAAATTTTTGGTTAAAATATTTGGTTGTTCGATATAAAATCTGTACATTTGTGGTGCAAATATAATACAAGTATTGAACTTTAATGCATCTTCTTATTCAATTTTTGTATAATAATTTTTGAACATTTTTTATGCAGAGTAGAGTAAAACTTATACGCAAAGAGTTAGGATTAACGCAAGAGCAATTAGCTCAACGACTTGGTGTTGGAAAGACCGCTCTCTCAATGATCGAGACCGGCCGAACAAGACTCTCGCAGCGCAACCGCAATATATTAGTTCAGGAACTGAACGTAAATCCCGAGTGGATTGACAACGGCACGGGCGATATGTTCAATGCTCCGCCGGCCATCACTCAGGCCTTCAATCTCCGCACCGACAACCAAATGCCATTGCAGAGCGTGCCGCTCTACTCAATCGAGGGCACGGCGGGTCTCGTTCCGCTCTTCGAGCAGCGCGCGTTGGAGCCCGTGAACTACATCCACATCCCCAATCTGCCGAAGTGCGACGGTGCGATATACGTCGTGGGCGACTCGATGTATCCGCTTCTCAAGAGCGGCGACATTGTCCTCTATAAGCAGCTACGCGACCTCGACGATGTATTTTGGGGCGATATGTATCTGCTCTCGATAGACCTCGATGGCGAGGAGTACATCACCGTCAAGTATGTGCAGAAGTCCGACCGCGACGGCCATATAAAGCTCGTCAGTCAGAATCCGCACCATGCCGACAAGGATGTCGAGCGCAGTCGCATACGCGCCATAGCATTGGTTAAGGCGAGCATACGAATGAATTCGATACGTTAGACACATTTTTTCAAAGCAACAACTATAAGCGTAATGAAACAACAGCTTCACGATGTGGTAATCCGTTTCTCGGGCGACTCGGGCGACGGAATGCAACTTACGGGAACACTCTTCTCGGAGACCTCGGCTTTGGCCGGCAACGACATCTCCACATTCCCGGACTATCCGGCCGAAATTCGTGCACCGCAAGGCACGGTGGCGGGCGTATCGGGCTTTCAGGTACACTTCGGCAGCGGTCGCATAACCTCGCCGGGCGACTACTGCGATGTGCTCGTAGCGATGAACCCTGCGGCCTTAAAGGCCAACCGCAAGTGGCTCAAAACCGACGCAACGGTTATTCTCGATGCCGACTCGGTGACGGCCGACAACCTCACGAAGGCAGAGTTCTCGAGCGACGATCCCATTGCCGAGCTCGGACTCGACGGCTACAACATCGTTATGCCGCACATCACCTCGCTGACACGCACGGCTCTCGCCGAGCAGGCGGGCATGGACCGCAAGAGTATCGACAAGTGCAAAAATATGTTTGCGCTGGGCATTATATTATATATGTACAACTGCTCCACCGAGCACGGCCACCAATTCCTCGACAAGAAGTTCGGCAAGAAGGCTCCCGCGCTTGCCGAGGCCAACCGCCTTGTGCTCGATGGAGGCTACAACTATGCGGCCAACAACCACCTCTTCGCCAACACCTACTTCGTTGCTCCGGCACCGCAGAAGAGCGGCACCTACCGCTCGATAAACGGCAACGTCGCCACAGCGTGGGGATTTATCGCTGCCTCGGAGCGTAGCGGCCGCCCCCTCTTCTGCGGCTCCTACCCTATCACTCCGGCGACGGTCATCCTCGAGGAACTGGCCAAGCATAAGTCGCTCGGCGTGAAGAGTGTGCAGGCCGAGGATGAGATTGCCGGCATCTGCACGGCCATCGGTGCGGCATACGGAGGTTCACTCGCCATCACTACGACCAGCGGCCCCGGCCTATCGCTCAAAAGCGAGGCGTTAGGCCTTGCGGTGATGGCCGAGCTGCCACTCGTAGTAGTGGATGTGCAGCGCGGAGGCCCCTCGACGGGCCTACCGACCAAGACCGAACAGAGCGACCTGCTGCAAGCACTTCACGGCCGCAATGGCGAGTGTCCGTTGGTAGTCCTCGCAGCCGCATCACCGGGCGACTGCTTCGACAAGGCCTACCTGGCAGCCAAGATTGCATTGGAGCACATGACACCTGTTGTACTTCTCACCGACGGATTTATAGCCAACGGCTCGGAGCCGTGGCGCATACCTGACATTGCCGACTATGCGGCAATCACCCCTCCGATTGTCGAGAGTGCGGAGGGCGACTTTATGCCATACAAGCGCGACGAGCGACTCGTGCGCGGCTGGGCCCTTCCGGGCACTGCGGGGCTTGAGCACCGCATCGGAGGCCTCGAGAAGCACGCTCTGCGCGGCACGATATCCTACGACCCCGACAACCACGCCGAGATGGTACGCCTGCGTGCCGAAAAGGTGCGCCGCGTTGCCGACTATCTGCCGGAGTTGCAGGTCGAGGGCGATGCGGAAGGCGACCTTCTCGTTGTAAGTTGGGGTGGCACCTACGGCCACGTCACGGCGGCTGTCGAAGGTGCGCGTGAACGCGGTGCCTCGATTGCGCACTGCCATATATCCGCACTGAATCCTCTGCCTCACGGCTTGGGCGAGATACTCGCACGCTACCGCCACGTCGTCGTATGCGAACTCAACGAGGGGCAGTTGGCCTACCACCTGCGCCAGCAGTTCCCATCCATCACATTCAACCAATACAACAAGTGCGAAGGACAGCCTTTCACCACCTCGGAGCTGCTCGACCACTTTATGCTCTACACAAACAGATAGCCATGACAAAGTACAACTACACATACGCCGATTTCAAGAACGACCAGCAGGTCAAGTGGTGCCCGGGCTGTGGCGACCACGCGATGCTCAACGCCGTGCAGCGAGCTCTTCCGGATGTTGCCGAGGCTCTCGACCTGCCGCGCGAGAAGTTCGTATTCGTATCGGGCATAGGTTGCTCGTCACGCTTCATCTACTACATGCGCACCTTCGGTTTCCACACCATTCACGGTCGTGCGGCGGCCGTAGCTACGGGCATCAAGACGGCACGCCCCGACCTCTCGGTATGGGTGTGCACGGGCGACGGCGACTCGCTGGCAATTGGCGGCAACCACTTTATCCACGCCATACGTCGCAACATAGATCTCAACCTCGTACTCTTCAACAACGAGATATACGGCCTGACTAAAGGCCAATACTCGCCGACAACGAAGCTCGGCAAGGTGACCAAAACATCGCCCTACGGCACTATCGAGCAGCCGTTCAATCCGGGTGAGTTGGTTATCGGGGCCAAGGGTTCGTTCTTTGCACGCACGATTGATGCCGACGTGGCGCTCTCGAAGGAGCTTCTTGTTGCGGCGGCGCAGCACAAGGGCATGTCTGTTGTCGAGGCATTGGTCAATTGCGTAATCTTCAACAACCGCACTCACGCCGACTTTGCGGCCGACAAGGCCACACGAGCCGAGCGCACCATACACCTCCGCCACGGCGAGAAGATGCTCTTCGGCGCGAACCTTGACAAAGGTCTTATTTTCGAGGATATGCAACTCAAAGTGGTAACCATAGGCGAGGGCGGCTACACGATAGACGATGTGCTCACGCACGATGCACACCGCCGCGACACGACACTCCACACCATGTTGGCGGCGATGCGCTACCCCGACTATCCTGTCGCCGTGGGCATCATCCGCGATGTCGAGGAGCCGACCTACGAGGCGAAGGTCGAGGAGCAGATTGCCGAAGTTACGAGCCATAGCTCGATACACTCGGTAAGTGATCTGCTCCACTCGGGCGACACTTGGGAGGTGCGATAAGCAGCAATGCCGCGGCACTGCTCACGCATAGCAGAACAATGTTTAGAGGCACGATAACAGCATTCGTGGCGACCATTATCGCGGTTGCCTGTACGACACCCGACGAGAGAATCGACTCGGGCGTTGGTGGTGTTACGCGCCTTACCGTAGAGTGCGCCGCTACGTCACGCACGACAATCGGCGGCACCACTCCATCGGGCGACTATCTCCATCATTGGCAGGCCGGCGATTGCATCTCCATCAACTGCGTCGTATCTGATGCGGCCGAGATTGATTCGGCAGACCCCCGTCGCGCCTCCTTCGAGGTGGGCGAAAGGCTCGACTATCCATACCATCTGCTGCATCCCGCATCGACCGATGGGCGCATCACATTCGCTGCCACACAACACCACGTCGAGGGGAGTTTCGACCCTGCGGCCATCGCAATGTACGGCTACACCGAGCAGGGGATGTCGGCAACGCTGCACCACCTATGCTCAATCATCCGACTCTCACTCACGGGTAGCGTGAGCCTCACATCAATAGAAGTGACAGCCTCCGAGGGGGTTCTGTGCGGCAACTATGCCATCGACTGCGCGAGCGGCACGTTGAGCGACGGCCGCGAGCAGTCACACACCATCGACTATCTGTTCGATTCGCCCCTCGAGCTCTCCGACACCCCTGCGAGCACGTTTATCGCACTGCCGGCCGGCGACCACGGCACTTGCCACATAACCCTGCACGACAGCAATGGCGGCTCTATGCAGCTGCGCTTCTCGACCGAAGGCAAAATGGCACTGCGAGCAGGCGTGGTTCGCGAGTTTGGCACGACACACTACCGATATGGCGCAGAGATGTTTATCGAGCCTCTCACGAGCGAGAACGATGAACTCTCGGTATTTGGCGAGGCGGCGGGCTATGTGCGCTATGCCGACGGCACACCTATCGAGGGCGTTGCCGTGAGCGATGGCTTCCAGGTCGTCACGACCGACAAAGAGGGGCACTACAGCTTCACTCCATCGAAGGATACTTGGCACATCTTCATCTCGCTGCCGGCCGACTGCCGTGTTCCTCTAAACCAATACGGGCAACCGCACTTCTACCACCTCTATGAGCCTAAAAAGATGCAGCGTTACGACTTCACGCTCGAGAGGCTCGAAGGGGGCATCGAGCAAGAGTTTATGCTCTACTCGCTCGGCGATCCACAGGTCTCCTCGGCGAATGGTTTTGCACGCTTCTGCAACGAATCGGTACCCGCTCTGCGCAGCCACGTTCAGGGGCAGGCACTCCCTTGCTACGGCATCGCGCTGGGCGACATAATATCCTCATCCACCAATTCGGACAAGAGCGGATATATGCCTATGATGCGCGACAAGATGGCCTTCGAGAGTATCGGCATGCCGGTCTTTACGGTGATGGGCAACCACGACCATAAGGGGCGCTACGCCGCACGCATCGACTCACGCAATTCCACGCTGCGACTGGCCGCGCAGCGCCCCTACGAGGAGTGCTTCGGCCCGGCGAACTACTCGTTCAACCGCGGCAAGGTGCATATCGTCTCGATGATGGACATACACTACGATTGCACCTCGTATGACACATACTTCGACTTCGAGAGCTACCACGCCGACTTCTCCGACGAGCAGGTGGAGTGGCTACGCCAAGACCTTGCCTGCGTGCCGAAGGATAGGATGGTAATACTGTGCGTACACTCGCAGCTGAACCTCTACGTCACCAAATATGCCAACATCGAGCGTGTAATGACACTGCTCGACGACTTTGCCGAGGCACGCATCCTTGCCGGACACTCGCACGATGTGCGCAACATCAAGATTGCCAACCACAACATCGTAGAGCACGTCACCGGAGCCCTTTGTGGCGCATGGTGGCAGTCGGTCGTAGCACGCGACGGCTCGCCAAACGGTTTTGCGCTCTTCCATCTCGACGGCGCGAAGGTACGCAACCATGTCTATCTCGGCATCAACGAGGGTTTCAACTCGCCCGACTACCAAATACGCCTCTACCGAGGCAGCCTGATTTCGGGTGGCGAGTACGAATACTTCGCCTCCCCGTACAACCGCTCTACGCTCCTTGCAAACGTATGGAATGGCGGCCACGGCTGGCAGATCGATGCCTATGTCGGTGACAAGCACATCGGTCGGATGACACACCTGGCGTATAGTCTTGGTGACCCATGGCGTTATGACAGCAACGGCAAAAAGCTGACAAAAGATGAGCTCAACGCTCTACAGCCGGCCATTCAAGCGCAAACATCGCTCGAAAACCCTACGACATTCGCCGCCAATTCGACGGTCGATTGGTGGGCCATAGGCTATCTCATCGGTGTTCGCGGCTGGTCGAAACGCTCACAAGCACTCTCGGCGGCCAATAATATGTACCACATCGAGAGTTCGCTGCTTGCCGACGACAAGGCGTGGGACGACATCCGCGTAGTAGCCACAGATCCTTATGGCAACACATACTCCTGCACGGAGTTTATAGATGGCGTTGTAGGTGTAGATTTCACCTACAACGCCATTGTGCCGCCCGTGTGGCCGTAAAAAATTCTCCGTAGGAGAGGTGATTTTAAGTTTTTTTGCTTAACTTTGCAGAAAATCAAACTACCTATATGAATTTCAATAAATTAGCAATTGTATTAGCCGTATCTTTGTTTGTCGCAGCTTGTGCAACCGATATCACCGAGCAGGATATTACGCAGCCAGCAAGCGGCACCTCGATTACCCTCTCCATCGACTCTCCCACATCGCGCACAGTCCTCGGCGAGCGTACCGACGAGGCGACATATCCGCTCTATTGGAGCGAGGGCGACCGTATTTCAATCAATGGTGTGACCACCAATGAGGCTGTAATCGACGCCGACAATCCGCGCTCGGCAATCTTCTATATCGACGCAACACTGCAATACCCATACTCGATTCTCTACCCTGCTTCGGCAGATGGCACGATCGAGTTTGCAGCCGAGCAGAGCTTCACAAAGGGCTCGTTTGAAGGCACGGCAATGCCGATGTACGCCTACGCCACAAGCGGCGAGAAGTGCGAGATGAAGCACCTCGGCAGCCTGCTGCAATTTACATTTACGGGCGCAGCAACTCTCGCCTCGATGGAGCTCACAGCCGAGCAGGGGGCTCTCGCAGGTCACTACGCAATAGATTGCTCGACAGGCACGCTCGGCGAAGCGGCGAACACCTCCCCGACTATCAACTACTCGTTTGGCGACGGACTCAAGCTCTCGGACGAGCCGCAGGCATTCTTTGTCGCACTGCCGGCCGGCGACCACGGCACTTGCTCGGCCATATTGCGCGATAAGAGCGGAAGATCGATGCGCCTGCGCTTCGACACGGCGAACGACAAGGCTCTACGCCGAGGTGTTGTGCGCGAATTTCAGATGGTGGAGTACCGCATCGACACAAACTGTACACTCTCGGCCCTCGACTGCGAGGAGGGCGAGTTGGAGCTGATAAATGTTGCACAAGGCACGATTAGCTACGATGATGGCACGCCGGCTGCAGGCGTGGTTGTGAGTGACGGCTTCAATGTGGTGCGCACCGACAAAGATGGCCGCTACTGTCTCAAGCCGTCGAGCGACTGCTACTACATCTACATCTCGCTGCCGGCCGACTGCGAGATACCTACCGACGAGCATGGGCAACCGCTCTTCTTCATCCCATACGAGAAATCGCGCCTGCACTACGACTTCACACTCCGCCGCCTCGAAGGGGGTGCAGAGCAGAAGTTCGCCTTCTACGCCTTGGCTGATCCTCACCAAGTGAATACCACACGCATCAAGCGTATGCAGAATGAGACTATACCAATATTGAAGACCTGCACCGAGAACGACAACTTGCCGAGCTACGGCATCGTGTTGGGCGATATTGTATCGTCGAGCTCCACGACGGACTCCTCGCCATATATGCCTACGTTCCGCACCAATACACACATCGACAAGACCGGCGTACCACTCTTCAAGGTTATGGGCAACCACGACGTGATGGGCAAACGTACCGTTACCACCGACGAGCACAGTAGCACGTTAGAGCTGGCCGCACAGCGCACCTTCGAGGAGTGCTTCGGCCCGATAAACTACTCGTTCAACCGTGGCAAGGTGCACTTTGTCTGCATGCGCGACATACTATATCGCTTCGACGTAAATGGCGACAACAACTTCAACAACTACACGCGCGGCTTCACGAAGGAGCAGTACGAGTGGCTTGTGCAGGATTTGGCCGCCGTGCCGAAAGAGAACCTCGTGATTCTCTGCGTACACATTCCGCTCTCGGCCCAAAGCACCAAGACGACATACTACATCAAGCAGGTTTACGATTTACTCTCGCAGTTTGCAGGCTCCCACGTTCTTTCGGGCCACAACCACAACATAACAAACACCAAGGCCACGTCATACGATACCACCGAGCAAATAGTGGGCGCACTCGGCGGCGCGTGGTGGTACTCTGCACTCTGCACAGGCGGCGCACCAAACGGCTTTGCGGTCTATTATATCGACGGCAACAAAATCGCAGACCACTACTATCAGGGTGTAAACAAGGGATACAGCAAACGTAGCGTGCAGATGCGCATCTACCGTGGCAATATGGTGGCTGGCGGCCAATACGAATATTTCACCTCGCCGTATTCGGGGAACACCATCGTTGCCAACATCTGGAACTCGAAGGATAGTTGGGATGTACGCGCCTATCTCGGCGACAAGGAGCTCGGGCAGATGACACGCCTTACACTGCGCACCAAGGGAGACCCTTGGCTCTACGACATCAACGGCAACAAACTCGCCGAGGCGGACTACGACGCACAAGTAAGCACCATACAGGCACAGACAAGCACCTCGAACCCTACGCAATTTACAGACCAATCGACCGTCGATTGGTACTGCATTGGCTACCACATAGGTGTCAAAAAACGCAAGCGCAGTGACTATCTCAGCGCGGCAAGCTACACTTACACGCTCGAAAACGAGGCTCTTGCCACGGCCGACTGGTCGAAGGTGAAGGTTGTAGCAATAGACGAATTTGGCACGCGCTACGAGTGCAGCGATGTCATACAGGGCACTGTAAACATCGACTTCGACTACTCGGAGATTACCGCGCCGACGTGGTAGTGCGATTTTTTTGCGAAAAAAATTTGGCAGATATATAAAATATATCTATCTTTGCATCAGTAAAGGAGTAAGGGGACGAAGCACGTTCCCTTATTTTATTGCCAATAAAAAATATAAGATACTGATAATATGGATATTACCAAACTCACGGAGATTGCAGCACAGACACTCGAGGGCAGCGATATGTTCGTTGTCGAGTGCGTGGCAGGTAGAGATAACGATATTACGCTCGTCATCGACAGCGATACGCACGTTACCATCGACGCTTGCGCCGCGCTGAACCGCGCCATTGACGAGGCCTTCGACCGCGATATCGAGGACTACTCGCTGACTGTCACCTCGGCCGGCATTGGCGAGCCTCTCAAGGTGCTGCGCCAATACCACAAGCTCACTGGCAGCTCGGTGGAGGTGCTCCTGCAGAGTGGTACGAAAATTCTCGGTACGCTCGACGAGGCAACCGACGAAGCGATAGCCATCTCCTACGACGAGAAGGTGAGCATCGAGGGCAAGAAACGCAAGGAGCTGCAACACGTCGTGCGCACCTACCCTTTCAGCGAGATAAAGTGGGTTAAGGAGTATCTCGACTACAAGTAAATCAAACAACGAACAACATAAAAATAGAGAGACAAACAATGGACAATTTGAATCTTATCAGCAACTTTGCAGAGTTCAAGGAGCTGAAAAACATCGACAAGGCGACGATGATCGGAGTGTTGGAGGATGTATTCCGCCACGCACTGCAGAAGCAGTATGGCACCGACGAGAACTTCGACGTTATTATCAACGCCGACAAGGGCGACCTTGAGATTTGGCGCAACCGCGAGGTCGTGGAGGACGAGGATTTCACGGATGCCACAAGCCAAATCAAACTCTCGGAGGTACTCGCAATCGACGACTCGTATGAGGTTGGCGACGAGTACACCGACACCATCCCATTCGCAGCCTTCGGCCGCCGCGCCGTGCTCTCACTGCGACAGAACCTCGCATCGCGCATCCTTGACCTCGAGAAGGCAAACCTCTACGAGAAGTACTCGGAGAAGGTTGGCGAGATTATCTCGGGCGAGGTTTATCAGGTGTGGAAGAAGGAGGTTCTCGTGCTCGACGATGAGGACAACGAGCTTATCCTTCCGAAGAGCGAGCAGATTCCGAGCGACTTCTTCCGCAAGGGCGATACCGTAAAGGCTATTGTCAAGAGCGTGGAGATGAACAACAACCGCCCACGCATCGTGCTCTCGCGCACAGCCAACCAATTCCTCGAGCGACTCTTCGAGCAGGAGGTACCGGAGATTTTCGATGGTCTTATTACCATCAAGCAGATCGCCCGCATCCCGGGCGAGCGTGCGAAGGTGGCTGTGGAGTCTTACGACGACCGCGTGGATCCGGTAGGTGCATGCGTCGGTGTGAAGGGTGCGCGTATCTACTCTATCGTCAAGGAGCTGCGCAACGAGAATATCGACGTTATCCCTTACACAAGCAACGTGCGTCTGCTCATTCAGCGCTCGCTCAACCCTGCCAAGATTTCGACTATCACGCTCGACGAGGAGACAAAGACCGCATCCGTATATCTGCAACCCGATCAGGTTTCGCTGGCTATCGGTAAGGGTGGTCTGAACATCCGCCTCTCGAAGATGCTCACGGGCTACGACATCGACGTATATCGCGAGAGCGATGAGGAGGATGTTGCTCTCGTAGAGTTTGCCGACGAGATCGAGGATTGGATTATCGATGCACTCCACAAGGCGGGCTTCGACACGGCAAAGAGTGTCATCGAGCAACCTATCGACGTGGTAGCATCGCGTGCCGACCTCGAGGTGGAGCAGGTGGAGTCTATCGTGGCCATCCTTAAGGCCGAGTTCGAGGAGGAGTAGCCTCCGACTACTCGCAGGTGAGCACAACAAGGTTGTCACCCGCCACAAATACTATCGGATATTGTCAAACTGTAACAGAGAGCAAAAACAAAATATGGAGAACGAAAAGAAATTACGACTCATTAAGGTTGCCAAGGAGTTCAACGTAGGCCTCAACACCATCGTCGATTTCCTGCACCGTAAGGGCGTAACCATTGACGCATCGCCAAACACGCGCATCGACACCGACACCTATGCCCTTCTCGAAAAGGAGTATGGAGCCAACCGTTCGGAGCGCAGTGAGCGCGATAGTGTTCGCGAAAAGATTTCACAGAAGCAGACCACCATCTCTATCGAGGAGAAGAAGGAGGAGCCGGCTCCGAAACGCACGATAAGTGTCAAGGAGGAGATTGCGCAACCGAAGTTCCTCGGTAAGATAGACCTCGACGGTGGCAAGAAAGAGGCCGAGAAGCCTATCGAGCCTGCGAAGGCTGCCGAGCCAAAGCCTGCCGAGGAACCGATTGAGAAGCCTATCGAGGCAAAGAAGGTTGTCGAGGCTCCGGCCGCCGAAGAGCCAAAGGCAGAGACCAAGATAGAGCCTATCGTCGAGCCGAAGGTGGCCGAGAAACCTGCCGAGGTCGCAGAGCCAAAGACGGCGGAGCCTGCGAAGGCCATGGAGAGTGTGGAGCACCCTATCGAGAAGCCTGCGGCCGAGCCAAAGGAGGCCGAGAAGCCATCGACTAGTGTTTTCCGCGCAACAGAAACCCCTACCCTTGCCGGCCCTCAAATTCTCGGCAAGATGGATGTATCGGGAATGGTACCCGGTGGCAAGCATCGCCGCAAGCGCCTTGACAAGGAGAAGGTGGATATCACCAAGCAGGGCAAGAACGACAAGCACAACAACAAGCATAACGACAATGCGCAAGGCGGTGCCAAGCAGCAGCCTGCGGGCAAGAAGCAGAAGCACCAAAAGGTGCAGCCAAAGCCAGTAGTTCGTCCGGAGGTTAGCGACGAGGAGGTAGCCAAGCAGGTTAAGGATACGCTGGCGCGCCTCACGGCCAAGGGTGCGAAGAGCAAGGGTGCGAAGTATCGTCGCGAGAAGCGCGACGAGATTCGCGAGCGCATGAACGAGGAGATTGTACGCGAGGAGCAGGAGAGCAAGGTGCTGAAAGTTACTGAGTTCGTTACTGTTAGCGAGGTGGCTACGATGATGAACGTGTCGCCTATGGAGGTTATCTCTGCCTGCATGAACCTCGGACTTATGGTATCCATCAACCAGCGTCTCGATGCCGAGGCCTTGGTTGTGGTTGCCGAGGAGTTCGGCTTCACGACCGAGTTCGTATCGGCCGAGATTCAGGAGGCCATCGGCGACGAGGAGGTAGATAGCGCAGAGGACTTGCTACCTCGCCCGCCTATCGTTACCGTCATGGGACACGTCGATCACGGTAAGACATCGCTCCTCGACAATATCCGTAAGACCAACGTCATCGAGGGCGAGGCCGGAGGTATCACGCAGCACATCGGTGCCTACTCAGTGGAGCTCAATGGCCAGAAAATCACCTTCCTCGACACGCCGGGCCACGAGGCATTTACCGCCATGCGTGCGCGTGGTGCGAAAATTACGGACGTAGCGATTATCATCGTGGCGGCCGACGACAAGGTGATGCCGCAGACCATCGAGGCTATCAACCACGCCCAAGCGGCAGGTGTACCTATGGTCTTTGCCATCAACAAGATAGACAAGCCCGCGGCCAACCCTGATGCTATCAAGGAGCAACTCGCCAATATGAACCTCCTCGTCGAGGATTGGGGCGGCAAGTACCAAAGCCAGGACGTATCGGCCAAGAAAGGCATGAACCTCGACAAACTCCTGGAGAAGGTGCTGCTCGAGGCCGAGATGCTCGACCTGAAGGCTAACCCTAACAAGCGTGCCAAAGGCGCTATCATCGAGTCCACGCTCGACAAGGGCCGTGGCTACGTTTCGACGGTACTCGTGCAGGAGGGTACGCTCCGCATCGGCGACGTGGTACTCTCGGGTATCCATACGGGCCGTGTGAAGGCCATGTTCGACGAGAACGGCAACCGACTGACGGAGGCCGGTCCATCAACACCTGTGCAGCTCCTCGGTCTCAATGGTGCACCACAAGCCGGTGACCAGATAAACGTAATGGAGGACGACCGCTCGGCCCGCGAGATTGCCAACAAGCGCGAGCAGCTGCAACGCATGCAGGGCATCATGACGCAGAAGCACGTCACGCTCGACGAGATTGGTCGCCGCATCGCCATCGGCTCGTTCAAGGAGCTCAACATCATCGTCAAGGGCGATGTGGATGGCTCGGTGGAGGCTATGTCGGGCTCGCTCATCAAGCTCTCGAAGGAAACCGTGCAGGTGAACGTCATCCACGCCGCCGTAGGTCAGATTTCGGAGAGCGACGTACTGCTCGCCGCCGCCTCGAATGCCATTATCGTCGGCTTCCAGGTGCGCCCATCGGCCGCCGCACGTAAGGTTGCCGAGCAGGAGGAGATCGAGATTCGCCTCTACTCGATTATTTACGATGCGATAAACGACATTAAGGATGCTATCGAGGGCATGTTGGAGCCTGTGATGAAGGAGGAGATTGTCTGCTCGGTCGAGGTGCTCGAGACCTTCAAGATTTCGAAGGTGGGTACTATTGCCGGCGGTATTGTGCGTGAGGGTAAGATAGGTCGCAATACCCCTATCCGCGTTATCCGTGACGGCATCGTTATCCACACGGGCCGCCTCGGCTCCTTGAAGCGTTTCAAGGACGACGTGAAGGAGGTAACCTCGGGTATGGACTGCGGTCTGAACATCGAGTCGTACAACGATATCCGCATCGGCGATATCATCGAGGGTTACGAGCAGGTCGAGGTGAAACGCAAATAATTACAAAAAAAAACAAAATCATACAAATAACCTATAAACTTTAAGGATTATGGCAATTAAGTTTGTTACTCCGGAAGAGGCCGTCAAGGTGATTAAATCGGGCGACCATATCCACCTCTCGTCGGTTGCTTCGGCACCGCAGTGTTTGATCAAGGCTATGTGCGAGCGTGGTCGCGCAGGCGAGTTGAAGGATGTTCACATCCACCACCTCCACACCGAGGGCCCTGCACCTTATGCAGACCCGGAGTTCGAGGGCGTATTCCAACTCGACTCGTTCTTCGTAGGCGGCAATGTCCGCAAAGTTACGCAAAGCGGCTATGCTGACTATATTCCAATCTTCTTGAGCGAGACGCAGAAGCTCTATCGTTCGGGTGCTGTGCCTTGTAACGTGGCTATGATTCAGGTTTCGACGCCCGACCAGCACGGCTACGTGTCGCTCGGTACGTCGGTAGATGCTACGCTTGCAGCCGTAGAGTGCGCCGAGCACGTTATCGCCGTGGTGAACAAGTATGTACCTCGTGCGTGGGGTGATACTATGATTCACTCGTCGCAAATCGACCTCTTCGTGGCAGACGACCAACCACTTGAGGAGGCTCACTTCGCCGAGCCTAACGAGGTGGAGACCAAGATTGGCAACCTCTGCGCCGGCCTTATCGAGGATGGTGCTACGTTGCAGATGGGTATCGGTGCCATTCCTAACGCCGTGCTAGCGCAGCTCGGAGGCCACAAGAACCTCGGTGTGCATACCGAGATGTTCGCCGATGGCGTGCTGCCACTCGTCGAGAAAGGCGTAATCAACGGTGCTGCCAAGAATATCGACAAGGGCAAGATGGTATCGACCTTCCTTATGGGTTCGCAGAAGGTCTATGACTTCATCAACGATAACCCGGGCGTGCTGATGATGGACGTTGGTTACACCAACGACCCTTATATCATCGCCAAGAACGACCGTGTGACGGCTATCAACTCGGCTCTTCAGGTTGATTTGACGGGTCAGGTGTGCGCCGATTCGCTGGGCCGTAAGTTCTACTCGGGCGTGGGTGGCCAGATTGACTTCATCTACGGTGCTTCACTCTCGAAGGGCGGTAAGGCCATTATCGCCATGCCTTCGATTACCAATAAGGGCGTATCGAAGATTTCGGACGTGCTGACCGAGGGTGCCGGTGTCGTAACGACGCGTAACCACATCCACTGGTTCGTGACCGAGAATGGTGCTGTCGATTTGTATGGCAAGAGCCTTCAGGAGCGTGCCCGCCTCATTATCTCGGTGGCTCACCCATCGGCACAGGAGGCCCTCGATGAGGCCGCCTTCAACCGCTACGGCTCGCACCACCACTATATTAAAAGCTATATGAAGAAATAAGCGATTTCTTCATATAATCACAAAGGCTTCCCAAAGGAAGCCTTTTTCATTGACATTTTAGGGAATTTAATGAGTTTAGGGAATCTCGCAAAACTCCTTAAACTCCTTAATTTCCCTAAACTCCCTATGCTCTCTATTTTCACCTTCTTTCTACACGCATACGGTGCATTTTCTCTTTAAAACCACCCTCATCGAGAAATCGCTCAGAGAGCGATGTAAGCAATTTGTGTAGCAGATAGTCCTCCTGTTTGAGTAGAATGATTGCCATATTTGCTACCGTATCGAGAGGACGAGATTTTGCAATATCTAAGATGGATTGGTTGCTACCTTCTATGCCAAGTTTTCGCATCGCAATAAACTTATCGGAGTCTTCCCGCCACAGTTCATAACCATTCACACGCAGATAGTCCTCATAATCCGTTAGCAACTCTTTTAAACTCGCCTTAGCAACATTGATAAGTTTGATGCCCATCTCGATTGAGGTTTCAGCATCCGCATTACCCTCAACAATATTTTGCTTGCCAGAGCGTGCTGCTTGAATCATCTGGTCTATTGTACGATTACCTCGTTCAAATGCCAAATTCGCAAAATGACAGGTTATATCGTATATTAGTTCCGCCTTACAATAACATATTAGATTTCGATGGTCTCCTTGCGACTTTATTAGAATTGCATCATTCATAGGTCATCTTTTTTTACAAAGGTAATAAAAAGATTAGAGAGTTTAGGGAAATTAGTGAATTTAGTGAATTTTCTCTAAACTCCCTAAATTCCTTAATCACCTTTAATTTCGCCTCCCTCTTGCTCAATCAAAAATAAATTTCTAAATTTGTAGTGCAATCCGTGGATTGCAGACATATTATTAGTGAAAGTGTTTCGCTAATCCTTAAAAGAAAATGTGGAAGTTTTCAATGCACAAGGATAACGAATGCTTATGTCACTTGTATTGGTATGCTTCGTCGGCACGTTCTGTGCCTACTCCACATACTGTACAGGTGTGGAGTATTGTTTATTTGTGCATAGGTCTTTCCACAACCTTCTTTTAGATAAACGAACATCTCCACACTTTCTTTATTTTATAATCACCGCATAGGAGATGCTACGGTACACAGATTTTTATTATTATGAAGAACTTATTTCTTTTATTCGCAGTGGCAGGAATGATGATGACTGCCTGCGGACCTGTCGATGACGGCACGGAAAACGAGAATGGCAATAGCGACCAGACCGAACAACCGGGTGGTGGCAATACAGATAAACCCGATGAACCCGAGAAGCCTGACGACAAAACTCAGTCCATCAAGTTCCAAGACGAAAACACCAAATTACTCTGCACTCTGCTTTGGGACGAGAATGAAGATGGTGAGTTTTCCTACGAGGAGGCAGCTGCAGTTACCGACCTCGGTACAGCATTCAAAGGTTCTGCGATTATAGCATTCACTGAATTGAAGTACTTTACTTCTCTCAAAAAGATTGCTGAGAGCGCTTTTGAAGGTTGTGTTAATCTTGTACAAATCACTCTGCCAGAGCAAATCAACTCCATCGGCATAAATGCATTTTCGGGCTGTACAAATCTTAAAAAAATTGCTATTCCTGATAGTACTACTTCAATCGATCGTTCAGCGTTTAATGAATGCACCTCGCTCGCAAGTGCTACAATCGGCAATAACGTTACTTCGATTGGAGATGGAGCATTCGAATATTGCAGTAAATTGTCAAGTGTTACAATTCCTAATAGCGTAACAGAGATTGGATATAATGCGTTCTTTTCTTGCAGTAAATTGTCAAGTATTACAATCGGTAATAGCGTTACTTCGATTGGAGCTGGAGCATTCGAATATTGCACATCGCTGACAAGTATTACAATCCCTGATAGCGTTACTTCGATTGGAGAGTATGCTTTCTTAGAATGCCGTAGTTTGAATGAGGTTTATTGCAAGCCCACAACTCCGCCAACTGCACCTGTAAATTATCTTGGTAAATGGAACGCCTTTGATACCTGCTCTGAGTACACAAAAATTTATGTGCCAGCCGAATCCGCTAAGATATATAAATCAGCAACAGGATGGAGTAGATACGCAAGTGACATCGTCGGCTACGACTTTGATAATGGGATTATTGATAATGATGTAGAAATCAATGTAATTATTGACTCACCTGTTGGTATTACTGGCAATCCTGATTATGAGAAGGATTACCCATCTGACTCTACAATGTGTATCTATATAGAGGCAAATGGCAATGAGCTTAAGTCTATCAAGTTATACATTAGCACTAATATGCCTGCCGAGATAACTCCTGAAGAGGCTCTTGCACTATCAGGCACTAAGGATATGTCAGACCAGTACCTTCCAGATATAATCGAATATGGCTATACTCTTGCCGTTTTCACTGGTCTTACTCCAGGTACTACTTATGATATATTTCTTGGATTCACTACGATCTACGGTAAAACTCAATACTATCGTGCACAGTACACTCCAACTGCTGCTAAATAGGTAATAAACTAATCAGCAGAAATGTTATGCATTTGAGTACAATATATTAAGGGGTATATGAAAAAGTAATCGGGTTACCGAGACTTATCGTATATGTAAAGCCTTCCATTCGTGGAGGGCTTTTCTTTTACCCCTTAATATAGTGGCGGTGCCACAAATATTTACATTCCCTCTAAATCCCTCTTTGGCAAAGGGGGACTTGTCGCTGCGCTCCATTAAACTTTGGCATTTTGTTATTCAATATTATTCAATGCCATTCAGCAACCATCGAGAACGATTGCTATTCTTTGCCATCTATACGACCACCTCAAAAAAAAGCCTGCCTAACTTTTTCCTTGTTAGACAGGCCCTCGATTGTATTATAACTAACTGCAGGCTAATATTACAACTTCAACGATTTCCAACTATTGGTTATCGCAGAAGAAGATATTGCAGTAGGAGTTTGTTCCTTACTATTGACTACACTTGCTTTTTGAGCGACCTTGGTTCGAACATAATTAAACCACTCACCCAATGTAATGTTTGTTGGATGCTCTTGCAAATACTTCAACAAATAGTATGTAAACAGGCCGTGAGATTGCTCCACATACGGATGTGCCGTTTGCTGATTCGACGTTGCAGTAAATACAATAACATTTCCTCTTGGGCGGTCCACTCTCGGAGCAATCTTCACTCCGCGTACATTCGCCATTACCTGATCGCTACGATCCGCTCCCGTAAAGCAGGCATCTAGCATAACCAAAACATTATCAGAGCTCAGCGAGCCAAGAGAAGCATACAACTCGGACAATTTCAGACCTGTTGAAGAGACAGTGCTATATCCGTCAATTGGCAACAAAAATGACTCACGGGTTGCATCATCAGGCATTCCATGTCCTGCATAATAAAATATAACCTGAGAGTTTGGATGAGTCTTTGTTACCGTTTTCAGCCAGTTAATCTCAAATTTCATATTATTATATGTAGCATCCGGTCTAAAATGAATATTTTCTTCCGGAATACCTAGAGTCCTCTGACAATAATCCCTCAGGGCTTGACCATCATTATATGCATATTGCACAGCCTTCTCGTTGTCATAATTCTCGTTAGCAATAATCACAGCAAATGTGTTAGGTCTTTTACTATCACCCGTAGGAATATCTATATCAATATCAGAACGACCTATCGTGAAATTGCTTGTTGATATAACTTGCTTGCCACGGCGACGACCGCCATTGGCAGCATTTTTATCTATCTCTATAGCATCAAGATTATATTTTACATTTGCAATAGAATAGATTAGGGAGGCCTCATTGCTATATTTATATTTGGCACCGTTTGGCAACTCAAACTGATATTCTGCCAAGCCTACTTGGTCATTCTCAACAAAGAACTTTGGCACTTTTCTCATTGTGCTAAAGGACGTTTTGAACTCCAAAGCATCTTGAGATGGCACATGTACCAATATGTCTTGATCCGAATACTTTGTATGTATTCGATATGTTTCGTGATCCGGATCATAAGAACCCACTATACGAGGAGAGTCCATCGGCAAACCCTTCTCGTACTCTCCAATATATATGTTCTGGGCCTCCTTGGTCAAGGCAAACACACGTTGATTAAGAGTATTGTTGTTTACACGCTTTCTCCAATCATCAACTTTCTCAAACTCGCCTTTCTTTTGCCACTCGTTCACGATTCGTCCAACATAATTTTGGGCAAAGAAACTGAACTTACCTCGCTCCGCCTGTGCTCTCACAGCGAGATTATTTCTACTAGACAAATCGTTTTGTATGAACGTTCTCTTTTTATTATAGCTAGATAATATGGAGGTATCTTTTTTCATCGCGGCACTCACCTTTTTGCCAACCTTATCCGATTTATTCTTCATAGGCACAATCATTCGACCCGCATAATCTATTGCGCCATAGCCTTTGTATGTACCATTAGATACGATAAGTGCCTCTCTATTCACCGACGAGAGTTCGATAGAAGACACATCAACAAATGGGAACAGCTCGCGTCCTGTCATACTAACAATACCCTTTCCGCTACTGTTCGATGCAATAAAGCCATCTATACGACCACTATAATCCAAGGATCTATATTTACAAGGAATTAATTCGTTGCCATACAAATCACAAACACCATAATTACCATCTCTGCTCTGCACCTTATAGTAATTATTCTCTAACTTGTAGGAACGATATTTTTTGACTGGTATGACCGTGATTCCGGTTGTTTCGTACAGGCCAACCGTACCGGCATACGCAACTTCAATCATTGGCTTTGCACCAATGGTACGAGAATGTACTTTCGAATATTCGCACGGAATAACCATAATTCCGCGATCTGTATACAAGCCATATAATCCATTTCTACAAACTTTATAGAACGATCCGGCTTGCCCTAAATCGACATACTCTACTTCTGAATAGTTGTTAGGCAATAACTCTACTCCTGTATAAAAGTCTATAACGCCCCAAAGCCCTTTATTCTTATTGTACAATGCCAATTTCTCTCCAACCGCCATAAGCCTCTCAGCCTGGAATTGGCATGGATATAATTCGTTATAGTCACTTGTAAAGACTCCCCATTTGCCATTATCGTTACACAACCAATAACCATACGCAGAGTCTATGCTAGTGTATCTACAAGGGATTATCTCGTTACCTTTATCATCCAACAAGCCAAAGCCCTTATCGGTTTCTGCCTTAAATCTCTCGCCGATGCGAACCAACGTTTTATAGACAATAGGAACCACAGACTTTCCATCTTTGTCCACCACGCCATACTTTTGCAGATGCTTCACAAGAACAAGGTTATCTGGATAATGCATACTACGAACTTTGTCTGTATTAACGCATGGCACAATCTCTCTCATGTAGGAATCGACCAAACCCCACTTCCCGTTGTGCTGCACATCTGCAAATCTTCCGGGTTCGGTTATTTGTCCGAAGTTGATATACTCATACTTGCAAGGCTGTCGCAACGAGAAAGCCTTCCAATAATATCCATTAGCTGGTTCTACCGGTTTTTTAGGCCTCGGATTGTATGGTTTTGATGGCTTTACTAACAAATCTCGCTCGGCTAACACTTGATTCAAAAATGGCTCATACTTCACACTCGCAGCTGCCGCCGCTACAGAGGCAACACCTGCAACGCCCGACAATACTGCCCCTAAAATTGAGCCGGAAGCCTGACTCTGGGCCTTTTGAGCTTCATATCTGGCCCGCTCCATAGCTGCATTTTGCGCACGCTTCCACCTATTTGTCGCTTCGGCTTCAGCAGCTTCAACTTTTGCGTTAAAGGCTGCGACATCCGCCTTATATTTTGCCTCTATCCTTTGATATTCAATATATTTCTGCTCGTATATTTTACAATCGACTTTCCATTGATCGTGAATACTTTTTTGTGCCAAGTCAAGCAGATAACACTCCATATATCCCGGATATATTTTATACTGAGTAGCCTCGGAAACAACCACATTGCCGGCAGAATCCGCAAAGCCATACTTCTGTTCGCCATTGGTGTTGTAACCCAAAAAGTACCAACCGCCACACTCGTTATGGTATTGCACGAGGGGATACTTCTGTTTCAACGCCTGCTCTACTTCAATATTTTGGGCAGTAGAAACCGACATCGTTAATATTGCAGCATACAATAACAGATGCTTAAAATAGTATAGTTTTTTCATTTATTAAGATTTGTTGATAGTTATATTTTTAACTGCTACACGCATAGAAGAGTCGTGTACCCTGTTGCGCACCAACCATTTTTGGAATGCCTCATACGACAAAACACGCAAGGACTCCGGTGAATCATGAGGACCGTCAATCGGTCTGGTGAAATTTTTAGGTGAGAATATAATATAGATACGGTTATACTCCACTCGCTTTGAACAAGACAACATATACTCATCTATCAAATCGGGCGACACGCCATAGTCTGCATTGTTTAGCGAAAAAAAGGTATACGATTTGTCTTTTTCTATATGCATTGCCTCATCATTTTGTCCCGAATAAGGCAACATTCTATAAACATTGCCCTCTCCATCACACAAAAAGACAGCCAGATACCCTGCAATAGGAGAAGCGAACTGCATATATAACTTATCATTCTCCTTAAAATCCTCGCTCGCATATTGCTCTGTTATTCCATTACGCAATAAATAAGCAGTAAAATCCACCGGGGTGGATACAAGTTCCCTTATCCTACCTGTTGCCGACACCGACACAATTAAATTTCCATCACTATCTGCAGCATATGAATATTTAGGACGGCCAACGGTTTCTATCCACTCTCCTTTGACCTCACTTTCGCCTATCGAAACAAATTGGCTATTCGTCCGTCCAGATTCATTTTCTATATGCGTAAAGTTTGACGAACCCACTATTGTTCCAAAATGCTCTGCAATAATTTGAACCCTCAATCGGTCAAATGCTATTATCTCAGCTCGCTCTTTGGTGACATTTCCAGGCACATAATAGGTATATGTTCCCGAAGCGGTCCGCACTCGTTGTGCGGACACGCTAGGACAGACCAATGCTAACAATATTATCTGCCAAATAAGTCTCATACCTAACTATAAATAATATTATAGGCCTAATATCTTGTCTATGCTTTTCACCAAAGCTCCACTCTTCTTCTCAAGATCCGAGCGTATGGCCTTTTTCACACTCTCTTTAGCCATTTTCGAGTTATAGAACACAATCACACGAACCTCCTTATTCTTATTCGCCTTGTCTCTATAGCACTCTACCACAGGTATTGTTCTACCAATACTTTGCGAAATAAGATTCTTGCTTGCAGATATGGTCTCTACAACAGAAGCCGCTTCCTCTGCTTGGAGTTGCTTATTATCAACCTCATTTTGCACCAAAGCGGTCACTTCCTGCTGAATATTGGCAGCCAAATTCAATATAGCCAATTGCAATGCTTGATGCTTTGCGGCATCGTAATTCTCACCAATAGACATAGCATCACCTACAATATATTTAGGGAATAGTTGCTCATCGTACTCCATCTGCATTAAATACGAACGGTCCAACTGCTTTTCCAATGGCAAGTGGCCTGGAGCAACGGTCCAACCCTCTTTCTTAAGGCGTTTGGCCTCTTTCATTGCGTCCTTGCTCGCTTTAGCATTCAATTCGCTTTTTGTCATTTTAGAGATAATCTTACGCTCTTTGGAAATCTCCTTTTGGGTCTGCGCAAAAACAGAAGACACACCCATAAGCACGATAAGTGCTGCCAATACCACTTTCTTCATGGCTGTAAATTAATTTAGGTATGCTCGCCAACTCCAAACGGGCGGTTTATGTACAAAAAGAAAGTGTGGAGTTGATTTCGAATGCCTGAAAGAAGGTTGTGGAAAGACCTAAACTGAAACAAACGATGCAATGCCCCACACCTGTATAGTATAGGGTTGCAGATTTAGAAATACCACACCTATATATACAAGAAATGAGCGTTGTTCGTCAATCCTTCAGTTTTAGAAAACTTCCACATTTTCTTTCAAGGAGTGCGAAAACACTTTCTATATGTCTGCCATAGAGCGACAAAAGTCCCTATGACACCACAAATGTAGGTCTTTTTTCGCAAACAAACAACACCTTGCAGGACATTGCATAAAAAAAGTATCAACCAACTAAAATTGGCGAAAAGAACCAAGAATAGATATATTTACCTATTTCACATACTCGGCGGCGAGCCAGCCGTGGCGGTGGAGCGTGCGGGCGGGGCGCAGACCAAGTGCGCAGGCGGCAGAGGTGATAGAGTCGAGGTCTTCGGTGAGGAAACCGCTCATAATAAGGCAACCGCCGGGATTGAGGCTCTCGACATAACGGGCCATATCGGCAAGAAGGATATTGCGGTTGATATTAGCCAACACCACATCGAAGTGACGGCCGACGATAGTCTTAACATCTCCGCACACCGACTCCACGCGCTCCTCGACACCATTCAGCACGATATTCTCGCGGACACTACCCTCGGCCATATCATCAATTTCGACTGCCAACACATGCGTAGCACCCAACCGCGCGGCAACAATAGCCAACACCCCCGTACCGCTACCCATATCGAGCACCGTGCGCTTTTCGAGCATTGTGCCGAGCAACATCTCGACCATCATCTGTGTCGTAGCGTGGTGGCCCGTGCCAAACGACATACGCGGCTGCACGACAATCTGCATACCGCCATACCCCTTGCGTGGTGCGTGAAAAGGTGCGCGGATAAGCACACGTCCATCAACATCCACCTCCTCGAAATTGCTCTCCCAAGGGGCATTCCAGTTGGTTGTCGCCACCTCGTCGAAGCTATACGTCACGCCCTGCTCCTCGACAAGCGCAACGATCTCCGCGCGACACTCCTCGAGCTTTGCCGAAGGGATATAGGCAGCAAGTGCTCCATCCACAATATCGAAACTCTCGAATGGGAAGTCGGCCAAGTAGGCGGTCATAATCTCCGCCTGCTCGTCGGAGGCAACCGATATTTTCAGTTCGGTGTAATCCATACTACACTGTAAAATTAGAGTCACAAAAGCCGCACCTTTTACTCGACGTAGAGCACCAAACCCTTGATATACTCCCCTTCAGGATGATAAATATTTATCGGGTGGTCGGCAGGTTGTGTCAGCTGATGGAGGATACGCACTTTGCGGCCGGCAATGGCAGCGGCCGTAAATACGGTAGTACGGAAGAGCTCCTTGGAGACAGCTTGCGAACAAGAGAAGGTGAAGAGGATACCTCCACTCTTGATGTGGGCGAGAGCGCGGGCATTTATGCGCTTGTAGCCCTGCATGGCGTTACCGAGGACCTTATGATGCTTGGCGAAGGCGGGGGGATCGAGAATTATAAGGTCGTACTTGTCGTCTATATCTTTGAGGTACTCGACAGCATCACAAGCGTAGGCCGTGTGCGGAGCTTCGGCGCCAAAGTTGAGCTCAACGTTACGCTTGGCAAGCTCCACGGCCCGCTCTGAGGCATCAATAGAGCAGACCTCGCGTGCGCCGCCGGCAAGAGCCGACACGGAGAAGCCGCCCGTATAGCAGAAGGTATTTAGCACGGTGCGCCCTTTGGAGTATCGCTCAACGAGCTCGCGAGAGAATCGTTGGTCGATGAAAAAGCCGGTCTTTTGGCCCTCCTCCCAATTTACGATATAGCGATGGTTGTTCTCCTTGACAATGTTATCCTTATCGTCCACCGAGCCGTAGAGGTATCCATCCACGGCATTGAGGTTTGCTTTGTAAGGCACGGTCTGCGCACTCTTATCGTATATGGCTGCAAGGCGGTCGCCATAGACTGCAACGAGGGCCTCGGCGATAGCATGCCGCGAGTGATACATACCGACCGAGTGGCACTGCACAACGGCCGTCGAGCCATATATATCGATTACAAGACCGGGCAACGAGTCGCCCTCGCCGTGTATGAGTCGGTAGCATGTAGTGTCGGGGGTATCTGTCACGCCGAGCAACCTACGCACATCGAAAGCACTGCGTATGCGTGCCTGCCACCACGCCGCATCTATACGCTCATCCTCGAAGGTGAGAACTCGCACAGCGATAGAGCCTATCTGGTAGTGCCCGCGAGCTATGAACTCGCCACTACGCGTATGCACATCAACAAGCGCGCCTTCGGCAAGCTCTCCCTCGCACTCCACACGCTCGACAGCTCCCGAAAACACCCAAGGGTGGCAGCGCAGGAGTGACTCCTCCTTGCCGCGACGCAGAAATATCTTTGGATTCATCGTGTGAATAATTGGTTACTCCTCTTGAGGCTCGACATAGAGATAGAACACAAGCGGCGTGTATGGCAATATCTCAGTGTCGATAGTCGTGGTCTCGACGGTCTCCTCGGAGTAGCCATAGTTGTAGCTGTTGTAGTCGTAGTAGTTATAGTAGTTGCCGTAGCCGTAATAGTAGTAGTTGTAATAGTTGTAGTAATTCATGTAGGCGTAGTAGTCGGCCATCGAGTTTCCACCCGACGTGGATGTGGTCGTCGAGCCGGAGATGCCGGCAACGCCATAGGCATAGCCCGACGTAGTGACGATAGCGGCATACTGACCGAAATAGAGTTTCGGGATGCAGTAGTACCACGCACCGATAGCCGTGCGCTCGTTGTCGTTCTTATTGTCGTCATCCTTGGCGCGATACGAGAATGCCACGCTCTCGCGCGAGAAGTCGTCGAAGCAGTATTCGCGCAGCTCGTCGATATTCGTGTCGAGAATAAAACCGTCGAGGAAGCGGCATACATACCACACCTTCGCCGTATTCTCCTTGGTTACTAGTCTATCCTCGGTCATCTCAGAGGGCGATATTGCATTCGGGAATCGCTTCAAGAATACCTCCTTAATTTTCTCCTCAACGCTCCTCATATCGAGGTACTTCTTCGAATCCTTGTAGCAGTTATTCATACCAACATCGATGTGAGGCATATAGTAGCGACAAGCATCCAAGTTGGCCGTGCGAGGGTTGTAGTAGTGGTTGAGATAGAGGCCCGTATGATATTTAGGTTCCTCGCCCTCTTCCACCTCATCGTCGGTCTGCACCTTGCGCCAATCCGATATGTTGGCCACATAACGCTCGACCATCTCGAGTTCTAAATCCGACGGATTCTTCACCGCACGCTTAACCTCGATATCCATAATCATCGGCGTGTTCGCATCGAGCGAATACTCACCCTCGTAGCCACCCTGCACCGACGAGCCGGTCTCGCCGTATGCTATCGTCGAAGGCATATATAGACGCACCTTCGAGCCGCGGCGCATCTTGAAGTCACCCGTGCGGTCCGGCCACTTTTTGGCCAGATAATCAGCGCCAAGCGTCAGCGCATTGCGCATAGACAAGTAGGAGCCCTCGAGCAATCCGAGGTTGACGTTGCCACAGTAGTTCACATACGGCACATAGTGGGTGTTATACGAGAATGTACCATTCATCTCGGCAAGCAGAGGCGTGCGCGTGAGGCACACATTGCCATCGAGACTGTAGCCCGTCATATCGGTAAATACCCAGCATGTATCCTGCTCCATCAGCGGTTCCGAACCGAAATCATTGCCCTCGGCCGGAATATCCTCATCGCCCCACGCAAGCACCTCAACATAGTAGCCACCATTCTCCTGATAGTTTCCGACCAAATCGGGCTTATTGAGGCGCATCCACGCGGCGAGTGAACGAGCCTCCTGCTCGGCACCCGACATCGAAAGCTCCTTGACGCACGACGAGAGCCACAGCACTGCGGCCACGACAACCAGCAATATGTTTCTATTTCGCTTCATTATTCAACCTTATCTATTCGTACATACCACGCCACAGCCGTATTCTTTGGCACCTCGCCAACTATCTTCTTGCCATACGCAAGATTCGAGGTTATGAAGAGCTGCACAGAGTCGCGCTCGCGGCAGCCGGGCAGCGCAATATTCAATCCTTCAATCATCTCGGTTGCGCCAAGTGTGACACGCAACGGCTCGGTGGACCAATCGACTGTGAAGTTGGGATTCTCTTCACGAAACTTCTCGAATGTGGCAGGTGTATTCGACCAATATATGGTCGTTGGCCGCCCATTCTCGACAATGTAAGCATCGAAGTAGAGTTCGAGAGTCGAGCCCCACTTGACCTCGGGACGCCCATCGCGCCCCTCGTCATAGTAGTTCACGATATGGCGATAGACATAGCGGTCGAAGGTCGAGTAGAACAGCGGATTCTTGTCGATAATATCATCCAAATTCTCTTCAGCCACAAGGCCGAGGCCCGTGAGATACTTGACCATCTGCTCGTGCTGCGCCATGAGGATATCCTCCACCTTGGTGCACGAGGCACAGAGGAGCAGAGCGAGGAGTGCTATGTTAATCTTTTTTGTCATCTTCAGTAGCTATAACGCGCAAAGGTAGTAAATATTACTCAATTTACCAAGTTATAGTGCCTTCAACGCCTTGCGCACGGCCTCTTCGACCGTCACATTCGGTTCCTCCTTGAAGATACGACGAAGCGCCTTCTCCGACACAGCCTTCGCAAAACCGAGCATCACAAGCGCCGAAAGAGCCTCATCATAGACCTCATTCGTAATGCCCACGGCCAAAGCTGCCGAGGCGGCATCGCTGCCCCTCAAGTCGAGCATCTTGCCACTCAAATCGACTATGATTTTCTGCGCTGTTTTGAGGCCCAATCCCTTGACATTCTTCAACAATACGGCATTTCCCGTGGCGATAATGTTACGCAACTCCGAAGGCGAGTATGTCGATTGTATCATTCGGGCCGTATTGCCGCCCACACCCGACACACCGATAAGCAGACGGAAGAGCTCGCGCTCGGCCTTCGAAGCGAAGCCGTAGAGTTGCTCATCATCCTCGCGCACGACATGGTGCAGATAGAGGCGCACATCTGTCTGGTGCTCTATCTCGGAGTAGGTCTGCAACGATATGTGAATGAAGTAGCCGATGCCTCCAGCCTCTACCACAGCGTATGCCGGAGCCACCTCGGCCAACGTTCCGTTGATGTATTCGTACATAATTAAAACCGATTCGTAATTAAAACATCACAAAGATATGTAAAATTATTAAAAAATTACTATCTTTGCTCGTTAAGAGCACGCAAATTGTGCTCTGTAATACGGTAAACAACTAATATAACAACGTAATAGAGAGATGAAAAATCTAATTTTGGCAACCCTGATGCTCGTATTGGCAGCCGGTTGCAACACAAAGAGCAAGCAGGAGAACAACAACGCCGAGGCCGAGGCTGCAACTACTGAGCAGGCACTCGAGCCTAACACTACGGGGCTTGCATTCGTCAATGTTGAGTTGGTAATGTCCGAGAGCAAGTTGTACAAGAGCGAGGGCGTAGCCCTGCAAGAGAAGACCAATAAGGCACAGCAGAGCTGGGCCCGCAAGGAGCAGAACCTGCAAAATGACATGGCGAAATTGCAGGAGAAATACCAAAAGGGACTTATAACCACGCTCAACGCCCAGAATGAGGAGCAGAAGTTGCAGAAGCGCGCGCAGGAGTATCAGGCCGCAATGCAGAAGGAGGGACAGCAGCTCGAGGAGGAGAATCGCGTGTTCAACAACCGCATGGCCGACCTTATGAACCGCTCTATTCAGCAGATCAATAGCGACAAGCGTTACAAATTGGTAGTCAATGCTTCGGCCCTGCTCGATGCCGACCCTTCGCTCGACATCAGCCAGGAGGTGCTCGCCACGCTCAATGCACTCTACGACGAGGATCAGAAGTCTAACAAGTAACCCACAACGCGCACTACGCCATGGGCTTCATCCCCTTCTCGCTCGTCGATTTCCTCGATATATTTATCGTCGCGGGGCTCTTCTTTATGCTCTACCGCGTGACGCGGGGCACCAACACGCCCTATATCCTCGTAGGTATCGCAATGATATACCTCGGTTGGGTGGTAGTACGTGCGCTCAATATGGAGTTACTCTCGACAATCCTCGGGCAGATAATCAGCGTGGGTGCCATTGCCCTCATCATAGTCTTTCAACCCGAAATACGCCGCTTCTTGCAGACGCTCGGCATGCGGCAGAAGGAGCTCGACTTCATCACACGCATCTTTTCGTCGAACCGCAAGGTGACTTCAGTAAACACCTCGCCCATCGTTTCGGCCTGTCTCGATATGAGCGACGAGCGCACAGGTGCACTGATTGTTTTTACGCAGAAGGATGATTTGCAAGCCATTATCGAGGGTGGCATAGCACTCGATGCCAATGTGTCGGTGTCGCTGCTCAAGAACATATTTTTCAAAAATGCCCCACTGCACGATGGAGCTATCATCGTCGATAACAACCGTATCGTCGCGGCCAAGTGCATCCTTCCTGTCACGCAGAGCAACGTGCCCAAGAGCTACGGCACACGACATCGTGCCGCCATCGGCATCAGCGAAGTGACCGATGCGGTAGTTCTCGTCGTTTCGGAGGAGACCGGCAAGATTTCGATTGTCAAGCGAGGGCAGATCAAAAATATAGAGCAACAGAAGCTTGCTGCAGCGCTCAAACGTGCACTCAATCAGCGCGAGGAGCAGGCTGCATAGTGCATAAGAAGTGATGCGTATCGGAGTCTATCCGCTCGCACCACTTTTTTCATACAACATGAAGGACAACTATTACTAATACAAACCAAAAATCTTTTAATCTATGATGAAACGAACCGTTCTTTCGATTGTAGCGATTTGCGTTGCGCTGGTTGCATCGGCCCAGCTCAAGCAGTACCGAGTGACACAGGAGCACAAGGATCGCGCTGCCGAAGTTGTCAAGAAGATGACTCTCGACGAGAAAATCTCCTACATTGCCGGCCACGACAGCTGGTATATCGAGGCTATTGAGCGTCTGGGCTTGCCGGCTGTGCGCATGGCCGACGGTCCGCAGGGTGTGCGTAACAATACCAAGAGTACCCTCTACCCCTCGGGTATAGCCGCTGCTGCAACGTGGGACACAGACCTCATTCAGCAGATGGGCATCTCGCTCGGCAAGGACTCGCGCGCGCGTGGCGTACATATTCTTTTAGGCCCGGGCGCAAACATCTATCGTTCGCCACTCTGTGGTCGTAACTTCGAGTATTTCGGCGAGGATCCGCACCTCGCAGGCGAGATTGCCACGGCCTATATTCAGGGAGTGCAGAGCATGGGAGTCATGGCCTGCATCAAGCACTTTGCCGGCAACAATCAGGAGTGGGCTCGTCACAGCGTATCGACCGATGTCGATGAGCGCACGCTGAACGAAATCTACCTCACCGCCTTCGAGAAGGCTGTCAAGGAGGGCAACGTAGCGACTATCATGACCTCGTACAACCTCCTCAACGGCGTTCACGCCTCGGAGGATAAGTATCTCAATCAGACCGTTCTGCGCGATTGGTGGGGTTTCAACGGCTTCGTTATGTCGGACTGGACATCGTGCTACTCGCCTGTGAATGTGGCTCGCTGGGGTGTCGATTTGGAGATGCCGTATGCCAAGTGCCAGAAGCCGGAGCTTATGAAGAGGTTGGTCGAGCAAGGCGTTATCGACGAGCGTGCTCTCGATGCCAAGTGCCGCAACATCATCCAGACCATCTTCGCCTATGAGTTCGACAAGCGTGCACAGCTCGACAAGTCGCTGCCCGAGAACAATCCGGAGTGCGATGCCGTGGCTCATCAGCTCTCGCGCTCGGCTATCGTAATGCTCAAGAACGAGAATAATTTCCTCCCATTCAAGAAGGGCAACATCGTGGTTTGCGGCCACAATGCCGACAAGATTGTGACTGGTGGCGGTAGTGGCTTCGTAACGCCGCTTATGGCCTGCTCGGTGGTCGATGGCATGAAGTCGATCGACAAGAAGATAAAGAGCACCTATGTACCTCTGGGCCGTCCGAGCAAACCGCTGCCGGGTGTCGTATATGCCGACAAGGCGATGACCAAGAAGGGTGTTGCCGCGGAGTACTACACCAATGCCGAGCTCAAGGGCAAGCCTGCTCACAGCTTCATTTCCGACAAGGTGGATGTCAAGGAGAATGTGTTCGGTGCCCACAACGACCTGATAAACGTCTCGACGCGCCACACTTTCTACTATAAGCCTGCCGTGGATGAGGTATATCACTTCACGGTGCGCACCAACGATGGCTACCGCTGCTACTTGAACGACGAGCTCGTGATGCGCAACCGTTGGCACAAGGATAGCAATCAAGAGGGCTATATGCTTCTCGAGATGAAGGCCGGCCAGACCTATAAGTTTATGCTCGAACATCAGAACCTCGGTGGCTCAATCCACGCCGAGATGGCCTTCGAGTTGCCATTCGTGGAGGACACCAAGAATACCGAAGTATTCAAGAATGCCGACTGCATCGTGGTGTGCCTCGGTCACAGCAAACTCTCGGAGAAGGAGAACTCGGATCGCACCTTCGAGTTGCCTCGCGGACAGGTCGAGTATCTCGAGATGATTTTGAAGCACAACAAGAATGTCGTTGTTGTTCTCAATGCCGGTGGTGCTGTCGAGATGGCTTCGTGGATGGATAAGGTGAAGGCTGTGCTGATGGCCTGGTATCCGGGCCAGCAGGGCGGTTTGGCTATCTCGGAGATTATCACGGGTAAGGTTTCGCCATCGGGTAAGCTCCCTATCTCTTTCGAGCGTAAGATTTCGGACAACCCTTGCTCGGAGAACTACTATGAGAATGTCGATCGCGTGCGTTCGCACAAGATTAACCCGCACGCCCGCGTGGAGTATCGCGAGGGTCTCTTTATGGGCTATCGTGGCTACGAGAAGACGGGGGTTAAGCCTCTCTTCCCATTCGGCTATGGCTTGAGCTACACGACCTTCGACTACTCGAACCTCTCGATTACGAAGGATGGCAAGGAGTTTGTCGTAAGCTTCGATGTGAAGAATACGGGCAAGGTGGCCGGTGCCGAGGTTGCACAAGTATATGTCGGCGACGATGCCTGCTCACTCGTGCGCCCTGCCAAGGAGCTCAAGGGCTTTGATAAGGTATATCTCAAGGCCGGCGAGACCAAGCGTGTGTCGGTGCGCCTCGACGATGAGGCCTTCCGCTTCTTCGACCCTATCGAACGCAAGTTCAAGGTTGAGCCGGGTAGCTTCTCGGTATATGTCGGTGCCTCGTCGGCCGACATCCGCTTGACCGACAAACTGGAGGTTAAGTAGAGCATCCTCAACAACACAACAAAGATGGGCATCTTCGGGTGCCCATTCCTTTTGTTGTATCCCCATCAGAGGCTCGACTGCGCTACTTGCTGATACGCAGTCGTGTGCTCATTTAATTGACACCCTCCTATCATCCCTGGAAGGGAGGCGTTGTCAGGGTTTTCGATCCCTGAGGGAGCACAAAAATGAGCCTGCCTAACAAAAAACTTGTTAGGCAGGCTCTTACTGTTAGAAGTTGTAATATACCTCTATACCAAACCTGAGAATCCCATAAATGCCATAGCCAACAACGATGCCGTAATCAGCGCGATAGGCACTCCGCGGAAAGCCTGTGGCACCTCCTCGAACTCGATACGCTCGCGCAAGCCCGCAAAGATTACGAGCGCAAGGGCGAAGCCGAGAGCCGTAGAGACGCTATACACGAAACCCTGCAAGAGCGAGAACTCTTTCTGAATCATCAGAATAGCGACACCGAGCACCGCACAGTTGGTGGTGATGAGCGGCAGGAAGATGCCGAGAGCCTGATAGAGCGAAGGCGACACCTTCTTCAACATAATCTCGACCATCTGCACAAGGGCCGCAATGACCAGAATAAAGACGATGGTCTGCATATACTCGATACCCAGCGGCACGAGGATATAGTACTGTATGAGCCACGCAACGATAGACGATAGACCCATAACGAAGGTTACGGCCGCACCCATACCCAGCGAGGTCTCCACCTTCGACGATACACCGAGGAATGGACAGATGCCAAGGAACTGCGCCAGCACGACATTATTGACGAATATCGCGCCTATGATAATTGCAAAATATGTAATCTCCATAGCCCTATTTCTTTAAGAATTTGTTGAACAAAACCATCAAAAAGCCGAGTGCCAAGAAACCACCCGGTGCCAAGACGAATACCAGAGGCATATAGTCGGCAATGCCGAGCGAGTATCCGAAAATCGAGCCGCTGCCCAGAACCTCACGTACAACGCCTACGAGCGTCAGCGCGAGGGTAAATCCAAGACCGATGCCCACACCATCGAGTGCCGAGTCAAAGACCCCGTTCTTCGAGGCGAAGGCCTCCGCACGACCGAGGATAATACAATTCACGACAATCAGTGGGATAAACACGCCAAGCGAATCGTAGAGCGACGGCACATAGGCCTGCATAAGCATTTGAATGACCGTCACAAACGATGCGATAACCACGATAAACGCTGGAATACGCACCTTATCCGGAATAAGGCTCTTGATGAGCGAAATCACCATATTCGACATTATCAACACGGCCATCGTCGCCACACCCATACCAAAGCCGTTCTCGGCCGAGGTGGTTGTACCGAGCGTCGGGCACATACCGAGAACCAACACGAAGGTCGGGTTCTCCTTCACTACGCCGCGCCATACGAGGAGCAGCTTATCTTTCAGGAATAGTGTTATTTTGTTTGCCATAGTTACTCCTCCTTCTTTGTTTGTGTTGCACCCGTGGTTGCCTGCACGTCACTCTGCCAGCCCGCCGCAACCTTAAATACCGCGTATGCGCGCGCTACGGCCTCCGCGTATGCACGCGAGGAGATTGTTGCCGCCGTCAGCGCATCGACATCTCCGCCATCCTTCTTGACCGTGAGGTTGATTTTCGAGGCCTCCTTGCCCTGTATGCTCACAAGGAGAGGATTTCCCTCCTCGGTCATCTTCGCACCGAGGCCCGGAGTCTCATTCTGCTCCAGGACATTGACATTCAGGATGCGGCCCTCGACATCGAAACCGACCATCATACGGATAAGGCCGCTAAAACCACTCTTCGTCGAGGTCTCAATAGCGTAGCCTACAACCTCACCTCCCTTCGTGGCCTTATGCGCCACAATAGTCAGCTCGTCGGCCGTATGCTCGCTGCTCTCCGTCGTATCGAACTCGGGCAACACCTGCGCCAAGGCTCGCTTTGCGGCGGCAGCCTTCGCCTCCTCAATCTTCGAGGCGGTAATCATATTGACCACTCCGACACACGCCGACGATACAAGCGTGATGCAGAAGAGCGACAATACCATATTCAAAAGTGTACTTTTCATACTCGTTCTCCCCTACTTTTTGCCGAAACGGCGCGGTTTGACATACTTGTTGATGAGTGGCACAACGCTATTCATAATGAGTATCGCGAAGGACATACCCTCCGGATAGGCTCCCCACAAGCGGATAATCATCGTCAGCAGACCGATACCCACACCATAAATCACCATACCACGCGTAGTCATCGGCGAGGTGACATAGTCGGTAGCCATAAAGATAGCGCCGAGCAACGCGCCGCCACCAATGAGATGGAAGAGCGAGTAGTTGAGTACGACGTGCGGCGTGTCAAACGCAAAGGCACCATACACGGCTGCAAAGAGGGCAATAGTGCCGAGCACCGCAACGGGAATATGCCACGTTATCACACGGCGCAGCAAAAGGTAGGCGAAGCCCAAGAGCAGTGCGAAGGCGGCAACCTCTCCGAGCGAGCCACTCTGAATACCCGCAAACATTCCCATCGCATCGTAGCTGCCGAAATCTACAAGGCAAGCCTTTGCAGCCGCAAGCATCGTGGCACCCGAGTAGGCATCCGCAAATCCTTCGACCGACGGAGCAGCGAAGGTGGTCATCTGCGACGGATAGGCGATAAGCAGAAATACACGCGCGGCAATAGCCGGATTGAAGAGGTTTTTGCCGAGGCCTCCGAATGGCATCTTCGCCACGCAGATAGCCACAAAGGCACCCACTGCGACAATCCACAGCGGAATATTAGCCGGCATATTCATCGCCAGCAGCAAGCCGGTAACGATAGCCGAGAGGTTAGTGATGGTAGTCTTGCCACCAACCAAGAATCGCTGAACGAGGTACTCGAACAGCACACAGCAGGCGATCGAGGTCGCCGTAACGGTCAGCACGCCCCAGCCGAACACATAGACCGACACGGCGAGGGCCGGCAGCAACGCAATGATTACGTCTGCCATAAGCCTTCTCGTCGAGAGGTCGCCGTGAACGTGCGGCGCAGATGCGACAATAAATTTGTTTGCCATATCTTTGATTATTTGTTATCTACACTCCTATTATTTCTTCGTATTGCGGGCTCGGATAATACCCATAACCGTCTGCTTGGCCAGACGCACATAGTCGAGCAGCGCAATGTTCGCAGGACAGGTGAATTGGCAGCAACCGCACTCGATGCAACTGGTAATGTCGTTGCGCTCGATTTCATCCCACGCCTTCTTGACCGTATAACGCTGCAATAGGTAAGGCTCCAAGCCCATAGGGCAGGCCTCAACGCACTTGGCGCACTTGATGCAGGCCGACGGCTCACCGCGCAGCGCATCCTTGCCCGAGAGGATGGTTATACCCGAGCAACCCTTCATTACGGGCGAAGCGAGGTTAGACATCGGACGTCCCATCATCGGGCCGCCATTCAAGATACGCACGTCACCCTCCGGCAGACCGCCACAGCGTGCAATAAGCGACTCAACGGGCGTACCGAAGCGTGTAAGCAGGTTGCGAGGCTCCGCAAGCGAGGCTCCTGTGACAGTAACAACTCGCTCGACGAGCGGCTTATTCTTCTGCACAGCCTCATACACAGCCACAGCCGTCGAAGCGTTGCAGACAACGGCACCCACGTCTATTGGCAAGGCCGGTGGCGGTGGCACCTCACGCCCCGTAAGGGCGGCGATAAGTTGCTTCTCGCCTCCCTGCGGATACATCGTCTTCAAGGCCTTAACCTCTATTCCAACATACTCCTTTGCCAACGCTTTGAGGTGTTCGATTGCATCGGGCTTATTGTTCTCGACACCGACAACTGCCCTATCGACCGATATGGCCTTCATCAGTATAGATACGCCAACGAGCAGCTGCTCGCCACGCTCCAACATCGTGCGGTAGTCCGACGTGAGGTAAGGCTCGCACTCCACACCATTGATAATCAACACCTCGGCACGCTTACCCTCCGGAATAGAGAGCTTGACGTGCGTAGGGAAGGTGGCACCTCCCATACCTACGATACCCGCAGCCTTAATGCGTGCCACAATCTCGGCCGGCTCCAACGAGCAGTCGCGCACCAGCTCCTCGCTGCGATCGATACTCTCGAGCCACTCGTCGCCCTCGCGCTTGATAGTCACCGCCATCTGGCGCAGGCCCTGACCATTAGGCTGCAAATCGACAGCCGTAATCGTACCCGAAATTGGCGCGTGGATATTGGCCGACACGAAGCCTCCGGCCTCGGCAATAAGCTCGCCGACCTTCACCTTGTCGCCCTTGGCCACCTTGACCACGGCGGGTGCGCCGATATGTTGAGCAAGCGGCACGACAACCACATCAGGCAACTCCATTGCCTCGATGGCACTCGCCTTGCTCCACTTCTTGTTATCCGACGGATGAACTCCGCCTATCGGAAAAGTTCTCATATTCATTCATCTTTCAGCCTTCAGCCTTTGCGGCCAATGGCTACTTTATATTGTTTGTTGAACTATTGGTTTTCAGTTTTCTCCTTTGGAGGTAGAGGTGCAAGGCCTATCATCTTGATAGCAGCCGTAGGGCACTCAGCTACACACTTGCGGCACAAGCGGCACTTCGCCGAGTCGATAAATGCCAAATTATTCTCGACGGTGATAGCACCGAACTCGCAAACCTTTGCGCACTTGCCGCAGCCGATACATCCCGCCTTGCAGGCCTTCATCGTCACGGCACCTTTGTCCTTCGAGACGCACGAAACATAGATAGCCCGATTCTTTGGCCAACGCTTGCGCAGCTCGATAATACCCTTCGGGCAGGCTGAAACACAGGCACCACAGGCCGTACACTTGTCGGCATCCACCTCGGCCAGCCCCGTCTCTGGATTGACGCGGATAGCACCAAAGGCGCACGCCTCAACGCAATCGCCATACCCCAAACAGCCGTAGGCACAATTGGTTTCACCAATATAGGTTGCCGAAGCGATAGCGCACGAGCGCGTGCCGGCGTAGGTTGTGGTACGAGGGCGTTTGTCGCAGCTGCCACCGCAGCGCACCGTAGCCGTCATAGGTTGCTTCTCGGCCGCCACCTTACCCAAGTACGAGGCGACAGACTTCATGCAGTCGCCACCTCCCACGGCGCAGTAGAGTTCCGAGATATCATCGCGCTCGACCATAGCCTGCGCAAAAGCGCGGCAACCGGCAAAGCCGCAACCACCACAGTTGGCCCCGGGCAGCATCTTCTCGACATCGTCGATTCGGGGATCCTCCTCGACGTGGAATGCTCGTGCCACGAAGTAGAGAATCAGCGCCGCGCCGACTCCTATGGCACAAAGGATTAGAATTGTGTAGATTAGAGTATTCATCTCTTATGCGGTTAAAATTTATGAATTGTAAAAGTTACTCGTTGCGAAATGCGACTGCGGAGCAGCCCCAACACACCGAAATAGAGCCCTGCAACAACGAGAGCAACAAGGGCCGCAACACCCTCCGCAAGCCCGAGGAGCGAGGAGAAAACAAGTCCTGCGGCAAGCATCACGAGCGGCACTACATAACACAACACGACGGCCATAATGCCCGTCGTGCGGTGCGCTCCCACCATAACAATCTCTCCCACTTTATAGTTTTCGGCTTCGTCCGTCGCAACAACAATCTCGCGCTGCTCGCTCGCCCCTATAGCGCACGCCTTACGCGAGGAGCACGACGCACAAGCCTCACCCACCTCGATAGCTACACGCACTGCACCACGCTCCGAAGCGAGGACTACGCCTTTATGCTCTAGTTGGGGTTGCTGTTTCACGCTCGAAGGGTTTAGTCGCCGTACTTATTGATGAGCGGCATAAGTCGCTCGTGGCCAAAGGCGCAGCTCGACAAGCGCAGTACAGGCGGGAACTGATAGCGTTTCTTCTCGTTCTGCATAATCATCGAGTGAATCTTCTCGACCACCTCCGAGTCGAAGCCGGCATTGATAATCTCCTCACGGTGCTGTCCCTGCTCAATCATACGGATAAGGATGGCATCCACTACGTTGTACGGAGGCAGGATGTCGCTATCCTTTTGATCGGGGTGCAACTCCGACGACGGTTCCTTGGCGAGGATATGCTCCGGAATGACATTATTGAAGCGACGGTTGATATAGCGTGCCAGGTCGTACATCTCGGTCTTGTAGAGGTCGCCCGTCACGCTGAACGCGCCGGCTGTGTCGCCATAGAGCGTACAGAAGCCCAAGGCATTCTCGCTCTTGTTCGAAGAGTTGAGCAGCACATACCCCTTCTTGTTCTGCACGGCCATAAGCATTATGGTGCGGATACGCGCCTGAATATTCTCCTCGGTAGAGTCAAAGTCGCTGCCGCCAATCACCGGCTTCAGTGTATCGACAATCGACGAGTAGGCCTCGGTGATAGGCAGAACGCTGTACTCTATACCGAGATTGTCGGCCAGCTCCGTGGCATCCGACACCGAGTGGTCAGACGAGAACTGCGACGGCATCATCAAACCATAGACATTCTCGCGGCCAAGCGCATCGGTTGCTATGCAGGCGACAATCGACGAGTCGATACCTCCCGACAGACCGACACACGCCTTGCGATAGCCATTCTTGTAGAAGTAGTCGCGCAGGCCCAAGACCGCAGCCTCGTAGTTAAGCGATGTGCGCTCGTGGCGATATAGGGCCTCCGGAATCTCCAGCTTCTCGTGCTCGACGGCCGTATCGTAGATCGCGAAGTCCTCGGCGAAGCTCTTCATAAGCAGCGTTATATTACCATTACGATCGATAACACCCGACGTTCCATCATAGACAATCTCGCCCGAGCCGCCAACTTGATTTATCATCACGATATTCTTCGACTCGACAAATGCAAGGTTATGCATCGACTCGTAGCGGTACGACATCATACCCTTGCCATAGCGACGAGCGTTGATGCTGATAAGTGTCTGTACGTTGCGAGCCACTTTCTTAATCGCGCTGAAATCGGCTCCTACAACTATAGCAACCTTCTCGCCGGCGAGCGTCACTGTCTCCACACCTCGGCCACTCGACAAGAAGCCCATCTCGCGACGTGCCGTGATATTCGACTTGGTGACGTAGCTGCGCACCACGCCATTCTCGATGATGGCCGCCGCGCTGAGCGTACCCTGCTCATCGAGTATCGGCAATCCGACAACTGCGCTGATTGTGTCGCAGTGGCTGGCAACGCGCGTCAAGGCATCATCGCACAACTCAAGGAAGGTAGTTTTGCGCAACAGGTCGAAGGCCGGAGTACCGCTTATCGACTGCTCGGCAAAAATCACAAGGTCTGCACCCTCGCGCTTTGCACGCTCGATGTTGTCGATTATCTTCGAGGCGTTACCATCGACATCGCCTATTGTGTAGTTTAATTGGGCAAGAGCAATTTTCATCTCTTCAAAAAAAATGCGTTAAACAAAATATTCGACCGCAAAGGTAATTATAATTTTATAAATTATAAGCCTCGGCGGTCGAATATTTATCAACAATCTGCACTTTTAGTCCCGACGTACCAGAATGCGGTAGCTCCACGGCTCTATATCGCCCCACTCGTGCTCATAAAGCGTCGTGGCACAACCCGTCAATGCATTGCAATACTCGCCTGCGTAAATGCCCGTATGGTAGTCGCGGAAGAGCTTGTACGGCGAGAGGTTTGCCTCAAAGACGACACGCCCATCAGCGGCCTCGCGCACGAAAGTCATCATACAGTCAGGCGCATTATTGTTTATCTCGACAAACGAGCCCCCGAGATCGGCCGAGCGCAGGGCACTGAATGAATGTTTCAAATCACACATCTTGCGGTAGAACTCCGTAAAGTCGTTAGCCTCAAACCGAGGCATTGCATCGCGGTCGAAGAAGGCAAACGTATGGTCGTAGCCAAACTCCTGCCCCGTGTATATAAGTGGCAGATTGCGAGGCAACAAGAAGGTCATTGCCGCCATCACCTCCGTCGCCTTGCCGAAGCGCGCAAACTCACTGCCGCTCCACGAATTTTCATCGTGATTGGAGGTAAACATAAGATGCATGGCCGATGACGGATATTTCGCACCATCGCCATATATTATGTTGCGCAAATCCCACACTCGGCGTTTGCCCTGCGCCACGTCACACATCGCGTGGTGCAGTTCCCAACCATAGCAGGCATCAAAGGCTCCATCGAAAAACTCCACCCCTTCGGCCTCGGCCAACATAAAAAGGTCGGGCTTCACGCTCCGCAACTCGCGGCGCACACGCTGCCAAAAGCCTATCGGCACAAGCATTGCCATATCACAGCGAAAACCATCAATAGCGTGCCGCGTAAGCCAGAAACGCATTGCCTCAATCTGCCCCTGCCACACCTCTTCGCAGTCGTAGTTCAGCTTTGCCGTATCGCTCCAATCCCATGGCACCTTGGCCACTCCGTGCTCATCGCGCTCGTACCACGACGATGGCTTCTCGACAAGCCAACGAGCGTCACGCGACGTGTGGTTGGCAACCCAATCGAGCACCACCTTCATCCCGAGACGATGCGCCTCCGCAACAAAGTCGTCAAAGTCCTTCATCGTACCAAACTCGGGATTGACAGCACAGTAGTCACGAATCGAGTAGTAGGAGCCGAGCGAGCCCTTACGCGATTCGCAACCAATCGGATAGATGGGCATCAGCCAGACGACATCGACACCCATATCGCTCAAAAATTGCAGGCGCGATAGGGCTGCACGGAGTGTTCCCTCCGCAGTCATCTGTCGCACGTTCATCTCATAGACGACGGCATCGTAACTCCATACGGCATGTTGCATAGTTCACATTTTTATGTTTTCGAGGAACAAATATACAAAAAAAATGATTTTCGCCACCCCACATCCACACAAAAGGGGCCTGCACCGCACATCGGTCAGGCCCTGAAGGTTAAAAATCGCAAGGCGTACAGTCGTACTACTTCTTACCCTTGCGCACGCCAAAATTCCAATCCAAACCTACGCCGAATGCGTGGCTGGTACGCGAGTAGTTGTTGGTCGCAACAAGGCCATAGGCATCGGGGGCCGACGTTACTCTACGCTTGTCGTAGAAAGTAGCCATATAGGCAACGTTGAGCTTCAAATTCGAGAGAATCTTGAATGCACCACCAATACCCCACGATGTAGCCGAGAGCGGGAAATTCAGATCCGAATAGAAGCCATCGGCCAATGCGTACTGCGTGCGCTGAACGCCCGAGCTAACAGTCCAACGCTCGGCGATATACCACTCGACACCAGCAATATACTCGTTGGTATTGTGATTGACATACTGCTGCTTGCCGCCCATATCGGCATCCTTATCGAAGTAGTGGTGCCATTCGAGCGAGATGCGCACCTTGTCGCAGATAAGCTTGCCGGCCGCCACCGAAAGGTAGGCCGGAATATCGTTACGCGATGTTGCGCCATCCGGGAAGAGGCCCGTATCGTCGGCCGTCGTGCGGTTGGTCATCGTAACCTTGGTGCGGAACTCATACTTGGCTGCCACATTCCAACCCTTCATCTCGAAGTGCAGACCAACAACAGGCGTAATACCATAGCCGCTCTGCTTGCAATCGACTCTCTTATCCGACACCTGCGCGGCCAAGGCACCGAATGCAGCATTGCCGGTCATCTGCTGCAAACCGATAAAGGTCTGATAGGCCGGCATCATCACACCCGTAGGATTGACACCGAGCGCAGGATTCGAGAGGTTAGTCGAGATATTGGACAGATAGCCGTTATAGCCTGCCGTAACGTGATTGTAGCGCACCTGTGCGGCAAGCGAGAGCCACTTGGCTACGCGGAAAGCCGCACCCACGGTTGCCGAATAGGTAATCTGCGTACCCTTCATTTGAGTATCAAGCGAATAGGCTGTCGTGTTGAAGCCCATAGTACCAAGATTTGCATTCAGAGCCGATGGGAGCACCGCCACCATCTTCTCGAAGGAGCCCAAGCCGTTGTTGTAGCGCGCCGTACCGCCTCCGCCTCCAATCGCAAACGAGGCCATAACGGACCACCAATCCTGCTTATAGGCAAATTGGAACGATGGGATGGCTGCCATAGCGCGGCCCACATACTCCTTCGTTTCGCTTCCGCCATTGGCTGCAAATGGAGCGTAGGTCGTTGCCGAGGTGCGGGTTTGGAATGCGCCCTGCACATTGAACGAGAAGTGAATACCATCGGCGGCGAGGAGACCTACGCCTGCCGGATTTGAATAGACGGCATCTATCTCTGTCGAATTTCCGCGAGCGGGGTTACGCAGAAAGGCGATGTTTTGATTCGTGTTCGTCGAGAGTCCGCCTGCAAGAGCGGTAGCTACGCCCACAAGAGCGAGTGCCAGCGTAAAAATTTTCTTCATACTTTTTCAGGTTTTGTTAAACATATTGCCGCAAGGCCACAGCCTCGGCAAGCGGCGCAAATATCAGCCGCGCGACACGATGAAAAAAATTTTAGTGGCGAACACCGGCGCAAATGTGACCAAATTGGCTGACGTGACGGCAAAATTCGGGCAATAACGTCGCTACACTTTATCAAAAAACCATGCAACCACACATCAGCAGTGCCCTATCGCACGCACAGAATTTGGATAATTGGCATAAAAGCATTATCTTTGCGTGATTTGCATTCGCGCGTACAAGCGCACGGGCGCGACGCGCGTCAAATATTGTCACCACACGCCTCGGCTGCAGTGCAAACCACAAGAGCAAAAATGAGAAAAAACCGAAATAATATGACTAAACACCTCGCAAAACTTGGCACGCTGATAGCGACAATCGCTATCCTCGCATCGTGCAACTCGACGAAGAGAGTCACCTATCTCCAGGATGTGACAAACGAGTCGATTATCTCCCTCGCCGGCAACGGACAGATTCGCATCAAGCCGCACGACCGCTTGACGGTCATCGTGTCGAGCAAGGACCCCGAGCTGGCCGCTCCGTTCAACACCACAACTTCGTACAGCTCGCTCTCGTCGAATCCTCTCGCTTCGACAAACCCGACAAGCGCACAGGCCTTGCAGATACGCACGGTCGATGAGAAGGGCGACCTCTACATTCCGGTTATCGGCGTGGTGCACTGCGCAGGCAAAACCCGCTCGGAACTCGCAAGCGAGATTGCTCACAAGATTATCGATGGCGGGTATATCAGCGATGCAAGCGTAAACATTCAGTTTGCCGACATGAAGTTCTACGTCTTGGGCGAGGTTGTGCGCCCAGGACAGTTCGATATTACGCGCGACAAAATCACGTTGCTCGAGGCCCTTGCGATGGCCGGCGATATGACCATCTACGGCAATCGTACCAACGTCTCGGTAATCCGCAAGGAGGAGGGCAAGGATCAGAGCAAGGTCTATCAGGTAGATTTGCTATCGAAGGATGCGTTGCTCTCGCCGGCCTTCAACCTCCAGCAGGGCGACGTGGTATATGTTCAGCCCAACAAGTACAAGGCCGCCACATCCGAAATAAATCAGAACCGCACGTTCTGGATTTCGATAGCCAGCACCCTGCTCACCGCAGCTTCGCTCGCACTCACAATAGTAAGTTTCGCAACTCGATAATCACCTCTTCAAGCTATGCAGAATCAAATCAACGAACAGAATAACAACGTCTATACCGACGGCTCGTCATTCGAGCAGAGCATCTCGTTTCAGGACATCTTCGAGTCGGCTGTCAAACATTGGCACTGGTTTGCCTTGTCGCTGCTCTGCTTCCTCGGCATCGGAATATTCTACCTGCTGCGCACATCGCCTGTCTATCACCGTGAGGCCACAATCCTTGTGAAGGATGCCCGTAAGGGTGGCGGCGCCAGCGAGTTGGCAGCCTTTGGCGACATCACGGGTATCGCCACTCGCCGTAACGTAGATAATGAGCTCTACGTCATTCAGGCCAACCGCCTGATGATTGAGGTCGTAAACCGCCTTAACCTGACAACCAACTACACTACCAAGTCGGGGCTGCGCAAGGTGGATCTTTACGGCAAGTCGCCTATCGCCACAACATTCATTGACGACCTCGGCGGCGCGACATGCAAGTTCGACGTTACACTCGGCGAGAACGAGGTGGTAATCTCGGAGTTCTCGCGTCCAGCAAGCCCGGAGATTGACGAGAAGGCCGACGAGCGATTTACCGTGACGGCTCCGTATGGCGACACCATAAGCCTGCCTAACGGTCGTATCGTAATCGAGAAGACGCTCTATATGTCGCCCGACTACATAGGTCGCGACATCAACTGCTCGAAGAGCAATGTGCAGACCGTAGCTACGCGCTACCGTTCCGCAACGAAGATGTCCGTGGCCAACAAGATGTCGTCGATTATCAACCTCTCGCTCAACGATGTGGTACCGCAGCGTGCCGAGGATGTGCTCAACACCCTCATCAACGTATATAACGACGATGCGGTAATCGACAAGCAGATTATCGGTGAGGCGACGGCCGAGTTTATCAGCGAGCGTTTGAAGGTTATCAGCGAGGAACTCAACATAGTTGATAATAACATCAAGGCATTCAAGGCGGAGAACAACATCGTGGATTTGCGCACCGAGACGAAGCAGACTTCCGAGGAGATGGCCCGCTACGAAGCCGAGATTGCCGTGACGAGCAACCAGCTGGCCGTAGCCAAGTATATCAAGGAGTACCTGAGCGACTCTTCGAAGAGCACTAGCCTCATTCCGATTGCCGCCTTCGAGGGTGGCTATGCCACACAACTCGCCTCGCAGATTGGCAACTACAACGACCTTATTCTGCACCGCGACAAGTTGATGACCAATGGTGAGAACAACCCTATCATTCGCAACCTCGAAGCCTCGATAAGTGCTACACGCAATGCTATTCTCGCATCACTCGCGTCGCACATATCGGCCCTCGAGATACGTCTGCAAAACCTCGAGCAGCAGGAGCGCCGCATAACCAGCCGCATCGGTTCGGTGCCGGCCAAGGAGCAGGAGTTCTTGTCTATCGCCCGTCAGCAGAAGATCAAGGAGGAGCTCTATCTCTACCTGCTCAACAAGAGCGAGGAGAACGCCATATCACTCGCCATTACCGAGCGCACGGCGCGTATCGTCGATAACGCCTTCGGCCCGTCGAACCCTATCTCGCCAAACAAGGTGCTCATCATGTTGATAATGGCAATCTTTGGTTGCGGTCTGCCGCTACTCTGCATCTACCTCTCGATGTTGTTCAACACAAAGGTTCAGGGCAAGCACGATATTGTCAAGTACACGAAGGTTCCTTATCTGGGCGATATCCCTATATTCACGGGTAATGCACAGCGCTCGATTGCCGTGCGCGAGAATAGCCGCGACAAGGTGTCGGAGGCCTTCAAGATTCTGCGCACCAATATGAGCTTTATGAGCACGGGCAGCGAGCGACAGCAGGTGATACTCGTCACCTCGTCGAATGCGCACGCGGGCAAGACCTTCGTCTCGATGAACCTCGGTATGACGCTCGCCTTCTCGGGTAACCGTGTGTTGATGATTGACCTCGACTTGCGCCGCCGCACGCTCTCAAAGCATATGGGACAGCGCAGCAATCCGAATGGCATCACCAAGTACATCAGTAAGCCGGAGACCTCGGTCGAGGATATTATATCGAAGAGCAACCTGCACCCTAACTTCGACTTTATATACGCCGGCCTGCAACCGCCAAACCCGGCCGAGATGCTTATGTCGTCGCGCCTCGATAAGCTCATCGAGGAGTGCCGCGGCCGCTACGACTATATCCTTATCGATAGCGTGCCGGCACTTATCATTGCCGATGCGTTGATCATAAGCCGAGTATCGGACCTCAGCATATATGTCGTGCGTGAGGGCTTGCTCGACCGACGTCAGCTGCCGGATATCAACTCGCTCTACACCGATAACAAATTGCGCAACATGTGCATCGTGCTGAACGGCGCATCCGAGACACGCCACAGCTACGGCTACGGCTACCGCTACCAGTACGATCCGGAGTTCGAGGGCAAACAGCCACTGTGGAAGCGCGTGTTAAGAATTCTGAATCCTAAAAACCTTTTTAGACACTAAATCATCAAAGTAGCAATATGGCAGCATATTCGGGACTTGTTATTGCGGTCGATTTTGACGGCACCTGCGTTACACACCAATACCCCTTCCTCGGCGAAGATATCGGTGCCGCACCCGTCTTGCGAGAGTTGGTTGAGAATGGGCACCGCATAATCCTCTACACTATGCGTAGCGGCAAGCTCGAAAAGGAGGCCATAAACTGGTTCAAGGAGAACGGCATCAAACTCTACGACGTAAACCGCAACCCCGAGCAGAAGCAGTGGACCAAGTCTATAAAGGTGCATGCCGACCTCTACATCGACGACAGCGCACTCGGCATACCCCTGCGTCGCAACGACACGGCGGGCCGACCATTCGTTGATTGGGTGGGTGTGCGCCGCCTGCTCGTCGAGGAGGGATTTTTATAATCTCGCCGATTGATGCACCGACAATAAGATTACGAAGCCGATATGAAGAGATTTTTGACTATCTGCACCGCCCTGCTCGTTGTCTGCAACTCGGCATGGGCATGGGCTCGCCTTGGTCACGCCACTGTAGCTAAGATTGCCGAGGAGCACCTAACGAAACGTGCCAAGAAGCAGCTCGATAGGTATATGCACGGCGAGTCGATTGTCAAGTGGGCATCCTATGCTGACGATGCAAAGCCTGTGCTACTGCTCGACACGGGCTTCGAGCCGACGAATACCACGCGCCTGACAACCTACCCTCACACCTTCGAGGCCGAGGATGACTGCACCGTATTTCGCGACACAAAGCGCAATGGTGCCTTCGTCAAGAATAGCATCTATCAGATCGAGCGTCTGGCCGAGGAACTGCGACACCCCGAGCGTATGACCGACTCGGCGCGCATCACAACAATCGCCCTTATCGTACATTTTGTGGGCGATATGCACTGCCCCGAGCATATCCGCTACCCCGAGGACCAAACCATCGGCTACTATAATGTCTATCTCGATGGCAAGAAGATACGTCTCCATACGCTGTGGGACGATCTTATCGTGAGAGCTCGCCACCCGTGGAGCTTCTCGGATTTGGCCGAATTGCTCGACACCGCCTCGCCGCAGCAAATCAAGGATATCTGCGCCGGAACAATCTATGATTGGGGATACGATTGCGCCAAGGTATCGCGCGAAGTACATAGCGCAAAACCCGAAGAACGTTTCGACCGTACAGAGTATCTCGACAAGTATGTGCCACTCGCCGAGTCGCAAATTCGCAATGGTGGCTACCGCCTCGCGGCCCTTCTGAACTCTATCTTCGACTAACAATCAAGAGCACTCCCAAAACGAAAACCTGCCCAACTCCGCAAGAGTTAGGCAGGCGCTTTTTGCATAGACTCGCAAGCGATTAAGCCTTGACCGGCATACGACGCTCCTTGATACGCGCCTTCTTACCGGTAAGCTCGCGGAAGTAGTAGATACGCGCACGGCGTACAACACCACGCTTGTTAACCTCGATATGGTCGAGATGTGGCGAGTAGAGAGGGAAGATGCGCTCAACACCTACACCATTCGACATCTTGCGGATAGTGAACATCTTGGTCTTGCCCGTACCCTTAATCTGGATAACTACACCACGGAAGCTCTGCAAACGCTCCTTGCTTCCCTCGACAATACGATAGGTAACCGTAATCGTGTCACCTGCCTGGAACTGTGGGATGTCGGCATCACTCTTTGCCCACATCTGCTCATTCACGAGTCTGATTAATGAATCTTTGTTCATCGTTGCAACTTATTTTTTAATATTAACGCTCAACATTGTCGCTGTGTTAGGCCTACCATACGCGGACACTGCCGCATAATCCCGTTGGAGGGTGCCTGGGCACCATAACCTTACGACCACCCACCCATTACAAGAGGTTGATACGCGATGCAAAGGTACAATTAAAAATATAAATAGCAAAATAGCAGACTCATAATTCCTTAAAATTGTTTGTTATTTCGAACAAATAGTTTACAAAATTCGCTTAACACAAGGACTCCAATCGATAGTCCGACAACTATCCACCACTGCGTAGCGGTTAGGGCAGTGAGTTTGAATAGCGACTGCATTGCAGGGGTAAGCATTACAAGCAGGGTCAAGCTCGTAACAAGCACTATTGTAGCCCACAGCCAGCGGTTAGAGAAGAGTCTCTCGGTAAACCAACACGAGGCGATAGTGATTGATGCTAAGATGTTGCTTCGCACAACCGATATTACAGTGCAAGAGATTGCCGACCAACTCAACTTTTCGAGCCCTTCGGCATTTGTTCAGTTCTTCAAGAAGCATACGGGCAAAACACCTCGTAGTCTATAATAGTGACATAACGATTAGCTGCAAACCGCTCAACTTACGGCACGAGCCTGCGGCTCTATTTGTGTAATACGCTCACATATTTTGCACTGCGAGAATCTTGCTCCTCTTAATTTTTGTGGAGAGTGGGGCAGATTTTGTGCATAGGGATATGAGGTGGCGAGGGATAGTACTGTGCGTACAGCCCTCGCCACTGATTGACTCTTGTGCAAAATATGCGCCGCTATACACAAAAAGAAAAGGAGCAAATCATTTGACTTGCTCCTTTAAAGAGGCGGCTACCTACTCTCCCACGGGAAAACCGCAGTAC
>JAFVRC010000043.1 GCA_017504485.1 Alistipes sp. | reverse complement strand
ATGCGTGGTTCCCAATCGAAGTAACGCTGTGGCCAATTGTAACACTTGTCAGCGAGGTACAATCTCTGAATGCAGCACCACCAATCGAAGTAACACTGTCGGGAATTGTAATACTTCTCAGCGAGGAGCACTCATGGAATGCAGTATCTCCAATCAAAGTAACACTATTGCCGATTGTAATACTTGTCAGCGAGGAGCAACCTGAGAATACACTACCACCAATCGAAGTAACACTATTGCCGATTGTAATACTTGTCAGCGAGACGCAACCAAAGAATGCACCACTTCCAATCGAAGTTACGCTGTCGGGAATTGTAATACTTCTCAGCGAGGTGCAACGATAGAATGCACCACTTCCAATCGAAGTTACGCTGTCGGGAATTGTAATACTTCTCAGCGAGGAGCACTCATAGAATGCACTACCACCAATCTTAGTAATGCCGTCGCCAATAGTAAGTTTGGTAAATTTTGCACCATCAAGCCAGGTTTCTCGAGGCGAATTCTCATAAGTATAATTAGTCTCAATAATTTTATTATTTATTATCAATTCGCCCGTGCACTCATAGAATGCATAATTTCCAATCGAAGTAACGCTATTAGGAATGGTGATGCTTGTCAGCGAGGAGCACTCATAGAATGCATACTCTCCAATCTTTGTCACGCTATCGGGAATGGTAACACTTGCCAGCGAGGTGCAACCATAGAATGCACTATCTCCAATTGAAGTAACGCTGTTGCCAATGGTAACACTTGTCAGCGAGGTACAACGATAGAATGCGTAGATCCCAATCGAAGTGACGCTATCGCCAATGGTGAGTGAAGTGAATTTAGCACCAGCCAGCCAACCGTGTTCGGATGGACGATTGTTGCTGTTATAATTGTTGTTGACAATTTTGCTATTAATAATCAACTCCCCTGTGCACTCATAGAATGCATAAATTCCAATCGAAGTTACGCTATTAGGAATGGTGATGCTTGTCAGCGAGGTGCAATAAGCGAATGCATTACCACCAATCTCAGTGACGCTGTCAGGAATTGCAATACTTGTCAGCGAGGTGCAACCATAGAATGCATAATCTCCAATCGAAGTGACGCTGTCAGGAATTGCAATACTTGTCAGCGAGGTGCAACCATAGAATGCATAATCTCCAATCGAAGTGACGCTATTAGGAATTGTAACACTTGCCAGCGAGGTGCAATTATAGAATGCAGAACCTTCAATCGAAGTGACACTATTAGGAATTGTAACACTTGTCAGCGAGGTGCAATCCTTGAATGCGGACTTCCCAATCGAAGTGACGCCGTCGGGAATCGTTACAGATATTGCATTTGTGCGACAATCTACAACAGTATTATCTACTATAATCAACCCATCAGATAGGATTTCACCATATATTTTCGCCCCCCAATATCCGTTTTGTTCAGCATCTAATGACGAATTATTCACAAATTTATCTTTTTCAAAACAGCAACCATAGAATGCATTATATCCAATCTCAGTAACGCTGCCAGGAATAGTGATGCTTGTCAGGCCGCAATTACGGAATGCATAATCTCCAATAGAAGTAACACTTCTTGGAATTGTAATACTTGTCAGCGAGGTGCAACCATAGAATGCATAATCTCCAATCGAAGTAACGCTATCAGGAATAGTAACACTTGTCAGCGAGGTGCAATCACGGAATGCCCGCTCTCCAATCGAAGTAACGCTATTTGGAATTGTAACACTTGCCAGCGAGGTGCAACCATAGAATGCCCAACCTCCAATCGAAGTAACGCCGTCGCCAATAGTAAGTTTCGTAAATTTAGAGCCATAAAGCCAGCCTTCAGAGTTGTATGTTGGACAATTATTACCAGAATAATTAGTCTCAATAATTTTATTATTTATTATCAATTCGCTCGTGCAACCAGAAAATGCACTACCACCAATTTTAGTAACGCTGTCGGGAATGGTTACACTTTTCAGCGAGGTGCAACCATAGAATGCATAATCTCCAATCTCAATAACGCTTTCAGGAATAACCAGCTCTGTTAACTCCTTGCCATCAATTAATAGATGTATATTGCTGCCTATTTCGTGCATTGGATTACTTGTAGCGTATGCTGCCAAATCTGTTATATTTACATATGTATCCTTCAGCGAGGTGCAACCTTCGAATGCACTACCACCAATCTCAGTAATGCTATCAGGAATTGTAACACTTGTCAGCGAGGTACAAACTGAGAATGCACTATTTCCAATCGAAGTGATGTGTTCAGGAACTTCGAATGTTGTTAATCCGGCAACAACGGAAATTAAGCGATTGTTTACAGATATATAGTTACCATCATTTGAGGCGTGTTTACCCTTAAACTCTATAATAGATTTTGAAAGAAAAGCTCCATCTTCAATATCGGCAACACTATCCGGAATATTGACGCTTAATAAATCGGGATCTGCGAAAGCATTATACGCCAAGCTCGTAATCTCCCCATCAGTTACAATTCGACCAAACCCATTGTCGTATGTGTTTGATAAAACTTTTGTATTAAAAGAAGTATTGGACTCAATTGTAATTGGTTGCTCATCAGAAGTGATATACCAAATTTCATTGTTTGGTATAATAAGTTCGTCGTAGCCGCCATAGTCGCGAATGGCCATAGAAATATAGTCGGTGGTGAATGCCGTTGTACCATCCGAGATAGTCAGTATGACTTGTATCTCTGGCTTCTCAACAAATGTCCAGTCCGGAAGGTTTTCGCCCGAAATGGTCACAGAGATAATGCCATTCTCCTCATCGGCCTCAAACTTCAAGATTGGCATATCCTCTTCAAACTCCTTATAGTCATCGATTATGCAAACGCCTTTTGCGCTCATCGCATCTTTCCAAGTAGCAGACAAGCCGGCAACACACTCCTTCGGCGTTACTTCGAATTGAAGCACTGCATGACGAAGATCACCGAGTTGGCGCATCGTTGCCTTGCCATCTGCGTATTTGTGGATATACGAAATCGACTGTATGCGGGCTAGAAGTTTAGCGATATCCTCCGCATTTTTGCCTATCTGCGCCTCCAATGCCGTGAGTTTGGCGTTGATAGCGACCAACTCCTCGTCAAGGCGTTTGTTTACCTCACCCAACTCCTCGTTTAGAGCGGCTGTGATAACGCCATTATGGTCGTTGATAGCCTCCTCGATAGCCTTTTGATACGCTTCGGTGAGGTCGGTGGCTGATTTGGCAATTGCAGTTTGCAGGTCGTCTATTTCGCCCTGCAACTTTTCGTCGCCCGCCTCAATGCTCTTGCGTAGCGCATCGAACTCTGCATCTGCCTTGGCGATAGAGTAGTGGCCCGCAAGTTGCTCGCCGACCCACCTCTGGAAAGAGGTACGCAAAGCGGAAACGGCATCGCTAATCTCCTGGGAGGCAGCGTTCTTATCCGAAGCAATACTCTGCTCCAACCTCGCAAGGGCACTAACAGCGGAGTTGTACTTTTGCAGGGTAAAGAGTGATGCTTCGGCCCAACTCTTCGTTGCGTTTATCTCGTTATTGACATACTGCTTCAACTCCGAGATGAGCTTCTCCAAATTACGGTCGGCGTTTGAAAGTTCCTCGTCCTTGGCCTTCAATGCCTTGTCCGCCTCTTCGAGCAGAGAGATGGATTCTTTAATAGACTCTATTTGTTGGTCGATAGTCGGAATCTTCTGCTCCAACTTATCGACACGCTCGCCCAACTCTTGCAGCGTATCCTCGTACTTATCCATACAGGATACCGAGATGGCGAATATGGCTAATAGTAGAACTATCTTCTTCATTGTACCAAAATTTCATGAGTTATATACTCTTAAACTCGGCTATCGTGCAACCATAACGATATAGTCCGACACGACCGAACTATTGCCGTCCGAAATAGAGAGGCGCACGCTTGCGGTCTGCGTGCCTGCGTAGAACTCCTCCGAGAGATTCTCGCCCGAAGCGGTAACGGTGATAATTCCGTTGGCCTCGTCGGCAACAAACTCAACGACCGGCATATCGATCAATGTCACGGCACGCGAAATGGTATATACAGCCTTCACGGCAACAGCACTCTGCCATACTTTTGCCAACTCCGCAACCGCCTCCTTTGGCGACACCTCGAAATCGAGCGTAGCACGGCCTACACCCTCAACCATCGAGACCGACACCTTGCCGTCAGAGGTTTGTGGGACATACGACAGTGACTGAATCTGCGCCAAGAGTTTTGCGATGGCCGCGCTATTCTCGTCTGCCTGTGCTTGCAACTTCGAGATCTTCTCGTTGATAGTCGCAACCTCCTCGTCAATGCGCTTATTTACTACTGCAATTTCGTTGGCAATCTGCTGGTTAATAACGCCATTATTGTCGGTTATAGCCTTTGCAATAGCCTCTTGATATGCTTTTGTAATCTCCTCGTTAGAGCTCTGCAACTGCTCCTTCAAGGCATCTATCTGCTCCTGAAAAACAGAGTCGCCATCAGCAATAGCCTGCTCCAACTCGGCAATCTTTGCATCGGTCTGCGCTATGGTATAGTAGCCCGTAAGCTGCTCGCTCACCCACGATTCGAGCGACGTTTTGAGCGGCGCAATAGCCTCGGTCAGTTCCTTCGTTGCAGCCTCCTTGTTCGATTTAAGCAGGGCTTCGAGGCGTGCAATCTCGCTGAGCAACGATTGATACTGCTCCAAAGTTGCAAAGGTAGCACTTGCCCAACTCTTAGCAGAGTTCAACTCGGTAGCAACATACTGCCTCAATTCGGCAATCTTGGCCTCCAAATTCTTGTCGGCTTGCTCCAATTGCGCATCTTTCGCCTTCAGCGCCTCATCAACCTTCTCGAGCAGTTCGATAGAGTTGTTGATGGCCGCAATCTGCTCATCAATCGTTGCAACTTTTTGTTCCAATTGGTCAATGCGGTCACTCAAATTCTTGATGCTGTCCTCAATTTTGCCACAGCCGGCAAAACACGTTGCGACTACCGCAACAAGAAGTAATGCTCTTTTCATAATAGTAAGGTTTTATTCGTTAATTATTTTACATTTGCAACTAGCTGGTTATCAACAAAATACCCCCCCCCATCAAAAATCAGGGGGGGGGTATTTGATACCCTTATTGTGCGAAATCGCCCATTATTTTGCTGATATACTGCCGCAAATATAGTGATTTTTCGCCAAACGAGCAACTCTCTTTCGGGGCCCTGTTCGGACACAACAGAGAAACCGCCAACGGCTTATGGCAAAATAACAAGGTTTTCATTTGGTCGATTAGCCAAAATTTATTACCTTTGGTAAAAATTCGGAAGCTATGGCTATATTCAAAGTTGAAGGCGGTCGCCGCCTGTCGGGCGAGATTACACCGCAAGGTGCTAAAAATGAGGCGTTGCAGATTCTATGCGCCACACTCCTCACAGAGGAGCGCGTGGTGGTGAACAACATTCCGCAGATCCTCGACATCATCCAACTCATCGACCTCTTGCAGGCGATGGGTGTCAAGGTCGAGCGACTGTCGGAGGATAGCTACGCCTTCTGCGCCAAGGAGATAAATCTCGACTACCTGGCCAGCGACGACTACCGCAATCGCTGCGCACGTCTGCGCGGCTCGGTGATGATTGTCGGCCCGCTGTTGGCACGTTTCGGTGTGGGGTATATCCCGAAGCCGGGTGGCGACAAGATTGGTCGTCGCCGCCTCGACACTCACTTCATAGGCTTTCAGAAGCTCGGCGCCGAGTTCGACTTCGATGCAGCCGAGGCCTTCTTCACGGTCAAGGCTAAGGAGTTGAAGGGGTGTTATATGTTGCTCGACGAGGCGTCGGTGACAGGTACGGCGAACATCGTTATGGCGGCGGTGCTCGCCAAAGGCAAAACTACAATCTACAACGCCGCCTGCGAGCCATACCTGCAGCAGCTATGCAAGATGCTCAACCGTATGGGTGCAAAGATATCTGGCGTAGGCTCCAACCTGCTCGAAATCGAGGGTGTGGAGTCGCTCGGCGGCACAACGCACACGATGCTGCCCGATATGATTGAGGTGGGCAGCTTTATCGGCATGGCGGCGATGAACCGCTCGGAGCTGACAATCAAGGGTGTTTCGTTTGAGAATCTCGGCATTATACCTACGCAGTTTGCACGCCTCGGCATCGCGATGGAGCGTCGCGGTGACGACCTCTACATCCCACAGCAGGATCACTACCGCATCGAGAGTTTTATCGATGGTTCGATTATGACCATTGCCGACGCTCCGTGGCCGGGCCTTACGCCCGACCTTCTGTCCGTCTTTCTCGTCGTGGCGACGCAGGCAAAGGGCACGGTGCTCATACACCAGAAGATGTTCGAGAGCCGCCTCTTCTTCGTCGATAAGCTGATAGACATGGGTGCGCAAATCATCCTCTGCGACCCTCACCGCGCCGCCGTCATAGGCCAAAACCACGAACACCAGCTGCGCGCTGCAAAGATGTCGTCGCCCGATATCCGCGCGGGTGTCTCGCTGCTCATCGCAGCAATGAGTGCCGACGGCGTAAGCACCATTCAGAATATCGACCAAATAGACCGCGGCTATCGCGACATCGAGGGACGACTGAATGCAATCGGTGCCAACATCATACGACTTGACGAATAAAAACAACCGAAAAGATGAAGCAAACACTTACAATTATTGCCGCAGTAATCGTCACTCTGTCGGCCACGGCACAACAGTTTGACCTATGCGTATATGGAGGCACCTCGGCGGGTGTTGTGGCGGCATATTCGGCCGCACAGCTCGATATGAAGGTAGCACTCGTCTGCCCCGAGGAGCGCATAGGAGGTCTTACAACGGGAGGTCTCGGCCAGACCGACATCGGCAACAAGCAGGTGGTACAAGGCATCGCCAAGCAGTTCTATCGCACCCTCGGCAGCCACTATGGCACCCTCGAATCGTGGGTATTCGAGCCATCCGTGGCTCTGCGCATCATGGAGGGTTATGCCTCACACAAGAACATCACGCTCTACAAAGGCGAGCACCTCGACCGCGTAGAGAAGAGCGACAATCGCATCATCGGGGCACACTTCGCAGGGCGAGTGCCGAAGTTAAAAATTGAGGCCGACTGCTTCATAGATGCCACCTACGAGGGCGACCTGATGGCGGCCGCCGGCGTGTCGTACACTGTGGGACGCGAGGACAACTCGGTCTATGGCGAAACGTGGAGCGGCGAGTATTTTCACAAGCGCAACCACCAATTCCCCGACGGCGTGGACCCATACGTCGAGAAGGGCAATCCGGCAAGCGGCCTGCTGCCACACATCCACGACATTCCGCTCAAAGGCACGGGCAAGGGTGACAATCTTGTACAGACCTACAACTTCCGCATCTGCCTGACGGATAATCCGGAGAATATGGTACCTATAACGAAGCCCGACAACTACGACCCATGGCAGTATGAACTACTGATACGCCTGATAGAGGCACAGCCAGACAAGCGCAAGTTGGCCAACTACTTCATCTGGAGCCACATGCCTAACCGCAAGACCGACGTGAACAACCGCGGGGCCTTCTCGACCGACTACATCGGCGGCAGCTGGAACTACCCCGAGGCCTCGCGCGAGGAGCGCGCCAAGATATTCAAGGCGCACGAGGACTACACCAAGGGCCTGCTTTACTTCATCGGCCACGACGAGCGCGTGCCCGAGAGCATTCGCCGCGAGATGCTGCGCTGGGGCTACCCGAAGGATGAGTATGTGGAGAATAACCACTTCACGCCGCAACTCTACGTCCGCGAGGCGCGACGCATGGTGGGCGAGTATGTTTGCACACAGAAGGACTGCGACCACAAAGTGACGGTCGAGGATGGCGTAGCCTACGCCGCCTATGCTATGGACTCGCACAACTGCAAGCGCGTGGTAGTCGAGAAGAATGGTGTTAAGATGCTCAAAAATGAGGGCAATGTCGAGATGAAGACCGCCGGCCCCTACCCTATCTCCTACCGTGCCATCACGCCAAAGCGTGCCGAGTGCGACAATCTGCTTGTACCCGTATGCCTCTCGGCCAGTCATATAGCCTTTGGCTCGATTCGCATGGAGCCCGTATTTATGGTATTAGGGCAGGCGGCTGCCATCGCTGCCAAGCTCGCCAAGGGCGGCGCGGTGCAGGATGTGGATAGCCGTCAGATTGTCAGCCTTATGGAACGCAACCCATACCTCGACGGTTCAACGCCCGACATTCTCATTGACGACAACTCGGAGTATGTCTCGCTGGGCGATGGCTGGCAACGCAAAAGGGGCAATATGGGCTTCGGCCTCACCTACCTTATTCGCCTTGCCGGCACCGACGAGAGCTCCATAACCTACACTCTGCCAAAGGGCATCAAGGGCAAGTGGGAGTTGTACTCCTACCAACGTATGAAGGGCAAGGTGAATAAGCAGGTCCACTTCGATGTTCAGGTGGACAAGCAGCGGCTTGAGAAGGATATAGATTTGCGCAAGATAAAACTCATAGGTCAGGTGTCGGGCGAGTGGATAAGCCTCGGGCAGTACGACTTCAAGCCGAGAAGTAAGGGGCGCGTAACCATCACTATGCCAGAGAGTAAACTCCACTCCTATGCCGACGGTTTGTTGCTCGTAAAGCGCGAATAATCCGCCACCACAAGGCGGCAACAAGAGATATTACCGCTGTGCACGGTCGGCCGAGCAGTGAAACTTTTAGTACACAACCGCAACACATTTGTCTAAATTTTACTATCTTTGCCCTACGATTTGATATAATTACACTCAATATTCAAGCGATATGGTAGATATTTTTGAACGCTTAGAGAAGAACACGGGCGGACCAATCGGTCAGTACATGCAGAATGTACACGGTTATTTCGCATTCCCTAAGTTGGAGGGTGAAATCGGCCCTCACATGCGTTTCCGTGGTAAGATGATGCTCAACTGGAGCCTTAACAACTATCTCGGCTTGGCCAACCATCCGGAGGTGCGCAAGGCAGATGCTGCGGGTGCCGCAGAGTTTGGTATGGCAGCACCTATGGGTGCCCGTATGATGAGTGGTCAAACGAAGTACCACGAGCAGCTCGAGCGCGAACTCGCGGAGTTCGTAGGCAAGGAGGATGCCTTCCTGCTGAACTTCGGCTATCAGGGTATGATTTCGATTATCGACTGCCTGCTCACGCCGCGCGACGTTGTGGTCTATGATGCCGAGGCTCACGCCTGCATTATCGACGGTCTGCGTATGCACAAGGGCAAGCGTTTCGTATATGCCCACAACGACGAGGACTCGCTGCGCTTGCAGCTGCGTCACGCTACGGAGCTCGCTGAGGAGCAGCGCGGTGGTGTGCTGGTTATCACCGAGGGTGTCTTCGGCATGAAGGGCGACCTCGGCTTCCTCGACGTAATCGTTAAGGCGAAGAAGGATTTCAACTTCCGTCTCCTGGTGGATGATGCTCACGGCTTCGGCACGATGGGTCCCGGTGGTCGCGGTACGGCGGCCCACTTCGGCGTTATCGACGGTGTAGATGTGCTGTTCAACACCTTTGCCAAGTCGATGGCCGGTATTGGTGCATTCGTGTCCGGTCCGCGTTGGCTCATCAACCTCTTCCGCTACAATATGCGCTCGCAGCTCTACGCCAAGTCGCTGCCTATGCCGATGGTTATCGGTGCGCTGAAGCGTTTGGAGCTTATCCGCAACCATCCGGAGTATCAGGAGAAGTTGTGGGAGATCACCCGCGCTTTGCAGAGCGGTTTGAAGGCCAACGGCTTCGAGATTGGCGTTACGCAGTCGCCTGTTACCCCTGTCTATATGAAGGGTGGCAATCAGGAGGGCACCAACCTCATCGTCGATTTGCGCGAGAACTACGGCGTATTCTGCTCGATTGTAATCTACCCTGTGATTCCGAAGGGCGAGATTATTCTCCGCGTTATCCCTACGGCTGCCCACACGATGGAGGACGTAGAGTACACCATCAACGCCTTCAAGGCCGTGCGCGAGAAGTTCGAGCGTGGCGACTATGCGGCAATGCCTATCCCGATGAAGGCCGATCCGGAGTTCAAGGTGCGATAGTCAATTAGCCGACAGATAAACAATTAGGCTGCTACCCGAGAGGATAGCAGCCTAATTACTTATAAGAGTGGAGGCCTACTGCGCCTGCCATACGAGAGCCGAAGCCCCGAGGATTGCGGCATTCTTGTTCTGCAACTCGGAAGGCAACACCTTGACCTTGTTCTTGAAGGTAATGAGCATATTCTCCTCCATATACCACTTAATAGGGTCGAAGATAAGGTCGCCGGCCTTGGCCAAGCCGCCAAAGATGAAGATAGCCTCCGGTGAGGTGATAGTAACCGCATCAGCCAATGCGTAACCGAGCTTCTGGCCTGTCAGGCGGAAGCACTCCTTGGCAATCGCATCGCCCTTGGCTGCAAACTGCGAGAGCATCGCCGAATCGAGCTGATCAAACGAGTATTCGCGGATAGGCGACGGATCGTTCATCGTGGCAAGCAGCTCGAAGGCTGTGCGCTTGATACCGTTTGCCGAGGTGTAGGCCTCGAGGCAACCCTTGCGGCCGCAACCGCACTCACGACCTCCGCGTTCGACAACAACGTGGCCGAACTCACCGGCAAAGCCGTCGTGACCATAAATCATCTCGCCATTAGCCACAAAGCCCGAACCTACACCCGTACCGAGGGTTATCATGATGAAGTTCTTCATGCCCTTCGCTCCGCCATAGACCATCTCGCCGATGGTTGCGGCGTTAGCATCATTGGTGATATATACGGGTGTACCCGCGAAGTGCTTACCGAGGTCGTCGGCAAAGTGGAAGATGCGATCCTCCTCCTTCATTCCTGCTGCCACCTGCTCTTCGGAGTACTTCCACATATTCGAAGGGATTTCGACAGTACCCTTGTAGTAGTTGGCGTTTGGTGCGCCGACACCGATACCCACCAACTCGAAATTGAAGTTCACTCCATTCATCAAGGTCTTCATTGCCTTTGCCAAATCCTCGATGTAACGCGGATAGTCATCATAGCGCATATACGACTTAGTAGAGATAGCCGATTCGCCAAAAATTTCGCCGGTCTCATCTACCAGACCGAAGGCGGTGTTTGTGCCGCCAATGTCAATACCGAAAACAAGTTTTTTCATAAGGATATAGTTTAGTTTGAAAATCGTTCAATCATCCAAAGTTACGCATTTATTCCGAGATTACAAAATTTTGGCCTATTGATTCGCACAAAATATCTATTTTCGACAGACGTGCAGAAATCGTATGGTTTTATCTGCCAAATTTTGTATATTTGCATTTCGAAACCAACTAATCGACTCGATGCTATGAGGCACTACCTACTCCTACTGTTTATTGCGATTATTTCGCTGACTTCTTGCGCCGAAAGAGGCAACGATACGACCTCCGTGCAGCTCTCCTCGCGCGACGAGATTGATGCCAATCCGCAGGTTGTGATTCCGACGATGACTGTCTATAACGGCAACCTATATCAGTTCGAGGCACCCGCCGCGCCAAAAGGCTTCGAGCCGGTATTTATGGTCGGCTATCTGCGCCACGGCTCGCGCATGGAGGCCGACGAGAGATACCCTGTCGAGACTTACGAATACTTCAAGAGGGCAGATGAAGCCGACATACTCACGCCTCTCGGCAAGCGTGTTTACGAGTATATGACGTGGAACCTGAAGGTTCACGAAAACCGCATAGGTGACCTTACGGATGTGGGATTCATGCAACACAAGCAGATAGCGAAGCGTTACTGCGAGAGGTTCCCGATGCTCTTCAGGGGCGAGTCGAAGGTGCTCTCGAAGGGCTCCGTTTCGTTGCGTGCCTCGATGAGCATGGCGGCCTTCAACGAGGGAATGAAGGAGTGCAACCCTCGCCTCAACAATCATATGGAGGCCTCCGAGGCCGTCACCGGCATTATCCGTCCGCAGAAATCGGCACATAACAAAGCCTACTCCCGCGCCGAGGAGAGGGAGTACAAGGATTTTCTGAATAGGGAGGTCTATCCGCGGCTTATCGCGTGGGGCGACCGTCAGGATATGAGCCACTGCAAGAATGCGATGTTCACCGATCCCGACAAGTTCTTTGCGATGTTCGACCGGCCGGCCTTCAAAGTTCTATCCGACATCTACAAGCGCATGGCCTTCACGCAGAATATGGGCATCAACGACCGTGCGCTTATCGACGAGGTGTTCAACGCCGACGAGCGTCATACGCTCTACAAGGTCGAGAATGGCCGTTGGTACTACCGCTGCGCCTCGGCAGCCCATCCTATTCTCGCCAACAATATGGCACAGTCGCGCATCTTGGTTGATTATATCGTCGGCCGAATAGATGCGCACCTTGCGGGCGAGAGCAGCGAGAGTGTGCACCTCTGCTTCGGGCACGACCTGAACATCATCCCGCTGATGAACATCTTCGCTCTGGACAAGTTGCCTATCACCTTCGGCGAGGGCAACGAGACCATTGACCATGTAGCCGAGCATTGGCGCGGCTACAAATATACGCCAAAGGCTGCCAACGTGATATTCGTCATCTATCGCAACAAGGAGGGCAAGGCTCTGCTTCGCGCACAAATCAACGAGCGCGATGTCGAGATTGCCATCGAGAGCGACACCCCGTACTACTACGACTGGAGCGAGGTCAAGCGACTTGCCTACGAGCGTCTTGACGAGATTGACCGATTGAAAAACAAAACTCTTTAATCCTCTTATTTCAGAGATGAGACTATACACCAACAGCGAGTTGCTCGCACTCTTCGAGCGAAATATCGCACAGATGCAGACCCCCGACGAACCACAGCGACTCTATGCCCCGATAAAGTATGGTTTGGAGGAGGGTGGCAAACGCATACGACCTACGCTGCTTATGCTTGCCTACAACCTCTACGCCGAGGATATCGAGCGGGCACTCTCGCCGGCAATGGCCGTCGAGATATTCCACAACTTCACACTGCTGCACGACGATATTATGGACAACGCTGCAGTGCGCCGCGGTCGCCCATCGGTGCATGCCAAGTGGGGCGAGAATGTAGCCATCTTGTCGGGCGACGCGATGCTTATCCTGGCATACTCGCACCTGCAACGCACCGATACACCTCACCTCTCGGCCATCTTCGAGCGGTTTAATAAGATGGCAGCCGAGGTGTGTGAGGGGCAGCAGTTCGATATGGATTTCGAGACACAACAGAAGGTCTCGGTGGTCGATTATATGCAGATGATTGATCTCAAAACCGCCGCCCTGCTTGCTGGCTCGGCCACCATCGGAGCTATGCTCGCCGGAGCCTCCGAGCGCGACTGCCAACGCCTCTACGACTTCGCCAGAGAGGTGGGCCTCGCCTTTCAGTTGCAAGATGACCTGCTCGACAGCTATGGTGACGAGCGACTCGGCAAGAAGATTGGCGGCGACATCCTCGAAGGCAAAAAGACGATACTTATGGTCGAGGCCTTCTCACAAGCCTCGGACGCGCAGCGCGAGGTGCTACGCACGACGCATCTGCGTGAGGATATCGATGATGCCGAGAAGATTGCGATCATCCGATCGTTGTATGACTCGCTGGGCATTCCGGAGCGTGTCGAGCAGCAGATAGCGCAGAAGTTCCAGAGGGCTCTCGCCATACTCGACACCCTCGATGTACCTGCCGAGCGCACCGAGGAGTTGCGCCGCTATGCTGCCAACCTCGTAGGGCGAAAGAGCTGACAAACTTCCCACCAAAACGACCAATATCCAAGGTTACTCGCGAAAATGAAACGTACAGATATAGAGATAATGGCACCCGTGGGGTGCTACGAGTCGCTCCACGCCGCGATAAACGCAGGCGCCAACTCCGTATATTTCGGCATCGGACGGCTCAATATGCGCTCCGCCTCGGCAGCCAATTTCTCGGAGAGCGATATGGAGCGAATTGTCGAGATTGCCCATGCCGCCGGTGTCAAGACCTACCTCACGCTCAATACCATCATCTATGACGACGAGATGGAGGCGATGCACGAGGTGGTCGATAAGGCCAAGTCGGTAGGCGTGGATGCCGTTATAGCCTCGGATTTGTCGGTCATCACCTACGCCCACGCGCAGGGTGTCGAGGTACATATCTCCACGCAGTGCAACATCTCGAACCCGGCGGCCGTCAGATTTTTCTCGCAGTGGGCCGACGTTGTTGTCTTGGCACGCGAACTCTCGCTGGAGCAGATTGCCGAGGTGCATCGCACCATTGTCGAGCAGGATATTCGCGGCCCGAAGGGAGAGTTGGTCGAGATCGAGATGTTCGCCCACGGAGCGTTGTGCATGTCCATCTCGGGCAAGTGCTACCTGAGCGAGCACGAAACGGCCTGCTCGGCCAACCGCGGAGCGTGCCGCCAGATTTGCCGCCGTAAATATACAATTCAGGACAAGGATACGGGCGAAATGCTCGATATCGACGGCCGCTACATTCTCTCGCCGAAGGATTTGTGCACCATCGACTTCCTCGACCAATTCATCGAGGCGGGTGTGCGAGTATTGAAAATCGAGGGACGCGCACGCGGCGGCGAGTACGTCAAGCGCGTGGTGGAGGCCTACGACAAGGCGTTGCGACTCATCGAGGCGGGCGACTTCTCGCGCGAGAACGCCGAGGGGCTGAAGGAGGGGTTGCTGCGCGTCTTCAACCGCGGCTTCTGGGGTGGCTACTACGCCCACAAGCATATTGTCGAGCACAGTCAGGCCTACGGCTCGTCGGCCACTCATCGCAAGGAGTACGTCGGCAAGGTCACCAACTTCTTCAAGAACATAGGCGTCGCCGAGATTACCGTCGAGGCCTCAACCCTCGCCGCCGGCGACGACATTCTGATTATGGGCGAAACAACGGGCGTTGTGGAGCAGAAGGCCGAGGGTATAGTTCTTGCCGAGAGGGTTGTCGATGGCGTAAAGCAAGGCGACGTATGCTCCATAAAGACCGTAGAGCCTGTACGCCGCGGCGACAAGCTCTACAAGGAGGTCAAACGATAGCTCCCTATCCTATTCTATATATTTCGCAATATCAACACCTTGCGGCAGGTAGTCATCCACTTTGCGACCATAGGCCAAGAGTTCGCGCACCATGCTCGACGAGATGTGCATATACTCGGCTGGCGTGACTAGCAGGATGGTCGTAAGCCCCGGAAAGAGTTCACGATTTGTGGCCTCCATTGTGCGCTCGAGCTCGAAATCTACCGTATTGCGCACACCGCGCACCAACGCCATAGCTCCCACCTCGCGTGCGAAGTCGCCCGTCAGTGTCGAGTAGCTCGCCACGCGCACACGACTATTCTTGCCATAGAGGTCGGCAATAAGGCGGCAACGCTGCTCGACCGAGAGCAGAGAGCGCTTCGAGATATTCTCGCCCACGGCAATCACAACCTCATCGAAGAGCCTCAAGGCCTCCTCGACAACCGCCTCGTGACCACGAGTGAAAGGGTCAAACGACCCTGCAAAAAGTGCTACCCTCTTCATATCGCCACTACACTTTATTCAGCGCATCGAAGCCCTTACCATAGACACCCATTACCGAGCCTACAGTGATAAAGGCCTCGGAATCGACCATCTTGGCTGTCTTCATAACCATCGACGTATCGCGCTTGCGACATACGACCATCACTATCTTGTGTCGCTCCTTCGAGTACCAACCCGTAGCGTCGATGACCGTTGCACCGCGGTGGGCAACCTGATTCATCGCATCGGCCATCGCCACATAATCCTTGCTGACGATAAATATCTGGCTCGACTGCTGGTTACCCGACATAATCATATCGACCGTATAGCTGAAAACCGCTACCTGCACGAAGCCATATATCACACCGGCAATACCCACATCTGGCAGGAAGAGCGCTAGCGAGATAATCACCGTGTCGGTCATACGAATAAAGCGGCCATATGATATCTTGTAGAACTTATTGACAATCATTACCACGATATCCGAGCCTCCGGTCGAACCTCCCTGCTGGAAGCATATTGCCACGCCGACGCCCGCAAATAAACCTCCGAGTATAGCCGACAGCAGTCGGTTGTCGAGCTGGAAGAGATCCATCACCGAGCCATCAGGCAGCGTGAAGCCCCTCTGCAAGGCCCACATCGCAATCGACATAACCACCACACAGTAGATGGTCTTGATACCAAATCGCCACCCCACGATAAAACCGGCTATTATGAGCAGTATAGTATTGATAATAAACACCATAACGCCGACCGACACAACGCCGCCCGTGATGTGATAGATGAGCAGCGACAGACCCGTCGCACCACCGCCAGCACAATCGGATGGCAGGATGCAGCATATCCAGCCAAACGAGTAAACAAGCATACCGACCGTCATAAACAGGTACTCCTTGATGACGGTCAGCGGACTGTTTTTCTGAAGTTCGAACATCTTGAATACATTTGTTAACAAGCGCAAAAATATAAAAAATTTGGTTATTAAACGACTATTACCGTCTAATTTCGGGAATTCTTCGTATATTTGCAACTAACGAAGCCCAATAAACATCATGAAATCATTCAAACTAATCCTTGCGACCTTCGTCGCTTTACTCCTCTGCTCATCATTCATCTCCTGCCACCACGATATCGAGACTGCCGTAGCTGCGAATGCCGACTCGGTGGCTTTCATGTCGGCCGCACGCCACGAACTTAAAGTTCGAGCTGCCAAGGAGAGCTACATCATCTCGGCACGAATTTTCAACTCGCCACAGACCATATCGGTCATCCGCTTCTCGCCGAAGCACTTTGCCGTACTGCCTATAATGTCGCCAACGGCTACCGAGGTGAGCAAAACGGCGACGCTACATGATGCCGATATCGCCATCAATGCCTGCTATTGGAACATCGAGCAGGATAGGGCTATCACCTTGATTAAAATCGACGGAGAGGTGCTCTCCACAACACTCTCCAGCATGCTTCCACGCGTGAACGGACTGCTCTACATATACGACGACTACATTGAGATAAACCAGTCGGAGGCTATTCCGGACTACCCTGGACTTATCGAGGAGTGCGACAATGTTATGGCCTGCGGCCCTGTGCTGATGGACGACGGCCACAAAGTGTCGTACAAGCATATCACCGAGACCGATCACCCTGCCGCCTCGTTCTATCTCACCCGCCATCCGCGCACCGTTATAGGCCACACCGCCGAGGGCGATGTATATTTTATCGTGGTCGATGGCCGCTCGGCCGGTAATGCCGACGGCATGTCGATTGAGGAGCTGACACAGCTCTGCTCGTGGTTGGAGATGACAGAGGCAATGAACCTCGACGGCGGAGGTTCCTCGACCTTGTGGTGCCGCGAGCGGGGTGTCATAAACCATCCGTGCGACAACAAGAAATTCGACCATGAGGGCGAGCGCAAGGTACTGAGCGCGATTCTCGCCAAGCGCAAATAAATATCTATGTTTCAACTCTTTATAGCAAACAAAAGCAACAATCAAGCGATATGAAACGGTATATTCTGACACTCGCACTTGCCGCTACGCTCGGCATTGCATACTGCATCGGCGCACCAAAAGGCAAGCAACCTATAACGCCCGAAGTGGGCAAGCCGCTCCCCGCATGGAGCGAAGGGTGCCTCGACATCCACTTCATCAATAGTGCTCGTGGCGAGTGCTGCTTCTACATCCTGCCTGACGGCACTACGCTTTTGGTCGATGCCGGCGAGGTTGCCTCCGACGCTATAACGGTGGCGCAAAAGCCAAACGACGAAGTGCGCCCACAGACCACTTACGCAAAGTACATCAAGCACTTCCTGCCCAATGGGGCGAAGTCTATCGACTACTGTCTGGCCACGCACCTGCATATCGACCACATCGGCAGTCTGGATACATCGACCGGAAAGTCACCTGCCGGGTACCATAAATCGGGATTGCTGGCCCTCTACGACGAGGTGCCCTACGAGCGCGTTCTCGACGGTCTCTACCCGCATTACGCATCCTACGAAATCACGGGCCAGATGGCATTGGATTGGGGAACATTCATGCGTTGGGGTGCCGACAACAAGCGATTTAAGGCCGAGCAATTCATTGCAGGCAAAGAGCAGATAGTGATGGTCAATAAACCCAAGAAGCACAAGGGGTTCTCCATCTTCAATATCTGCGCCAACGGGCAGGTGTGGGGCCTGGACAAGAGCGGCAATACGCGGCTATTGGGCAAGGCTTTAACAACCGTCGGCAACTCGGCCTCGTGCGGTTTTCACCTGCGCTACGGCAATTTCGACTATATAGCTTGCGGCGACTTGGTCGGTGCACCTCAAAACAGAGTTGCCTTCTACTTCCGCGACTTTATCGGCAAGGGTAAGCTCGAGGCCTTCAAGTGTCACCACCACCTGGCCGGCAACTCGTGGGGCTCGAGGATGCAGGAGGTAGGATTCAACCCTCGCGTAGCACTCAACCACTGCTTCACAAACAACAAGCCCGACATTGCAAAGCTGATGCACGTTCTGCCCGTTGTCGAGGGATTCTACGCAACAAACCTGCACAAAGAGTTTCTCTCGTCGCCCGAGGTCAAGGCCAACAAACTCGTCGATAAGATTACGGCCTACAATGGACATATCGTGCTGCGCGTAATGCCGGGCGGCAAGTGTTTTCAGGTCTATATGCTCGATGACAGCAATTTCGAGTATAGGGTAAAGTTCATCAGCGGCGTGTACTACTCAAAATAGCAGCTATATGAAAAAGAGCATTCTCATATTGTCAATTATCGCGCTACTCGGTCTGCACGGCGTGCAGGCACAACCCCTCAAGGCCGAAAAGGGCAGAACACTGCCTCCGTGGAGCGAGGGTTGCCTCGATATTCATTTCATCAATAGTGGTCGCGGCGAGTGCTGCTTCTACGTTCTTCCCGACGGCACCACGCTTCTGGTCGATGCCGGCGAGGTGTTGCGAGGCAAAAAGGGGGTCGATGCACGCCCCAACGAAGAGATCAGACCATATATCACCTACGCAAATTACATAAAACACTTCCTGCCCGAGGGGGCAAAGTCGATAGACTACTGCCTGGTCTCGCACTTCCATATCGACCACCTTGGAAGCCCCAAGGTCACTACCGAGCGAGCCGAAGGGGGCTACTTGAAGGCGGGCCTTTTAGCCCTCTACGACGAGATACCTTTCGAGCACATTCTGGACCGTGCATACCCCGACTACAAGGAGGATGACGTAACGCCATCCCTCATGGGGCAGTTGGCGAAACATTGGGCTCGCTTCATCCGCTGGGGCGAGAAAGAGGGGCGATTTACTGCCGAGCGATTTGCCGTCGGCAAGGAGCAGATTGTGCTGCGCCGCAACCCGAAGCAGTACCAAGACTTCTCTATCTTCAACATCTGCGCAAACGGCTTTGCTTGGGCCAAAGACCACTTGGGCAACGGCATGTTGATTGGCGGCAAACCCGAACGAGGAGGAAACCCGGCCTCGTGCGGCTTCCACCTGCGATATGGCGATTTCGACTACATAGCTTGCGGCGACGTGTCGTGGACATCGCAGGATATGGCTGCATTTTATTTCCGCGACTACATAGGCCAAGGCAAGCTCGATGCACACAAGGCCAATCACCACTTGGCACACAACGGGTGGGGCAAGATGATGCGCGCGTTCGGCTTCGATCCGCAAGTCGTGATTGACCCTTGCTTTGCAAGCAACAAACCACATCCTGAGCCATTGGCATATATCCTGCCGCATATCAAGGCCTTCTTCGCCTCGAATATTCACCCCGAGATATACGCGGCCAACAAGGAACTTATCGACCGAATTACGGCCTATGGAGGCCATATCACGCTGCGTGTAATGCCGGGCGGCAAACAATTCTACGTCTATATGCTCGACGATAGCGACTTCGAGTATCGCGTAGAATCGACACACGGCCCTTATCAGTCGAGGT
>JAFVRC010000042.1 GCA_017504485.1 Alistipes sp. | reverse complement strand
GCAATGCCGATTTGACCTACAAAGATAAGGCCGATTTGGAGAGGTCGGTAGCAGCCATTAAGCGGGGCTACGATTTGTTCAAACAGTGGGAGCATTTGCAATTTGAGACTATGGAACAGCACGACAAGCTGGCAGAGGGGGTATATTGTTCGACCTACTCCGATGGTACTCGTGTGGTAGTAAACTATAACAAAGAGCCATACACATTTGAGGGTGTAGTAGTTGCTGGAGAGGATTATTCTATAATCAATAAATAATCAAAAATAACTAAAACTATATAGATATGAAAAAGGCGTTATTGCTGATAGGATTACTCTTTGCGATAGTGGGGGTATCGGTGGCCAATACTATTAAATATGTAGATGCTACAACCCTTACTATTGCGGGAAAATTAAGCCCTACAACCAATCCATACCATCGTGTGGAGGTTACAGACTATCCTTCGTTGCGCAATGGTATTTCTCGTACGGGAAAACCATTGGAGGCGACACTACTAAAAATGTCTACGGGCATTATGGTTATCTTTGAAACCGACTCTCCGGAGATATGGGTGAAGCCAGAGTATGGATTTACCTATCCGTTCTATTCGATGCCTATGAGCGCGACACACGGCTTTAATCTCTATATAGAGAAGGATGGAAAGTTGGGTTGGGCAGCCTCACGAGGCCGTACGGTAGATGCTCAAGGCGAAGGTAAGGCGAAGGCCGAGAGACCTCTGCGCCTTATAGCGAATATGGAAGGAACGATGAAGCGTTGTGTGCTTTATTTGCCGCTCTATTCGGAACTTCTTTCGCTTAAGATAGGTGTTGCGGAGGGTGCAACCATCCGCGCTGCCAAGAATCCGTTTCGCCACAATATTGCAGTCTTTGGCTCGTCGTTTACTCACGGAGCAACAGCCTCGTGTGCAGGTCAGACTTGGCCGGCATTCTTCTCTCGCTCCACGGGTTTGCATATATGCTCCTACGGAATGTCGGCATATAGTAAGTTGCAGCCTGTTGTGGGCGAAATTATTGGCAAGGCAAAGCCCGATGCACTGATTTGCGACTCGTTCTCTAATCCAAATTGCGAGCAGATTAAAAGTCGTATCCGTCCGTTTATCAATGCGGTGCGCAAGGAAAACCCTAATATGCCGATAATATTCTTGCGTACCATCTATCGCGAGAGTCGCAATTTCGACCGAAAGGCCGATAAGAGCGAACAGGCCCGTATTGACTGCGCAGCGGCGGTTATGAAAGAGGTCGTTAAGGAGTATAAAGGTGTCTATTATCTCGAAATAGATAATATGACCGGCACTACGGGCGAGACCTCGGGCGATGGTGTGCATCCTCACTCAATGGGTTACTATGAGTGGGCGAATGCGGTGAAGAAGCCGATTATGAAGATTCTCAAAAAACACAATATTAAATAAACCGTTACAACTATGAAGACACGGTTTCTCATTCTGCTTGCGTTTCTGGCGCAAATCGCCCATGCGGCCGATATCGTACCAAAACCTCGCTCCTTAGTCGAAGGCAATGGAGAATTTACACTCAACCGCCGCGCAACCCTTGTCTGCGACGAGAGACTCGACAATGCAGCTAGCTATCTGCTCGGCTATCTCCCCCTACGCCTTACCAAGGGTACGACGGGCGATGTACGCCTATTACTCGACAGCACGTTGAAGAGCGAGGAGTATCAGCTCCGCATCGACAACAGCGGCATCGAGGTACGCGGAGGCGACTACGGCGGCGTATTCAACGCCCTGCAATCTCTCTTGCAGATGCTCCCCGCCGAGGTCTATACCAAGAGAGCAAGCCTGCCTATTACGCTCACACACACGACAATAAGTGACGCTCCTCGCTACAGCTACCGAGGTTTCCTGCTCGACGTGGCACGCACCTATATGCCCGTCAACGAGGTAAAGCGTGCGATAGACTATATGGCTTTCCTGAAGCTCAACAAGCTGCACTTCCACCTGGTCGATAACCCGGGCTGGCGCATCGAGATAAAGTCACACCCCGAACTTGCGAAGGTTGGAGGTTGGCGCGGAGGCGACTCGCCAATACACCCCGTATATGCCCATTTCGACCGCAAATATGGCGGTTACTACACGCAGGAGGAACTACGCGAGGTAGTGGTTTACGCCGCACAGCGCAACATCGAGGTTATACCCGAGATAGACATGCCGGGCCATTCGAAGGGCCTCGGTGCCGTGCGCCCCGACATCCTCTGCAACTACACGCCCGACACCACCATCACCAATGGCATCGATACTCGCAACGTGTGGTGTGTGGCCAAAGAGAGCAACTATCGCCTAATCGAGGATATAATTCGTGAAGTAGCAGACATCTTCCCATCGAAATATATTCACATCGGTGGTGACGAGGTCAATTTCAACTGGTGGAAGCAGTGCCCCGACTGCCAACGCCTATGCCGCGAGAAGGGTATCACTGTAGGACCACAGCTCGAGGAGCACTTCCTGATGCGCGTCAATGAGATTCTTGCCCGCTACGACCGCCGGCCCATAGTGTGGAACGAGGCTATTCGTGGTGGCAAGATGCCGAAGAGCACCGTTGTTTGTGGCTGGTACGGCGTAAAAGGTTGCCTCGAGGCGATGAATGGCGGCTACCCGACAATCGTTATGCCGTCGCGCTACTTCTACCTCGACAAGCGACAGGGACCCAACGAGATAGGCCATACCTCGAAGACGGGCATAACGCTCAAAACCATCTGCGATTTTGAGTACGAAAGCGCAGGCTTCACGCCCGAGCAGCAGAAGCATATAATCGGCGTCGAGGGTGCGCTCTGGGGAGAGATTATAGCCTCGAATATCGACCCAAAGGGCCGCTTCAGCGACTACTTGGAGTATATGATTTTTCCTCGTCTGTTCGGCGTTTCGGAGGCCGCGTGGTGCCACGATCGTCGCTCGTATGACGATATGTACGCCACACTCAAACGCTCCTTCTACGACAAGTTAGAGGCAATGGGCGCAACATTCCGACTCACACCCCCGACTATCGAGGTCAAGGAGGGCAAACTCACAGCTACGACCGACGATGGCTCAAAGATATTCTACACCGATATACGCACAAATCGCCGCTGTGCCTATACCGAGCCTCTCGACGCTGCGTTAGCACCCTACGTTGCTTTTCATAGCTTCACAAAGACAGGCCGTAGCGGCATAGCCGCCGCACCCGAATATTGGCAGTACCGCCAGCCGAAGGTTGCCGTAACATCCTCCATGCCATTCACCAAGCACCGCCCACTCGAAGAGTGCGCCAAATATGGCGATGCAGCCTACACCACACGATGCGCTCGCAAGGGCGACTGGGTGGAGTTCCGCTTCGAAGAGCCACTCGACTGCCACTACATAGAGGTCATAACGGGCCACTATCAGGTATTCCGCCGTCTGATATACAACGGACACGTCGAGCTCTCATACGACGGTAAGAGCTTCGAGCAGGCAGGTCGCCTTCACAACGGCAAGATTGAACTGCGCCCGACACGCACCATTCACGCCCTACGAATCGTGGCCGATGGCATAACCGACGCCGAGGAGTACACCTGCATCCGCCCGCTGAAGATCAAATAGTCGCGGAGCAGATATACACGACGAGGGGCTGTCCGACAAGTTGTGTCGCGACAGCCCCTTACATTTGAAGCTGCACCCTTTTTAGACGGCCTCGATATATTCCAAAATCTGCTGAATATCCATGCGCGAGAACCAACGCACATCTACATCACGGCGAAACCAAGTCATCTGCCGCTTGGCATAGCGGCGCGAGTTGCGCTTTATGAGTTCAACAGCCTCCTCGCGCGAGATTTTACCATCGAAATAGTCGAACATCTCGCTGAAACCCACCGTATTCAGTGCATTGCAGTGGCGGTAGGGCAGCACGCTCCTCGCCTCGGCCTCCAAGCCCTGCTCGACCATCATATCTACTCGGCGATTTATGCGGTCATAGAGCTCCTCGCGCGGCATATCTATGCCAATCTTCACGATCTCGAAGTTACGCCGTTTGGGCTTCCCCTTGCGCATCGAAGAGTAGGGTTTGCCGGTCGATAGACACACCTCCAAAGCTCGCATAACACGCGCCGGATTACAACAATCGGCCACCTTGCAATAGTCGGCATCGAGCGTGCGCAACTGCTCGACAAGCGATTCCAAACCCTCGCTTTCGAGTCGATGCATAAGCTCCTCGCGCAACGACTTATCGGCATCGGGAAGGTCATCTATGCCCTCACACAAAGCCTTGATGTAGAGTCCCGAACCACCAACAGCAACAACCGTATCGCACTGCTCGAACAGTTCCTCAAGCCGTTCTATGGCCACACGCTCATACTCGCCGCAATTGAAGTCACGGTCGAGGTCGAAGCAGCTGATGAAGTGGTGCTCGACACGCTGCAACTGCTCCTCGGTAGGCTGCGCAGTGCCAATAGGTATCCCCTTGAAGAATTGGCGCGAATCGGTCGATATTATAGGTGCGTGCAGACGCTCGGCCAGAGCGACACTCAAATCGGTCTTGCCCGAGCCCGTAGCACCGACAATGACTATCAAGCGACGGCGTTTAGTACTCGTCGTCGTAGGAGTCATCGCCACCAAACTCGCTAAAATCATCCATCATCTCGTCGAAGATAGAGCCCGAGGTCGAATCCACCGCATCGGGATCATACTGATCGGGCACCGGAGCATTCTCGAAGGCCACACGCGGATAATCGAGCTGCGGATTAGGCTGTGCCGAACTGACGAGTTCGATATAGTAAGCGCGATTGGCAAACATATCGAACAGATAGATAAGGCGTGTATATTCGGCAATGACTATCTCGGCAAGTGTCACCTTGCTCATAGGTATCGGCATATCCTCCTCGTCGAAGCCCATACCTTCGCCCATATCCATCAGCGTAAATTCGCGCTGACGATTCCACTTGTCGTCGGCCGTGAAGAACGAGGCCATACAGTCGTCGTAGCCGAGCGAAGCGATTATAAAGTTATGGAACTCGGCGAGAGTCATCGTAGGATCTACTTCGAAGTCGCGAACAAAGTTGTCGTTCTCGTCGCTGAGCATTCTGAATTTCAGTACCATATCTTCTCCGTATTAAAGTGTTCGTTTAGTCAATCTTCACGCAGCGTACCTGCATAGCGTTGGCGCGGTACGCCGCACGATTATTATCAAACTTATTCTGCAAGCGTGTAGTCACAAGCTCGAAGAAGAGCGAACGCGAGCGGCCGTCGGCCGTAGCCGTTGAACTCCAATAGTGGCCTTGCCAAGGCTCCGGATGGGCCTGCAAGTCACCCTCCTTGTAGTTCATATTCTCCAACGCGCCATCCGCATAGCGATAGTAGCCGCCACCGAGGTAGAAGTGGCTATTCACGCCATCCGTCAGGTGCCAACCGAACTGCCTACGCGCCACATTCAAATCCGTAGCATCCTCCTGCTCCGAGAGCGAGAGCACCGCAAGCTCCGCTGCTGTAGGAACTCGCCAACCGGCCGGACACGGATCATAGAGACTCTTCGTTGAGCCATCACCCCAGAGCGCATCATTCGGCACGGCAAGCCAATCGGCCTTACGCGACTCGCCCTCGGCAAGGGCGGCGGCGTTGGCTATAAAGGTCGTGGGGTGCGCCGTAGCATACTCGACGGTACCCTCCGTGGCCGAGCTCTGCACGACAGGCATCTCGACATATCCTCCAAGCGAGGTATATACCGTCTCGCCACTGCCGCCCGAACACTTATGGTCCGCAGGGCGCAGGAATGGGTCTTTGCGACCCCACTGGTAGTAGAGGCCATACGAGTCGTGAATCTTCTGCTCGTCGGCATCACCGTTACTATTGGTATAGGCACCGAGGTTGCGCGTCATAAAGACCTTGCCACCCGGCGAGTAAGTCGCCACATCGGTCAGCGGATTCTCGGAGCTAATCCATATATGCCAACTCCACAGCACATCGCCTTTTGCATCGCAGGCAGCAACCAATGCGTTACCCGGCTCGTCACCCTCAACAAAGAGCGATATGCGGCCGTCATTATCGAGCGCAACGCTCTCCACAAGGCCATAGTAACTCTGCCACAATAACTTTGCGCTTGCCACATCGAGCGGCGTGCCATCCGGCATCTTTGGCGCGAAAAGGTAGTTCTTACCGCGCTCAGTCACCACATAGCAGTTGGCCAATCCATTGCTATCCAACTCGACCACATCACATATATAGACATATACTGCATAACTCCTCGATACCGAGTCCTTCGACAGCGCTGTCAGCAGCACCACGCCGCTGCTCGCATACTCAAGATCGGCACTTGCCGGCGGAGCAACCGTGAGCGTGCAGGTCGCTTGATTGACGCTTGCACTCCAACCCGTGGTGACCGACGAGACGGCCACCTGAACCGCATCCGTAGGCACATAGGTCAGCGACTGCGGCCCGGCACCCCAATCGTCAAAATAGAGGGACGTACGCGACAGCACGAGCGACGGGGTTATGTCGTCCTTCTTACAACTACCGGCGCACAACAGCGCGGATCGTGAACACTAAGTCTGAGAAGACACCAGCCGTCGCCGTTGTCTTTATCAAATGATAGTCT
>JAFVRC010000041.1 GCA_017504485.1 Alistipes sp. | reverse complement strand
TCTTTTGTAGTGGATAGGGGATTCGAACCCCTATGTCCTGCGTGAGAGGCAGGTATCCTAGCCCTTAGATGAATCCACCATTGCTGTATTGCGAGTGCAAAGGTATGCAAAAATTTTTATTCTCCAAAAAAAAACACAAAAAATGTGCGAAAAAATCAAAAAACGGCTCGGAAAACCGTAAAAGAGCCTCGTTATCCCCACGATAAAGGTTGGACAACGAGGCTGTTGCTCCGAGATTTATGCCGCTCGGTGCAGCGTGGTAGGAAGCTACTCGGCCGAGGTGGCGAGCGGCGAGGCCTGTGTATATACGCGGCCGGCGAGCTCCTTGTCGAGCTGGTACATGCCGTACTTGTCGCTCTCGACGGCCTCCGAGGCGAAAATCATATCGCGAGCCGACTCCTCCTCCTCAATCTGCTCGTCGATGAACCATACGAGCATATTCGACGATGCGAAGTCGCGATCCTCGGCAGCGATGGCGGCGAGGTTGTTGATAAGACCCGTGACAACCTTCTCGTGACGCAGCGTCTCGCGGAACATCTCCTGCACCGATTCCCACTCGGTGCGCACCTCGGCGATAGGCTTTAGGCATACCTTCGCATCGCGCGAGTTGAGGTAGTTCATCAATATATGGGCGTGATCCTGCTCCTCGAGCCACTGAACGTAGAACCAGTTGGCTACACCCTTGTAACCCTTTGCCTCGGCATCCATCGACATCGAGAGGTAAAGATAGGCCGACCACAGCTCGGCATTAATCTGCTCGTTGATTGCGGTGTGTAATCTTTCGCTTAACATAGTTGTAAGGTTTTTTTAAGGTTTGTTAATCATCTGTTTGTAGTGCAAAGATAATACATTTGATGGTTTATGTCAAATCGGAAATTTTTATGCCTCGATAGGCAAAACTTATGCCGCGAGGCGCGATGCGGTGGGCGAAATGGCAAAAAGTGAAGCGCGGATGGCGGGTGTTGGCGAAATTTTCAGTATCTTTGTGCCCGAAAACAACCGCAGGTACTTATATTTATAATAGATGGATACCATTCAAGCGATAATTTTGGGCTTGGTGCAGGGACTCACGGAGTTCCTCCCTGTGTCGAGTAGCGGGCATTTGCAACTCGCCGGTGCACTGCTCGGCACCGACCTCGAGGCCGAGAGTAACCTCACGTTCAGCCTCACGCTCCACGCTGCCACGGTGTTGAGTACGATTGTGGTGCTGTGGCGCGAGGTGTGGCGATTGGTGCGCGGCGTATTCTCGACGCGCTACAACGAGGAGCAGGCCTATATTCTGAAAATCGTGCTGTCGATGATTCCCGTGGGTGTTGTCGGGCTGCTGCTGATGGAGCATATCGAGGAGGCTTTCTCCTCGACGCTTGTCGTGGGCATTATGTTGCTCGTGACGGCTGTGCTACTCACCTTCGCCTATTATGCCAAACCGCGCAAGAGAGAGGAGATTTCCTATCGCGATGCCTTTATTATCGGCTTAGCGCAGGCCGCTGCAACGATGCCCGGGTTGTCGCGCTCGGGCACAACCATCGCTACGGGCCTCCTGCTGGGCAACCGCAAGGAGAGTGTGGCGCAATTCTCGTTCCTTATGGTGCTGCCGCCAATCCTCGGCAATACACTGCTCGATATTCTCAAAGGTGACTTCGGCGGAGGCGTGGAGATGGTGCCGCTCATGGCAGGCTTCGTGACGGCATTTGTTACGGGGTGCCTGGCCTGCAAGTTTATGCTCGAAATTGTCAAGCGTGGCAAACTGATATGGTTTGCGGCGTACTGTGCCGTAGTAGGTGCCATTGCCATTGCAACATACATCTTATAGAATCCTCTATGAAAAGTCTTGAAAATGTGAATTTTCCCGAGGGCTATGTGGCTGTTATCGACAAGCCGCTCGAGTGGACATCCTCGGATGTGGTGCGCAAGATAAAGTTTCGTCTCAACAAGATGGGTTACCGCAAGATAAAGGTGGGGCATGCCGGTACGCTCGACCCTCTGGCTACGGGCATACTGCTTGTCTGCATAGGTCGTGCAACGAAACAGGTCGATGCCTTGCAGTCCGAGCGCAAGGAGTATGTTGCCGAGCTGACGCTGGGTGCTACAACACCGAGCTACGATATGGAGCACCCTGTGGATTGTACATACCCCATCGAGCATATCACACGCGATAAGGTAGAGGAGGCTTTGTGTTCGCTGACAGGCGAGCGTTTGCAGGCTCCGCCAATCTACTCGGCCAAGAAGGTCGAGGGGCTGCGTGCCTACGAGTTGGCGCGAGCCGGCGAGCAGGTCGAGTTGCGCAAGGCACTTATCAATATCTATTCGCTCGCGCTCGAGGAGTACAGCCTGCCGACTATCCGCATCCGTGTAGAGTGCAGCAAGGGTACATATATCCGCTCGTTGGCGCAGGAGATAGGCGAGGCGCTCGATAGCGGAGCCTATCTTAGTTCGTTGCGCCGCACGCGCAGTGGCGACTTCAAGGTCGAGGAGGCGTGGTCGCTCGATGGCTTTTTGGAGGCTTTGGCAGCTGTGGAGTGCAAAAAGTCGGAGGCCGACGAAACAAAATAGCTGAAATTTCGTAGAATAATAAATTGTCTTTCGGTTTTGCCGCTTGAGTCAATGCTTTTGGGAATTAGATTATTCGAGATATGAAACTGTCACAGTACGGATTTGATTTTGCGCCGGAGCTTATTGCAAGCCATCCGGCGTACAATCGCGACGAGGCGCGAATGATGGTCGTCGATCGCAAAACGGGTGCTATCGAGCACAAGATTTTCAAGGATATAATCAACTACTTCGACGAGGGCGATCTCTTCGTGTTCAACGATACGAAGGTCTTTCCGGCGCGCCTCTATGGCAATAAGGAGAAGACGGGGGCCGAGATCGAGATTTTTCTGCTCCGCGAGCTGAACCACGAGTTGCGATTGTGGGATGTGTTGGTTGATCCGGCTCGCAAGATTCGTATCGGCAACAAGCTTTACTTCGGTGAGGATGATATCCTCGGCGCAGAGGTCATCGACAATACTACGTCGCGAGGCCGCACGCTCCGCTTCCTCTTCGATGGTACGCATGAGGAGTTCAAGGAGGCCCTCTTCCGCCTCGGTGAGACTCCGCTGCCTCGTTGGGTGCGCAGCACCGTGGAGCCCGAGGATGCCGAGAATTACCAGACTATCTTCGCCTCGAAGGAGGGTGCCGTGGTGGCTCCTACGGCGGGCATGCACTTCTCGAAGCACCTGCTCAAGCGTATGGAGATTAAGGGTATCGACTCTACATTTCTGACGCTCCACGCAGGTCTTGGCAACTTCCGCACGGTGGATGTCGAGGATTTGTCGAAACACAAGGTTGATTCCGAGCAGTATTTCGTTTCGGAGCAGACGGCCGCTACTGTCAATGCCGCCAAGGGCAGCAACCACAAGGTTGTGGCTATCGGTACGACGGTTATGCGTACGCTCGAGACTGTGGTCTCGACCAATGGCATGATTAAGGCGCAGGATGGTTGGACCAATAAATTTATCTTCGCTCCTTACGACTTCACGGTGGCAGATGCTATGGTGTCGAATTTCCAACTCCCGGGCTCGACACAGCTGATGATGGTGGCGGCCTTCGGAGGCTACGACTTGGTGATGAATGCCTACAAAATAGCCATCGAGGAAGGGTATAAATTTGGCTCGTATGGCGACGCAATGCTCGTGCTTTAAAAAAAAATAGTATCTTTGTAGTGTTAAAAAAACCAAATTGATAGCGATGGCCAAAAACAAAATTCTGTATATCTGTCAGCAGGTTACCCCTTATCTTCCGGAGAACGAGGAGTCGTATCTGTGCCGATATCTTTCGCAGGCGATGCAGGAGCGCGATAACGAAATACGCACCTTCATGCCACGCTATGGTTGTGTCAATGAACGTCGCAATCAGTTGCATGAGGTTATCCGCCTGTCGGGTATGAATCTCATTATCAATGATAATGATCATCAACTGATTATCAAGGTGTCGTCGATACCTGCGGCTCGCATCCAGATATATTTTATCGATAATGACGACTTCTTCTCGCGCAAGGCAGTGCTGCACGACGATGAGGGCGTGGAGTTTGAGGACAATGGCAACCGTATGGTCTTCTTCGCTCGCGGAGTGTTGGAGACGGTCAAGAAGTTGCAGTGGCGACCTACGGTCGTTCACTGTCACGGTTGGTTCTCGGCAATCGCGCCAATCTACTTGCGCAAGGTCTTTGCAGGCGATCCGGTGTTGCGTGATGCCAAGATTGTCGTGTCGCTCTATGGCGATCGCTTCGAGAAGCCGCTCAATGCTTCGCTGCGCAGCAACCTCGAGAGCGAGGGCGTGAATGACGAAAACCTATCAGTAATAGATACCCCTTCATACGAAAATCTGCTTCGTTACGTTATTTCGAATGTCGATGGCGTGGTTGCCGGCTCGGAGTCGGCCGATGCGGGGTTGCTCGACTTTGCTCGTAAGCAGGGCAAGCATGTATTGGAGTACCAATCGCCGGAGACGGAGAATTTTTACGACAATTACGACCACTTCTATGAGGAGTTATTTCAGTAGGTTGCGCACTGTGAATATATCGACGCTCGTGCCTTTGTGTGCCGCTCTGCTTGTCGCTCTGCTTGCGGCGGGTTGCTCGGCCGATGTAGATGGCTCGTTGGGCTACGATATGGTGCCTAATAACCAGAAACTCGTTATGCGCCACCTCTCGTTTCGTGGCGATAAGATTGTGCGCTTCAACGAGCAGACCGGCCAGAACGACCATATTGCCGCACCTGCGCCCCTCTTTGCTACAACGCAGTATCTCACCGACTCTATCCTTTCGTCGAATATGGGTAGCGGCTACTTCGGCTTGCAGCGTAACGATATTACGGGTACGCGCAAGGCCTCGTTTGCCTCATCGATAATCTATATGAATGCTGTGGATGCTACCGAGGGCTTCGGCTATCTGCCTATCTTCGATACGGTGAAGATGCTCATCACGGTCAAGAACTATGCGGGCGACACGCTTCTGCCTATCAAGTACAATGTCTATGCACTGAAGAGCAAACTGCTCGGCAGTGTGATGGAGGAGAAGGATTCGACGGCCTATACCAACTGCGACCTTTCGCCGCTCTACGATGCCGATAAGCCAATCTTTACATTCACCTTCCCGAAGGATAAGACCGAGGGTCCGGCCACCGAGATTATCAACCTCGACCCCGTGCGTCAGCCGGGTTCAGAGCGACTCTCGGCGCAGACATGGGACTTTGTGCGTCGCTTGATGCTTATCCCCGAGAACTACGATGCCCCCGATTCGGATTGGGATAAGTATGGCCGTAGCGGCATCGAGATTTATCAGGATGAAACCAAGTGGATGGAGGCATTTCCGGGTGTCTATATTGTGCCTGATGAGTCGAGTGTCGATGCCTCGAAGGGCGGTGCAATGTATGCCATTGACCTTGGCTCTTCGGGACTTTTCCTGCAAGGCCGTAACCGTAACCCCGAGGACCCGTCGCTCATAAAGGATACCGTGGGTATGTATTACTACTTCAAGGATACATACACCACCAATAATTTCTCGGTCAATAAGGTGGAGCGCGATCTCACGAAGGGTTTGACTCAAACTCCCCTTCTTGCCAATACTAAGATGGATGCCGAGATTGATTATAGCGAGCGCGATAAGGTTTCGGTCTGCTATGTCGAGGGTATGGCCGGTCCGGTTATGGAACTCTGCTTCACGGATGCCTTTATCGACGAGTTGCTCGACATCTCGGAGGGATATACGGAGGCCGGTGTCAATCAGTGCCTTTTGTCGCTCTACCTCGAAGGTGCCGACTACGATTGGACGGTGACACAGGGCAATGCCGAGAGTTTGCTCGACCTGCTCGATATGTCGCCGGAGCGATTGGGCTTGTATGTCAACTACAAGCGATTTTCGCCCGTGCCCGACTACGACTTTATCTACGAGACGACCTACGATACGGAGTCGTCATTCGATGGCTATATCTATCGCAGTCGCGCCTGCTACCGCATGAACATCACGTCGTATATGCAACGACTCTACAATTATGCCTCTACGCTTACACGCAAGGAGGATGGCAGTTATGACTTCGAGGAGAAACGGGCCGGCAATCAGCTTTATACGCCTCGAACAATATATGTGGGTCCGCAGGCCACCGCGCCGTTTATGTTCGACCATACGAAGCTGCAAGGTGCCGATGATGGAAATGGTGGCCAGACGGGTAAAGCCCCAATACATGTCGATTTGACATATACGCTTATTAAATAAGTATTTAATAGTTAAGTACGGATGATGAAACCTAAGTTGAGCTTAGGTTTTGTCATCTAAACAAAAAGATAAAAAACAAGATTTGTAATGCAAGAAAATCTAGTCATAGTCGAGTCCCCGGCAAAGGCAAAAACCATCGAGAAGTTCCTCGGCAAGGAGTTTGTTGTCAAGTCCAGCTTCGGACATATCCGCGACTTGGCGAAGCGCGAGTTGGGCATCAGCACCGATAATGGTTACACTCCGTCGTATGAGATACCGGCCGAGAAACGTAAGGTCGTGGACGAACTATCGAAACTCTCGAAGCAGGTGAAGAACGTGTGGCTCGCAAGCGATGAGGACCGCGAGGGAGAGGCTATCGCGTGGCACCTGACCGAGGTGCTCGGGCTGCCTGTCGAGAGCACCAAGCGTATTGTTTTTCACGAGATTACCAAAAATGCTATTCTGCACGCCATCGAGACTCCGCGCACGGTTGATATGAACCTCGTGAATGCGCAGCAGGCACGCCGCGTGTTGGATCGTCTGGTAGGCTTCGAACTCTCGCCTATTCTCTGGAAGAAGGTGAGGCCGGCACTCTCGGCAGGTCGTGTGCAGAGCGTTGCCGTGCGTCTTATCGTGGAGCGCGAGCGTGAGATTATAGCCTTCAAGCAGAGCACTATGTACCGTGTCGTGGCGCAGTTCTATGCCGCAGGCGATACGTCGAAGCACCTCTTCAAGGCAGAGTTGTCGGAGCGTTTTGCCAAGAATGAGGATGCGCTGGCGATGCTCGAGCGATGCAAGACGGCACTATTCACGGTCGATAAGTGCGAGATGAAGCCGTCGAAGCGATATCCGGCACCGCCATTTACCACCTCGACGTTGCAGCAGGAGGCGGGCCGTAAGTTCGGTATGTCGGTGTCGCAGACGATGTCCATTGCGCAGCGACTCTATGAGCGAGGTCTTATAACCTATATGCGTACCGATTCGGTAAATCTCTCGGGTGTGGCTATCGGAGCCTGCAAGGCGGAGATTATGGCAATGTTCGGCGAGAAGTACGCTTCGTCGCGTAACTATACCACAAATAGTAAGGGTGCGCAGGAGGCGCACGAGGCTATTCGCCCTACATATATCAACAACCACACTATCGAGGGCACTGCAGCCGAGAAACGACTCTACGAGCTTATTTGGAAGCGCACGGTCGCCTCGCAGATGACCGCTGCGGATATCAATCGCTCGACGATGACAATCAATATGTCGGGTGAAACGAACCACTTTGTTGCAACGGGTGAGGTTGTCGATTTCGATGGCTTCCTGAAACTCTACTCCGAGACTATTGAGGAGGAGCATGCCGAGCAGCAGGAGGTGGCACTGCTCCCGGCCCTGTCGGAGGGTACGCCACTCGTAGTGCAGAGCATTACGGCTACCGAGCGATTTACGCAACCGCCAATGCGCTACAATGAGGCGTTGCTTGTCAAGCGACTCGAGGAGCTTGGCATCGGTCGCCCTTCGACCTATGCGCCTACTATTTCGACAATCATCACGCGAGGATATGTCGAGAAGAGTTCGAAGCCGTCGCAGAAACGAAGCTATACGCAGCTCACGTTGCGAGGTGCCTCCATCACCGAGAAGCAGGGTACCGAGAGCTATGGTATGGAGAAGAATCGCCTTGCGCCGACCGATATAGGTATGGTCGTAAATGACTACCTCGAGCAGCAGTTCGCGCCGATTATGGACTACAACTTCACGGCTAATGTCGAGAAGGAGTTCGACCGTATCGCCGAGGGCGAAATCGAGTGGAGCAAGATGATTCACTCGTTCTACGTTCCGTTCCACCGTATGGTCGATGAGGCTATCGGCACGCAGGCCGGCAAGGGCTCACAGCCGCGCATCATTGGTACCGATCCGGCTACGGGCCACGTTGTTAAGGCGCGTATTGGTCGCTTCGGCCCTATGGTCGAGATAGAGGGGGCCGAGGGTGAGAAGCCGCGTTTTGCATCGCTCAAGAAGGGCCAACTTATCGAGGCCATAACCCTCGAGGAGGCTCTCGAACTCTTCGCTCTGCCGCGCACACTCGGCAAGCTCGATGGCGAAGATATCGTTGTCGGCATCGGCAAGTTCGGGGCCTACATTCGCTACGGTAAGTCCTTCGCTTCGCTCACAAAGAGCGATGATCCATATACGATTGGTTACGAGCGTGCGCTCGAATTAATCGAGGCGCAACGTCGTGCTATGGTCAAGCAGGCAGGCCCGCTCAAAACCTTTGCCGAGGATAAGGATTTGCAGATTAAGAGCGGGCGCTATGGTGCTTATATTGCCTACAAGGGCAAGAACTATCGCCTGCCGAAGAGTGCCAAAATCGATAACCTCGACTATGAGCAGTGTATGAAGATTGTAAATAAATAATTAGGTAGTATAGAGCAATGAAGAGACTTTTAATCGTTATGCTCGCCGTGGCTGTTGCAATTGCCGCCTCGGCCGAGGAGCCAAAGAAGAATGGCGAGGGCTACATCTTCACGGATGGTAAACTCGTCAAGACCACGTCGGTCAAGAATCAATTCCGTAGCGGTACCTGCTGGTGCTTCTCGGCACTCTCGTTTATCGAGAATGAGATTATGCGTGCCGGAGGCGAGGCGATGGATCTGTCGGAGATGTGGATTGTGCGCAACATCTACTTCGAGAAGGCCGTCAAGTATGTACGTCTGCATGGTGCGCTTAACTTCGCCGTGGGAGGAGCCTTCCACGACGTTACCCACGGTATCGAGAAGTATGGCATTGTGCCCGAGGAGGTATATCGCGGCCTCAACTATGGCACCGACAAGCCACATTTCAACGAGATAGATGCTGTGTTGAAGGCCTATGTGGAGGCTATCGTCAAGTGCCCGAACAAGAAGCTGACAACCGCTTGGCAGGATGGTCTGAACGGCATTCTGGATGCCTACTTCGGAAAGATGCCGGAGAAGTTCGAGTACAAGGGTAAGGAGTACACACCGCACTCGTTTGCTGCCTCGTTGCCGGTTAAGATGTCCGATTTGGTCAGCTTCACCTCCTATACTCACCATCCGTTCTACGAGGAGTTCATTATCGAGGTGCCCGACAATTGGCTCTGGGGTAAGTGCTACAATGTGCCGCTCGAGGAGATGATGGCTATTGTTGATAACGCCCTTGCCAACGACTATTCGATAGGTTGGGCAAGCGATGTGTCGGAGCGTGGCTTCAATCGTCTGAAGGCTATCGCTGTGGTGCCCGAGGATAATATCGAAAGTATGAGTGGTACAGAGGCCGAGCGTTGGGGCCGCCTTTCGGAGAAGGAGCGCAATGCCGAGCTTTACAGCTTCGACAAACCAATCAAGGAGAAGCACATAACGCAGCAGATGCGTCAGGAGGCTTTCGATAACTACGAAACGACCGACGACCACGGTATGGTGATTATCGGTACGGCCACAGACCAGAAGGGTAATCCATTCTTCAAGGTCAAGAACTCGTGGGATGTGCGCCCTCCATACGATGGATACTACTACTTCTCGCGTCCGTTTGTCGAGTATAAGACCATGAGTATTATGGTCAATCGCAACGCTGTGCCGAAGGCTATCCGCAAGAGGTGCAACTTGTAGTATGTAAAACCAAACCTCAAAACTTAATAACTATGAAAAAGACCTATTTTATGCTATCTGCGCTGGCAATTCTCGCGGTGTCGAGTTGCTGCGAGACGGTGAAGAGTTACACCGAGGCTGCCGATCCGGAGCCTCTTTGCGAAAAGGCTTGGAGCGACGTATCCACCAAACTGAATGGTGCGTGGGGCAACCATAACATTCTCTACTCGCGCAGCGAGGTGCCCGCCGGCACGTCGTGCGAGGTGATGCAGACCGCAGGCTGGCGTGGTGAGCGAGTCTCGGCTCTGGCTCTGCTGTGGAGCGCAGCTGATGTGTGCGGTGTGGAGTGCGAGATTAAGGATTTCAAGGGTGATGGTATTTCGCTGCCTGCATCTATCGCCACTACCCATTTCGTGCGCTATACGCTCGCCGATAAGCGCGATAAGGGGTGCTTGTGCCGTCGTCAGGCCAACCATCCGAAGGCTCTCTATCCCGATATGCTCGATTCGCTCGACCGTTTCGACCTTCCGGCCAAGAGTACGCGCCCTGTGTGGGTGTCGATTCGCATTCCGCAGGACGCCGCACCGGGCATCTATCGCTCGGAACTTGTTGTGTCGCACCGCGGTTGCGGTAAGGTGCGTCTGCCTCTCGAGGTAGAGGTTGTCGATCAGGTGCTGGCCGAGCCGTCGGAGTGGAGCTATCATCTTGATTTGTGGCAACATCCGTCGGCCGTGGCGCGTATTCGCAATCTGGATATGTGGAGCGATGCACACTTCGAGGCTTTGCGCGAGGAGATGAAGCCGCTTGCAGATGCCGGACAGAAGGTTATCACCGCGACACTCAACCGCGACCCTTGGCGTTTCCAGTGCAACGACGACTATGAGCCAATGATTCACTGGACAAAGAATCCGGATGGCTCGTGGAGCTACGACTATCGTACCTTCGACCGTTGGGTAGAACTGATGATATCGCTCGGTATCGACAAGCAGATTAATTGCTACTCGATGCTTCCTTGGGGCGACTGTCGCATGGACTATTGGGATGCCGCGAAGGAGAAGGGTGCTATGGCCAAGGTCATTCCGGGAACTCCGAAGTTCGAGGAGATGTGGGCCCCATTCCTTGTCGATTTTGTGAAGCACCTCAAGGAGAAAGGTTGGTTGCATATCACCAATATCGCTGTCGATGAGCGTGCACCGGAGGATATGGACGAGGCAGCCCGCCTTTTGAAGAAATATGCACCGGAGCTTGGCTTTGCGTTGGCTGACAACCACGACTCGTATAAGCGTTACGCCAATATGCGCGATGTGTGCGTCTCGATGAAGCACTCGAAGATGACCTTCGATGAGATTGCCGCTCGCCGTGCGCAGGGCTTCACCACGACATTCTACATCTGCTGCTCGACACACTTCCCTAACGCCTTTACATATTCGGACCCTTATGAGGCCGAGTTGTTGGGCTGGTATGGTCTGGCATGCGACTACGACGGTATGCTCCGTTGGGCCTATAACTCGTGGCCTATGCGTCCGGAGTACGACTCGCGTTTCCGCAACTTCGCTTCGGCCGATACCTACTTTGTCTATCCTTATGGCCGCTCAAGTATGCGTTTCGAGCGTTTGGTCGATGGTATCGAGGTGGCTGAGAAGGTGCGCACGTTGCGTGCGAAGTACGCAGGTCGTGAGGAGCTGAAGCCTCTCGAGGAGATGATTGTTGCTTTCCGCTCGAAGGAGATTACACAGCGCGACTACGATTGGCAGTCGGTTCTTGCCAAGGCGCAGAAGACGCTGCACGATGTGTCGAAGGCTTTGGCCGACTAATTTAGTATCCGAACCGTATAAACAGATAGTGCCCACATTAGTCGGGCACTATCTGTTTTATTATATATGTCGAGCAGAGGCTATTGCTTGTTGCCTACGGCCGTCATCATTGGTGAGGTGTAGAGCACGCGGCGCGAGGTTGTCGAGTCGTCGAGTACGAATATTCGATACTGCTTACCACCCTCATATACGCGAATTACGATGTGACCAATGCCGTTTATGCGCTCGGCAAAACGGCCAAGACGCTCCATGTTGCCCGGAGCCATCCCCGTCGTGAATATCATTCGGTCGGGCTCTTGGCAGATGCGGCGCATGGTGATTGGTTGCGGATGGAAGAAGTCCCAGACGGGAATCACCACAACCTCGGGCTTGAGCGCGTCGAGCACAGCCTGGCACATCGAGTCGGTGTAGCCGTGGTGTTCGGCCAAAGCAACATCCACCTTGCCTACAAGCGGCGCAACGCGTGCTTGCACATTCTGCCAGTCGAAGGTCGAGGAGGTGCCTATATCGCCCGGTGCGTAGAAGGCAAAGTTGCCATATTCGAGGCGGAAGACGCAGCTCGAGCGGTTCTCGTTGATGGTTCTGCCTTCGAGATTTTGTGCCGGCGTTGGTAGCAATGTGGTCACTTCGTTGCCTTTGCCGCTCCATATCTTGCCGTTGCCGGCAATGTTCATAATGCGGAATGTAGGGTACTTGCCCGGATTGGTCTTTAATACGAATTGGTCGTCACGACCTACGGCAAAACCGGCATTCTTGAGTCCCTTCTCTTCGCGCTCCTTGATGAAGGCGAAGTAGTTGAGAATACTCTTCTTCTTGGCCTTGACAATAGCCCCCGGAGCGGGGTAGTCGTAGTCGGGGTATCCGCGATCGACCAGCAGCTCGATGTCGAGCAAGTTGCCCAGATGTGTGATTCCCGTGTAGCGATATGGCTTGCCGGGTGCTTCGAGCGAGGAGTGCAAGGTGCCTATGTGGTCCGAATCGAAGTGGGTGAGCAGCGCGTAGCTTATATGTGGCTTGTTGTCGGGCGCAAAGTGATGCACATAGTCGGCAATCCACTCGGCAGGTCGCTTCTCGGAGGAAGGCACGCGCGACATTATCACCTTGTGCGAATATTTATGGTCGCCGAGGTCGCCGGCATCGACAATCATCTGCGTGCCGTCGGGCAATATGTAGTAGGCCGCACTGCCTCGGCCGGTGCTTATGTGGTGAATGTCGAGATAGCCCTCCTGCCACGCAGGGAGTTGCTTGCCCTTCTCATTTTTCGGTGCGGCGATTGCCGTTGTGGCTGTGAGTAGTGCCAAGCCTATTGCGAGAAGTTGTATTGTTCGCTTCATAGTTAAGAGTGTTGATAACGATTCTTTATTTGCGCTTCTTGAACGAGAGCCATCCCCACTTGCGGCGGCGATGCTCGACTCGGCGCATATGGTATATTATCGAGCCATAGGCCTTGTAGTACTTCTCGCGGTTGCGCTCGAAGAGAGCGTTCTCGGCCATATCTACGCGGTTCTCGGTGAATATATCGGCATTACGCGACGAAGGTTTGATGCGATAGAAGAATAGCTCCTCGGGAATCTGATAGACAAGGCTCTCTTCGTCGAGGAAGCGTATGTTGAAGTCCCAATCCTCGAAACCCAGATGTAGAGTCTCGTCGTAGCCTCCTATGGCAAGGGCGTCGCTACGGCGATAAACTGCCGAGCAGAATATGCTATTGTCAAGCAACATGCGGCGATAGCCCTTGTAGCGAACCTTGAATTCGTCAGTGCGTGCACCAAAGAATCTAGCATAGCAATATATCAGGCGACGCTCGGGCACCTCCTCGAAGGCCTTTACTGCGAGTTCGAGGTAGCGCGGGGCAATCACATCGTCGGCATCGAGCGGCAAAATATATTCGCCTTGTGCGTGGTGAAGCCCGTAGTTGCGAGCCGCAGAGACTCCTCCATTCGCCTTCTTGAGATATTTGATGCGCGAGTCGCGCTCGAGGTATGGCGCGACTATCTCGTCGGTGTTGTCGGGCGAGCCGTCATCTATAATGAGGGCCTCCCACGAAGCGTATGTCTGCGCAAGAACCGAATCGAGTGTCTCGGCGATATAGGCTGCCTGACGATAGCTTGGTATGATGATTGACACGAGGGGTTGGGTGTTCATCTTTGGAGTGTGGATTAGTGTATGAGGCAATCAATCTAATAGAGAAGGGGCTGTCCGACTTTCGTTTTGGACGGCCCCTTCTGCGCTGTGTGATTTTATCGTGCGATTAACGAGTCAATGCGCCAATCTCGTAGAGAGCCTCGTTCACCTTGCGAACAGCAGCGGCCGAAGCGGCAAACTGCGCAGCCTCCTCCTTCGTGAGCTCTACCTTCACGATCTTCTCGATACCCTTCTTGCCGAGAACTACAGGTACGCCGAGGAAGATATCATCCTGACCATACTCGCCCTCGAGATATACCGAGCAAGGAACGATAGCCTTCGTGTCGTTGATGATGGCATCAACAACCGATGCTCCGGCAGCACCCGGTGCATACCATGCCGACGTACCGAGCATACCGGTCAGCGTAGCACCTCCGACCATCGTGTCGGCTGCTACCTTGGCAAGCTTGGCCTTCGAGAGGAACTTCGATGCAGGAACACCCTTGATCGAAGCCTTCGACGTGAGAGGAATCATCGTCGTGTCGCCGTGACCGCCGATAACCATACCCTCGATATCCTGAATACCTACGCCCGAAGCTTTCGACAGATAGCAACGGAAGCGCGACGAGTCGAGCGCACCACCCATACCGATTACGCGACGCTTTGGAATGCCGGCAGCCTTCAGCGTGAGGTAAGCCATCGTATCCATAGGGTTCGAGATGATGACGAAGATAGCCTTTGGCGACCACTTGATTACGTTGTTCACAACGCTCTTTACGATGTTGGCGTTGATACCGATAAGCTCCTCGCGAGTCATACCCGGCTTACGAGGAATGCCCGACGTGATGACAACAACGTCCGAGTTAGCCGTTGGCTTGTAGCCCTCGGCATCCGTAGCCGTAACGCCTACGAGCTTCGTCTTGTAGCCGATAGTGGCCGAAGCCTGGAACATATCGAGCATCTTGCCCTCCGAGAGACCTTCCTTAATATCTACCAATACAACCTCGCTTGCGATGTTGCGGCAAGCCAATACATTAGCGCAGGTGGCACCCACCATACCTGCACCGACAACTGTTACTTTTGACATTTTTACAAAATATTTTTTAGTGTTAAACCTTATTTTTCGATCATTGCTGCGTACTCCTCGGCACTCATCAGCGACTCTACCTCCGTAGCATCCGACATAAGCACCTTGACCATCCAGCCCTCGCCGTATGGATCCTTATTGACGAGTGCAGGGTCGGCGTCGATTGCAGGGTTTACCTCTACAACCTCGCCCGATACCGGAGTGAAGGCATCGCTGACGGTCTTTACCGCCTCGATAGTGCCGAACACATCGCCTGCGGCGAGCGTCTCGCCCTCGGTCGGAATATCAACGAATACGATGTCGCCGAGCTCGCTCTGTGCGAAATCGGTAATGCCGATGTAGGCATACTCACCCTCAACACGGCACCACTCATGGTCGGTCGAGTACTTCAATTCAGCAGGAATATTTGCCATAGTTCTACTTATTTGGTGTTTTGTTAAATTAGTCTGTCGCTATAAAATGCAATATACTCTACAAAGATAGTCAAAAAATTATAAATTCTACCTCTTTGAAGAGATATTCTTCAATTATTCCGTTTTTATCCTCGAGTCGCAATGCTCCCGAAGGTTGTGTTCCGCGAATTGCAGCCCTAAACCTCTCGCCCGATGGCAGGGCATAGTCGTGCCACTCGTTCAGGCGGTAGAGCAGCGCATTGTATCGCTCGTGCAGTGCCTCTTTGCCAACATGTCGCAGTGCCTCGTAGGTGCGTTGTAGGTGCTTCAAAAAGTTTTGCAGCACCTCCTCTGTGTCGAGCTCTCTGCCGAGGAGCTGAGCCATCGATACAGGGTTAGGGAGCGCAGCGTCAAACTCTGTTTGATTGACATTTATGCCTATGCCTACGATTGTTCGGCGCAACGAGGTCGAGGCGAGCGAATGTTCGATAAGGATACCGACGAGTTTCCTGTTGCCAACATAGATGTCGTTAGTCCACTTCACACGAGCCTCGATGCCGTAGTCGGCCAACATATCGACGAGCGACAGAGCTACAACCTCCGACACGGAGAACTGCTCGGCGATTGGTACAAACGACGGTTCAAGCACCACCGAAAAGGTGAGGTTTTCGCCCTTGCGGCTATGCCATTCGTGGCCGCGCTGGCCGCGCCCCGCAGTCTGAAAATCGGCCCACACGACATCACCTTCGCGGTATTTCTCGTCGCGTGCGTCGTCGTTTGTCGAGGCGGTTATATCGAGGTGGTAAATCATATTAGCCCAAGAATACTCCGTTTTCAAGCAGAATTTTGCGAAGGTGCGTAGGGTCGATATTGCGAGGCGAGGTGGAGCCCTTCACTGCAAGGCCACCTGCGACCAGACCGCCTGCCGTTTTCAGGAAATCTCTTCTATCCATTATATTGCAGTTCGAAGGTTATGCTTGTACGCCAAAGTCGCGTAGCGCATCGTTGAGCGTAGTCTTTTTGTCGGTCGATTCCTTGCGCTTGCCGATAATCAGGGCGCAGGCAACGTGGTACTCGCCGGCAGGGAACTTTTTGGGATATGTACCTGGGATTACCACCGAGCGTGCCGGAACATAGCCCTTGTATGTCACAGGCTCATCGCCTGTTACGTCGATGATATGTGTCGAGCCGGTGATTACGGTATTCGAGCCGATAACCGCTTCGCGGCAGATGTGCGCACCCTCGACGATGATGGCACGCGAGCCGATGAAGCAGTTGTCCTCGATGATTACGGGCGAGGCCTGCACGGGCTCCAATACGCCGCCGATACCCACGCCGCCCGAGAGGTGAACATGCTTGCCAATCTGCGCACACGAACCTACGGTAGCCCAAGTATCGACCATTGTGCCCGTATCGACATAGGCTCCGATATTGACATACGACGGCATAAGCACTGCGCCTGGGGCGATGTAGGCTCCGTGGCGTGCCATTGCGTGCGGCACTACGCGCACGCCGAGCTTTTCGTAGTCGTGTTTGAGGTCGATTTTGTCATACCATTCGAGCTCACCTGCCCGCATTGTGCGCATCTGCTGCGTAGGGAAGTAGAGTATGATAGCCTTCTTCACCCACTCGTTTACGCGCCACTCGCTCTTTTCGAGGTCGATAGGCTCGGCGCAGCGCAGCTCGCCACGATCGACCAACTCGACCACGCGGCATATGGCCGCCTTTACATCCTCTTGCTCGAGCATCGCGCGATTCTCCCACGCCTGCTCGATTATCTGTTGTAGTTGTTCCATGCTCTTCGTATTGCTTTTACACATTTCATACAAAGATAGTAATCTTTCTCGAAAAAGAGATAACAAAAGTGACATTTTGATGCCCGGATTCAAGAAACGGTATCTATTTTGTCGTTTGGCGTGGTAACTGTCGGCTGTTTTTCGTATCTTTGTCGCAAAATGAGAAATAAAACTATGATGTCAAGACGAATTTTTATGCTCTCTATGCTGGCGGCTCTTGTGCTGCCACTCTCGGCGCAGAGAGTCTGTCGCACCGAATTTACGCCATACGACACGCGTGAGGATGCACTGCGTGCCTCGCACGTCGCCACCGAGAACTACCGCCAATTCTCGCCGCGCCCCGTGCAGGTGCTTGGCAAGGTCGAGATTGTCGGCTCCGAGGTCGATATTCCGACGGCGTGGAGCGACTATAATGTCTATCTGCACCTCGAAAATACGATTAAGGCCTACGACCTTGTGGTCAATGGTAATTTGGTGGCCTCGGTCGAGGATTCATATACGCCGGCCGACTTCCTTATTTCGCCCTATATCACGCAGGGCAAGAACGATGTGTCGCTCTTCCTGCGCCGCTCCGAGTATCCGGAGTTGAGCGATGGCTCGAGTGCCAACCTTGTCGAGCAGTTCTCGGGTTCGTGTATATATGCGCAACATCGTGTCCATATCTACGACTATGATGCTTCGATTGCGTTGGCCGAGAATGGCAAAAATCTGCTGCTGTCGCTCGATGTGCTGGTGCGCAACGACTTCAATTTCGAGGAGCCTGTCAAGGTGGGCTACGATATCTATGACCCCGAAGCCCGTCTGATAGATTATGCCGTGCGCGACTTTGCGGTGGCCGGCCGCTCGGTCGATACGCTGCGCATACGCACTAACCTTGGTGCCGAGGCACGTTTTAAGTGGAGCGCCGCCAAACCGCAGCTATACCGACTTACGCTCTATGTTAAGCGTGACGGTAAGCCGCGTGAGTATATCCTCTTCCACCTTGGGGCCGGCACTACAACCTTTGCCGATGGGCGCATATTGCGCGACGGGGTGCCTCTTGCACTGCGTACCTCAGTTTACGACGCGCGTACTACACGCGAGCGCACATTAGGTGAGGTGAGGATGCTCAAGAAGCAGGGTATCAATACGTTGCTGCCGTCGAGACCGCAGCCTGAGTGGTTCTACGATATCTGCGACCGTGTGGGAATGTATGTCGTCGAGCGGGCCAATATTAACCCTATGGAGCAGAGCGATAATCGAGCCGTCGGGGGTACGCCGTCGAATGACCCGCGACTGCTCGACGAGTACCTCGCACGAGTGAAGGCTATGTACTACCGCACGCGCAACCATACCTGCATCGTAGCCTATGCTCTGGGTGGCGACCGCGCGGGCAATGGCTACAATATGTATCGCGCCTATCAGTGGCTCAAAGGCGTGGAGCCGCGTCGTGCGGTGATATGCACGAGTGCAGATGGCGAGTGGAATACCGATATCGATACGCTCAAATGAATATCGACCTTATAGTTGTCGGTAAGACTGACTCGCGCGAGGTCGATGCCTTGGTGGCGGCCTACTCGAAACGTATAGAGCACTATACGCGCTTCTCGATAACCTATATCCCCGACATCCGTAACACCAAAAACCTCTCCTCCGAGCAGCAAAAGACGGCCGAGGGTGATGCCATATTGCAACGCGTTACCGATGCGGATGCTCTTGTGTTGCTCGATGAACACGGCGACGAGCTGCGCAGTGTCGAGTTTGCTGCGTGGCTGCAAAAGCGTATGAACAGCGGCCTGCGCCGCTTGGTTTTTGTCATCGGCGGTCCTTATGGATTCTCGCCGGCAGTGTATGCTCGCGCCAATGGCAAGCTGTCGTTGTCGCGTATGACATTCTCGCACCAGATCGTCCGCGCAATCTTCACCGAGCAGCTCTATCGAGCTTTCTCGATCATACGCAACGAGCCATATCATCACGAATAGAGAGCCGAATTTTTGGTGGTCGTAATTGTCGGCTATCGATATAAGTTGTTGTGACAATGATGATTTTGTTGCATTTTTGTTTGCAAATCAAAAAAATAGCTCTATATTTGTATTATATTTTTCCTAAAACTATAAAATTTTATGAACGGTAAAGTAAAATGGTTCGATAGCAAGAAGGGCTACGGATTTATAACCTGCGAGGACGGCAAAGAGGTGTTTGTGCACTATACCGGAATCGTAAAAGAGGGTTTCAAATCGCTGACGGAGGGTCAGGATGTGGAGTTTGAGATTGGCGAGGGTACCAAGGGGGAGCAGGCGGTGAACGTCACCACCATCGAGAAATAACTCTCTTACTCCGTTTGATGTTAAGGCTTCCCTTTGAAAAAAAAGCAGGGAAGCCTGATTTTTTTTGAACAACGTAACGAAAAATACGCTATCTTTGCAGCGCAAATCAGTTCGGGGTGTAGCGCAGTCCGGTTAGCGCGCCAGCTTCGGGAGTTGGAGGTCGCTGGTTCGAATCCAGTCTCCCCGACAATGTGCAGAGAGGATATCCGTCGGGGTATTCTCTCTTTTTGTTTGTGGGAGGGATAAAGACCTTTCAGGGCCTATATTCGCTGTTGTTTGATGGTATATCGGGTAAAAAATGCGATAATTGACCTCGAAAAACATTTTTTTAGAGAAAATATTTGCAGTTATATATTTTTTTGCTACCTTTGCACTCGCAAAACGACGGGGTGTAGCGCAGTCCGGTTAGCGCATCTGGTTTGGGACCAGAGGGTCCCAGGTTCGAATCCTGGTACCCCGACGAAGTAAGAGAGATGGCAATTGTTCGCCATCTCTTATTTTTTGTCCCTCCTCACCCATTCGCTCTGCTCGCTAGTTACGATTCGTAATCGCAATGTGTCTATGTGATTATTGATTGTTGGTGTGGCGAATATTGCGGCTGTGATTATTAGGTAAAATAGTTCTGCATATTCATTATTTATGCAAAATATTGTGTAGTTGCACTTAAATCACTATCTTCGCAAAACATAACGGGCCGATTGGCTTTGAATAGATGTGATTGACTAAACCAAATTAAACAGTATGAAAAGATTTATCCTTTCGATGGCAATGTTGCTCACGGCAATATCCTTTTCGACTTGTACCAAATCCGAGAATGGTGAATCAAGCTCTATAAGCTACGATATTGAGGCCAAGTATCTCGGTGGCAATTACTTCGGTGGCGAATATTCGGCCAATGGCGATTCGTACAATTACAACATCGTTCTCTCGTCGGACGGCGAGCGCGAGGTGCTTGACTTCGTTTTGGGAACTGTGGATGTACGGCAGGGGCATCCGTGCTATACGCTCGACCTGCACGCTGCAGAACCATCCGCCAATATGAACATAACCTTCGATATTCCGGTGGGTACCTATACCTTCGATGCCGGCTCGACTGCCCCGGGCACTGTTGCCGGAGACTATTCGACGGTGATTATTTTGCAGGATAACTCCACTCCGAGATATGTCAATTTTGTCGATGGCTCGGTGGTGGTTGCAGAGAGCTCGATTGAGGCTACGCTGACCGATACCGATGGTAAGACACACCATATAATATATAATGGTGGTCGCTCGGTAAACAATGCCGATAACTTCGGCACGTCGGGCGATGATGGCGAGTTCTCCAGACTGACGGGCGACCTCGCGTTGGGCTTTGCCGAGCCTGATGTGTGGATAGATACTACGCTGGGCGACTACTTCTTCGTAGGCAAGGAGTATTGGATGGTGTCGCTATACGATATGGCTACAGCCGAGGAGATATACGTCGAGTTGCTTGTGCCTATGGGTACCGAGAAGCTGTCGGGCGAGTATCCTGTGTCGAACGACCTCTACAAGTCGCAGATGGTGTTGCCGGGCTATGTGCGTGGTAACGAGGCCTATTGGTCGAACTACTTCCATTATACCGAGAATGAGACACTTAAGTCCTACGCTCCTATCGTGGGTGGTAAGATGGTCGTGAGCAACAATAACGATGGCTCGCAGCGTGCGGTATTCGACTTTGTGGACGACCTCGGCAATAAGATAACGGGAACTCTCGATGGCTGCCTCTTGTTGGATCCGCAGAGCAGCAAGATGTCGCACGGCCGTAGTATGCTGCGCTGTATGCCGAATAAGCGCACCAAGACGTACCGCCTAAAGTAAACACATAAAAAGCGAAATAGTACGATGTTACATATGCTCTATAACGATATAGCCCGACCTGTCAGATAGGTTGGGCTATATTCGTTTGATATTGTGCTCTTATAGCGACATCTTCGCACGCTTGGCCATCGCCGAGGCGAATACGAAGTCGTTGAGCTCCTTGTTGTCAGCGTGGAGAATCTCATCTTTGTTGCCTTCCCACCACTTCTTGCCCTGGTGGATATAGACAATCTTCTCGCCAATCTCCATCACGGAGTTCATATCGTGAGTGTTGATGATGGTCGTGATGTTATACTCGACGGTGATGTCGTGAATGAGGTTGTCGATGACAATCGAGGTCTGCGGGTCGAGGCCCGAGTTCGGCTCATCGCAGAAGAGGTACTTCGGGTTGAGCACAATGGCACGCGCGATAGCTGCACGCTTAATCATACCGCCCGAGAGTTCGGAGGGGTAGAGGTGTCCGGCGTGCGACAGCTCGACACGCTCGAGGCAGAAGCGCACGCGCTCATCCTTCTCGGCTGCACTCTGGTTGGTGAAGAGGTCGAGCGGCAGGCGCACATTCTCATAGACGGTCGAGGAGTCGATGAGCGCACCACCCTGAAATATCATACCTATATCTTTGCGGATGCGTTTGCGCTCCTCGAATGAGAGCTCCGTGTAGCACACATCGTCGAAGTGTATAGAGCCGCTGTCGGGCGTATGCAGCCCGACGAGGGTTTTGAGCAACACTGTCTTACCCGAGCCACTACGGCCGATAATCAGGTTTGTCTTGCCCGTCTCGAACTCGACCGAGATATCATCGAGCACCGTACGGCCATCGAAGGATTTGAATATATTATGACACTTTATCACGTCAGCAGTATTTGAGTGAGTATAAGGTTGAATATCATAATGGTAATCGAGCTTGCCACCACGGCCTGCGTCGAGGCGCGGCCCACCTCGAGCGAGTTGCCCTTGGCGTAGTAGCCGCAGAAGGCTGAAATCGAGGTTATGATGTAGGCAAACACTGTCATCTTAATCAGCGAGTAGGCTATCTCCCACGGCACATAGCAGTAGCGCAGTCCCTCGATATAGTCGTCGGGAATCATAATGCCTGTGAATACGGCGATGAGGTATCCGCCTGCCATGCCTATTATCATCGACGAGGCGGCGAGTAGCGGAAAGAAGAACATCGTGGCGATAATCTTCGGGAGTATGAGATAGGCTGCCGAGTTGATGCCCATAATCTCGAGTGCATCAATCTGCTCGGTGATACGCATTGTGCCAATCTCGGAGGCGATGTTAGAGCCCACCTTGCCGGCGAGGATGATGGCGACGACCGTGGATGAGAACTCGAGAATCATAGTCTCCTTGGTCGCATAGCCAATCATATATTGCGGAATGAATGGCGACTCGAGGCTTATCGACATCTGCAACGTGATGACGGCGCCGATGAATACCGAGATGATGGCAGTCAGCGGTATGGAGTTGATGCCGAGCGCCTCCACCTCGTCGAGCGTGCGCCGCCAATAGATGCTCCACTTCTCGGGTCGGGAGAATACCTTGCCCATCAATATAAAATATCTGCCTATGGCTTCGAAAATCTTGAACACGGCGGTAGTTTGGTATTAGTTGTTACTCTCTGTTATATGCTGTGCGCACCTGACAATCAAGCTCGCTACTTATCCTCATCCTTTATCTCCTTGAAGTCGATATACTCGCCTACATTGTCGCTCACGCGGCGGTCGGGGTGCTCCGAGGTGTCGATGGTTATGCTGCCCTCACTACGCTTCTCGTGCGGAGAGTTGTATGGTCGTCGTTGTTGTGCGTCATTCATCGCATCCTCCATACGTTGGTTGAACTTGTGCATACGCCATCTGAACCATATCTGCAGGAGCAACAGCGAGATGACGGGCACGATCAAAAAGAGTGCAAGCACGCCGAAGAGTTGCGGCGCTGCAACGATCACAATCGCCACGATGAGTATTGTCAGCAGGTTGTCGGAAATAAATTGAAATATACTCTTAAACATAAATATTCTCTCTCTTTCTCTCTATCGGCCGTGTGCACAATATGCACACTACGCAACAAAGATACAAAAAATATTTGAAACACGATTTTATTCTGCATAATGGCGTTAAGCTGAACAGAAAGGGGCCGAAAAAGAGCGTTTTGAGCAGCAGGGGCCAGCTAAATTTAGCCGGCCCCTGCTGCTCGATATTCTACGTGGCGTATATTACAGGTCAAACTTATGTGTCAGGTGCTTATCCTCGTCGTACCAGGTGTTGAGCACGGTGAACAGATTCTCGCCCTTCGGATCCCAGGTGACGAGCACCGAAGAGTTGCGGCGCAGCTCAATCATATTGGCTCCGTCGAGGCTTATGAGCCAATCCACCGAGCTGGTGTTGGTCAGCATAAGCTTTGCTTGGCCTTTGCTGTTGGTCGAGGTTTTGCGGGCTGTTACCGAGGCTACGAAGAACTTACGCAGTAGCTCCTCGGAGCCGGCCAGCGTGCCAAACGAGTAGGCTAACGTGCGGTGTGCCTCGATAGCCTCGCGCAGCGAGGCGAGCGACTTATCCTTGGCGAAGATGAGCGTCATGTTGCGGTGTGCACCCATCGAGGAGTAACGCTCGGCCGTCGTGGTGTGAACATCGGTGCACGAGGCCATAAAGAGACCGTACTTGTGTGCGCGAGTGATAGCCTGTGGATAGAACTCAGTACCATTCATAATCTCAATGCCGTCGATGAGTCCCTCCTTATATGCCTCCTTCTCGAACTTCGTGAGTTTCATGTCGAAGTGACGCCAGCCCGGGTGGTTGTGCATCACGAGTGCGCCTTGCGCCTTGGCGTTGCGCAGCGACTGCATGGTCTCGGGTGCATACACGGTGTTGTTGTCCGAGGTGAAGAGCGCATTAAAGTGGCTGTACAAGCCCTCCTTGCGGGTAATCTCGATGCCCGGAATGATGGTCATATCGAAACTCTTGGCAATCTTGCAAGCCTCCTTTACCGGTACGTTGAAATCGACCTTTATTGCATCGCTGCTCTCCGGGCGGTTCTTTGACACGAAGGAGTAGGCCTGTGCCTTGGTGCCCTTCGGCATATAGCCCTTGAGATACTTTACCATAGTCTTCTCATGTGGGCGGTACTCGAGGTGCTCGGTAACAGCCATAACGTCTATACCATCGCGCCATGCCTCCTCGATACGGCCCTCCATCGAGAAGTGACCATCCGAGTAGATGGTGTGGGTGTGCAGGTCGGCCTTGAAGGCCTTGTAGCCGTCGATATCCGGAGCGTTGAACTCCACGCGCGTCTTGGTGCGTGGTTGGCGGATATGCAACATATCCTTGTTTACAGCATCTTGATAGTACTGCGCCGATGCGCCGAGTGAGGCGGCAGCAAAGAGTGTTAATAGAACAAATTTTTTCATCTCTATTTAGGTTTTGGTTATTGTGGTTCTTGCGTTGAAGTTTTACAGCCAGCCGCCATTCGAGGCCATATTTGTGCGCGAGAATACAACAATCTTGCGTACGACGGTTGCCGGCATTGGCGATAAGCTATCCTCCGAGGTGTTCGGGCCTACGAGAGCCGTCACCTCGAAGGTGATGGTGCCCGCCTTGTTGCACTTGATGAGCAACTTATCGCCTACAACCTCCGACTTTTGCAACTCTATCGCCATACGCTCCGTCTGCGAGCTTGTCACACTCTTGAAGTAGAGTTGCGAGGCGCCATCACCGAAGTATTTCTTGAGGTCGATCTCCGCCTCCTGACCGCTTGTCACGGTGACGTATGGCGTACCCTCGACTTGCAACAGCGTCTTGTAGGCATCGATATAACCCGAGCCCATCGCCGTCTTGTAGTCTGGGTAGTTGATGGTTATGGTGTTGTACTTCTCGTCGTAGAATGTGAATGAGCCGGTGTAGTAGTCCAGGAAGTTGGCGTTTACCGACGATAGCAGCAGACTGCGATACTCCGAGGCGGTGAAACTCTTGCCGAGCTTCTTGGCGTACGAGAGTCCAAGGGCCGCTACGCCCGACATGTGAGGGCAGGCCATCGAGGTGCCTTGCATCGCGTAGTAGTTCTTGCCCTTGCCGTGCATCATTGGTACGGTTGAGAGGATGCAACCCTCGCTACCGTGGTTAGTGTCGCCACCCGGAGCCGAGATATCCACGCCCTGCTTGTAGCAGGTGTAGTACGCCGGCTTATAGTTGCAACCAAAGGATGCCACCGAGATGCAAGGCTCGTATGCACCAGGATAACCGGCTATAGGGTAGGTCTCGTTGCCGGCTGCGAATATGGCAGTGCCGCCCGTGATTACACCCTCGCAGCCACCGTTGGCGATAAAGTAGTCGAGAGCTGTCTTCTCGGCCCCTGCGCTGCGGTTGAACTGTGCGTCATCTCGGAAGGTGCCGCCCGCGTATCCCCAGCTACACTGTATAATTGCCGCACCATTGTCAGCCGCATATTGTATTGCACGGGCAGTCTCTTCTAAGGTGCTTGTGTCGTCGCCGTCATAGAGCTGAAGGCCCATGATACTCACGCCCTTTATGCCGCTCTTCGAGTCGCCACCGGCGATGCCGCAGATGCCCTTGCCGTTGTTGCTCACAGCGGCAATCGTACCCGCAACGTGCGTTCCATGGCCTGTGTCCTTGCTGCTCTCCCATGTGATTTCGGGTTTGTTGCTCACGAAGTTGTAGCCGTAGATATCGTCTATATAGCCGTTCTTATCGTCATCCACACCCGTTGTACCGTTCTTCTCGGCGGTGTTTACCCACATATTGTCGGCCAAGTCCTCGTGCGAGTACATTACGCCCTCGTCGAGTACTGCAACGATAATCGAAGGGTCGCCCGTGCAGAGCTCCCATGCCGGTACGACATTCACGTCGGCACCCTCCTCGGCATAGCGTGGTGCGACGGACTTCGAGCCGAGGTTCGAGTAGCTCCACAACTCGTTGGCGCGCGTGTCGTTGAACGGAATGTTGGTGCTGCCCGAGGCGCGTGTCGCAGGCGCATCGTCCTGGTTGCCCGTCAGTTGCTCCTTGTTGTAGATGCGCTTGATGTACTGGTTGTATTGCACCGTATTTACCTCGGCCACCTCGGCGAGCGAAGCGGCTACCTCATCGAGGTCGGCTGACTCGTCGAAATGGAGCACATACCACAAGTGCATACCTGCGGCGCGAAGCCTTGCCTCGTTCTTCTCGGTGATGATGAAGAGTGGCTCTACGGCAGTACCTCCTACGCGAGTAAGCACAGCATCGACACCCTCAACGCCCGTGCGAGTAGCCCCCGCACGCGTCGCTACACGCGAGAGTACCTCGTCGGCTTCGCCGTGAAAGCGAACAATCATCTGGCCGCGTGCGGCGTTGTCGGCCGAGAAGAGAATCTTTGACGACGAGGCCGCCTCGGCCGCGCCATCTACCGCAATCTCCGTTGTCAAATCCTTGGTGCAGGCGGTCAGCGCGACCACAAGCACAGCATATATCAATCTTTTCATAATCGTCTATCCTCCTATAAGAATCGTTTTACATCTGTTGCTCCGCGTGTTGCGCTCGTCTCAGGAGCGGCCTGCAACTCGCAACGCTCATATACGGACACCTCGTTTGTCGATTTGTTGGTCCAAATCATCGTATCCTCACCATTCATCGCTACCGAGTAGTCGGCTGACCACTTCACGCCGTCGCTATACTCGCCCGAGATGGTACTCGTGCGACTGTCGTAGTTGTAGAGGCCCTCATATACCGACATCTGGTAGTCGAAGTCTCGCTGATAGAGCGTGAACGAGTCGTCATCCTTGAGCGAGAGGTAGATATCTGCCTCGGCTGCCGTGCCGCAGAACTGCGTAAGGTGCCAATCGCCGATGAAGCTCAAATCGACATACTCCTCGTTGAGCGTAAGGTTGCTGACGGTTGTCACAGACGAGCGCTCGACCACTACGTCGCCCTCGACGAAGTATTGCTGACCGCGGTCGCCCGACAACGTAATCGTGACGTTCGTGTAGCGACCCTCGGGGAGCATCACGAATATTGACTTCGGCGTGCTCGATAGCGTAATCGTGCGCGGAAGGCGTACGACAGCGCTACTATTGCCGTTGATGGTGGTCAGTTGCTGACGCTCAATATCGTAGTTGAATGTGCCCGACAGAGCAGCGTCGCTCGAGGTGTTAATTTTGATGCTCGACATTGTGCCCGTGCCGCTGATGCGCAGCTCGACAAAGCCGAAGAGGTTGCGAAACTCAAAGCCCGACTCCACAGTGCCCTCGGCCGCACGGTGTATTGCTCCGCACTCGTAAATCGACTCGCCGGCCGCACGACTGCGCGAAAGCTCGAAAGCAAAGACTCCATTCGAAACGACCGATGCATCGGCCGCAGGGTAGAAAGCGTAGTACTTCTCGGCAATCGCTACATTGCCACTGAAGACCGACGTAATCTTGCCCGAGCCCGACGAGAGTTTCAGCGTGGATGTCGTGGTTGAACCCTCGCCTACGACGCTGATCTCATCGTAGGCGCTCCATACTATCGGCGTGCTGTCGATAGCCTCGGTTGTCGATTCGAATTTCAATGTCGAGGAGCCGTTGCCGCCACTGTTTCCGTTGTCGGCAGGCTGCTTCTCGCCGCAAGAGGGTGCCATCAAAACGGCAATTGCTGCCAAAAGGGCCAAAAATCTATACTTCATCATATCCAAATTAAATTGTTTTCATACAAACCCTCGCGCTCGCGTGTAGCGTGCGCGCATATTCGGTGCAAAGATAGTTATTTTTGCAAAATATATGCAGTAATAAAGCCTATTTCGGATAAATATTTTTCATTTTTCACACATAATTTATTACCTTTGTATATACTATTAACGAAAACCGATTAAAAATATTTGATAATGAAGAGAGTATTGTTTCTTGTATCGCTGCTACTCGTCGTGACGGCAATCGCCATGGCCGAGAAGAGTGGGGGAATTGACGAGAGGATGTTGGCTGCTATGCGTGCAGGCTATGCCGCTACGCCCGAGCAGAAGGCGATAAAGAATGCGTTGGCCAAGACGAGTATCGCCGTGTTGGCGCAGAATAGCGAACAGCCGGCGATGTGCGACACGCACTTCTCGCATCGTGTCAAGACGCGTGGCATCACCGACCAGCAGTCGTCGGGCCGCTGCTGGCTATTCACGGGTCTCAACGTGTTGCGTGCCAAGATGATAGCTCGCCATGATATGTCGCGCTTCGAGTTTTCGCAGAACTTCTGTTCGTTCTACGATCTGCTCGAGAAGTCGAATCTCTTCTTGCAAGCCATCATCGACACTCGCGCACTGCCGCTCGACAACCGAGAAGTAGATTGGTTATTGCGCAACCCGATTGGCGATGGCGGACAGTTTACGGGCGTGTCAAATCTCGTTATGAAGTATGGTGTTGTGCCCAAGGAGGTTATGCCCGAAACCTACCAGAGTGACAATACGTTGCAGATGCGTAATATTCTGAAACTAAAACTCCGCGAGAACGCCTTGCTGTTGCGTAGCGCGAAGAGCGATAATGCGGCATCGAAGCTCAAGGGCGATATGCTTGTCGAGATATACCGTATCTTGGTCGAGTGTCTCGGCGAGCCTCCTACGGAGTTCGAGTGGACACACTACAATCGCAAGGGCGAGGCTGTATCGACTCGTCGCTACACGCCGAAGAGCTTCTATGATGAGTACTTGGGCGAGGATTTGGAGAAGAACTATGTGATGGTGATGAACGACCCTACGCGCGAGTATGGAAAGGTCTATGAGATAGCCTACGACCGCCACGTTTACGACGGCGAGAATTGGCTTTATGTCAATCTGCCTGTGGAGCGCATCAAGGAGATGGCCATCGCCTCGATTAAGAATAATACGGCACTCTACTTTTCGTGCGACGTGGGTAAGTTCTTCAACCGCAAGAACGGAACACTCGATCTTAAAAACTTCGACTACGAGTCGCTCTTCCGCACGCGCTTTGCGATGGATAAGCGTCAGCGTATCTCGACCTATGCCAGTGGCTCGTCGCACGCGATGACGCTCATCGCCGTCGATCTCGACGACAATGGCTCCCCGCGCAAGTGGATGGTCGAGAACAGCTGGGGTGCGAAGTCGGGCTACAAGGGCAATCTTATTATGACGGACGAGTGGTTCGATGAGTATATGTTCCGCTTGGTTGTCGAGCGACAGTATGTGCCGGCAGATGTGCTCAAGATGCTCGAGCAGAAGCCGATGATGTTGCCGGCGTGGGATCCGATGTTTGCTCCTGAGGAGTAAGCCTCACAAACGAAAAGCATTAGCAAAATAAACTTAAATATTAAGGTGTAAAAGTTATGAAAAAGATTCTTGTTGTTGGTGCCGGAGGCCAGATTGGCTCCGAATTGGTGCCATACCTGCGTGGTATATATGGAGCCTCGAATGTCGTGGCTACCGATGTGCGCGAGTGTAAAGGTCTGGGCGACGATGGCCCCTTCGAAGTGCTCGATGCGCTGAACCCTACGAATATGGCCTCGGTCGTGGCACGACACCATATCGACACAATCTTTAACCTTGTGGCTCTGCTATCGGCTGTGGGTGAGCGTAATCCGCAGATGGCGTGGGGCGTGAATATGGGTGCGCTGCTCAACTCGTTGGAGGTGGCGCGTCAGCACCACTGCGCGGTATTCACTCCTTCGTCTATCGGTGCCTTCGGCCCTACATCACCCAAGGATATGACTCCGCAGGATACCATTATGCAGCCTACAACCATCTATGGTATCTGCAAGGTGACGGGTGAACTCTTGTCGAACTACTACCACTCGAAGTATGGTCTCGACACACGTTCCATACGCTTCCCGGGTATCATCTCCAACAAGACGCTGCCGGGTGGCGGCACGACCGACTATGCTGTCGAGATATACTACGAGGCGATTCGCAACGGTCGCTATACATGTGCCGTGCCGCGCGATGTCTATATGGATATGATATATATGCCCGATGCGCTGCGTGCCATAACGGAGCTTATGGAGGCCGATCCTGCGAAGCTCGTTCATCGCAACAGCTTTAACCTCGCTTCGATGAGCTTCACGCCCGATATCCTCGCGGCCGAGATTCGCAAACGTATGCCGAACTTCGCTATCGACTACGATATCGACCCCGTTAAGGAGGATATAGCCAACAGTTGGCCTAACCAACTCGATGACTCGTGCGCCCGCAACGAGTGGGGCTGGAAGCCGCAGTGGGACATATCGTCGATGACCGACGATATGCTTGAGGCTATCCGTGCAAAGATCGTACAGGAGTAATGTAACCTCAAATGTAGTGGGCCGTCGCAACAAATCACGTTGCGACGGCCCACTATGCTTTATATCTTATAGGCTACTGCAAAATATTGGCCGCCGTGCGAGCTTTGCCTTGTCCCTGACGATTACCGCCTTGGCGAGGGCCTTGGCCCGGCTTGCCACCCTGTGGGCGGCGTGCACGAGGCTTGATGACGAACACCTTGGAGAGTTGGTCCGGAGTCAGATGCTTGCGGAATACCTTGATATACTCCTTCTTAATCTGTATAATCTCCTTATCGGCATTGAGCTGTGCGTTCATAATCTTAACAGCCGTCTTGATGTCGAGAGGCTTCTGCTTGTAGTAGTCGGTCACGGCCTTCAACTCCTTGCGCACCTGGCGCATCTCGCGCTGCATACCCTGGTAAATAGGGGCAAACTTCTCGGCTGCCTCCTGCGACATCTTGAGTTGGTCGCGTAGCATTTCGACCGTGCGGTTAGGCCTCGGCTGCTCGCCCTGCTGCGGCCTGCCCTGCTGTGTGCGCTCCTGCTGTGGTTTGCCTTGCTGCGCACGCTCCTGCTGCGGTCTGCCCTGCGGTGCAGGCTGTGCGATGGCGATGGCTGCCATCACTACGGCACATAAAATAGTGAAAATTCTCTTCATACTCTATCGTTTTTGTTATTAGGTTTGAAATTCGCTATAAAGATACTGCAAAAGTAGTTATGTTAAATCTTTACCGCAATAATTTCGCCTGCCGATTTGGGCGTTCCGCCCTGGTTGCCGGCGAGGGAGTGCAGCCACGTCATCGTATCGCGGCCATCGGCATAGTCGTCGAGTGCAGGAAATTGCGCACGGCCGAGTGGCACGGTGCGCGGATGAAGCTCCGCGTGCGAAGCTATGCACTGTATCTGCTCGTCGTGGTCGTGAAGCCACTCGCGCACCTGCTCCATATCGTCGTACTCGGCGATGTTCAGGCAGCAGAGCGCATCCGAAAAGGAGGCCTCGCGCCTTACGGCCAAGGCATTTCCGAGGTCGTCGAAGGCCTCGCCCTGCATTGTCATCAGAGCGCGACGTTGCAGATAGTTGTTGTGATAGGGTGTTGAGGTTGCATGTTGCGGCAGCGACAGTTCCATGCCGCGAGGCACGAAGATGAGCGATACGTTGCGGCAGCCGAGTCCCGAGTAGGTGAAGATATCGTCGGCAAGAGCCTCCATATCGGCTGCGCTCTCCGAGCCGTCGAGTACCGCTACCGAGTGGCGCGAGCCACGCAGCAGCGATGGTATGTTGCCAAATGCGGTGCGGAAATAGATGTTTGCGGCCTCACCACCCGTCGCAATCAGCGCATCGACTTTGGCAGTGGTCAAATCGTCGTGCTCCTCAATGCGTAGTGCCGGCTCTATCTCTCTCAATAGTGCCACTACATAGTGCATCATTGCACTATCTTTGCTCGAATACTTCACGCACGCGATGTTGCCGGAGGCTATCACGCACATCAGGTCAGCGAAGCCTACCAGCGGGATATTTCCGGCCATAATGATACCTATGCGCTGCGGCTGCGTGGTGGGTGCAGGGTAGTGTGCGAGCCACGCCTCGATTTTATCGGCATCGAGCATCTGCTCGGCGATGGCGGCCAGCGCATAGCGTATCTCGCCCTCGGAGAACCATTCGTTCTGCTCCAAAGCGCAGTGTAGAGCCTGCTGCGATGCGCTATCCTCGCCAAACAAGGCAAGATGTGCGCCGAGGATTTCAAAGATGGTTGCCGTAGATTTCATACGGCAAATATACAAAAAAAGCTCTACTTTTTCACTCCGTAGTACGATTTGTCGAGCCCGAGTACAAATCCGTTGTGGTTGAAGAGGGCTATGATTGCCATTACGGTCACTATTACGCCATTTGCGATGAACGGAAACTCTTCGCCTCGTGCGTCAAATACTCTGCGCAGCGCATCGACCACAAAGGGGCAGATGACGATGGCTACATAGTTAGCCGTCATCACCACGGCGAGGGCTTTCGTGGCCTGCTGCGGAGGGGCTATGATGGCTGCCTTGTCGTAGATGAGCGGTTGCATTGTGCCGTAGCCGAGGCCTGCGAGGACTACACCTACCCCCATCGTTATTGCCTCCTTGGCTATGCCCGTCACAAAGAGACCTATGGCTATAAGCGCAAGGGCGAAGAGGTTTGTGGCCCCGCGTAGTGCTCGGATAATAGGGCCGAGGGCGAAGCCCGGCAACATTATGGCGAGAAAGAAGAGCGATATGATGATGCCCGACGTGCTCTGCGCGATATGAATCTGCTCGGTGCGGTACGAGAGGAAGAAGGAGATGACCAACACGGCGTATGTTATCAATAGGTAGAGTAGCGTGAGTCGTGCGAGGCGCGGCGTGTGTATTGCGGAGTGTTTCAGTTGGTCGCTCTGTCGTGGCTCCGGAGCCGGAGGTGTGTTGCGTAGCGCAAGGGCGAGGAGGAGCGATAGGCCCGGCAACAGATAGACTATGAAGGGGAGGTGCCAATTCTCGTTGGCAAGATAGCCCACCGCGGCCGTAGCAACGACGAGTGTCAGATTGTTGATTGCCGAGCTATAACCGAGCTGTCGCACGCGGTAGTCGCCCGTGAAGTATCGCACGACGAGGCCCGTTGAGAGCGGTATAACCATGCCGGCACCTACGCCGAGCAGGCAGCTTGCTACGATAAGCGTTGTGATGCTTTTGGCAACAAGGCAGGCCACACCCGAGAGGAAGAAGATGGCGAGTCCCGAGTAGAGCAATCGCAAGTTACTCTGCCCGACGGAGAGTAGGCCCGACAGTAGCACGAAGGGGATAATCAGCAAAGAGGGTAGCGACGTGAGCATCTGCACCTCTAACTCGGAGGCGTGCGGAAAGATGTGGCTCAATTCGTCGAGGATGGGCGATATGGCCAATCCGGGAAGCGATGTCACGGCCGACACCGACCAGATGGCCAGAAGCGTGATGGGCGAGATGTAGCCCTTACCGGTCTTGATGTTCATAGCGAAAGGTATTGTTGATTTACCTCTTGGCGGATGCAATCACTGTGCCGCATCGCCAGTTGAACAAAAAGAGAGGGCCGCCGTCACTCTTGACGTGCAGCCCTCGAAACTCTACTTGGCCTTGTATTTCAGTTTGCGGAGCAACTTCTCGGGGTAGTCAGTGGTTATGTAGTCAAACTTGCGCTTGATGAACCAATCCATATCCTCCTCCTCGTTGATGGTCCACGCGTTGAGATGCACGCCACGACGCTTGAAGGTCTTTATCCACTCGGGATGTGCGTAGAAGTGGAGGTTCTGGTAATCCACGGCATCGAGTCCCATTGACCGTACCGAGTCGGGGTGCATATTAGGCACCTCTTTGCGGTAGCGGCCGAGGTAGGCCATACGGCAGTTTGTCAGCCCCTTCATCGCCTCGGTAGCCACCTCATTGCAGACGAGATACTCCACCCATGGCTCGGCCTTCATCTCCTTGACCACGCGTGCCGTCTCGGTCGCAATTTTTGTTGCATGCTCGTCGGGCATGATGTTCTTCACGTCGATAATCAGCTTCGTGCGGTTCTGCTTCATGACGAAGGCCAGGTACTCGCGCAACGTCGGCATCTTCTCGCCATTCTTGAGAGGTATGGCTACCAAGTCGGCATACTTCGTGTTCTTGAGCACCATGCCGTGGTAGCTCACGTCGTGCGTCACGATAAGCGAGTCGTCGGCCGTCAGGTGCACGTCGCACTCCGAGCCGTGACATCCCATCTCCGCCGCCGCACGGAACGAGGCGAGCGAGTTTTGAGGTATCTTGTGCTCCTTCCACGCGCCGCGATGGGCCACTACGCAGTTTTTGTGAAACTTCATCACTTGTGCCGATGCTCCGCACGCGGCGAGCAGCAGAGCGGCGATAATCGCAAATCTCTTCATCGGTATTTTGTTATAGGTTGTGCAAATGTATAAAAAATATGGCAAAAAAAGGAGCTGTTGCAACACGAAAGTTGAACAGCTCCTTTTTTTTATATGTTTACTCTCTTACTGTACCGAGCTCCAACCCGTATTCTGCTCGCCGAAGTTGGCGTTGGCATGGAGTTCCTCCATCGGAACCGGCCATACGAACTTCGGATTCGTAGCAGGCTGCGTCATTTGGTAAATCTTCTTGCTGCCGCTGAGAACATCCGAAACAGCCATCTGATAGTCACGCGTGAAGCCCTTGCCCCAACGCTTCAGGTCGAAGAGACGGTGGCCCTCGCCGATAAGCTCGCGCACGCGCTCCTTCTCAATCTCGGCCATAAGTTCCTCGCCTGTGATGCCAGTGAGAGGATCCAAACCGCGGTGCTGACGCAATGTGTTGAGCGGCGTGAGTGCATCACCGCCATTCATATACTGCGCCTCAGCCTCGATAAGGTACATCTCGGCTACGCGGAAGAGCTTCGTTGCGGTCTTGTAGGTGAGCGACGTAGGCACGGTGAAGAGGTTGCGGTTGCCGCTGAACTTCGTCAATACATAGCCCGTCTGCCAATCGCTGTAGATATAGAGCGATTCACGCGAAATGAGCGTGCCGGCACGCCAGTCCTTCGAGTTGTTCGTATCCTTCTCGAATCCGTAGAGATCTACAATCCACTGCTCAGGCGTGTAGGCCGGCGTGTAGTGGAATACCTCCGACTCAAAATCCCATGTTCCCGAGAGGTAGTCCGACGGACCGCTAACCAAACCGATAGTCGTAGCGGTCAGCGTACCCTGCATAATAACCTCGGTCGAGCTATCCTCGTGCCACATCTCGTCGAGCTCCTCCTTGCTGTTTACGAGCGGATAACCGGCATAGGTCGAGCTTGCGTAAGTGGCAGCATTCTGGTAGTCGTGCATGTGAAGCGCAATCTGTGCCTTGAATGCCGCAATGGCATCCTTGCTCAGACGAGTGCTGCATGGCTCACCTGCCTCGGTGATGAGCAACTCTGCCTCCTTGATATCGTCGTTAATCTGCTTGTAGGTCATCTCCAACGTACCGCGCTCCAACTTGGCATATGGGTTATAAACCGTAGGAGTTGGAATACCGAGGTCGGTGATAGCCGTAGCAGGGGTGTAGTCCTTGCAGAAGCGGAGAGCCAACTGGTGGAAGCAGATGGCACGGAAGAACTTCGCCTCGGCCTTATAGTAGGCGATATCCTCGGCGTTGTCGGGCTGGAGAGCCGCAACATCGTCGGCCTTCATAAGGAAGTAGTTGATGTTGCTGACAACACTATAGTAGGTTGACCAAATGGCATTCACATCCTGATCCGAAGCGGTGAGCAACCACTGCGAGAAGTATCCGCCACGGTTACCCGAGCTCATCGTCTCGTTGAACAGATCGACATAGTACTCCTGATATACCTGATTACCATACGACTGTACCGAAACTATATTATTATACAAGCCATTGCGCAATGCCTTGATATGCTCGATGGTGGTCACATCCTGGCCGAGAACGCCCGTGTCAGGTCTCATGTCGAGGTTGCACGACGAGAGGCCGAGGAGTGCGACTACGCTAGCAATAAAATATGTTATCTTCTTCATATACGTCATTTTTAATTTTTACAATTCAACAACTGCGCATTAGAACTTGAACTCGCAACCGAAAGTCCACTGGCGGGTGTTAGGATAGTTGTCGGCGTCGAAAGCTCCCAAACCATCGGCAACCTCAGGGTCGAGACCCTTATACTTGGTTGCGGTGAAGAGGTTGCGTGCGCTGACATAAACCTTGAAGCCCGAGAGAATGTTCTGGTTCTTCAAAAGGTGCGTTGGCAGCGTGTAGGATACCTGCAAGTTCTTCAGACGGAGGAACGATGCATCCTCGATGAGGTGCGAATCGAACTGGATAGGCACATCGAGACGAGGGTATGTTACGTTGTCGCCCGGACGCTTCCAGTAGTCGAGAGCCTCGGTAACCTGTCCGTAGCCCAAGAAGTCAGGGTTAGCGAAGAAGTAGAGGTTGTTGTTAACCATGTAGTTGCCCTGAACCCACGCGAAGTCGGCATTCAGACCAATACCCTTCCACGAAACGGCGATACCGAAACCTCCCGAGAATGGAGCCTGCGTCGATTTGTTGAGATCGACCTCGACAGCCTCGTCGAAGTTGTTGGTCGTGCCGCCGTCAGCCGCCGTCCAGAGCGTATCACCCGTTTGAGGGTCGATACCGCGCCACTCCTGGCAGTAGAACGAACCGAAAGGCTTGCCTACGATGTAGTACATCATAGTACCGTCACCAAGGCTCGACTTCTCGAGACCCTCCTCCCAGAGCTTCGTAATCTGGTTGCGGTTGTAGTTGAAGTTGGCGTAGAAGTTAACATACCAATCCTTGTTTGCGAAAATCGTGTAGTTCAAACCAACGTCGATACCCGAGTTGCGCATAGCACCGATGTTGCTCGTGTAGCTCGAGAAGCCGGCCGATGGGGCGAGTGGACGAGGCATGAGCATATCGGTAGTCTCGCGACGATACCAGTCGATCGAGAGCGAGAGCTTGCGCCACAACTCGATGTTGGCACCGATGGTGAGGGTCGACTGCTTCTCCCAAGCGAGGTATGGGTTACCCATCGAGGCGAAGCCCATAGCATACTCGCGGTCGTAAGGGTACGACGACGGAGCAACGAGCTGATACTGCGAGTAGTTGCCAATCGACGAGTTACCCTGCGTACCATACGAAGCTTTGAGTGCCAAAGCGGTAATCTGCTTAACATCCGAGAGGAAAGCCTCGTTCTTGATGTTCCACATAGCACCTACCGACCAGAAGATTGCACCCTTGTTCTCGGCACCGAAGCGCGAGCAGGCATCGTAACGAACCGAGCCGTCAACGAAGTAACGCTCTGCGAAGTCGTACTCTGCACGAGCGAATACCGAGTTGTAGGCATACTCGCCGGTCGAGTAGTTAGGCAGACCGATATTCTCGGTACCTGCACCGAGGTTCAACAGATCGTCGAAAGCCTGGCCCTTGGTACCTGCCGAGAAGAACTGCGTATTGCCGTAGATGCTCTCATGACCAACCAGAACGGTCATATTGTGCTTCTCGGCGAAGGTGTGCTTGTACTCGGCCGTGTTGGTCCAAGTCCAGTCGTAGTTGCGCTGGAAGCCCTCCGAAATTGAACCTACACCCTGCACGCCCGTCTCGGTAGGCCACGATGGACTCATCGAGGTCGTCGAGCGGTAGTCGAAGGCGTTAGCCGAGAGCTGCGAGCGAATCGACAGGCCCTTCACAGGGTTGAGCTGTACGAAAGCCGATCCGTTGAGCTGGATACGGTTGCCGAGCAGCTTGTACCACTTGTCGGCATATTTAGGGTTCTCAACACCATAGAACGAGAGGAAGTCGAGGTCGTTGCCGTTCTCGTCTTGTGCCGGCTGGTACGAAGGAATGAGGAACGAAGCGAAGATAGGGTTGTCGGTATAGAGACCACCTGCCGAAGACTGTGTCGAAGCATTCGACGACTTCTGGTAGCCGAGACCGAGGTTCATACCTACTTTCAACCACTTCTTAACCTGCGAATCGACATTTGCACGGAACGTGTAGCGCGTCATCTCCGAACCAGGAGCGATACCTACCTGATCGGTGTAGTTACCCGAGATGTAGTAGGTGGTCTTTGGCGTACCGCCGCTAACCGACAAATCAACCTGATACATTGGGGCGTTCTCGCGCATAATCTCCTTGAACCAATCGACATTCACAGACTGATCCTCGATGCCGAATGCGCCGGCTAACATCTCGCGATATGCAGCTACAACACGAGGGTTGGCGTAGTCATCGCCATTCCAAGCAGCGTAGGTTGCAGCGTTGTAGTCGAGCAACTGGTCGGTGGACATACGTTTCATGCGAAGCTTGAGCGGGTTGTTGAGCGAGTACTGGGCACGGAGTGTAACCACTGCGTTGTCCTGACCGCGCGAACCCTTCTTCGAGGTAACGTAGATAACACCGTTGGCAGCACGTGAACCATAGATAGAGGTTGCCGAAGCATCCTTCAACACGGTCATCGACTCGATATCGTTCGAGTTCATAGCCATCAGCGTACCCGTCGTGATTGGCGCACCATCGAGGAGGATGAGAGGCTCCGACGAAGCCGAGAGCGAACTCAAGCCGTGCAGACGGATGGTCGAAGGCGAGTCGAGCTCACCCGATGACGTGAAGATCTGCAGACCCGGAACCTGGCCCTGCATAGCGTCCATCACGTTTGCCGAAGGACGATCCTCCAACTTGTCGGCCTTCACCTGATCGACCGAACCGATAATAGTACCAACCTTACGTCCCGAACCGTAACCCACGACAACCACCTCGTCGATATTCTCGGTATCCTCCGAGAGGGCTACGTCAATCGTAGTCTTGCCATTGAGGGCAATCGACTTGTCGGTATAGCCGATGAACGACACTATGAGCGTGCCGTTGGTCGGAGCCGACAGGGTGTATTTACCGTTGAGGTCGGTCGAGGTACCGATATTCGTACCCTCAACAACAACGGTTGCACCAATTACCGGCTTGCCATCCGGACCAGTAACGGTACCGGAAATCTGCTTGTTCTGCGCGAGTGCAGAGGCGCACACGAACAAAACTGCAGCGATAGATAGTACAATTTTTTTAACCATAAGCATAATTTATTTGTTAATTAAATTAAGTGTCTAGGGTGCAAATATAGCAAATCTTATAGAGGCTCGCAAATAAATTATGGATAAAAATGTGCGTTTGTGATAGTTTTTTAGGTTAAGATTTAGAATTGCTTTCGAATTGTAAGCTGTATGCCGTAAATAAGGTATAGATTAAAATAAAAAAATTTAATAATTGTTTTTGTGGCCTCTTTTTGCGATTTTAACCCCCTTTTTGAGTATCGAAAATAGCCTTCGAACAGTCGAATTATTATATGATTATATATGTTGAATATTGGCATAAATATTCAATATGTTATCATACCTATATTATAATTATTATATAAAAGTACGTTGGGTATGCACTTTGGGGCATAAAAATAGTAGCGGTCGCTCCATTCGAAGATGCGATGCCGCTACTATCTTTTAATTTGAAAGTGCCTCGTGCTATTTGAGCACAATCGTTACACCCATTGCGCCGTGCGCTCCGATGACCAGAGCCTGCTCGATGTCGGCGGTCTTTGAGGGGCCGGCGACGAAGCATCCGTGGATGAAGTCGCGCTCAAAGAGCGGATGCTCGACGGCATCCTGCATTGTTGCTACTATCGCCGTGCGGTCGAGGAGTATGACAAGTCGTTCGGCAGCAAAGAGTGGGGCTTTGTGGCGCATCTGCTGCGGAAGCCATACGGCACCATTCTCAGCCACACCGAAGCGGGCTTCGAGAATAGCTGTATAGCGATCACCCAGCTCGTGGTAGTCGGCCACGCAATCGGGGTTGCGACCGAAGTTGAAGTCGGGGAGTGCGGAGAGTATCTCGCACGGCTCGACGTCAAGCTCGACGAGAAGCTGTTCGGGTGTTAGCCCCTCGTGCCACTCTACGACCGAGGCTCCCGATAACTCGGCGGAGCGGCAGAATGCCTCCTCGGGGCTTTCGAATTTAAGTCGCTCGAAATCGAGCGTCGGTTTTGGCTGCGGCTCCATGCCGGAGTTGCGCAGGCGGTTGAGTATATCTTCGCGTGTGCTCATCTTCTATCTCTTGATTTTGCCCTGCTTCCAGAGCGTGTTGAAACTCTTGGTGTCGAAGTGCGGCATCTCGCGTGCCTCGCACCATGGATTGAAACGGTTGTTATAGACGAAGCGCGGAACGTATGGCAGTGTCCCCACGCCGGCGTAGAATATGCCGCGGTGGCGCATGATGAGGTTCATTGCCTTGACCATCGCCTTCTTCGACTTGGCGGCTACGCCCAGCGAATCCATCTCCTGTCGCCAAGCATATATCTGCTCGCCGAGATTTACCTTCGCAGGGCAGACATTCGAGCAGGAGTAGCAGAGCGAGCAGCCCGAGGCGTTACCTCCATACTGCTCCGGCGAGCGTAGCATACCGAGGTTGATGCCCAAAGGACCGGGGATAAAGTATGAGTAGGAGTAGCCCCCCGAGCGGCGATATACGGGGCAGGTGTTCATGCAGGCTCCGCAGCGGATGCATTTAAGCATATTGCGGTGAGCCTCGTTGTGAAGCGACTTGGTGCGGCCGTTATCGACAATGATGACGTGTATCTGCTTGCCCTCCTCGGGACGACGATATATCGACGTGTAGGTGGTCACGGCTTGGCCTGTCGCCGAGCGAGCGAGCAGGCGTGTAAATACGCCGAGCGAGGCGTAGTCGGGAATCACCTTCTCGAGGCCCATAATGGCGATGTGCAGGTCGGTGAATGAGGTGCCCATATCGGCATTACCCTCATTTGTGCATACGGCAAATGCCCCCTCCTCGGCGATGGCGAAGTTGACTCCCGTCATCGAGATATCGGCCGTGAGGAACTTGTCGCGCAGGTGACGACGTGCTGCGTGCGTGAGGTATGTAGGGTCGCTGTTGCCCACTTCGGTGCCCAGCTCGCGCTCGAAGAGCTCGCCCACCTCCTCGCGCTTGACGTGGATGGCCGGTAGCACGATGTGGCTCGGCGGACAGTGCATGAGCTGCATGATACGTTCACCGAGGTCGGTCTCCACGGCCTCGATACCGCGCTCTTCGAGGTATGGCGTAAGCTCGCACTCCTCGGAGAGCATCGACTTGCTCTTTACGAGTTTGTTGCCTCCGTGTTGGCGGATAATATCCTCGACCGTGCGGTTGAGCTCAGCCGCATCGGCCGCCCAATGTACTACTATGCCGTTGGCCGTGGCATTACGCTCGAATTTCTCAAGATAGTCGGCCAGGTGCGAGAGGGTGTGTTGCTTTATCTGCGATGCCGCCTCGCGCAACTGTTCCCACTCGGGGAGACTCTGCGCCATGCGGTCGCGCTTCGAGCGCACGATATAGAGGGCCTTGTCGTGCCACGCTGTACGCTCACGGTTGGCGACGAATCGCCTTGCTGCTTTCGAGTGACTGCTCATTATTCGTTGGCGGTTAGAATTTCGACAATATGTTTGGTTCGTATGGCAAGTCCCTCCTTCTCGATTACACCCTGCATATGCATCAGGCACGAGCTGTCGGCTCCCGTGATATACTCGGCACCTGTCGAGATATGGTCGTGTACCTTATCGTGCCCCATACATCCCGATACGGCACTCTCCTCGATGGCAAACATGCCACCGAAGCCGCAACACTCATCGCGCCGCTGCGGCTCGAAGATTTCGATACCCTCAACCTTCTCGAGTAGCGCACGCAGTTTCGAGTAGTATGGGATGTTAAGCTCGCTCGGCGCGGAGAGGCCGAGATGGCGCACGCCGTGACACGAGTTGTGGATGCTCACCTTGTGGTGAAACGAAGCGTCGATGTGCTCCGGCTTCACCACGTCGTGGATAAATTCGCAAAGCTCGTATATGCGCTCGGCGAGGCATGGCCGACCGTCGTTATGGTGGTGCTCCACGAGGTGAGGATACCCCTCGCGAACAAAGCTTACGCAGCTGGCCGAAGGGCCTACAACATAGTCGTAGTCGGCAAACAACCGCTCCATACGCTCGGCAAGAGGCTTGGCATCGGCCTCGTATCCGGCATTGGCCATAGGTTGCCCGCAGCAAGTCTGGTCGAGTGGATAATCTACATCTATGCCCAGCGAGCGCAGCAGTCGGTACGACGCTTCGCCGACCTGTGGATAGAGGACATTGACGTAGCAGGGAATAAAGAGTGCAACTTTCATAATATACATATTATTTGATGACGGCCCTGTTAGCCACGCCGTCGATATATATTTCGAGTGGGTTGTCGAAGCGTACATGGCGCAGGAAGGTGCTCTCGGCGAGGGCCGGCATAGCATCCAGCCGCTCGGTGTCAAGTGAGCCCTCCTCGGCATAAGGGTTTATGGTTATGTAGCCTACACCAAACGAGGTGAGGTTCTGGAAGAAGTGAGTGCCCTGGCTTGGCTCGACGCGGAAGTTCTCCAAGCCACACTCGACAATCACCTTCGCCTCCGAGATGTCGCTCCATTTCACGGGTACGCCCAACCATGGGTCGCTCGAGCCCCATCGGCCGAAGCCGATGAGGATATAGCTGCGCCCTTCGGCGCGCATTGCATTGTTGAGTGCGATAATCTCCTCGGCCATCTTCTGCGTATCGGCAGGGTTGAAGTTCTCGCGGCGCAGATATATCACGTCGGTTACGCCCTCGATTTTGCCGGTGCCAAGAGCACTCTCGGAGTAGAGTAGCGAGTGCGAGGTGTCGATTTTTGACCAATCGACCGAGGTGTCGCTGCTGCCATCTGCAATAGGGCGTACTTGCAGTAGATTGAATACCTGCAAGCGGCCTCCACGGTCGAGGTTGGCCGCAAACTCTATTTCGACGCAGCACTTCATCTCCTTCTGCGCGATTTCGAGCAGGCGGCAGAGGATTTCGGCCAGTGGGAAGGTGTTGTATTTGAGGATACGCGCGAAGGTTATCACCTTGAAGCCCTCGGCCAACGACGAATCGACAAGGCGCATGCCCTGCATATCCCATGTCGAGGCGACGTGCTTTATGTTGCGGAACGAGGTGCAGTCGGCAATCTTTATACGCTCGAGATTCACGGCATCGTCGAGCGAGGTCTTGAACTTGTCGGGTTGCAGGTTCAATGCATACATCACCTGCTGCGTGTTGCGCATAGCCAATTCGGGAGTCGAGGTTTGCAAGATGTTGCCCGGGTATTTGGGTGAGAAACGTAGCACTTGCTCGCCATCGACAACTGCCTTGCCTAGGCCAAATGCTATCTTGGCAATACCGTCCTCGGGGCGCTCGTAGCCGATAGGGTAGAAGTTAAGCGAGCGGGCAACACCGGAGAGCGTTGGGAAGAAGTAGCCCGAATCCTCCGAACCGCATATCTCCTCGATGATGATGGCCATCTTCTCCTCCGAGATTACGTTGCCCGTGGCCGTTATGTAGGCCCTCGATGAGGCGAAATAGACCGAGGCATAGACGCTCTTTATGGCCTTCGACAGCAGGCGTAACTCCTGATCCTCGTTCTCCGTATGCGGAATCATATAGGTCGAGTAGATGCCTGCAAATGGCTGATAGTACGAGTCCTCGAGCTTCGACGAGGAGCGTATGGCCAGCGGTTTGCGCACGTTGCGGATAAAGACGCGCATCGCGTCGGTCAGTTCCTGCGGCAGAGTCGAGGCCACGAACTCCGAGAGTATCTCGGCGTCGCTGCAATCGGCATTGATGACATATTGCAATCCGTTGTCGATGATGAAGCGGTCGAAATACTCGGTGGCCACGACCAACGTGCGAGGAACGAGCACGCGCACGCCCTCCCATGCGTTATAGAGGTTGTATTTCTGCAAGATGTGGTTCATGAAGGCCAGACCGCGGGCCTTGCCTCCGAGCGAGCCCTTGCCGAGTTTCGAGAACCATATAGCGTCGTTGTAGTTGTCGGGCGCAAAGCGGGCCACAACGCCCAAACCTTGCTTTATGCGGTAGTCGCGTATGCTGTCGGTCAGGATGCGGCGCAGCTCCGAGATGTCGCCGAATTGGCTCGGCGAGATATTGCGGAAGTCGTCGCCGAGTGAGAAGATGCCTCGCGCAAAGAGCCATTTCGAGAGGTAGGAGGTCGAGGCTACGCGCAGCAATATCTCGTCGGATACGTTGTGCAACAGTCGCTCCAACCCGTAAAGGTCGTGCGCACGGGCTATCTCCTCGTGTGTAACGGGGTCGCTGACCACAAAGTCGCCAAAGGCGCACGCGCGGCCTATGTATTCGCTCAACTCGTGGAGCAGTGTTTTCGAGTTCTTGACAATGAAACCAACGCCTAGCTCCTCGGCCACGGCTCGCATCGAGGCCTGCGACGACTGCATAAGGAACGGCATCTCGGGATTCTCCTCGCGGATGAGGTTGCAGAGCACTACGCCCGCATCGAGTTTCTCGCTGCTCGGATCGTCGTTCTTGTGGATGACGAAGCCGATGTCGGAGATGACACCGAGGATGTTGTGCTTGTACCGCTCATAGAGAGCTACCGCATCGTCGTAGTTGGTAGCCATCAGCACCTTTGGTCGTGCTCGCTTACGCATAATCTGCTGATTTTCGTTTAATGCGTCGCGTATTGAGGCTACATTCTGTTGCAAGACGAGTTTGTAGAGCGCCGGCAGATAGGTCGAGTAGTAGCGTATCGAGTCCTCGACGAGCATAATTGCCTGCACACCCATCTCCAAGATGTCGTGCTCGGCATTCATCGAGTCCTCCAAGAGTTTGATGATGGCAATAATAAGGTCTGCCGAGTTGTTCCAGCAGAAGATGTGGTCGATGGCCGTCGTGCGATTTTCGCTTATGCGGCGGTGTATCTCCTTGGTAGAGTTGGTGAGCAGCACGATAGGCGTGGCGGCCTGCAACGACTTCATCTGCTCGGAAAATGTGAATACGTCGAGCGTGCCGACGTTGTACATCGTCATCACAAGGTCGAATTGCTCGCCCTGCTCGACGAGCGCAAGTGCCTCGGTCGGGCTCTCGACACGCGATATGGCCGGTGGATTGCTTAGGTTGAGCTCCGAATACTCCTGCTGTATGCGTGCCTCGATACGGCCATCCTCCTCGAGAGCGTAGCTGTCGTAGCTGTTGCATACGAGCAATATGTGGCGTATGCGGCGGCTCATCAGGGAGCTGTAGTCGAGCCCTTTTTCGTTGTGTGCGATATCCATAATCGAGATTTTCTACCGACAAAATTAGCTTTTTATTGCCGTTTTTGAAACTTTATTTGCCGAAAAATGCCTATCTTTACCGAAAAATAGCATTTATTGTGATGAATACCATAAAAATTGATGCCGAGGAGCGTGCCGAGCGTGCGCGTCGGCTCTTCAACGAAGGGTATAACTGCGCCCAATCCGTCGCCCTTGCCTATGCCGATATTACGGGGCTCGACGAATCGATGGTAGCCACCATCACCGCCTCGTTCGGCGGAGGTATGGGGCGTATGCGCGAGGTGTGCGGTGCGGTGAGCGGAATGTCGTTTCTGGCGAGCTTTATATCGCCCTGCCCGACGGCCGGTAATGCGGAGGCGAAGCGGCAAAACTACGCCCTTGTGCAGCAGTTTGCCGAGTGCTTCAGGAAGCAGAACGGCTATATAGTCTGTCGTCAGCTGCTCGGCATCGACCGCCCGAAGGACGACCCTACGCCCTCGGCTCGCACGGCCGAGTACTACAAGAAACGCCCTTGTGCCGAGTATGTCTATGATGCGGCGCTCATCGTTGGCCGTTATCTGTCGAGCAAACAACAATAATTCAAAAACATACAAGACTATGACGAAGATTATCACTATTGCGGCGCAGAACGCGCCAAAGGCAGTGGGCCCATATTCGCAGGCCCGCAAGGCTGTTGATGCGGAGGCGACACTCTACATCTCGGGACAGCTCCCAATCAACCCCGCAAGCGGTACTATGCCCGACACCATCGAGGCGCAGACACGCCAGTCGCTCGACAATCTCGGAGCTATCCTCCGCGAAGCCGGAATGGACTATTCGGATATTGTCAAGACTACCGTGCTGCTTGATGATATCAAGGATTTCGCGGCAATGAACGCTGTCTATGCCGAGTATTTCGAGGACGAGAAGCCTGCCCGTATGTGCTACGAGGTGGCGGCTCTGCCTATGGGTGCGAAAGTTGAGATTGATGCGGTGGCTGTAAAGTAGCCTCGTAGCGGTCGAGAGCCTCGCTCATCAGCGTGCGTCCCGCTTCGGCAATCTCCTGTGCCTTGGCGTAGTCGGCAATCTCGCCGTAGGCATCAAACGGCATACGTACCACGATGTCGGGCTTGTAGAGTTGCAACGAAAGTTCGGCCTGCGAGTGGTTCATAAGGCTGAATGCACGGTCGATAAGGCTGTAGTATGAGTCGTACTCCTCGACTTGCTCGATAGGGGTGTTGTGCACCTCGACATAATCCTTGAAGAGAGTGAGTGCTCGGCTGCCGATATGTTTCAGGCGGTCGAGCATTCCTAATTGCCGGCGGTTGCTGTGCGACCACTCGACAAGTTCGCGTGCCTCGCTCAGCGTGGCATCTTCGCACATCTGCTTGATGGCCTGTTCCTTGTTAGCGCGGTCGAGCAGCGAGCGTATCTCTTCGGCATTTATGTCGTTGAGGTCGAAGGCGACGAGCAGATCTCCGTCAGTGCGCACCGTGCGGCTAAGTGGCAGACAATTTACGATGAAGCCATCGACGAGTGTCGATAGTCCGTGCGGCACGGGGCGGAAGAGCGACGGAATGGATATCGAGGCGCGAATTGCGGCGAAGAGGTCACCATGGTCGAATACCACCTCTTCGCCCGTATATAGGTCGGTGGCTATGGCGCGGAAGGGTATGGATAGCTCCTCGATATTGACCGATGGTACCACCTCACGCATGGCTTCGATGATACGGTCGCCCTTGACAAAGTGGTTGCCGCCAAGCGAGAGATCCATCAACGAGAAAACACGCCACTTGTCGAGCGTGAAGAGCCACTCTTTGAACTCATCAAGGGCACCGGCAGCGTATATGCCGCCTATGAGCGAACCGATGGATGTGCCTGCCACGGAGCTTATCTCGTAGCCGCGCTCGCGCAGAACCTCTATTGCACCGATATATGTAAACCCCCTCGGGCCGCCGCTCGACAGTGCGAGGGCTACTCTCTTCTTACTCTCCATAACGTATGCTGAAAGACACTACGAAGATAGTGATTTTTTGGTTAATATGTCATAGGTGCGCAATAAATTTGTGTGCCGTAATGCGGCCATTTGCTCAAAATTGTCGGTTCGTGTTCTTTATGTTTTGATTTTTGTGCAAAAAAGTCTAACTTTGTCAAAGTATAACTCCTAAAATACCTAAACATTAGACTATGGATTCTAAAACCTCTCGCACGTTTGGGCTTTGGCAGTGGCGCATCATCATTACGACAATGCTTGGTTATGCCCTCTTCTACTTCGTGCGCAAGAACTTCTCGTTTGCAATGCCGGGTATCGCGGCCGAGTACGGCATATCGAACACGAGCTTTGGTGCTATCCTCGCAATCGTGGGCCTTATCTACGGCTTCTCGCGCTTTTTGAACGGAGTGCTGGCCGACCGTATGAACGCGCGCTATCATATGTCTGCCGGTCTGCTACTCTGCGCTTTGGCAAGTATCGCCTTCGGCTTTGCGCCGGCTCTGCTCGGCGTGAGTATCGGTGTGGCGCCATATGCTCTGGTGGTGGTCTTTGCCGTGCTGCTTGTGCTCAACAATATCTTTCAGGGCAGCGGCTTCCCGCCATGCACACGTCTGCTGACACATTGGGTACCACCTCACGAGTTGGCTACGAAGATGTCGATATGGAATACATCGCACTCGATAGGCGCGAGCATCTTGGCTATCCTCTGCGGATTTATTATGGGCACGATGGGCGTGAATGTGAGCAACGACAGCTCGGCCGTCGAGAAGATAACCTACAACTATGTCAGCAAGAACTTCAAGGATGATGTCAAAAAGTCGAGCAACCATATCGCCAAGGTCAATGGCATAGAGATTATGCCGAGCGAGCAGGGCTATACGGTCTATGCCGATTACACCTATAAGCCGAACTATGAGGGCGGAGCGACGGTGCGCGAGCAGTTTGATTTCTCGCACGCAAACTTCCTCGCCGTGCAGCAGGCATTGCAGACCGACAAGGAGATGTCGGCCGAGCAGATTGCTGCCGCGTGCGACATTCCGCAGCCGCAGGCCAAGGCCTTGCAGAGTATCGTGGCGCGCTCGGAGCATACCGGTGCGTGGCAGTGGTGTTTCTGGATTCCGGGCATCATTGCGCTCCTCGGTGCACTCGGTCTCTATGTTTTCTTGCGCGACACGCCGAAGTCGGTGGGGCTGCCGGAGTTGGAGACTGCAAAGACGGCTATCGACGATGTTGAGCATACGGATGCCGCCTCGCGTCGTGCCTATATCAACAAGATGGTCTATAAGAATCCGGTGATATGGATTCTCGCCATCGCCAACTTCTTTGTCTATGTCGTGCGCTTCTCGGTGCTCGATTGGGGCCCGAAGTTCCTCGTCGAGGCACGCGATATGTCGTATGCCTATGCCGGAGGCACGGTGGCTATCTTCGAGATATTCGGTATTGTAGGTATGCTCGTTGCGGGATGGGCTACGGATAAGCTCTTCGCCGGTCGCGCACACCGCACCTGCCTGATGTGTATGGTCGGTACGGCTCTCTTTATGACTATCTTCTACCTGCTGCCTAACGATGTTCATCCGATGGTGCTTATCTGTGTCTTGGCTATGGCCGGGTTCTTTATTTATGGTCCACAGGCCCTTATAGGTATAGCCGCAGCAAATCAGGCAACCAAAAAGGCCGCCGCCACAGCAAATGGCTTGGTCGGTATCTTTGGCTATTTGAGCGTCTTTGTATCGGGCCTCGGTGTCGGTATCCTGGTGGATCACTTCGGATGGAACTATGTGTTCCTTGGTATGATAGCTATGGCAGTTGTCGGTGCGGTAGTGTTCCTCACTATGTGGAATGCACGCCGCGACGGCTATGCCGAGTAGAGTATTCTCGCCAAATTGTTGCCGGCAACCTTGCGATTAAGCGGGGTTGCCGGCAATTCGTTGCTCTATAAGTTTGCAATATTTGGCAAAATTAGTATATTTGCCGTATGATACACTTTCAACGACAATTCTCGAAAAAGACAAAACTTGCATTGAGCCTCGCCACAGCGGTGATGCTTTCGCTCGGATGGTGCGGCGCAAGTTGCATATCGCTCTTTGTGGCCTTCGTGCCGCTTATGCTCATCAGTGCGCAGTATGGCTCTTCGTGGCGCGACACATTCTCGATGCTCGGCTGGGCGACGCTGTCGTTTGCATTGTGGAATGTGTTTACGATATGGTGGGTGTGGATAGCGACACCTATTGGCCCTATCGTGGCAACTATCGTATCGACGTGGTGGAATCTGGTGGCCTTTATGCTCTTCCATGTGGTGTCGAAGTCGGCACCCAAGGGTGTGGCCTATGTGCTCTTCATTGCGGCGTGGATATCCACCGAATATATCTACATCAATGCTCCGGCAATGTCGTTCCCGTGGTTGGTGTTGGGTAACGGCTTCGCAAACGACGTGTGGGCCGTGCAGTGGTACGAATACACGGGCGTATTAGGCGGCTCGTTGTGGGTGCTTTTGGTCAATGTATTGGCCTTGCAGTCGCTGCTCACGATGCGCAAACGCGTATGGGTAGCCACAACACTCTCGCTCGTTGTGCCGATGGTGGTGTCGTTGGTGCTCTATAATCTCTATCGCCCGCAGGGTAAGCGTTACGACTCGCTCGACAAAGTGCGCGTGACGGTCGTGCAACCCAATGTGCCGTGCTACGAGAAGTTCAATACGGAACGTGAGTGGCAGCAACGTAATATCTTGAGTCTGCTCGAGGAGGCCGACTCGATAAGTCGTGCCGAGGGTGGCGCTGCCGAGTTTATACTCCTGCCCGAGACCTCGCTTGCCGAGATGTCGCATACGGGGCCTCTTGTGATGTCGAACATGATGTCGCGCCTGGCACGCTTCCTACGCCTGCGTAACCCGGGTGCGCAGATTATAGCTGGTACGGAGACTATGCGTTACTATGGCCAAACGAAGGGGTCACCTACGGCACGCCGTCGCAATGACGGTTATGTGGATATCTACAACTCGTCGGTGGGTATTGACTCCGTAGAGATGATACAGGTGCACAATAAGGGCAAGCTCGTTATCGGTGTCGAGACTACTCCCGCATGGTTGCGTGATGCGGAGATATTCTCTGTGGATTTGGGTGGCACGATGGGACAGCTCGGCATAGGCGACTCGACCGAGCCTTTCCTGCATCACAACAAGCGCGTGGCACCGGCGATATGCTATGAGGGACTATATGGCGAGTATATGGGTGGCTTCGTGCGCCATGGGGCGCAGCTGCTCGGCGTAGTATCCAATGATGGCTGGTGGGGTAATACCCTCGGCCATAAGTACCTCTTTGCCTTCTGCCGTTTGCGAGCTATCGAGTGCCGTCGCGATGTGGCGCGTAGTGCCAACACCGGAACTTCGGGCTTCATAACGATGCGCGGCGACGATGTCGCAACACTCGGTTGGGATAAGCGCGGCTCGCTGACTGCCGACCTGCGCCTCAACTCCGAGACGACATACTATGTGCGCTGTGGTGACTATATCGGTCGTATTGCGCTCTACATCGCAGCGTTGTGCCTGCTCTATTGCATGGCCTATGCTGCCAAGAAGCGATTCTATCTGAACTAACACGAACCTCTGTGTATGAACTACTCCGAAACAATCGACTATCTCTTCGCATCGTTGCCCACTTTTCAACGTGATGGTGCGACGGCCTATAAGCCCGGCTTGGAGCGTATCAGTGACTTCTGCCGCCGCATCGGCAATCCGCAACGCAACTATTTTGTGATTCATGTTGCTGGTACGAATGGCAAAGGCTCGGTCTGCTCGATGCTTGCTGCCGTATTGCAGCAGGCGGGCTACCAGACGGGACTCTTCACTTCGCCCCATCTGCACGACTTTCGTGAGCGCATTCGCGTGAATGGCGAGATGATATCGAAACAGAAGGTCGTAAACTTTGTCAATAAGCACAAGACCGAGATGGAGGAGTGCGGGCTTTCGTTTTTCGAGATGACCGCCGCAATGGCCTTCGACTACTTCGCGCAGTGCGACGTTGAGGTTGCCGTCATAGAGACCGGTTTGGGCGGTCGCCTCGATGCTACGAATATAGTTCTGCCTGTCGTGAGTGTCATCACGAATGTCGGGCTTGATCATACCGATTTGCTTGGCGACTCGTTGCCGAAGATTGCACGCGAGAAGGGCGGTATCATCAAGAAGTGTGTGCCTGTGATTGTGGGCGAGAAGAACCCTGCCTACAATCTCGTGCTCGAAGAGATTGCTGCCGACAAACGCTCCGAGGTGATATATGCCGAGGAGGTCTTCCGCTTCGATAATAACGGATATGCCGATGGTCTGCAAGTGGTGAATGTCACGCGTGTGCGCGATGAGCATCCGTATAGCCTGCGCATCGACCTGCTGGGGGACTATCAGTATCACAATGTTGCGGTGGTGTGCACCGTGGCGGATTATCTGCACGAAAAGACTCCGCTGACCATCAGCCGTAGGGCTTTAGTCGAGGGTTTGCGTACAGCATCCGAGATGACATCCTTCAAGGGGCGTTGGCAGGTGCTCGGGCATGAGCCTCTGGTGGTTTGCGACACGGGGCATAATGCCCATGGTATAGCGCATGTGGCCGAGCAGTTGTCGCGCCGCACGAATAGTGGGCGCCTATACTGCGTGATGGGCTTTTGTGCCGATAAGAGTATTGATGAGATGCTGAGTCTGTTGCCTACGGATGCACACTATATATTCACACGCGCGGATATGCGTCGCGCTGCTAAACCCGAGGATGTGGCGGCGATGGCCGAGCGTGCGGGCTTGACGTGTGAGGTGGCGCCGTCAGTTGTGGAGGCTGTGGCCCGTGCCAAGGATATGATGAAGACAGAAGATATGCTCTTCATTGGTGGCAGTACCTTTGTCGTTGCCGAGGCTTTGGCCGAGTAATGCGATGTGTAGAAATAGTAGAGGCTCGCCGAACACGTGTGTTCGGCGAGCCTCTCTTGTTGTGTGGCGGTGGCGATTAGATGTTGATGTCGAGAATCTCAAACTTCATAACGCCGGCCGGCACTGTAACCTCCACCACATCACCCTTCTTCTTGCCGAGCAGAGCCTTGGCAATAGGGGTACCTATGGCGAGCTTGCCTTCGCGCAGGTTGGCCTCGTTCTCGGAGACGATGGTGTAGGTCATCTCGCGCTTGTTATTGTGATTGAGCAGCTTGACAGTGCTGAGAATCTGCACCTTGCTCTTGTCTATCTTGCTCTCGTCGAGCACTCGCGCGTTGGCGATAGTCTGCTCGAGTTGGGCAATGCGCATCTCCAACATACCCTGCGCCTCGCGTGCTGCATCGTACTCGGCATTTTCCGAGAGGTCGCCCTTGTCGCGAGCCTCGGCGATAGCAGCCGATGCTGCGGGACGCTCCACCGAGCGCATGTGGTCGAGTTCGTCTTTCAACTTCTTGTAACCCTCTGCCGTGAGGTAGATAATCTCATTTGCCATAATCTTCTAAAATACAAAAAAATAAAGAATTTCAGCCATTGCGGACTGAAACCCTATGGTTATCTCTTATGTTGATGCAAAGATAAGGCAAAAAAACGAAACTGCCAAAAATAAAGCGTGACACCTTCGCTTTTTTGCCATTTTATCCGTTTAGTTCTTTATGCGGTAGGCACGCTGCACGCCCTTGATGCGCAGTATGGCATGAATCAATGAATCGACAACACCCACCGATGGCACTTCGACCGATATGCTGCCCACGCCCGTGCCGTCACCTCGCGAGTTGAGGTTTATCGAGCGTATATTGAGTTTCATGTCGCGGCTTACCACCTCGGTAATCTGATTTACGAGGCCCGCCGAGTCGTTGGCCGTGATGGCTATCGTTACGCGGAAGGCTCCCTGCGCACTCTCGCGCCACTTCGCCTCCATGATGCGGTATGGATACTGTTCGCGCATACGCTTGGCATTCGGGCAGTCGGTACGGTGAATGGTGATGCCCGTGTTGATGGTCACGAAGCCGAAGATGTCGTCACCTTTGATAGGATTGCAGCACTTGGCCAACTTATAGACTATGTTGTTGATGCTCTCGTCGATGATTAGCGCATCGCTCGACGGCTTTGCAGGCGCGGCGGTTGTGGCGCGGCGGCGTGCTTCGGCCTCGGCCTCGGCCGCACGTCGCTCCTCATCGGCCTCGCCCGAGAGCCACTTTGCGAGTATCTCCTTGACGACGGCCAGGTCTATCTTCTCCTCGGCGATAAGCTCATAGAGGGCAGTTCCCGTACGCTGCTTATAATATTTACATAGGTATGCGACAACCTCGTCGATGTTCTTCGAAATCTTCCAGTTCTTCAACTTGCGCTCCAACTCCTCGCGGCCGAGAGCGGCACTCTTGGCCTGCTCCTCGCGAATTACCGACTTAATCTTGCTCTTCGCCTTGCTCGTTACGACGAAGTTGAGCCAGTCGGACTTCGGCTGTTGGTTCTTCTGCGTGAGAATCTCCACGATGTCACCATTGCGCAGTGGCTCACGGATAGGCACCGCACGGCCATTCACTTTGCCACCCGCGCAGGTGCATCCGAGGTTCGAGTGGATGTCGAAAGCGAAGTCCAAGACCGTGGCTCCCTCGGGCAACTTGCGTATGTCGCCATTCGGGGTATAGACGAAAATCTCGCCCGAGGCGGGCTTTGCATCGAATCGCTCGGCAATATCCTCCTTGGTCTCACTCATCAATTCGCGCAGACGTTGCAGCCACTTCTCGCTAGTCTGTGCACCCTGATTTACACCCTTGTATCGCCAATGCGCCGCGATGCCGAGCTCGGCAACATCATCCATACGCTCGGTGCGAATCTGAATCTCAACCCACTTGCCGTCGCCTGCCGCTACGGTGGTGTGCAGCGACTCGTAGCCATTCGACTTCGGGATGGATATCCAGTCACGCATACGGTCGGTATTCGGCGTGTAGAAGTCGCTGACGATAGAGTAGGCAAGCCAGCACTGTGCCTTTTCGAGCGGCTGCGGGCAGTCGATGATAATACGGATGGCGAATATATCGTAAACACCCTCGAATGGAACGCGCTGCTTGCGCATCTTATTCCAGATAGAATAGATCGACTTGGTGCGGCTCTTGATGTGGTACTTTATGCCTGCCGCATCGAGCCCCTTGCGAATAGGCTCGACAAATCGCTCAATAAAGTCGAGACGCTCGCGCTCACCCTCGCGCAACTTCTCGGTGATGTGCTTGTGGTCGGCCGGCTCGAGCTGTGCAAGCGAGAGATCCTCGAGCTCGCTCTTGATGTTGTAGAGGCCGAGTTTATGAGCTATCTGCGCGTAGAGATTCATCGACTCCCACGCCTTTTTGAGTCGTTTTTGTTCAGGGAACATCGCTATAGAGCGCATCACTTCGAGGCGGTCAGCAAGTTTTATCAATATGACGCGAGGATCCTCCGAGTATGACACTATCATATCGCGAAAGTCGGAGGCCTGGTCGGAGTGGGTGTTGAGTTTCAGCTCCGAGATGTTTGCCAGGCCGATAACGATGCCTATCACCTCCTCGCCGAACTCTCGGCAGATAGTTTCGAGCAGCTCTTCGAGGGTATCATCGTCGCCTCGATGCGCCTCGATGCGCACCACGTCGTGGAGAATGGAGGCTACCGTCGAGTTGCGCCCCAATCCCACCTCCGTGGCGACGATATGCGCCACCTCGACGGCGTGGTCCATCATAGGTGTTCCGTCATATCGAGTCAGCCCCTCCATTCGCTCTGCGGCGAACACGAGGGCCTTGTCAATCAACTCCTGTGTCGTGGTCGAGAACTGCTTTTTTACAGCCTCTCTCAGCTTCTCGTATCTCTCAAATAGTTCCATATTCATCAGGCTTTCTTACAATGTATAAACGCTCGCCGGCGGTGGCATATTGCCTCTGCTCCTCTTCAGAAAGGCGCTTTTCGTACTCTATCTCATCTACCTCGAACCCACAACCACGCAGACGGTCGGCATAGTCGCGACCATAGATGCGGCGGTGGTCATACTGTCCGAAGATGCGTGTGCGCTCCTCGGGAGAGGTTATCGTGTCATCCTCGAAGGTCGTCTCGCGCTCGAAATCCTGCGGAACGAGCACCACGCCCCAACCACCCCTGCGGAGTATGCGGTGCAGCTCGCGCATCGCCTTGCGGTCGTCCTCGACGTGCTCGAGGATATGGTTGCAGATAACAACATCAACACTCTCATCGGCAAGTGGTATATGTTGCACGTCGAAGTGTAGCTTCGCCAGCGGGCTCTCGAGGTCGGCCGTCAGGTAATGCTCAGTGTGCTGTGTGCCGTAGTGTTGCTCGAACTTGCGCTTCAAGGCCACCTCAGGGGCGATGTGTAGCAGCGTGGGGTAACCCTTCATAAGGTCGGTTTCATGCTCGATATAGAGCCACAACAGGCGGTGACGCTCCAGTGCCAAACACCGTGGGCAGAGTGCATCTTCGCGCTGCGTGACGTAGCCGTAGGGCAGAAATCGGCGCACTCGCTTGCCGCAAACAGGGCATAGGCGACCACGGCCCGCATAGAACAGCCCCATTATCGGTACCGCCCAGCCGGCTATGCGCTGCAAGAACGGTCGTGGCAGAGCATTCAATACCCAGCGTATCAGTCGTTTCATTGTTCTACTCCTCGAAAATTCTGTTTACCTCGCCTTCGGCCTTGCGCAACTTCGTGCGGCAGAGTTCGATAAGTTCGGTTGCTCGAGCCACACGTTCCGTGAGCGTGTCGATGTTGTTCTGCTCCTCACGCAACGACTTCAATATCTGCTCAATCTCTGCTATTGCCTCTTTGTAGGTCATATAATTTAGCTTTTTATAATTTTAGTGATACGGCTCTCTATCGTTCCGTCTGCCAAAGCAACCTCTATATTATCCCCAACTGCCACGCTCTCGACACTTTGCAACGCCTTGCCCTCCTTGCGGGCAATGGCGTAGCCGAGGCGGAAGATACGCTCGGGGGCGAAGTTCTCGACGAGGGTTGCTATGCCGTCGAGTCGCTGCGCCTCGCCCTGCATCGTGCGCTCCACGAGGTGTCGCATGTCGGCCGATAGTTGCTCCAGGCGCAAGAGTGCGGCGTGCGTCGCCTGCCGACATAGGTCGCGCAGAGCTATGGCCCGATACTCCAACGCTCCGTCGAACTCGGCGGCTCGATGGTCGAGCCACGCTGCAACGGCCGTGGGCGTTTTGAGTGGCGTGTGTGCCACCATATCGGTTACGCTCGTATCCTTGTCGTGGCCGATGCCTGTCAGTACGGGGAGTGGCAGCTGCGCTACGGTCGAGGCGAGCAGATAGGAGTTGTAGCACTCCAAATCGCCCGTCGAGCCGCCGCCGCGGATGATGACGACGGCGTCAAACTCCTCGGCTCGCTCGACGATGGCGTATAGGGCCTCGACAATGCTCTCGTCGCAATGCTCGCCCTGCATCGTGGCCTCGAAGAGTTCGGTGCGAATGGCGTAGGGGCTGCGCTCCATCTCCTTCATGAAGTCGCGGTAGCCGGCAGCCGTAGCACTCGATACGATGGCCACACGCTGCACGACAAGCGGCATATCGAGTGTGCGGTTCATATCCCATACGCCCTCGCGTTGCAACTGCTCGATGGTCTGTTGGCGGCGGCGTTCCATATCGCCAATGGTGTGCGCGGCGTCTATCTCCTGAATCTGCAACGAGAGGCCATAGACGGCGTGGTGCTGAACCGTGGCCTTGAAGAGAATCTTCATACCCTTCGCAAGGCGTTGGCCGCACTGCTGCTCGAAGCGGCCTATGGTACTCATCACTTGTGACCGCCAAATCGTCGCACGCGCCTGCGCCTCGGTTGTGCCCGTCTTTTCGTTCTTTTCGATAAACTCGATATAGCAGTGCCCCGAAGCGTTAATCTTCAGGTCGGCAACCTCGGCAACAACCCACACGGGCAATGGCAGAGCGTCGGCCAAAGCTATGGCGATACGCCCCTGCAACTGCGCGAGAGTTATGTATTGACTGTTCGGCATGCTCCTCTATCTGATGATGACGTATGGCTCTTTGGGCATTGTTTGGCCCTTGGGCAGCTGTATGGCCAAGACGTGCTCACTTGCAACGGCTGTGCCCTGACGTGTGGCGGGTTCCCAAGTGGGCAACTCCTGCAATACCTTCAGCACGCGCTTGCGCAATTGGCGGTCTGTCGCCTGAAGCGTCTCGCCAAGGCGGAATGAACCATCCGCCTCGATGGTATAGCGGACGACGAAGCGGGCTACGCCGTAGTTATCGGGCCACTTTACGCGCTCGGCGACATAATCGGCCAAAGGTTTGTCACCCGTGAAGCGTGCCGCCTTGTCGTAGCGCAGCGTGACGATGATGACGCCATTGTTGGCCCTCTCGCCATACTTGGCTACCGTCTGCTCGTCAGCCTCGAGGACCTCGATATTCTCGATATTCTCCTCGGGGATATGCTGCACACTCGCCATCTCCACACCGTTGACGATGTAGAGCGGCGTTTGTCTCTGTGCAGAGGTAAACGCCACAATCAACACGAAGTGAAAAATCAAAAGTCGCTTCAACGCTCTTCTTTATTATCCCAACTCCTGCTCCTTGAGGCGCTCGGCATTCTCGGCCACGATGAGGTGGTCGATGCAATCCTGAATGTCGCCATCCATGAAGGCCGCAAGGTTGTAAATCGTATAGTTGATACGGTGGTCCGTGATGCGCCCCTGCGGATAGTTGTAGGTGCGAATCTTGGCCGAGCGGTCGCCCGTTGAGACAAGCGTCTTACGCTTCGAGGCTATCTCGTCGAGGTACTTCTGATACTCGAGGTTGAAGATTCGCGTGCGAAGCTCCTCGAAGGCCTTCTCCGTATTCTTAATCTGCGACTTCTGGTCCTGGCATTGCACGACGATACCCGTAGGGATGTGCGTGAGGCGGATGGCCGAGTAGGTGGTGTTCACCGACTGACCGCCCGGGCCCGAGGCGCAGAATATGTCCTTGCGAATATCGTTCCACGATACCTCGACATCGAACTCATCGGCCTCCGGCAGTACGGCCACCGAGGCAGCCGATGTATGCACACGGCCCTGTGTCTCGGTTTGCGGCACACGCTGCACGCGGTGCACGCCCGACTCGTACTTCAGCGTGCCATAGACGCTGTCGCCCGTAACCTTGAGGATAACCTCCTTGTAGCCACCAACTACACCCTCGGAGAAGGACGTTACCTCGTAACGCCAACCCTTCGACTCGATATACTTGGTGTACATGCGGAACAAATCGCCCGCAAAGAGAGCAGCCTCGTCGCCACCCGTGCCACCACGAATCTCCAAGACGGCATTCTTGCCATCCTGCGGGTCCTTCGGGATAAGGAGAATCTTAATCTCCTCCTCCATCGCCTCGATGGCCGGCTCGAGCTCGGCAATCTCAAGGCGTGCCATCTCGCGGAACTCCTCGTCCTTCTCGTTGGCGAGTATATCCTTCGCGTCGGCCAGGGCCTGAATAGCTTTGCGGAAGCGCTCCGAGGTCTCGATGATAGGCTCGAGCTCCTTGTACTCCTTGTTGTACTGGATAAATGTCTTGACGTCGGCAATCACCTCGGGGTCGGTGAGCTTCTGCCCCAACTCCTCGTACTTGATTTTCAAGCCGTCAAGACGCATTAAGATTGAACTATCTGCCATAAATATATTTGTGTGAATAGATTATTTTCTCTCCAACTCGTCGAGCCAACGCTTCAGGTGCAGACGCCACTCCTTGTCGTAGCGGAACTCCTCATGACCTACCCAACCGTGGCCGCCCTCCGGGAAGATGTGCATGGCAGCCTTCACGCCGTAGTACTTCAGGGCATTGTAGTAGAGTATTGAGTTGATAGACGGCACTACGCGGTCGTCGTGGCTCAAGAGCAACAGTGTAGGCGGCGTGGTAGGCGTCACACGATTGTTGAGCGAGTACTGCTCGCGCACATATAGCGAGTGGCCCTTACCCAACAGACGCGCGAATGTATTTTGGTGCGTCATACAGGTCTCGCCCGAGATTACAGGGTAGAAGAGCACGGCGAAAGCCGGCTTCTCCTCGTCGGGCGTGAAGGTCGAGGTGTAGGCCGCGAGGTGACCACCGGCCGAAGAGCCGACGATGCCCACTTTCGTAGGATCTATGCCGAGTTTCTTGGCATTCTTGCGGGCATAGCGCAGGGCTGCTTGTGCATCCTCGAGTGGCACCTCCTTATGACCATTATTTGGCAAACGATACTTCACCACGAGGGCCGTAACACCGATGCTCTTGAAGTGCTCGGCGAGCTTGAATCCCTCACGCTCGATGCACACCTTGCCGTAGCCGCCACCCGGTAGGATGACTACCGCTTGGCCTGTAGCGTTGGCCGCATCGGCCTTATAGATATAGAGCTCGCACGACGAGGTGTGTGCGAAGTTGCCATTCTCGGCGCGCACTTCGTCATTGGTCTCTTCGTTGGAGTGCGGAGCCTTGGTGTTGTCCCAGATAAATACGTTCTGGTCGGCATTGCACTTGACGTTGGTGATGGTCTTTTGTGCCGAGGCTGCGAGGGTGCAAGCGGCAACAAATGTCAATGTGATGAATATTCTCTTCATGATTCTATCGTTCTATTTGTTATTCTTCTTGTTATTCGTCGTTTATTTGAGTAGTCCGAGCCAATTGAGCCAGTCGAGTGTTGCGGCACGCTGCTCCTCGATGTGGAGCTTCATGCTGTGGCCGCCGCGTGGGAAGATGTGCATCGAGGCCTTCACACCGTGGCGAGCCAATGCCTCGTAGTACTTCGTCGAGCTCAACGACAAGACGATAGAGTCGTCGTGGCAGAGGAAAATCAGCGTCGGAGGTGTCGTTGGGCCAACCTTCGTGTGGAGCGATAGGTCGGCTGCATCCTGAATGGTGTAGTCCTTGCCGAGCGTTTGGAAGAGAGCCTTACCCTCGGTATTGGAACTGCTGATGGTGAGGTCTATCCACGGGTAGATAGGTATGGCGAAGGCTGGCTTCTCGTCGTCAGCCATAGCATTCGACACCCAAGCCGAGAGATGGCCACCGGCCGAAGAGCCTGTCACGCCAATCTTTGCAGGGTCTATGCCGAGGTCCGTGCGTGTGCGGAGGTAGCGCACAGCTCCTGCGGCATCCTCCATTATAGCCTCCGTATGGCCGAAATTAGGCGTGCGGTACTTGACGATGGCTGCCGTGATGCCATTCTCGGCGTACCACTTGGCCATCGAGACGTTGAGGTTGAGGCGCGTATATCCGCCACCCGGGTATATCGCCACGGCGATACCCGTATTCTTCTCGGGCTTGGCCTTGAAAATGTAGAGCTCGCACGATGAGGTCTGCTTCATGGATGTTTTGCGTTTGTTGTTCCACGCCTCATCACGCGTCTCGTAGTTTGAATATTTAGCTGTGGTGTTATCCCACAGGCGTACCGTCTCGTCAGCTCCCTCGTATGAGATGGTCTGCTGTGCCATTACGGATGGAAGGGCACAGAGGAGCGCGATTGCTAATATGTATATTCTTCGCATAGTCGTAAAGGTTTTATGTTATTTCTGAATTAGTCCGAGCCACGAGAGCCAATCGAGGATGGCTGCGCGGTGCTCATTGAGGTTGCTTTTCATGCTGTGGCCACCACGAGGGTAGATGTGCATCGAGGCCTTCACGCCGTGGCGGGCCAATGCCTCGTAGTAGGCGGCCGAGCTGTAGGACTTGACGACATTGTCATCGTCGCATAGCAGCAGCAGCGTAGGCGGTGTCTGCGGCGTGACCATGTTCTGCACCGACATCGCTACGGCATCCTCATAGGTAAATCGTTTGCCGAGCAGAGCGATGTTAGCCTTGCGTCCCGTGTAGAACTCCGTGCGGAGCATCGAGCCGTAGAGCGGAATGGCAAATGCAGGCTTCTCGTCGTCGGCCATGGCATTCGAAACCCATGTGCAGAGGTGACCACCGGCCGAAGAGCCCGTCACGCCCACCTTCGCAGGGTCTATGCCGAGGTCCGTGCGCGAGCGTAGGTAGCGCACTGCGCCCACAGCATCCTCGAGCATCGCCTCCTTATAGCCGTTTGGCAGGCGATACTTTACCAGCGCGGCGGTGATGCCGTTCTCGGCGTACCACTTGGCCGTCGAGATGCTGAAATTGACGCTCGTGAAGCCACCACCCGGGTAGATGGCGATAGCCACACCCGTATTCTTCTCGGCCTTGGCCTTGAAGATATAGAGTTCGCACGACGAGGTGTGTGTCATCGCCAACTTGCGGTTATTGCGCCACTGCTCGTCGGCCGTCTGATGATTCGAGTACTTGGCCGTGGTATTGTCCCACAGACGTACCGTCTCGTCGGCACCTTCGAGCGAGATTGTCTTTTGTGCGGAGGCTCCCGCAACGCAAGCAAGGGCTATAGCAAAGGTTAATATTCGCTTCATATAAGTATGGTGTTTTAGATTATTGCTTGTTTATCTCTTCGAGCCACTTCTTGAGCTGACGCTTCCACGCTTTGTCGTAGCGGAACGTCTCCTTGCATACCCAGCCGTGACCTCCCTCGGGGTAGATGTGCATCGAGGCCTTGACGCCGTAGTGCTTCAAGGCATTGTAGTAGAGCACCGAGTTGATAGATGGCACGGTGCGGTCGTTGTGGCTCAAGAGGAGTATGGTCGGTGGCGTAGTCTCCGTCACGCGGCGGTTGAGCGAGTACATATCGCGCATATACGGCGCATGCTCCTTGCCAAGCAGACGGTTGAAGGTGCCCTGATGCGTCATGCAGCTTTCGCCCGAGATTACGGGGTAGAAGAGCACCGTGAAGTTAGGCTTCGTGGCGTCGGGGCTGAAGGTTGAGGTGTAGGCCGCGAGGTGTCCGCCTGCCGACGAGCCGGCGATACCCACCTTCGCAGGGTCTATGCCGAGCTTCTTTGCGTTCTTGCGTAGGTAGCCGATGGCCGCCTGTGCATCCTCGAGTGGCACCTCTTTATGGCCGTAGTTCGGCAGTCGGTACTTCAATACGAGGGCCGTGATGCCGAGCTCTTGGAAGTACTCGGCGAGCTTGAAGCCTTCGTGCTCGATGCACACGGCACTGTAACCACCACCCGGGCAGATGACCACAGCTTGCCCCGTGGCCTTATCCTTCGGGGCGTTGTAGAGGTAGAAGACCGCCTGTGAGGTGTTGCGGAAGTGTCCGCGCTCGTTGCGCACCTCGTCATTGGTCTCCTCGTTGGAGTGTGGAGCCTTGGCGTTGTTCCACCACACGATTGTCTTGTCAGCCTTGCATGGTACCTCGTTGATGGTCTTCTGTGCCGAGGCCGAGAAGAGCATCGTTGCGGCCAAGGCCAGCGATAGTACGATTCGTTTCATATGAGTTTTGGTTTTAATGGTTATTCTGCTTCTTTGTCAGGCCGAGCCAGTCGAGCCAATCGAGCGTCATTGCGTATTGTTCCTCGACTTGGGCCTTCAGGCTGTGTCCTCCGCGTGGAAAGATGTGAAGCGAGGCTTGTACGCCGTGGCGCACTAACGCTTCGTAGTAGGCCACGGGGCTTGTCGGTGGCACCTTCTTGTCGTCGTCGCAGAGCATAATCAGCGTAGGCGGCGTGGTCGAGGTGACCATCTTATGGGCTGATATATCCTCTGCTTCGGCAAGCGGGAAGCCCATGCCGAGTAGGTGGCCTGTGGTGTTCTGCGTTCCGATGTAGAGCGGGTCCGTGCGGTTGATGGCCGGATAGTGCAGGATGGCAAATGCCGGCTTCTCCTCGTCGGGCAGTGCATTCGACGTCCATGCAGCGAGGTGACCACCGGCCGAGCCGCCGTTGATGCCCACCTTTGCAGGGTCTATGCCGAGGTCCGTGCGCGTGCGGATATAGCGCACAGCACCCATGGCATCCTCGAGCGGTACCTCCTTGTGTCCGTTAGGCAGTCGGTACTTGAGCAGTGCTGCCGTGATGCCTTGTGAGGCGAGCCAGCGGCATGTCGTTATGCTTAAGCCGAGGTGGCTGTAACCGCCACCTGGGCAGATGACTAAAGCTACACCCGTGTTCTTGGCTGCATCGGCCTTGAAGATGTAGAGCTCGCATGACGAGGTCTGCTTCATGGATGTTTTGCGTTTGTTGTTCCACGCCTCGTCACGCGTCTCGTAGTTTGAATATTTAGCTGTGGTGTTATCCCACAGGCGTACCGTCTCATCGGCACCTTCGAGTGTGATGGTCTTCTGTGCCGATACTACTGCCACGCAGGCAAGGGTCAGCACGATGGTTAGTAGTCGTTGCATATTGTTTTATTTTACGATGTTGATAATTTTGCCCGGTACGACGATAATCTTCTTCGGCGCGGCGCCCTCGAGCCAACGTTGTGCCTCCTCCTTGGTCACGATGTCGGCCTGAATGTCGGCCGGCGTAGTGGCGAGCGGATACTGCTGCTTGAAGCGCAGTTTGCCGTTAATCATCACCGGATACTCGAAGGAGCTCTCAACGAGATACTTCTCCTCGCATACGGGATACGAGGCGCAGCAGATGCTCTCCGTGTGGCCGAGCAGTGACCACAGCTCCTCGGTGATGTGCGGAGCAAATGGCGCAAGCAGCACGGTCAGTGGCTCGAGAACCTCGCGCTTGTGGCACTCGCCAAGTTCATTGACACATATCATGAAGGCGGCAACCGAGGTGTTGAACGAGAAGTTCTCGATATCCTCGCGCACCTTCTTGATGGTCTTGTGCAGTGTCTTGAGCTCCTTGTCGGTAGCCTTCTCGTCGGTGACGGCCCACTCGAAGTTGCGGTCGTGGAACAATCTCCAGAAGCGGCGCAGGAACTTGTGTACGCCGTCTATGCCATTCGTGTCCCACGGCTTGGACTGCTCCAATGGGCCGAGGAACATCTCGTACATACGTAGCGTGTCGGCACCATACTGCTCGACGATATAGTCGGGGTTTACGACGTTGAACATCGACTTCGACATCTTCTCGACGGCCCAACCGCAGATGTACTGCCCATCCTCGAGGATAAACTCCGCATCCTTGAACTCCGGTCGCCAAGCGCGGAAGGCGTCGAGGTCGAGCACGTCGTTCTTGACGATGTTCACATCGACGTGTATCTCCTGCGTCTCGTACTGCGAGCGGAGGTTGAGCGACACGAACTTGTTGGTGCCTACCACGCGATATACGAAGTTCGAGCGGCCCTGAATCATACCCTGATTGACGAGCTTGCGGAATGGCTCACTCTCGCAGACGTAGCCCAAGTCGTAGAGGAACATATTCCAGAAGCGCGAGTACATAAGGTGGCCCGTGGCGTGCTCGATACCGCCGACATACAAATCAACGCTGCGCCAATAGTTGTTGGCCTCCTTCGATACGAGGGCCTCCGAATTGTGAGGATCCATGTAGCGCAGGTAGTAGGCCGACGAGCCGGCAAAGCCCGGCATGGTCGAGAGTTCATACTCCCAACCCTCAACGCGGGCCAAAGGAGGCTCGCCCTGCTCCGTAGGGCCGAAGTTTTCGATTGGCGGCAGCGTGAGTGGCAGCTCGCTCTCGTCGAGCGGCACGGCCACATCGCCATTGTAGCGAATAGGGAATGGCTCGCCCCAGTAACGCTGGCGCGAGAAGATAGCATCGCGGAGGCGGTAATTAACAAGTCGCTTGCCGAGTCCACGTCGCTCGACCTCCTCGAACATCTCGACGATGGCCACTTTCACATCCTTGCCATTGAGGAAGTCCGAGTTGATGAGGCAGCCCTCCTTGGCATCGTACGACGACTCCTCGAGGTTGCCGCCCTCGACAACGGGTACGATGTCGAGCCCGAAGTGGCGGGCAAAGGCGTAGTCGCGCGAGTCGTGCGCCGGCACGGCCATAATGGCACCTGTGCCATAGCCTGCCAATACATAGTCCGAGGCGTAGATAGGAATACGCTTGCCAGTGAATGGATTTGTGGCGTATGCACCCGTGAATACGCCGCTGACGTGCCTTGTCTCGGCGATACGCTCACGCTCCGAGCGTTTCTTGGTCTGCTCGATATAGGCCTTGACGGCTTCACGCTGCTCGGCGATTGTCATATCGGCAATCCACTCGTGCTCGGGGGCTACGACCATAAATGTTACGCCGAAGATGGTGTCAGGGCGTGTGGTGAATATCTCGAGCTTGCGCGTTGTGCCATCGGCCATCTCTGCATCGAAGAATACCTGTGCGCCCTCCGAGCGACCAATCCAGTTGCGCTGAATCTCCTTCAACGAGTCGCTCCACTCGAGCGAATCGAGGCCGTCGAGCATACGCTGCGCGTAGGCCGTGACGCGGAGCAGCCACTGCTTCATTCGCTTCTGCTCTACGGGGAAGCCGCCACGCACCGAAAGTCCGTCTTTTACCTCGTCGTTAGCCAACACCGTGCCGAGCTGCGGACACCAATTGACCATCGTGTCGGCGCGGAAGGCGAGGCGGTAGTTCTGCAACACCTGCTCACGCTCGGCCTCGCTCTTCGAACCCCACTCCTCGGCTGTGAACTGAAGCTCTGTGGTGCATGCGGCATCCACGCCCTCGGTTCCGTGCTCGGCAAAGTGAGCTACGAGTTGCTCGATAGGCTCGGCCTTCTGCGTTGCGTGGTTGTAGTAGTGTGCGAACATCTTCAAGAAGGCCCATTGTGTCCACTTGTAGTACTCGGGCTCGCAGGTGCGTACCTCGCGGCTCCAGTCATACGAGAAGCCAATCTTATCCATCTGCTCACGATAGCGGGCAATGTTCTGCTCGGTGGTTACAGCAGGGTGCTGCCCCGTCTGAATAGCATACTGCTCGGCCGGCAGACCGAAGGCATCGTAGCCCATGGGGTGCAACACGTTGTAGCCGCGCAGACGCTTGTAGCGCGAATAGATATCCGAGGCGATGTAGCCGAGTGGGTGTCCGACGTGCAGACCTGCACCCGAAGGGTAGGGGAACATGTCAAGAACGTAAAACTTCGGGCGCGAGCCATCGACATCCACCTTGTAGATGTCGCGCTGCTGCCACTCTTGCTGCCACTTGGCCTCAATCTCTTTGAATTTGTACTCCATAGTTCTCTATATTTTTGTTTTTAGTATCCTTGTCTTGTTGGGTATCGGCCCCGTTGCACGCCTGACTACGCTCGCGCGCCGCGTGCATTACATATACATTGAGCGACAAAGATAGTCAAAAAAAGTCGAAAAGTGGCGTATTTCTCGAAAGATTTACTAACTTTGTGAAGATTATAACCTAAAATCTTGAGAATATGAAACGATTTTCGCTGTTGATTGTACTCGTTGTGGCCGTTGCTGGGTCGGCTATGGCGGGCGGCAAGGTGCTTGTAAAGAGCCTCAAAAGCTCAATTCTCGGCGTCGAGAAGAGCTACTCCATCTATCTGCCCGAAGACTATGATATGGGCGATGAGCGATACCCCGTTCTCTACCTGCTTCATGGCGCCAAGGGTACGCACAACTCGTGGGTGCGTGGCGAGCAGCCTCGAATTACCGACGAGGAGATAGCCGCAGGGCGCGCCAAGAAGATGATTGTCGTGATGCCCGACGCCCGCGGAATAGGCGAGAAAAATGCGGGTAAGAATATGGGTTATTTCAATGTGCCCGATTGGCCGTATGAGGACTTCTTCTTCCAGGAGTTTATTCCTCATATCGACCAGGAATACAGGACTATAGCTGCCAAGGAGGGCCGTGCTATCGCGGGCCTTTCGATGGGTGGCGGAGGCTCGATAGTCTATGCCCAGCGGCACCCCGAAATGTTCGCCGCGGCATACTCCACAAGTGGCCTTCTCGACCATCGCTACCGCCTCTCCGTGCCGTCGAACTACGACATCGGTTGGCTATGGTCTGTGGCGCAAACATCGCCTGTTGAATATCTCCGCCATGCCACTAATGAGCAGATCGAAAAGTTGCGCACCGTGCGCTGGATGATGGACTGCGGCGATGACGACCGCATCATCTCAACCAACATCGACTTTTACCTCGAGATGAAGCGTGAAAAGGTGCCCGTAGAACTCCGTATTCGTGATGGTAAGCACAATTGGGCGTTTTGGAAGGAGGCGTTGCCTTTGATTCTTGCCTTCTCCTTCTAAAATTGGTTTTAAGCAGCGTTTGCTGCCGCTAACGAACGAGCCGTCAATGGGACGTACATCGAGTACTACCCATCGACGGCTCTTTTCGCCGAGCGTGGCAACCATCTGCTTAAATTCCAATTTTGAAAAATCGGTTTTATGCGAAAATCGGTTTTAAGCAGCAACTGCTGTGTTGTACTGCGATAAATCGCTCCTCGCATACCTTGAGTATGCTACGGGGCGATTTTCTTGTGCGCCTTGTATTTATCTGCTTAAAGGCCAATTTTTGGGTTGTGGGATGTTGGCAGAAATTGTTTTTAAGCAGCAATTGCAATTGCTGACAAAATGGTAGTTTCTGTTGATTTTTATAACATTGGTAATCAGTGCATTATAAAATTAAATATAAGAGCAGGTTATTCGACTGTGCAAAATATAAGAAAAAAGAATAGAAAACAATGGACAAATGGGCTAAATCGCTGAGAAATCGGTGCGAAATGGACAAAAAAAGTTGCATATATATATTGTAATCCAAAAAAAATGCCTATCTTTGCAGGCCTTTTGGGGCTAAATGAAATAGAAATTTGGGGCGAAACCCCAGTGAGTATTAACAAATTAAAGGTTTAAAATGCCAACAATTCAACAGTTGATTCGCAATGGCCGAGCAAAGATGGAGGACAAGTCGAAGTCCCCTGCTCTGGCTGCGTGCCCACAGCGCCGTGGTGTTTGTACCCGTGTGTACACAACCACCCCGAAGAAGCCAAACTCGGCTATGCGTAAGGTAGCACGTGTAAGATTGACCAATGGCAAGGAGGTCAACGCCTATATCCCAGGAGAGGGCCACAACTTGCAGGAGCACTCTATCGTACTTGTTCGCGGCGGTCGTGTTAAGGACCTCCCGGGTGTACGTTATCACCTTGTTCGCGGTGCGCTCGATTCGGCCGGTGTAGATGGTCGTCGTCAGCGTCGCTCGAAGTATGGTGCCAAGCGTCCAAAGGCTGGTGCCAAGAAGTAATTTGATGAAAACAAAATTTTTTAAGTAAGAAAGATAATGAGAAAAGCTAAGCCAAGAAAGCACACTCTACTTCCTGATCCAAAGTTCAACGACGTGGCAGTTACCCGTTTCGTGAACAACCTTATGTTGGATGGCAAGAAGAGTATTGCCTACACGATTTTCTATGACTCGTTGGAGATCGTGGGCAAGAAGATGAAGGATGCTGATAAATCTCCAATCGAGGTTTGGAAACAAGCCCTTGAGAATATCACTCCGCAGGTCGAAGTTAAGTCGAAGCGTATCGGTGGAGCGACGTTCCAGGTTCCAATGGAGGTTCGTCCGGAGCGCAAGATTTCTATTTCGATGAAAAACCTTGTACTCTACGCACGCAAGCGTTCCGGTAAGTCAATGGCAGAGAAGTTAGCTGGCGAGATAGTAGATGCCTACAACTCGATGGGTGCCGCCTTCAAGCGTAAGGAGGAGATGCACCGCATGGCAGAGGCTAACAAGGCATTTGCACACTTTAGATTTTAATTTATAGGAGAGAACTGAAATGGCTGCAAGAGATTTAACTTACACCAGAAATATCGGTATCATGGCTCACATCGATGCCGGTAAGACCACCACTTCGGAGCGTATTCTCTTCTATACCGGTAAGACGCACAAGATTGGTGAGACGCACGAGGGTGCTGCTACCATGGACTGGATGGTTCAGGAGCAGGAGCGTGGTATCACCATCACGTCGGCCGCTACGACTGCATTCTGGAACTACAAGGGTAAGCAGTACCAGATTAACCTTATCGACACCCCGGGACACGTTGACTTCACCGTCGAGGTAGAGCGCTCGCTCCGCGTATTGGACGGTGCTGTTGCTACGTTCTGCGCCGTGGGTGGTGTTGAGCCGCAGTCGGAGACCGTATGGCGTCAGGCCGACAAGTACAATGTGCCTCGTATCGGTTACGTCAACAAGATGGACCGTACGGGTGCCGACTTCTTCGCTGTATGCGCACAGCTCAAGGAGCACTTCGGTGTTACCGCCCTTCCGGTTGTGTTGCCTATCGGCGTTGAGGACAAGTTCGAGGGTTTGATTGACCTTATATATAATAATGCAATCTACTACTTCGACGACAAGACGGTTCGCGACAACTTCGAGATTCGCGAGATTCCGGAGAACATGAAGGCCGAGGCCGAGGAGTGGCGCAACAAACTCATCGAGGAGGTCGCTGCTACGGACGATGCGCTGATGGAGAAGTTCTTCGAGGATCCGGAGTCGATTACTCCTGACGAGCTTATCGCCGCTATTCGTACCGCTACGATGAATATGTCGCTCGTGCCTATGCTCTGCGGCTCGTCGTTCCACAACAAGGGCGTGCAGAAGCTCCTCGACTACATTATGGCATTCCTCCCATCGCCACTCGATGTACCTGCGGTTGAGGGTATGAACCCTAAGACCGAGGAGACAGAGGTTCGTAAGGCTGATGAGTCGGAACCATTCTGCGGTCTTGCGTTTAAGATTGCTACCGACCCATTCGTAGGTCGTCTCGCGTTCATCCGCGTATATTCGGGTAAGCTCGATGCAGGTTCGTATGTGCTCAATGCACGCAGCGGCAAGCGCGAGCGTATCAGCCGTCTCTACCAGATGCACGCCAACAAGCAGAATCCATTGGAGTGCGTTACGGCAGGTGATATCTGCGCAGCTGTCGGCTTCAAGGAGATTCATACGGGTGATACCCTCTGCGCCGAGAATGCTCCTATCGTTCTCGAGCAGATGACCTTCCCAGAGCCGGTTATCGGTTTGGCTGTTGAGCCAAAGACCCAGAAGGATCTCGATAAGCTCGGCATCGCTTTGGCGAAACTTGCAGAGGAGGACCCAACCTTCACCGTGCGTACCGATGAGGAGAGCGGCCAGACCATCATTTCGGGTATGGGTGAGCTCCACCTCGATATCATCGTTGACCGTCTGCGTCGTGAGTTCGGCGTAGAGATCAACCAGGGTGCTCCGCAGGTTAACTACAAGGAGGCCCTCACCAAGACCGTTCAGCACCGCGAGGTGTTCAAGAAGCAGACCGGTGGTCGTGGTAAGTTTGCCGATATCATCTTCGAGATTGGCCCTGCCGATGACGACAAACCGGGTCTTACCTTCGTTGACGAGGTTAAGGGTGGTAACGTGCCTAAGGAGTTTATCCCTGCCGTACAGAAGGGCTTCGAGTCCGCTATGGCTAACGGTGCTCTCGCAGGCTACACCATCGACTCGATGAAGGTCACCTTGAAGGATGGTTCGTTCCACCCAGTCGATTCCGACCAGCTCTCGTTTGAGATCTGCGCTCGTAACGGTTTCCGTGTGGCCGCTCCAAAGGCCGGCTCGGTAATCATGGAGCCGGTGATGAACGTCGAGGTCGTAACGCCTGAGGAGAACATGGGTGATATCATCGGTGACCTCAACAAGCGTCGTGGTCAGATTCAGGGTATGGAGTCGAAGGGTACGGCTCGCGTGGTTAAGGCTCGCGTGCCACTCTCGGAGATGTTCGGTTATGTAACCGTTCTGCGTACCATATCGTCGGGTCGCGCTACGTCGTCGATGGAGTTCTCGCACTTCGAGGAGGTTCCTGCTAACCTCGCAAAGGAGATTATCGAGAAGTCGGGTAAAAAGAAGGATTTAGAGTAAAAGTAAAGAATATGAACCAGAAAATTAGAATCAAACTGAAGTCTTTCGACCATAACTTGGTTGATAAGTCGGCTGAGAAGATTGTTAAGACTGTTCGCAGCACTGACGCATTGGTTAGCGGTCCTGTGCCACTCCCAACGCGCAAGCAGATCTTCACTGTAAACCGTTCGACCTTCGTAAACAAGAAGGCGCGTGAGCAGTTCCAGCTTTGCACTTTCAAGCGCATTATCGATATCTACTCTTCGACGCCGAAGACTATCGACGCGCTGATGAAGCTCGAGCTCCCATCGGGTGTTGAGGTTGAGATCAAGTGCTAATACGCCTTGGCGTAGAGCAACCATCGGGACGAGTGCCGCAATAAGTGGCGCGGCACTCTCGCTCCCGAACAAGAAAAATGATGCATATATATTTATATAGGTATAAACAAAGTTCACTTATTTTATTAACAAACGTAATTAGACAACAATGTCAGGACTAATTGGAAAGAAAATCGGAATGACTTCCGTGTACAGTGCCGAGGGTAAGAACATACCATGCACTGTAATTGAGGCTGGTCCGTGTGTGGTTACGCAAATCAAGACTGTCGAGAAGGACTCCTACGAGGCAGTTCAGATTGCCTATGACGACAAGAGTGAAAAGCACACCAGCAACAGTTTGTTAGGTCACTTCAAGAAGGCAGGCACCACTCCTAAACGCAAGATGGCTGAGTTCAAGGATATGCCGGAGGTGACGCTCGGCGAGACCCTTACGGTCGATATGTTCTCGGAGGAGGACTGGGTTGACGTAACGGGCATCTCGAAGGGTAAGGGCTTTCAGGGCGTTGTGAAGCGCCACGGCTTTGCCGGTGTAGGTGGTCAGACCCACGGTCAGCACAACCGTCAGCGCAAGCCGGGTTCGCTCGGTGCATCGTCGTATCCATCGCGTGTGTTCAAGGGTAAGCGTTTGCCTGGACAGACCGGTGGTGAGCAGGTTAAGGTTCTTAACCTCAGAGTTTTGAAGGTAATTCCGGAGAACAATCTTATCCTCGTTAAGGGTTCGATTCCGGGTGCCAAGGGTTCTTATTTAACAATTGAGAAGTAGTATGGAATTAGCTGTATTGAACACACAGGGACAGGAGACTGGTCGTAAGGTAGTCCTTTCAGATGCAGTCTTCGGCGTGGAGGCTAATGACCACGCTATCTACCTCGACGTGAAGCAGTATTTGGCTGATCAGCGTCAGGGAACTCACAAGTCGAAGCAGCGCAACGAGGTTGCCGGCTCGACTCGCAAACTCAAGCGACAGAAGGGTACGGGTGGCGCACGTTGCGGTAGCATCAAGTCGCCGTTGTTCCCGGGTGGTGGACGTATCTTCGGTCCGGTGCCACGCGACTACAGCTTCAAACTCAACAAGAAGCTCAAGCGTCTGGCTCGTCGCAGCGCTCTCACTTACAAGGCGCAGGCAAATGCAATTACGGTGGTCGAGAACCTCAACTTCGAGGCTCCAAAGACCAAGAACGTAGTGGCTTTGGCCGCAGCTCTGAATGTGGCAGACAAGAAGGTTTTGGTAGTTTTGCCGGAGACAAACGTGAACCTTCAGCTCTCGTGCCGCAATCTTCCATCGGTTAAGACGATTCTCGCTTCGTCGCTTAACACCTACGAGGTGATGAACGCGTCGGCTATCGTGATGGTTGAGGGTGCAGAAAATGTATTGAATGTAATGTTAGCTTAAAAAAACGAAGAAAAATGGAAGTAATCATTAAGCCAATTTTGACCGAAAAGATGACGATTCAGGGCGAGAAGTTGAATCGCTACGGTTTTATCGTTGATGTTCGGGCTAACAAGTTGCAGATCCGCAACGCCGTGGAGCAGATGTACAACGTAGTTGTTACGGACGTAAATACGGCAAACTATATGGGTAAACTCAAGAGCCGCTACACGAAGGCTGGTCTCTTGGAGGGCCGTGCTAATAACTTCAAGAAGGCTATTGTCACCTTGAAGGATGGAGATAAGATAGATTTTTACAGTAATATCTAATTGAGAGATGGCAGTAAGAAAGTTTAAGCCGGTAACTCCCGGTACAAGACATAAGGTAATCGGCACGTTTGACGAGATTACGACAAACAAGCCTGAGAAGTCGTTGCTTGCTCCAAAGAAGAGCACCGGCGGTCGCAACAATTCTGGTAAGATGACTGTTCGCTACATCGGTGGCGGTCACAAGCAGATGTATCGTCTGGTGGATTTCAAGCGTGCGAAGGACGGCGTAGCTGCAACTGTAAAGACTATCGAGTATGACCCTAATCGCACGGCGCGTATCGCTCTGGTGGTATATGCCGATGGCGAGAAGAGCTATATTCTTGCTCCTAATGGTCTGCAGGTCGGACAAACGGTAATTAGCGGTGCAGGTGTAGCACCGGAGGTCGGAAATACCCTGCCATTGGCAGAGATTCCACTCGGAACACTCATACACAACATTGAACTCTACCCCGGACAGGGCGCGCAGATGGCTCGCTCGGCCGGCTCGTATGCTCAGCTCCTGGCGCGTGAGGGCAAGTTTGCCATCATCAAGTTGCCATCGGGCGAGACTCGTATGGTACTCGTAACCTGCCGTGCAACGGTAGGCGTAGTGTCGAATGTTGACCACAACCTCGAGTCGTCTGGTAAGGCGGGTCGTAAGCGTTGGCTCGGTCGTCGTCCTCACAACCGTGGTGTCGTAATGAACCCGGTAGATCACCCGATGGGTGGTGGTGAAGGTCGTGCGTCGGGTGGTCACCC
>JAFVRC010000040.1 GCA_017504485.1 Alistipes sp. | reverse complement strand
ATTTCAATTGGCGTTGCCTTGTGTTAAGTTGAGCCGATGGAGGGATTCGAACCCCCGACCAGCTGATTACAAATCAGCTGCTCTGGCCAACTGAGCTACATCGGCGTTGTAACCAATCGGAGTGCAAAGTAAGTGATTTTTTTTGACATCTCAAAATTTTGGAGCAAAAAAATTCTCTTTTTCTCAAAGAACCGGATTTCCGCCCCACTTCTACTGGCATTTGCGGATGCTTTGCGCAGAGTTGTGGTAGAAAATCGAGTGCAAAGATAGAATAGTTTTGCGAAAAATAAAAGAGTCAGGCAAAAATTTGTAAAAAAAGTTTGTGTTTTGGCCTAAAGAGCCCCGTTTTGGGGCTATACCTATTTATTATATAGCTCCCTTCTGCCCTGCTGTTAGTCGCTTTAAGAGCACTTGTCAGCAATATTGTTCGACATCCGAGAGAAGTATGCGCTCGCCGGAGAGCACGATAAGCCGCTCGATGACGTTGCGCAATTCGCGTATATTACCGCTCCAAGGGCGTGCCGAGAGCACCTCGACAGCCTTGGTGTCTATCGGCTTGTAGGGGATGTGGTACTCGTTGCAGATGGTCGCAATGAAGTGCTCAACGAGAATCGGCACATCACCCTTGCGCTCGCGCAATGCCGGAACCTTTATGAGAATTACGCCTATACGGTGGTAGAGGTCTTCGCGAAAGTTGCCCTGCTCGATTTCGTGGCGCAGATTCTTGTTTGTCGCGGCGATGACGCGCACATCGACGTCTATATCACGGTCGCTACCCACGCGCGAAATCTTGCGCTCTTGCAATGCTCGCAACACCTTCGCCTGTGCCGATAGCGACATATCGCCTATCTCGTCCATAAAGAGGGTGCCACCATCGGCCTGTTCGAACTTGCCTTTGCGCTGCTTGATGGCCGAAGTGAAGGCTCCGCGCTCGTGTCCGAAGAGTTCACTCTCAATAAGTTCGGAGGGTATGGCCGCGCAGTTCACCTCGACAAACGGAGCGTTTGCGCGGCGGCTCTTGCAGTGCAGCCATCGTGCCACCAGCTCCTTGCCCGTGCCATTTTCGCCCGTCACAAGCACACGCGCCTCGGAGGTGGCCACCTTCTCTATAAGCGTGCGTACCTGTGCAATTTCGGGGCTCTCGCCGACGATGGGCTCTATTGTTTGGCAGTCGGGGCGTGCGCTGCGTGCGCGTGTTGTGCTCTTGTGGCGTATGGGCAACCGTGGCTCCTCGTCCTCGGTTGCCACGATGCGACGCAGAGCCCCGAGCAGCCGGTTCATATCTATCGGCTTGGTTATGAAGTCGTAGGCTCCGTTGCGCACCGCTTCGACAGCCGACTCGATGCTGTTCTCGGCCGACAGCACGATGAAGGGGATATCATTCTCGCCGAAGGGTGCCGAGTGGTCGGTGATAATGGCGTCGAATGGAATCTTTTGACACATAGCACTCGCCGCCTCGACTGTCTCGGCCCCCTCGGTCGAGAAGCCCTCGTACTCCAATCTTTCGCGCAGGGTGTTGCGCATGCTTTTTGAATGTTCCAGAATTAAAACCTTTGCCATATTTGTTGCTTTGAAAAAAAATTGTATTTTTGCAGTTGATATGCGTCAAAAGTAGGGCATTGTTTCCGAAAAGCCTAATTGTTCGGTCGGGCTGTAGGATGGTGCCTGAGAGTGAAATTTTATTCCAAACGGGATAGCGGTTGCGCCTACGCGAGCTATGGTAAGGGCCGAATGTCGTAGAGTAGTGAGCGCCGAGTGGCAGGTTATTCGCCATCAAGCAACTGCAGTAATCCCGTAATATCGTATGAACAAGAATTATAACTACACACGTCGTAAGTTGTTGCTGCCCGAGTATGGTCGCCATATTCAGGAGATGGTCGATTCGTTGCTCGAAATCGAGGACCGCACAGAGCGCACGCGCCAAGCGAAGGCCGTTATTGCCGTTATGGGTAACCTCAATCCGCTGTTGCGTGATACGGCCGATTTTACCCACAAACTATGGGACCATATGTTCATTATGTCGGACTTCCGTCTGGATGTCGATAGCCCTTATCCGCAGCCGTCGCGGCAAGACTTGATGATTAAGCCTGAGCGGTTGCCTTATCCGCAGTCCTATATACGCTTCAAGCACTACGGCAAGTATGTGTCGCGTATGGTTCGCACGATAGCCGAGCATAAGGATGAGGACTCGACGGCAAGCCTCTGCGACATACTGCGATATATGCGAGCCAAGAGCTACGAGTATAATCAGGAGCATCCGAACAACGATATTGTTATAAAGGATATACGCGCGATGGCCGGAGAGGATATTGTGCTGAACGAAGAGAGCCTCAAAAACCTCCATAGTGACTATAAACAGAACCAAATGCCGCATACTCCGTCGGGGCGTGGCGGCAAGCATCAGACGCGCACGGCGAAGGGCGGCGTGCCGCAGAAAAATAAACCCAAACACAACGTGCGACACAATACCGTACAGAAGTAGCGCGTTGTCGAAGAGAAACCTATGTAAAAAGTGAGTATGAGGAGTGCAATATTTGTCGTTGTATGCGCCATCTCGGCGGCAGTCGTGATGGTTGGCTGCCACTCGACGCGCGTGGAGGTGTCGGGCAAGTTCCTTGGGCTGAATGCTCGCAATGTCTATCTTGAGAAGATCTTACCTTCGGGCTTGCAGACGCTCGACACGGTGATGTTGGCCGAGGATGGCTTCTATCGCTTTGTGGTAGAGGATGCCGATGCCACCCCGTCGATGTACCACGTCGTCTATAACAATGTGCGTATTCCGCTGTTGCTTTCGCGTGGTGAGCGTGTGGAACTCGGCTCGCTGGGCAGCGTGATGGAGAACTATACGGTCAGCGGCTCCGAGGAGTCGGAGTTGTTGCGCAAGTTCAATCGCGACTATATCGCCGGCAAGCAGGAACTGCAATCCATTATGCAGCAATATGCGCGTGCCGATGAGGATGAGCAGCGAGAACTCAACCTGCTATACAATCACACTCGCAACACCGTGAAGCGCAATCAGATATCCTTTATCATCGAGCATAAGTCCAACGTGGCGGCTGTCTATGCCCTCTACCAGCGACTGCCGGCGGAGAATTATCTCGTAGGGCCGGATAGCGATCTTATCTACTACCGCACGGTGGCTGATGCCCTCTCGGAGGTCTATCCCGCATCGCCATACCTTGTGCGTCTGAATAACGATATCGCCCGTATGGAGGCTCGCGCTTCGCTGATTAGCTCCATAGAGACGCGTACCTATCCTGACCTCGAAGCTCCGGATATGTACGGCAATCGAGTATCGCTCTCATCGCTCGAAGGCAATGTGGTGTTGGTCGATTTTTGGTCGGCCGAGTTGGGTAACAGCAATGCGCTGAATGCCGATCTGAAGGAGATATACGACAAATACGAGGAGCGCGGCTTCCGCGTCTATCAGGTGGCGGCCGACGTGTCGAAGGCCGTGTGGATTCGTGCCGTGCAGGAGCAGCGTCTGCCGTGGGTGTCGGTTTGCGACTTCCGTGGCGAGCGCTCGCCGCTTCTGGGGCTCTACAATGTCCGCAAGCTGCCGTCGAACTTCCTTATCGACCGCAAGGGTAACATCATTGCAAAAGATATATACAGCACGGCGCTCGACAAGCGACTCGCCGAACTACTTGACTAAAAAAGGTATGGAGCTATGTACTATTTCGTGTCAGATATACATTTAGGCTCGGGCGATGCCTCCGAGGCGCGTGCTGTCGAGCATCGCTTCCTCGAATTTTTGAGAAGCATCGAGCACGATGCCGAGGCTCTCTTTCTGGTGGGCGATATCTTCGACTTCTGGTTCGAGTATCGGCGTGTGGTACCCAAGGGTTTCGTGCGTATCCTCGGGCAGCTTGCCTCGATGAGCGACCGCGGCATACGGATTGTGATGCTTACGGGCAACCATGACATGTGGATGAACGACTATCTCGCCGAGGAGTGCGGCGTGGAGCTTCATTTCGGTCCAATTGTCGAGCAACTCTCGAGCAAGCGTTGTTTCATTGCGCATGGCGACAATATGAATATCGACAATCTGCCGATGTTGCGACTGATGAACAGACTATTCCGCTCGCGCAGCCTCAAGTGGCTCTTCTCGTGGTTTGTGCATCCCGACCTCGCACTGCAATTCGGCCATTGGTGGAGCGGCAAGTCGCGCAAGTCGCACGGCGAGGAGCGTGGCGCCGAGGTGTTGCAGCCGCTGATTGATTATGCAGATGAGTATGGCCGCGAGCATAGCGATATCGACTACTTCATCTTCGGACACATGCACCGCATGGCCGATGTGTCGTCACCTCGCCGACTTCTGTTCATGGGCGATTGGCAGAGCCGCCCGAACTATGTTGCCCTCGATGATAAGGGCACGATAACACTTAAAACAATCTAATTCGAAAAGTATATGGAGCAATATCTAACCCTTTTGCGCCGCATTACCGATGAGGGTGTGGTGAAGAGCGACCGCACGGGCACGGGTACCAAGAGTGTATTCGGCCACCAGATGCGCTTCGATTTATCGAAAGGCTTCCCGCTGCTTACGACCAAACGCGTATTCTTGAAGGGTATCATCCACGAATTGTTGTGGTTCTTGAAGGGCGACACCAATATCAAGTATTTGGTCAATAACGGAGTACATATATGGGATAACGATGCCTATCGCTACTACAATGAACTCTGTTGCCGACACGGGGTGTTGCCTATCGATATGGAGTCGTTCCTGCATGCGGCAAGCGAGGGCGTAGAGTCGCCCATCGATGGGTATCGCTTTGGCGACCTGAACCACGTCTATGGCTATCAGTGGCGCTCGTGGCCGCGCCCTAATGGCGAGAGTATCGACCAGATTTCGGAGGTTATCGAGACTATCCGTCGCAACCCCGACTCGCGCCGTATGCTTGTCTCGGCATGGAATGTGGCCGAGGTGGATGATATGGCTCTGCCGCCGTGCCACGTCTTGTTCCAGTTCTATGTGGCCGATGGCCGCCTCTCGTGCCAGCTTTACCAGCGTAGTGCCGACACCTTCCTTGGCGTGCCGTTCAATATTGCATCGTATGCGCTGCTTACGATGATGATTGCGCAGGTGTGCGACCTCGAGCCCGGCGAGTTTATCCATACGACGGGCGATACGCACCTATATCTCAACCACTTCGAGCAGGTGGCCGAGCAACTGTCACGCACACCGCGACCACTTCCTACGATGCGTATCAATCCGGCTCGTCGCTCGATTTTCGACTTCTGCTACGAGGACTTCACACTCGAGGGTTACGATCCGCATCCGACAATCAAAGCACCGATGTCTTTCTAAAACAGATGAGTATGGTCTCGATTATAGTTGCCATAGCCGAGAATGGAGTAATCGGCGATAAGAACGCTCTGCTGTGGAATATCCGCGAGGATATGCGCCGCTTTCGCACCACGACGAGCGGGCACCCCGTAGTGATGGGGCGCAAGACCTATGAGTCTATCGGCCGACCGCTCCCCAAGCGTACCAATGTCGTAATTACGCGTGGCGATACAGCATTCGACGGATGTCTTATGGCGCACTCGTTGGAGGAGGCTATTGCGCTCTTTCCGCACGACGAGGAGGTGTTTATCATAGGCGGTGCGCAGATCTATGAGCAGGCTCTGCTGCTTGCCGATCGCCTCTATCTGACCGTCGTGCATCGTCAGTATGAGGGCGACACCTCGTTCCCGCAGCTCGATATGTCGCAGTGGCGCGAGCTCGCACGCGAGGAGTTTGCGCGAGGTGAGGAGTTCGATGCACCCTTCTCGTTTATCGACTACGAGCGCGTGCGATAGGGAACGATGACTATTTTTGCTGCAGCTTGAGTTGTCGGCACCTACTCCAAACCTTTAGCATAAGCAACTTCCTCTTTGGTCCTGCGGCCAACAAGAAAATATCCCATAGCCCTAACGTCGCGATTGGCCTCGGATATTCAGTCATGGCACGACAGCTCTCTTCAAGCCCAAATGTATTAATGATATCTTGTGCTAAAATACGACATATCTGTTTGCGGAATATAGCGTTATAGCCTGATGGAATCATATTGCGAATCAGGTAGACAACCTCCAACTGCTGTATAGCTCTCTTTACGTTCATATTATTCCAACAACTAGACTCGTTACTGCGGTCGTATATATAACAATGAGCCTTCGGAATGGTCTTAATGTTTTTGCTATGGTATGCGAGTGTTGCCGAGACTAGCCAATCTTCACCTACAGCAATATTGGGATTAAAGCGTATATCGTTTTTAGTGAATAAATCTCGACGGAATACCCCTCCCCAAACAGCAAGTATGCCTTTGCGGCTGATAATCTGCTTTATATATTGCTTTCGATGTTTTGCAGCAGGAATGGTGAAAGGCCATTTAGACTCACTTGATGCAACCCAAATGGCCGAGAATTTTACGATGTCATACTCGGGTGTGTATGGTCTGCACTGCTCTAAAGTGTCGGGCGTTATGTAGTCATCTGCATCAACGAACATGATATAGTCGCCCGTAGCGTTGTCAAGGCCATGATTGCGAGCCGAGCTAACGCCGCCGTTCTCCTTGTGCATGGCCTTTATGCGGCTATCTGTTGCAGCATACTCTTGGCAGATGGCGAGGCTGCCATCTCGGCTGCCGTCATCGACAAGCAACAATTCGAAGTCTCCCTCCGTCTGGGCGAGAATGCTCTCGATGCAGCGTCGCAGATACTTCTCGGCATTGTATATCGGAACAATAATGCTGAATAGCATAGCTAATAGAGATTATTTAGGTTTATAAAAATGTATGGTAGCCGAATCCTCGACCACCATACATCTTTTGTTGTCGGTTACCTTATGCTACGGCATTCGAGATAAGGAACGTAGCAGCAACGGTGAGGATGGCGTACAACTCAGGGAACGCCGCGAGGATAAGCGTCTTACCCATCACGTCGTGACCGTTGCCGATAGCTGCGATACCGTTGGCGCAAACCTTGCCCTGAAAGATTGCGGCGGCAAGATTAACGATACCTACGAGCAAACCTGCACCGAATACTGCAGCGGCCTGGAACATCGTAATCTCAGGAGTCAAAAGACCCTGCACCATAAAGAAGCAGACAAAACCGTAGAGACCCTGCGAACCAGGGAGAGCCGAGAGAATCATGTAGCTACCGAATGCGCCACCGTTCTTCTTCATTGCGCCTACTGCGGTCTGACCGCAAATTGCTGTACCTACTGCCGAAGCAATACCTGCCAAGCCTACCATAAGTGCTACACCTACATAAGCCAAAACCAAAGCTGTTGAATTCATAGTTGTAATGTGTTTTTAATTAGTTATTGAATTTGTTTGTTATTTCTCTTTCGTAAGAGGCTCGAAGGCGCGTGTCGTCATCTCGAAGCCTGCATTTTTGTAGAACTCCACGAAGGTCAGTCGCATAGGGTGTACGAATGACGAAATCGAGGACATAAAGAGGTTGATGCCGTGGCCTACCAGGAGTATTGCCGTGGCTCCCAGAATCTGGAAGATGGTCGCCACACCAAACTGCTCGATACCACCGTCGAGGCCCGTTAGTCCGAGAGCAAGCGAGTTGAATACCTGCGCCAATACACCACCCGACAAGCCGATGGCGAAGAGTCGGATGTACGACAGCACGTCGCTCAACAGGCCCGTAATATTGTTATAGGTATCCCATAATCCCGAAGCGAAGTTTACCAGCGGATTACGCTTCACATTGTTCAAGAAGAGCATCAGTACGGCACCTATGCCCATCGCTACATAGAAGGCTACAGACGAGGTCGTGAAGCCGGGTATAACCCACGCTTCGTTGAGCAACTGCAACCCTCCGGCAAGACATCCCGACAGCAGCACGATGAACCATCCGAGTTTGGCGAATACCGATGTAATGCCAAAGATGCGTGCCTTGAACACGATGTCGAGCAACATGCCGAGCAGAATCTGGAATACTCCGAGAGCCAGCGACCACGAGAAGAACTTACCTTGGAAGTCGAGGAACGGAATAGGGCAGTCGGCTATATTCTCGTAGCCCATCAACGACGGTATGCTCATGCCGAAGAGCGAGCCCGTGTATAATCCGAAGAGTGTCGTTGCACCGCCGCAAATCATCGTCAGATATGCCACACGGCGCATCTTCATGCTCTTTATCGCCAACGCGAGGCCGAGTGCAAAGATTATAGCTCCGTAGCCGGCATCGTTCAGACAGATGGCGAAGAAGAGCATATAGAATGGTGCAAAGAACGGCGTCATATCGAGTGTGCCGTATTTCGGCAGGGCGTACAAGCCGCCAATCATCTCGAACAGACGGGCGAAGCGATTGTTCTGCAACTTCACAGGCGTATCATCCTCCTCGGTTGGCTCCTCCTTGATATAGACAACATTCGGATACTCATTCAACACGGCATCTACCTGCTCCGACGTAGCCTTTTCGGCCCAGCCCTCCATGACAAGCAGCAGACCCTCGGCAGCCTTGTCGGCCGTAGCCTCGATGCGTACATCCTGCATCTTGCACTTCAGCACAGCAAGTTCCGCCTCAATTTCCGCACGAGCATCGGCCGCGGCACTCAAAACAGCGTTCTGTGCCTCGACCTTCTTCTCGTTTCTCTCGATTTCGGCCTTCAACTCCGTGTTGTTTTTCGTCGGAGCCTTCAATTCTTGTGCGTCGATGGCGATATCCTCCTTGCCGGAGCCTATCACCACGAAGCGCACCACCGAGCTATCCTCATCGATAACCTCGATATTATAGTGCTCGCACCACTCCTCGCGACTCTTGTTGAAGGTCGCGCTTTGTGCCACGAAGTAGCGTAGCACTACGCCTCCCTCGGCCAACTTGGCGAGCACCGAGCAGTCGAAGTCACCCCACGGCATCCACTCGTCGAGCAGCTTTGCCGAGCGTGCAATCTCAGCCCTGGCTGCGGAGATAGTCTCCTGCGCCATTCGATAGGCCTCGAACACCTTGCCCTCAATCTTCGCGGCACCGGCCGTGTACTCCTCGCTTGCGGCGAATTGCTCGAGCGCAGCGATAGCCTTCGTGCGGCTCTCGATGTCGGTGACAAGGGTTCTATCCTCCTCGGTAGGTTCCCATCCCGAGGTGGTTATATCGACCATTCCCAACTCACGCAGACGCTCGATGAAGCGCTCACGCTCCGGCGAGAAGAGCACGATATTGTATTTCATCATCTTTACAATCATCTCTCTCCGCCCTCCTTTGCGGCAGCCTGCTGGCGAGTCTTGACGATTTTCTGTGCCGATTTAGAGAGGTTCTCCTCGTCCTCCATAAATCGCTTAATCTTGCGTATGGCATCCTCGTACCCGGGTATCTGTACCTTCTCGTAGAGGTTTACCTTTTGAGTTGTTTTGCGGCGTGCATAGTCCAGGAGTTCGGTCTGACGGTTGTAGATTTCGAACTCGATGCCCAACGTTGCGATGCGCTTCAGCAACTCCACTCCGTCGCCGTACCAGGCCGGCGAGGAGAAGAGGTCGAAAGGCTTCTCGTTGAAGACAACGTGGTCAAGCAGTGGGATGCGTACTCCGGCAATCTTCTGCGAGTGGAGCTCTACATCCTTTACGCCGAGTAGTGTACAATCAAACTCTCCCCAAAGTGCCATCATATAGTCGTACTCCGCAATGAGCGAGTCCAACTGACGACGGTACTTGGCAGCCGAGTCCTTCGCACGCTTAACCTCGGTACGCAGCGCCGACTCCTTACTCTTAATCGTAGGGAGTGCCTTCTGGCGCATTTTTAGCTGTTTTCCGAGCTCGCCGAGCGAAGTCTTGTTATATTGAAATTTGATTGCCATCGTTTAGTTATGCTTTCCAGTATTTCTCGATAAGTTCAGCCTTGATTGCAACCTCCTCCTTCGAGAAGTACTCGGCAAAGAGTGCCCAGGCTGTGTCGAGCATTTCGGTGATCTCGATATTTACGTCGATAGCCAGCAGCTTCTCCGAGTAGTCCTTCGCAAACTTCAAGGCACGCTCGTCGTAGTCCGAGAGGTCGAAACCGTTCTCGAGCTTCGTCTTTGCGTTAGCCGCATCGGCATAAAGACGTACGCAGGCGTTCATCACCTGTGGGTGGTCCTCACGCGTCTTTTTGCCGATAACGAGCTGCTTCAGACGCGACAGCGAGCGGAACGGGTCGATGATAACCTTGCCCGTATCGGAGTCGTTGCGCAGGAAGAGCTGTCCCTCGGTGATGTAACCCGTATTATCCGGAATAGCGTGCGTGATATCGCCACCTGAGAGGGTAGTTACGGCGATAATCGTAATCGAACCGCCATTAGGCAACTGCACGGCCTTCTCGTAAATCTTGGCCAAATCCGAGTAGAGCGAACCAGGCATCGAGTCTTTCGACGGAATCTGATCCATACGGTTCGACACAATAGCCAACGCATCGGCGTAGAGCGTCATGTCGGTCAGGAGTACCAGCACCTTTTCGCCCTTATCTACGGCGAAGTACTCGGCAGCCGTGAGGGCCATATCAGGCACGAGGAGTCGCTCTACCGGCGGGTTCTCGGTCGTATTTACGAACGACACGATGCGGTCCAACGCACCGGCATTCTCGAACACCTGCTTGAAGTAGAGGAAGTCGTCGTTTGTCAGTCCCATACCGCCGAGGATAATTTTGTCGGCCTTGGCACGCAGCGCCACGTTTGCCATCACGGCGTTGTATGGCTGGTCAGGGTCGGCGAAGAACGGAATCTTCTGGCCGGTAACAATCGTGTTGTTGAGGTCGATACCTGCGATACCCGTAGCGATAAGCTCCGAAGGTTGCAGACGGCGGAACGGATTTACCGTCGGGCCGCCAATCTCGCGTGCCTCGCCCTCGAGCTGCTCGCCACCCTCGAGTGGCTCGCCATAGGCGTTGAAGAAGCGACCTGCGAGGTTGTCCGATACGCGAAGCTTCGGTGGCTCGCCGTGGAAAATAACCTCGGAGTTGGTAGCCAAGCCCTCGGTGCCGGCAAACACCTGCAACGTCACGCTGTCGCCCATAATCTTTACCACCTGTGCGAGGCGGCCTCCCACGGTAGCCAACTCGTCGTTACCCACGCCCGTTGCGCGGAGCGTCACGGTTGCTTTGGTGATATTGTCAATCTTTGTGTATATCTTTTGAAAAGCTCGTGTTGTCATAACAAAATTTATTTGGCGTTAGCTACATATTCATCAATCTGCTTGTCGTAGTCGTAGAACTTCTCGCTCTGCCACTCCGAGTAGTTCATCTGGCGGAAGAGGTTAATGAGTCCCTTGAAGAACTTCGAGCAAGCCTCGAAATCGGCAAACGTGAAGTCGTGCTCGCAAATCGAGAGCACCTTCTTGTACATAAACTGCTGACGCTCCATCGGGCAGTTGGCATCGATGTCGTCGAAGGCATCCTGCTGCAACACCACGAAGTCGATAAGCTCCGACTTCCAGAAACGCTCGTGGTACTCGACAGGTACGCCGTCGTCACCGAGGATGTTGATCTGGTCGTTAGCCTCCTTACCACGCTGCACGAGGGTCTTGCCGCGATATACGAGCTTCACCCAATCCTTCTCGATCTTCTCGCCGAGGTAGGCCTCTACCTCCGGATACTCGAGATACTTCGAGTACGAGTCGAGTGGATCGATAGCAGGGTAACGTTTCGAGTCGGCGCGGCCCTGCGAGAGAGCGTAGAAGCAACGGGCGGCCTTCTTGGTCGATTCGGTCACCGGTTCCTTGAGGTTACCGCCGGCAGGCGACACCGTTCCGAGGAAGGTTACCGAGCCCGTCTCGCCATTGGTCAGCTTCACGAGGCCGGCACGCGAGTAGAAGTTCGAGATTACAGCCGAGAGGTCCATCGGGAAGGCGTCCTGTCCCGGGAGCTCCTCCAAGCGGTTCGACATCTCGCGCAGAGCCTGTGCCCAACGCGATGTCGAGTCGGCCATAACGAGCACCTTGAGACCCATCGAGCGGTAGTACTCACCGATGGTCATACCTGTATATACGGATGCCTCACGCGCCGCAACAGGCATGTTCGACGTGTTGCAGATGATGATGGTACGCTCCATGAGCTTGTGGCCTGTATGTGGATCGATAAGCTCCGGGAACTCTTTGAAAATCTCCACCACCTCGTTTGCACGCTCGCCGCACGCAACGATGATGATAACGTCGGCCTCGGCCTGCTTCGAGATAGCGTGCTGAAGCACCGTCTTGCCCGCACCGAATGGGCCGGGAATAAAGCCCGTACCACCCTCGGCTAGCGGGTTGAAGGTGTCGATAGCGCGAACACCGGTCTCCATCACGCGCGAAGGGCGCGGCTTGTCCGTGTAGCAGCGCACGGCCTGCTTCACCGGCCACTTCTGCACCATCGTAATATTATGGTCGTTGCCTTCGCTATCTGTCACAACGGCAATCGTATCCGTAACCTTATACTCGCCCTCGGCGGCTACACTCTTGACCGTGTAGCTCTGCGTCATGACGAATGGTACCATAATCTTGTGGGTAATCCACTGCTCCTTGACCTCGCCGAGCCACGAAGCGGCAGATACCTTGTCGCCCACCTTGGCTAGCGGCTTGAACTCCCAAGTGCGCTCGAAATCTATTGGGTCGGTAATCGAGCCGCGCGAGATGAACAGACCATCCATCTTCTCAAGGTCGTTCTGCAAACCGTCGTAGTTGCGCGACAGCAATCCCGGGGCCAGCGTCGCCTCGAGCATGTGTCCTTCAAATTCAACCTTATCGCCGATTTTCAGGCCGCGTGTAGCGTCGAAAACCTGCACATAGGCATCATCGCCCGTAACTTTGATGACCTCGGCCATCATCTTGGTATCGCCTGCGTAAACATAGCATATCTCGTTCTGGCCGACAGCACCCTCGGCCTTCACGATAACGATGTTCGAGATAATACCACTAACTTTACCTACTGTTTTCATTATCTTTCAGGTGTTTATTAATCAAATCTTTGCCATCGAGGTCTGCCATGAGACGCTCGAACATCTCGCGGCCCGTCTTGCGGTCGAGAGTGCTCCAGCGAGCCACCATATTGACCTTGACGAGGTATGCCAGAACGGCGTTCAAATCGAAATAGTCGAAGGACGATAGCTCTGAAGCCTCGTTCCAACGTATTGAGTCAATCTTGCGCTCCTTCTCGAGCATGTTGTGCTCGTCATTCACGGCGGCGATGAGCTGCTCGATGAATGGCAATTCGCCGCGCAGACCGAAGTCGGCGGCCGACGAGCGGCGCAGTGTATCTGCCACCTCGCCCTCGCCCACAACAACGCTCTCGATGGAGATGTTGCGACGCCGGGCCTCGGCCGCAGCTACGATATTGCGAATCGAGCGGTCGAGTTCTGCCCACGCTTTGAGGAAGCGCGACTTCGACGCGGCGCACTCCTTGTAGTAAGCCGAAAGTAACGCACGACCGAATGGCTGCTGCACATCTACCACCTCGGCATCCTCGCCCTCGGGTGCGGCGTATGCGCGCAGAACGCGAGCCAGCGACTCAGGCAGATGCGACGGCGACTTGAGCTCCTCGGCAACCTCCGAAGCCGTGAGGCGTCCCAGAGGGTTGTGGGCCGACGAGCCGTTGTGTAGGCCGATCAAGTTTTCGCAGTCGTAGTAGGCGTAGAGCAGTTGTACGCACTTGTAGTCCGCAGACGAGAGTGCCTCCTCAACCTCCGTGAGTATCTCGGAGATGTCGAAACCCTTGTTCTCGGCATCGAGAGCGTACTCGCGGAAGCCGGCTACGAGTGTATAGTATTGGTTCGAGAACATAGCCGCTTATGCAAAGAGCATTTGTGAAACCTTCTCGCGCAGATACTGCTCCATGAGTGCAGCGAAGCTCTCATCCGTGAAGGCGATGTAGTAGCCGCCATTCTTGGCACCCACCTTGAAGCCGCTCTTCACCTCCTTCGAGTAGCCCACCTCAACGCCTGCTGCGAGCATCTCCTTGGCCGAAGCCTCGAACTTCGAAGCAAACTCCTTCTCGAGAGCCTCCGGCAGAAGTGCCGTAAGCTCGGTCTTCTCGCCTGCGCCGTTCCAATTCTCGGCTACAGCAAGCAGCATCTTCTTGATGAACTCAACGTCGAGCGTGGCGGACTTTGTTGCCTCAGCCGTGCTCTTGGCGATAATCGCCTCGGCAAGTTCGCTCTTAATCTTAGCAATCGCCTGACGACCGGCCATCTGAATCTCGGTCATCGAGTTTTTCTGTGTGTCGGCAGCCTTCACCTCTGCCTGCTTGATAATCTTCTCGGCCTCGGCCTTTGCCTCCGAAAGAATCTTCTCGGCCTCGGCCTTTGCCTCCGTAATCAAGCGGTCGGCATCTGCGCGACCCTTTGCCAAACCCTCGCCATACAGGCTGTCGGTCAGTTCTTTAAGTTTGTTATCCATAGGTCTTTTGTATTGAATATTATTGATTGATATTGTTTGTCTTTCAGTTTGTCGTAACCGCGCTCGTGTGCGCGCGTGCATAAACTCCTGCAAAGATAAGTAAAAAAAAGCATACTTCGGTCTAAAAGTCGGGCTATTTTGAGGGAAAAAAGTTTTTGTGAGGTTTTTCCATACTCCGCAGCTCCTAAACAGACTTTTTTCGTGTAGTTTATGATGAAAAAAGGGTGTGCTCCAAGATATATCGGAAACACACCCTATGTGATGTATGTGTGGTGACTCTACAACCCGAACTCGGCACGAATAGCATCGACAGCATCGGTCTTTTCCCACGCGAAGAACTCCACTTCGCGCTCTACCTCCACGCCATTCTCGATGAACTTCACCGCCTTCGTGTAGGGGCGGTTGCCGAAGTGACCGTAGGAGGCCGTAGCTTCGAAGATAGGGTTCTTCAAGCCGTAGCGGCGCACGATGGCCGCAGGGCGCAGGTCGAAGAGGCGACCTATGCGCTCGGCAATCTCACCTTCGCTAATCGAGAGGTGGTTTGTGCCGTAGGTATCGACATATATCGAGAGCGGCTGCGCGATGCCGATGGCGTAGCTCAACTGCACGAGTACCTCATCGGCAACACCTGCTGCCACCATATTCTTGGCTATGTGACGTGCGGCATAGGCTGCCGAGCGGTCCACCTTCGAGGAGTCCTTGCCCGAGAATGCGCCGCCGCCATGTGCTCCGCGACCACCGTATGTATCGACGATAATCTTACGGCCCGTAAGTCCTGTATCGCCGTGCGGGCCACCGATTACAAACTTGCCCGTAGGATTGACGTGCAGGATATACTCCTCGCCGATAAGCTCGGCAAGTGGATCATTGGCACGCTCCAAGCGAGCCTTCACACGCGGAATGAGTATCGTGCGCACATCCTCCTTGATTTGCGGAGCATCGACCTCGGGATCGTGCTGCGTAGATACGACAATCGTATGCACGCGCAGAGGGCGGCGGTTGTCGTCGTACTCGATGGTTACCTGGCTCTTGGCATCGGGGCGCAGGTAGCACATTACCTTGCCCTCGCGGCGTATGTCGGCTAACTCTTTGAGGATGACGTGCGAGAGTATAAGCGTGGCAGGCATCAACTCGCGAGTCTCGCGCGTGGCATAGCCGAACATGATACCTTGGTCGCCGGCTCCCTGCTCCTCTTCCGTGGCGCGAACAACGCCCTGATTGATGTCGGCCGACTGCTCGTGTATGGCCGACATGATGCCGCACGATGCGGCGTCGAACTGTAATTCGCTGCGGTTGTAGCCTATGCGATCGATGACGCGGCGTGCCGTGCCCTGAATATCGACATACGCATCCGAGCGCACCTCGCCCGACACGACTACAAGGCCCGTGGTGCAGAGTGTCTCGCAGGCTACCTTTGCCTCACTGTCGCGGCGCAGAAACTCGTCGAGGATGGCGTCTGAAATCTGGTCTGAAACTTTATCCGGATGTCCCTCCGAAACGGACTCCGAAGTGAATAAAAATCCCATAGTTATATCCTTTATTTTGTTTGATTACTCAAATATTTTGTAATCGGGGATGGGACTTGAGGCAGATACGCCGCACGAAAAAGAGTTGCCGGTTTAGCACTTTTTTAGTGTGGTTGCAAGCAGTCCAAATCCCTCCACATTCGAATTACGCCGCAAAGGTAACAAAAAAATGGATAGGAGCAACCCCCCCCATCCATTTTTATATGCATCGTCCTGCCTTTGCCTACTCGGCGAAGTAGATGTTGAGCAGGTGGGCGAGGCGGTAGCCGGCACGTCGCAGCTGGTCGTTTACGAGCGGTGTCGATAGCTCGAGGGTGTTGTCGCGCAGCTCCTTTGTGCCATCGTTAGGGTTCCACTCGTGAATGATACATGTGCGACGTATCGCATCGTTAATCCAGTCGTCTATCGTACCCTTGCATATCTTCTTGCGCTCGCTCTTCTTGGCGATATCTATACGGTCAGCGATGAGCGTATGGGGTGTGTCGGCACCGTGTATGAGCATCGGCGTGCGGTCGTAGAAGGAGTGAAACGAATTGAACCGCTGTCCCTTGAAATAGACAGGGTTCTTGCCTCCCGAGCGTGCGCCCTGCTTGGCAACGTGCACAGGGCAGTGCATGTCGCCGACGAAGTGTAGTATGGCTCGCAGGTTGTACATCACGGCCGAGTCGGTCAGCTCGCGATACATCCGCAGGTTGTGGTCGGCCAAATGCAAGGCACGCGCCAAGTCGCCGTGCGCTATCTTGCCATTGGGGTCGTGGCGTAGCTTCGAGTCGTAGTAGAGCGAGTGCCAATCATTCGAGTATGGCCACGGTGAACCGAGTCGGTTACGGTCCATCCACGATGCCTCCTTCACGATGTCGTAAGGCATGTATTTGGCAATATTGGCCTTTGCTTCATCGGTGAGGTGTCGCTTGGCAATCTCGACAACCGTTCGGTGGCCGAGGCCGTTCCATGCCGAGGCACTTCCGGCAACAAACAGCAACACGACAGCTATGAGTATTATTCGTTTCATAGTTGGGATTATTTACCGAAATATTTGTTGAGCAAGTACGCCAAGCGGTAGCCGGCATTGCGCAGCTGCGTATTGGTCATATCGGTCGATATCTCGATGGTGTCCTCGCGCAGGTTGCCCTCCACGGGGTTCCACTCGTAGATGATGCTCGTCAGGCGTGCAGTCTCATCGGCCCAATCGCGTAGCGAACCTTTGCACACCTTCTTGCGCTGCCCCTTCGAGTAGGTGTCGAGCTTTGCAGCTGCCTCGATATACTTCTTCTTGCCGTAGAGCCACTGCGGCATGATGTCGTAGATGTAATGGAAGTCGTTGTAGGTTTTGCCCTTGAAGTTTACCTTCAGGCCCCAGCCCTTCCATAGTGGGTCGGCGTGCGACGGGCAGTGCATATCGCCTACAAAGTGTATGAGCATACGGATATTCATCACCACCGTCGAGTCCGAGCACTCCTTGTAGCGCGAGAGGTTGAAGTCGGCGATTTCGAGTGCGCGTACCACGTCGCCACGGCGGGCACTCGGGTTGATGTCGTAACGCTTCTGGTCGTCGTAGCGGAACGAGTGCCAATGGTGCGTGTAGCGAATAGGCTTGTCCTTGCGGTGCGAGTCCATCCATACGGCATCCTTCGTGATGTCGTATGGCATATACTTGGCCACATTCTCCTTCGCCTTGTCGGTCATGTGCCGCTTGGCCAACTCGACGATGATGCGATGTCCGACAACACCCCATGCCGAGGCGGTGCCGACGGCGCAAAGCAACATAATGGCGAGTGCGAATCTTCTCATATCGTGTGTTATATTATCTCGAAAGCTATCTCCATCATGTCGGTAAAGGTCTTTTCGCGCTGCTCGGCCGTGGTCTCCTCATGTGTGACGAGCGAGTCGGAGATTGTGCAGATACAGAGTGCGGCATTACCGCTGCGGGCGGCGTTCATGTAGAGTGCCGAGGCCTCCATCTCGACGGCCAATACACCCATCTTCTGCCACTGTTTCCACGCCTCAGGGTTGTCGTTGTAGAATATCTCGCTGGCGAGGATGTTGCCCACGGCATACTTTACGCCCATCTCCTTGGCCTTATCGACCGCTGCGCTCAACATCCCGTAGTCGGCTATCGGAGCAAAGGTGCCCGGCAGACCGAACTGCGCTGCGAAGTTCGAGTTGTCGCACGCGCCCTGCGCGATAACTATGTCGCCGATATGCAGGTCGGCCTGATACGAGCCTGCCGAGCCGGTGCGAATTATGCGCTTTACGCCGTAGAAGTTGAACAATTCGTGCGTGTATATGCCGATTGACGATATGCCCATGCCGTGTCCCATGACCGACACGCGCTTGCCCTTGTAGGTGCCCGTGTAGCAGTACATGCCGCGTACCTCGTTTACGAGCTGCGGGCTTTCGAGGTAACGTTCAGCCATAAATTTGGCGCGTAGCGGGTCGCCCGCCATAATTACGCGGTCGGCAATCTCGCCGTATGCCGCGCCGATATGTGGTGTAGGTGTCATAGTCTTAACTATTTAGTGTAGAACTTGTAGGTGCACGAGTGGGTATATGTCTGGCCCGGATGTAGCACGATGCTCGGGAACGATGGTTGGTTTGGTGCATCGGGGTAACGCTGTGTCTCGAGCGCGATGGCTCCGCGGTAGAGTATCGGCTTGCCGTACTTATTCGTATAGGAGCCGTTGAAGAAGTTGCCGCAGTAGAATTGGAGGGCTATCTGGTCGCTCCATACCTCCATGCCGCGGCCGCTCTTTGGCGAATATACGTCGGCCGCCTTGAAGAGCTTGCCGTCATCCTTGCGCGAAAGCACCCAGTTGTGGTCGTAACCTGCACCCGCCTTGAGCTGCAGATGGTCTGCGTTCACTCGCTCGCCAATAGCTGTCGGCGTGCGGAAGTCGAAAGGCGTGCCCTCGACAGGCTGCAGCTCGCCCGTAGGTATGAGCTTCGCATCGACGGGCGTGATATGATCGGCCGCAATCTGCATCACATGGTCGAGAATTGTGCCCTCGCCGTCGCCCTCGAGGTTAAAGAACGAGTGGTGTGAGAGGTTCATCACCGTCGTGCGGTCGGTCGTCGCCTTGTACGATACGGCAAACTCGTTCTGCGGTGTGAGTTCGTAGGTCATCTCTATCGTGCGGTTGCCGGGGAAGCCGTCTTGGCCGTCGGGCAGCGTGCAGAGGAGTAGCAACTTACTATCGGTAGCCTCTTTAACATCCCAGACGATGCGATCCACACCCAGCGTTCCGCCGTGCAGTGTGTTGCCATTGTCGTTCTGCGGCAGTGCGTATTCGGCACCGTCAAGCGTGAACTTGCCACCGCCGATGCGGTTGGCTACAGGGCCTACCGTGGCTCCCAGATAACGCTCACCCGTATTGTTGATGTAGCGGTCGATATTCTCGTAGCCAATCTCCACGTCGGCGTAGTTGCCGTTGCGGTCGGGCACCCAGAGCGAAATGACGCGGCCGCCATAGTTCGTCACCTGCATCGTAAGATTGCCGCCCCTCAATGTGTAGAGCGTAGTGGCCTTGCCGTCAATGGTCGCCTCGAATGCCGATTTGTCCAACAGCGCGATTTGCGACTCGGCGCCTCGCTTGCCGCAGCACGATGTCGCGATCATCAGCACGGCGAATAATAGAGTTTTTGTAAGGTTCATAATAGGTCTGTTAGGTTTTATCGCTACAAAGATAATGTTTTTTCGCAAATAATCACTTGCTCTCGTGTTGCGAAATCGAAAATTTTGTACCTTTACACCACCAAAAAATCGTAGAGTTATGGAAGTACGCATCGCCGAAGATTGGAAGGAGTTGCTCCGCGAGGAGTTCGAGAAGCCCTATTTCGCCTCGCTTGTCGAGTTTGTGAGGGGTGAGTATGCCGCACATGAGGTCTTTCCTGCGGGCCGTAATATTTTTCGAGCCTTCGATAAGTGTCCGGTCGAGCAACTCAAGGTGGTGATTATTGGCCAAGACCCCTATCATGGTGACGGGCAGGCCAATGGCCTCTGCTTTTCGGTAGATGACGGAGTGCCTTTTCCACCGTCGTTGCAGAATATCTTCAAGGAGGTAGCCTCTGATACGGGAGCCACCATCCCGTCGAGTGGCAACCTTGACCGCTGGGCCGAGCAGGGCGTGCTGCTGCTTAACTCGGTGCTCACGGTGCGTGCTCACGAGGCGGCCTCGCACGCAGGGCGCGGCTGGGAGCAGTTCACCGATGCCGTGGTGCGTGCTATAGCACAACGTCGCGAGGGTGTGGTCTATATGTTGTGGGGTAGCTACGCGCAGCGCAAAGGCTCGATTGCCGACCCGTCGCGCAACCTGATTCTCAAATCAGTGCACCCGTCGCCACTATCGTCGTATCGAGGGTTCTTCGGCTCGCGCCACTTCTCGCAGGCAAACGCCTACCTCGCAGGCATCGGCAAGGAGCCAATCGTCTGGTAATCGTGTGAATATGTATCGGTGATTATGCCGCGCAGCCCAAGAGGGAGAAGGCTGCGCTGTGTGGCTATTTCCTGTTCTTTTCGATGATATACGCCACGCGCTCGGCGATCATTTCAGGCGTTATGGCACGCATGCAACGGCAGTCGCCGTACTTGCACGGGGTCTTGCCGTATGTTGAGCATGGGCGGCACTCCATCTCCTTCTGTAGCACACCCTCCGGGTCGGCACCATAGCCGAGAAATCCGAGTTCGGGGTGCGTCGCTCCCCACACCGATACTACCGGTGTGGCAGTGAGTGATGCGAGGTGCATCACCAGTGAATCCATCGACACTACGCAGTCGAGGTGTGAGATAAGCTCAATCTCCTCGGCGAGTTTCACGCGCGTAATTAGAGCCGTGACATTCGGATATTTCTGCTCCATCTCCTTTGCGAATTCGGCCTCATGTGCCACGCCGCTGTGGATAAATATTCGATCGTACTTGGCCGAGAGTAGTGCAACAACTCCTTCGCGCATATCCTCCGGATAGGTCTTGCCTTCGTGTGCCGAGAATGGGGCGAAGCCTACCCACGTTCCCTGCTTCTCGCCCATCGGGTTTTTGTAGTCGGGGCGTGTGGTCAGCGGCTCGGGGTCCGGGAACTCAAAGCCGAGGCGGCGGAATACGTCGCAGTAGCGCACCACCGTATGCTTCAGCGGCACGGCATCGGCCTTGCTATAACCCACGCGAAACCACTTCTCGATTTTACCCTTGTTGATATGCGCAATACGAATACCGTGTAGTTGCAGACCGAAGGTTATGATGAGCGAGCGGATGACACGATGCATGTCGGCCACAGCATCAATGCCGAGGCTGCGGAGGTACTGTGCAAAGCCCCATAAACCCTTGAAATTAGCGTGCTTGTTGTCGAGGTCGAGGAATACGAAATCGACATCGAGACCGCGGAAGAAAGGCTCGAAGAGCTTGCGTGTTGCCACCGTGATTTTCACCTCCGGATAGGCAGCTTTGAGCGCACGAATAGCGTGCGGCACCATTGCCACATCACCCATTGCCGAGGTGCGGAGGACCAGAATATGTCGAGGCAGATTATTTCGCTCCATAGAGAACCGGATTGAGGGCCGGGTCGTTGTACATCTTCATCTGCTTGTAGGTCTTCATATACTTGCGGCCGGCTTCGATATCCTCGATGAGCTCCTCGATGGCGGTCGAGAGATCCACGCGCTGCGAGAGGAGCACGTCGAGCTTCTTCTGGCAAGCGGCACGGTGCTCGTCGGAGGCATCCTCGCGGAGCACCTCCTGCTGCATGTGGTATATCTTCAGGGCGAGAATCGAGAGGCGGTCGATAGCCCAAGCCGGAGTTTCGGTGTTGATTTTGGCATCGGCAGCCACCTCGACATCCTTATATTTATCGAGCATATACGAGTCGATGTACTCCACCATGTCGGTGCGCACCTGGTTCGAGCGGTCGATGCGGCGCTTGATGGCCAAAGCCTCTACCGGGTCAATCTCCGGGTTGCGAATGATATCCTCGAGGTGCCACTGTACGGCATCCACCCAATTCTTCTCATAAAGCAGGTGTTCGATGGAGCCCTTTTCGAAAGGGTTATGGTTCTGTGCATCGACGCTGTCCATCGAATGATAGTCGGCAATGACCTGTTCGAAAATCTTATTTGCCTTTTCTGTAAACATATTTGTAAAATTTTAGTCGTCGTTTAGCGAAAGTTTGCTATCTTTGCTGACGGATACAGGTTAATTGTAATTACAAAGATAATGAAATTTTCGCAAAAAGCAATAGCAATTTCCAAATTCTCTCTCTTATTTGTCGTTTTTACCATCGTTGCGCTCTCCGCAGAGGCGGCCGGCAGCGTAAAACAGACGCTCGAAGAGTATGTCGAGCGGTATAAGGCAATCGCTATCGCCCACATGGAGCGTTATGGTATTCCGGCAAGTATCACTATGGCGCAGGGTATTCTCGAATCGGATAGCGGCAACAGCCACCTCTCGCGTAGCTCGAATAACCACTTCGGCATCAAGTGCAAGAAGAGCTGGAAGGGAGACCGCGTCTATCACGACGACGATGCGAAGGGCGAGTGCTTCAGAGCCTATCCGTCGGTCGAGGCTTCATATCTCGACCATGCAGAGTTCCTCGACTCGTCGCCGCGCTACGACTCGCTCTTTGCCTACCCATCGACCGACTATCGCAGTTGGGCTCGCGGTTTGAAGGCGGCGGGGTATGCTACGGCGCCAGACTATGCCGAGCGACTTGTCAAGATTATCGAGCAGCATAAACTCTATCTGCTTGACAAAGAGGATGGTGCCAAAATCTATGCAGCCAATAAGGGTGCAACCGCAAATACGGAAACGTGGTTCGAGATGCAGAGTTCGGCTCTGCCGGCTGTTGGCGCCGACGCTTTTCACGTCTCGGTCAATACCCACGAGGGCTATACCATCTATCGCACCAACCAAACCTACTATGTCATTGCCAAAGAGGGTGATACATACCGAGGCGTAGGCCGCAAGTTCGGCATTTCGGGGCGCACGCTCTGCTCGTTCAACGACGTGGCGAAGGATGCCGAGCTCAAGGCCGGCAATATCGTCTATATCGAGCGTAAAAAGAGCCATTGGCTCGGCAATGTCATGCACCACGAGGTGCGCCGTGGCGAGACTCTCTATTCGCTCTCGCAGTCCTATGCCATTCGCGAGCGCTCGCTCGCCCGCCTGAACCGTCTTGGTCGTGGCGAGGTGCTTGAACAGGGGCGACTTATTCGTCTTAAATAGGGCAGTTTGGTTGCCTCCTATGTAAATATAGGTATAAATACCGAGCCTCAAACCTCGACGATTTTCTACCTTTGCCACAGATATAAGTGGTGAATTATGGGCAAATTGTTCGATAAGTTGTATGAGGATATCCGAGTGCGCGAGGGTTTGAAGGCCTGTATGAACTGCGGCGTATGTACGGCAATATGTCCGGCAGCCGAGTTCTATGACTACGACCCGCGGCAGATTATCTCGGCCGTGCAGATGCGCGACGATGAGACTATCGAGGCTCTGCTGCGCAGCGAAACAATCTGGTACTGTGGTCAATGTATGTCGTGCCGTCCGCGCTGTCCGCGCGGCAATACCCCGGGTTATATCATTCAGGGGCTACGCACCTTGTCGCAGCGTATGGGCTACTTCGTCGAGAGTGCGCGAGGTCGCCAACAACTCGCCTTGAAGCGCACTATTGGCGAGAATATCATGAAGAGCGGCTATTGCCTCGTTCCGCGTAATATATCGCCCGACCTACACCCCGAGCAGGGTACCGTGTGGCGATGGGTTTTCGATAACGATAAGGATATATACGCACGTTTCACTCCTTCGTATGGTCGCGAGGGTGCCGGTGCATTGCGCCGCTGCTCGGAGGCAACGATGCAGGAGCTTCATCGTATCTTCGAAGTGAGTGGCGGCAAGGAGTTCTTCGATGATATCGAGCGATACTCGGAGCAGAAGGCTCGCGAGATGGGCTATAATGGTGCTGACGAGAACTATATGATGGACGTATTCACGCAAAATACATTAGCGGAGGAGTAGGTTATGAGAAGAACTAAATGGGAGGAGTACCAAAAGGATATTGCCGACGATAAGTACTACTATGCGCGTAGCTGCATACGCCAAAACTTCTTTCCGGGGAGCGAAAAGGCTTTTCTTGATATTCTGCGCAACGACCTCGGCAAGGATATCTTTGACGATCCGCTGCATACCTCTTGCACGGGTATCGGTTATCACTCGGATATCGTGCCGTTCGAGACCATTATGACGGTCGTGGCGCGCCAATTTGCGCTTATGCACGAGGCGGGCTACGAGAACTTCACCTCGTCGTGCATAACCTCGTTTGGTATCTATACCGAGATTCTCAACACCTGGGAAGAGTTTCCCGAGACCGAGGAGCGCACGCGCGAAAATCTATTCAAGGCTACGGGGCGCGAGCTTGTTAAGCCCAAGAGTTTGGCGCACACTTCGGATGTCATATTCCATCTTCGCAAGGAGATTGCCGAGCGTATGAAACGGCCGCTTGTGAACGCCTTGACAGGCGAACCGTTGCGCGTGGTCGAGCATATCGGGTGCCACTATGCCAAGATATTCCCGAAGAGCGGTATCGGAGGTTCGGAGTTCCCGTATGTCTTGGCAGGTATGATTGAGTCGTGGGGTGGCGAGGTGGTCGATTATCCCGAGCGTCGCCACTGCTGCGGCTTCGGTTTCCGCAACTACTTGGTGCAGGCCAACCGTGGCTACTCGGTGGCCAACTCGCAGAAGAAACTCGAGAGTATGGCTCCATATCGTCCCGACTTTATCGTCTGCAACTGCCCGGGCTGCTCGATGTTTCTCGATAAGTGGCAATATACAATTGCCGAGATGGAGGGCACTACCTATGGAGCCCATGGCCACGGCATACCGGTGCTCACCTACGAGGAGATGGCCGGCCTTGTGTTGGGCTACGACCCGTGGGAGTTGGGTATGCAGATGCACGCCGTTGATGTCGAGCCGCTGCTCGAGAAGATGGGCGTGGAGTATGACCCCTCGACCAAGTACCTCGGCCCGAAGGGTAAATATATCGGAAAACCGGCCGCCGCTGCGGTCAATTGCAGTGCCGGCGTAACATTATACGACATAAAGAAATGAGAGCACGGAAAGTAGTGATAATTGGCGGCGGTGTTGCAGGTATGCAGACGGCCTTGCGCCTCCGCGCACTTGGCGAGGAGCCTATAATTATCGAGCGCGAAGCGCAGCTCGGAGGCAAGGTGCGTAATTGGTACTTGCTCTTCCCGACCTTCATACCGTCGGCCGACGTCGTCGAGCCGCTTATGCGTGCCGTCAAGGAGCAGGGCATCGAGGTGCACCTCGGCTGCGAGGTGGTGCAGTTTGACAATCACCGCGTCGAATTAGCTGATGGTGAGCGCATAGATTGCGATGCGGTGGCCCTGTGCAGTGGCTCGACAATCTTCGATGCTCGCCTCAAAGAGGAGTATGGCTATGGCATCTACGACAACGTATATACGTCGGTCGATATCGAGCGAATGATGGCCGAGGGGCGTATGCCGGAGCGGTCACCGCGCCGTGTGGCAATACTGCACTGCGTAGGTTCGCGCGACGAGAAGGTATGCCAGCGTCACTGCTCGAAGGTGTGCTGCATAACGGGCGTTAAGCAGGCTATCGAACTCAAAAAACTATATCCGAAGGCCGATGTGTTCAACTTCTATATGGACATTAGAATGTTCGGCCCGGGCTATGAGGAACTCTATCATACTGCCCAACGTAACTACAATGTTCACTTCGTGCGAGGCCGCATCTCGGAGGCGAGTCCGCTGATGGATGGTTGCATTCAGATTAAGGCCGAAGATACGCTGACGGGCCGCCCGTTGCGCATGTCGGTCGATATGTTGATTTTGTTGGTCGGTATGCGTGCCAACGACGATAATGTGCGCTTTGCCGAGAGTGCTGGCCTTCGCCTTGCCGATAGTGGCTTTATGCGTGCGGCCGACCTCTTTGCAGGTAATGTGCGCTCGTCGCGCGAGGGTATCTTCTATGCCGGCACCATTACTGCCCCGAAGAGTATCGGCGAGGTGCTCAACGAGGGTGTTGTGGTGGCCGACTCGATAGTCGATTATCTGAATAAACAGGAGGGGTAACAGAGGTATGGCAAGTGTGAATTTCGGCTTCGGAATCTCGAAGCCACGAGTTATAGATATCGATCGCAACAACCTGCGCAAGAGCGACGAGATATTGCTCGAGATGCCCGAGTTGCAGACCTGCATTGGTTGCGGCTCCTGCACAGCCTCCTGCACGGCCGGTAACCTCACGTCGTTTAACTTCCGCAAGGTGCATGCATTGGTGCGACGCGGCGAGTATGCTGGTGCCTACGAGGAGATGAACAAGTGTATGCTCTGCGGCAAGTGTCGTCTGCTCTGTCCGCGCGGCATCAATACGCGCGGTGTGGTGATGCTCATAAAACGTAAATTGGGAGATTTTTAATATGAACTTCTACGCTCCATTCACGCTTCCGTTCATCATCGGCACGATTATTCTGTTCATCGTGCTGGCGTGGAAGTATGTGTCGTGGTTTGTGGCCCTTACGCACGAGGATAAGAGGCTCGTAGCGAAGGGCGTTCCGAGCCTTGCCACGCTGCGCTCGGTGTGGGAGGTCGTGCGTGAGTCGTTGCTCCATGTGCGCATCTTCCGCATAGACCCGCGCCTCGGATATATGCACATGTCGCTAGCTCTGGGGTGGTTCCTACTTATCGCCGTGGGGTGGATCGAGACAATGGCCTATATGGGCTTCGCGCCCGTGCCGTTGCAGGGGCACGTCTTCTTCAAATACTTCGCTGCGCAGGGAGTCGTGACGGAGCATAAGCCGTACTTCGACTTTGTGATGGATCTGCTGCTCGCCTTCGTGCTGTCGGGTGTTGCGTTGGCGTGGTTCAAGCGATTTAGCTCGCGCTCGCTCGGTATGCGTCGTGCTACGAAGCACACGACGGGCGACCGTCTGGCGATGTCGTTCTTGTGGTTTATCTTCCCGCTGCGCCTTGTTGCCGAGAGTATTACGGTGGCACTCTATGGTGGGGGCAGCTTCCTCACCGGTTCCTGTGGCTCGCTGCTCGCATCAATCTTTGGCGAGCGTCTGCTGTCGTATGCCTTCGAGCCTGCGTGGTGGCTCTACTCGATAGCCCTCGGTGGCTTCTTCGTGGCAATGCCATTCTCGCGCTATATGCACATCTTTACGGAGATACCGCTTATCTTTCTGCGTAACTATCGCCTGCGCCCGCGCGAAGAGAAGGGTGCAATCGATTACTTTGAGGTGCAGTCATGCTCGCGTTGCGGAATATGTATCGACCCGTGCCAGCTGCAAGCCGACTTGGGCATACACGATGTGCAGTCGGTCTATTTCCTGCGCGATCGTCGCTACAATATGTTGAAGCAATCGGTGGCCAACAACTGCCTTATGTGCGGCCGTTGCGAGGCAGTATGCCCCGTAGGTATCAACCTCAATACGCTGCGCCTTAACTCCCGCGCACTGATGCGCAATATCCCGAATGAGCGTCGCTATGGCTACTTCCGCGATATCGACCGCTCGGAGGGTAGCGGCAAGGTGGGCTACTTTGCCGGTTGTATGACGCTCCTCACACCGCGCACGATGAGTGCAATGGAGCGCATCTTCGAGGCTGTAGGCGATCAGGTGTGGTGGGCCGATCGGCAGGGTAGTGTCTGCTGCGGTCGCCCGCTGAAGCTCTCGGGCGAGACCGACTCGGCGCATAAGATGATGGAGTTCAACCGTTCACTCTTCCATAAGCATGGCATCACGACGCTTGTTACGTCGTGCCCTATATGCCTCAAAACCTTCAAGGAGGATTATGCTCTTGAGCATATCGAGGTGTTGCACCACTCGGAGTATATCGAGCGACTTATCGCCTCCGGTCGCCTTGTGTTGGAGCGCGGCGATGTGCGCTATGCCTACCACGACCCGTGTGAACTGGGGCGCGGTGGCGGTATCTACGATGCACCACGCACGGTTATCGAGGCTGTGGGCGAGCTTGCCGAGGCGGAGCATAACCGCCGCAATGCCCTCTGTTGTGGTTCGTCGCTGGCCAATACGGCCATCACGGATGGACAGCAGCTCAAGCTTGCCTCGCGTGTCACCGACGAGTTGGAGGCTACGGGGGCCGCGACGATTGTCACCTCATGTCCGCTCTGCAAGAAGGCCTTGCAGCGCACTGCCAAGGGCGGCGTGCGCGATCTTGCCGAGGTGGTTGCCGAGGCTCTGCCCCGAAAGTAGTCGCTGCCGGCTCCTTTGAAAATCGGAAAATTATTGTATCTTTGAGGTGTAAACCAATAAAAATGTGAAGCTATGAAACGAATGATTCTAATCGTCGTGTTGTGTGTGGCGGCTCTTGGTGTGGTGCTTTTCGTGCAGCAGAGCCGTAAGAGTGAAGCGAAGGGTGGCGTAATCGAGGCTATCGAGGCGCGTCGCAGTATCCGTAAGTACAGCGACAAGAGTGTCGAGCGCGAGAAGTTGCAGAAGATTGCCGAGTGCGGCGTGGCGGCTCCAAGTGCTATGAATTCGCAGGATTGGGAGTTGCGTATCGTCGATTCGAAGGCGTGGATTGACGAGTGTACGGCTATCTTTGTCGAGCAAATCCAAGGAACGCCTACGGGCGATAAGATGCTTACGCCCGACTTCAAAAATATGTTCCGCAATGCCCCTGCCGTAATCTTTGTGGCGGCTAAGGGGGATGCTTATAGTGACTTGAATGCCGGCCTGCTCGGCGAGAATATGATGCTTGCAGCCTACGAACTCGGCCTCGGCACCTGCTGCCTCGGTATGCCGCTTATGGTGCTTAACGAACACCACCCGAAGGGCAAGGAGAAGCTCGCCTCACTCGGCTTTTCGGAGGGCTATCGCCTGCGCTATGCCCTTGCGGTGGGTTATGCCGATGAGGCTCCCGAAGCCAAGCAGCGCGATCTGTCGAAAATTCGTTTTGTGGAGTAATCTCCTCTGCGTCGAATATCTCGCGAATCACATTTAATTACGAGCACCTCAACTCTTTCAAGTCTTGGAGCGCACCGCTCACTACCGAGAGCCCGTATATTTGGCCTGCGAGCAAGCATGCCTAGGCCTTGAATGAAGTGTAGCGATTTTTGTGTGCCGCAGGTGTATAAAACAGGAGATGTCGAGTTCTCTCGACATCTCCTTGCGTTGCCTGTGTTGTTGGGCTACCAGGATTCGAACCTGGAATGACAGGACCAGAATCTGTAGTGTTACCATTACACCATAGCCCATCGTTGCTTTGCGAGTGCAAAAGTAGAACAAATTTTCGCTTTTTCAAAAAAAAATGAGAAAAAAATACGCTTTGCCCCGATTTTTATACCTCGCTGCCCATAAAAGAAGAAGGTCGCACCCGACAAGGCACGACCTTCCGTCATATATCCGTCAAACGATTAGTCGTTGAGGATCTCGAGAATCTTGATTGCTGCATCAGGAATCTTCGTGCCAGGGCCGAAGATGGCAGCAGCACCATCGCGGTAGAGTTGGTCGTAGTCCTGTGCAGGGATAACGCCACCCACAACCACAACGATATCCTCACGGCCGAGCTTACCGAGCTCTTCGATAATCTGTGGAACGAGCGTGAGGTGACCTGCGGCGAGCGACGATACACCTACAACGTGTACGTCGTTCTCTACGGCCTGCTTTGCAGCCTCGGCAGGGGTCTGGAACAGAGGGCCCATGTCCACGTCGAAGCCGATGTCGGCATAACCGGTAGCGACAACCTTGGCACCACGGTCGTGACCGTCCTGACCAAGCTTCGCAATCATAATACGAGGCTGACGGCCCTCCTTCTTCGCGAAGTCGGCGCACATCTGCTTTGCCTTCTCGAAATTGTCATCTCTCTTCATAGCTGAACTGTAAACTCCCGAAATTGAACGAATAACAGCCGAGTAGCGACCTACCTCCACCTCGCAAGCATACGAGATTTCGCCGAGCGTAGCACGTACCTTTGCAGCCTCAACAGCCAGCTCGAGCAGGTTGCCCTTGCCCGTCTTTACGCACTCGGTGATAGCGGCCAGAGCCTTATCTACGGCAGCCTGGTCGCGGTTGGCCTTCAACTCGTTGAGGCGCTTGATCTGACTCTCGCGAACTGCGGTGTTGTCCACTGCGAGGATATCGATTGGAGCCTCTTTGGCAAGGCGGTACTCGTTCAGACCGATAATCTTCTGCTCACCCGAGTCGATGCGGGCCTGCGTGCGAGCAGCGGCCTCCTCGATACGCATCTTCGGGATACCGGTCTCGATAGCCTTGGCCATACCGCCGAGCTTCTCAACCTCCTCGATGAGTGCCCACGCCTTGTGCGCAATCTCGTTGGTGAGGCTCTCGACGTAGTACGAACCTGCCCATGGATCCACGGTGCGGCATACGTTGGTCTCCTCCTGGATGTAAATCTGGGTGTTACGAGCAATACGCGCCGAGAAATCGGTAGGCAGAGCGATAGCCTCGTCGAGGGCGTTGGTGTGGAGCGACTGCGTGTGACCGAGCGCTGCACCCATGGCCTCGATAGCCGTACGGCCTACGTTGTTGAATGGATCCTGCTCGGTGAGCGACCAACCCGACGTCTGCGAGTGTGTACGCAGCGCGAGCGACTTCGGATTCTTCGGGTCGAACTGCTTAACAATCTTTGCCCACAGCATACGCGCTGCACGCATCTTGGCAATCTCCATAAAGTGATTCATACCGATAGCCCAGAAGAACGACAAGCGCGGAGCGAAGGCGTCAATCGACATACCTGCGTTGATACCTGCACGGAGGTACTCCAGACCGTCAGCCAACGTGTAAGCCAACTCGATATCGGCCGTAGCACCTGCCTCTTGCATGTGGTAACCCGAGATGGAGATTGAGTTGAACTTCGGCATATTCTTCGACGTGTATTCGAAGATGTCGGCAATAATCTTCATCGAGAACTTCGGAGGATAGATATAGGTGTTACGCACCATGAACTCCTTCAAGATGTCGTTCTGAATAGTGCCGGCGAGTTGGTCGAGCGTGCAGCCCTGCTCCAAGCCCGTAACGATGTAGAACGCCAAGACAGGAAGTACTGCGCCGTTCATGGTCATCGACACCGACATCTTGTCGAGCGGAATGCCGTTGAACAGCACCTTCATATCCTCAACCGAGCAGATCGACACACCAGCCTTACCTACGTCGCCTACTACGCGAGGGTGGTCGGCGTCGTAGCCGCGGTGTGTAGCGAGGTCGAAGGCCACTGAGAGACCCTTCTGACCGGCTGCGAGGTTGCGACGATAGAAGGCGTTAGACTCCTCGGCCGTCGAGAAACCTGCGTACTGACGGATAGTCCAAGGACGCATAACGTACATCGTCGAGTATGGACCGCGAAGGAATGGTGCGAGACCTGCTGCATAGTTCAGGTGCTCCATGCCCTCCAAATCTGCCGCCGTGTAGTTATCCTTTACGGGTATCTGCTCGGCAGTGAGCCAAGGCTCCTTGGCCTCGGCGTTGCAAGCAGCTGCGCCGCCCGCATATTTCAATTCTGCAAATTTTGCTCTCATTTCGTGTTCCTCCTTCGTTTAGAAACCCATCTGTGCCAAGTAGCCCTTCAAAGTTTCGAGGACATTACTCTTGACGTTGATAAAGTTGTTAATACCCTTCGACTGCAACTCCTCGGCACAAGCAGGAGCACCGGCAACAACAAGGATAGCCTTGCCGCCGAGCATCTCCTGAACCTTTGGAGCTACCTCTGCGTAGTCGTCGTCCGAGGCGCAAACAACTACAATCTCGGCCTTCGATGCGAGTGCCGCCTCGACACCCTCCTCAACAGTCTTGAAGAAGTTGTTGTCGATTACGCGGATGCCGGCGCAAGCGAAGAAGTTGCACGAGAACTGCGCACGAGCGCGAGCCCAAGCGAGGCTGCCGCAGGTGAGCATAAACGCCTTTGGCTCCTTGCCGCTGCGATCAACACCAAGACGCATCGACTCGAATGCCATAGCACCACGATATGGGGTGATTACGTTCTCGCCCTCGGCGCGGGTTACGGCCTCGGTCGAAACGGCAACGTCGGCAACCTCCGTGAAGTTAGGGTACTGGTTGGCACCGAGCAGAATCTGGCGACGAGTAGCTACGGCCTTGTCCTTTGCGGCAGCCGAAGCCTTTACGCGCTCAACGATGAAGCCCGCTTTGAGGGCCTCCTCGTAGCCGCCCTTCTCCTCAACCTCGAGGAAGAGCTTCCACGCCTCGTTGGCGATGCAGTTGGTCAGGTTCTCGATATAGTATGAACCACCGGCCGGGTCGATAACCTGGTCGAAGTGCGACTCGTGCTTCAAGAGGAGCGACTCGTTACGCGCGATGCGGTACGAGAACTCCGAAGGCTCTGCATATGAGTGGTCGAATGGAAGAACCTCCAACGAGTGAACGCCTGCGATAGCGGCCGACATAGCCTCGGTCGTGCCACGCAACATATTTACATAAGGATCGTAGGCCGTCTGGTTCCAAGCCGACGTGCGGGCGTGAGCGTAGAGCTTGCACGAGCAGTCGCACGCAGGCTCATACTTCTTAACGATGTTGGCCCACAAAAGACGTGCAGCGCGGAACTTTGCCATCTCCATAAAGTAGTTCGACGTTACGGCAAACGAGAAGCGTACTTTGCGAGCAACCTCGTCAATCGTGCAACCCTCCTCCATGAGCCATACGAGGTAGTCGTGAGCCGCGGCGAGCGAGAATGCCAACTCCTCAACGATAGTCGAACCGGCATCCGAGAAGTAGTGGCCCGAAACGGTGATTACGCGAACCTTCTTGTATTCCTGTGTCTCCTTGACGAGCTTCACGAGAGCCTCGCAGTCGCAGCAAGCACCCTTGACAGTCATGCCCTTAACGAGCGGGTCGAGGGCGATGTTGAGACGGAGGTCGGCCTTTGCCACGCCCTCCTTCTCGGCCTTGGCGAGGATAAGCTCACCGGCCTTTGCGGCGTACTTGCCGCAAACGGTTACATCTACTGCCGAGAGAACAATGCCTGCTAGAAGCGTATCGATGCTCTCTGCGGTAGGCTCTACCTCGGCCTCGCAGAAGCAGAAGCCGAGCGAATCAACGCCTGCCTCGAGCATTGCGAGGGCCGTAGCGTTGGCCTCCTTCGGGCAAGCGACTTTGATAGTCTGGTGAGTAAGCCAAGCGTTGTCGGTGCTTACTCCGCGCAAATAAGGGAACTCACCGGCTTGAGCGCCCAGAGTTTCAAGACCCTCAAGGTTCTCGGCGCGGTAGTATGGACGAAGGTTGAAGCCCTCCGTGGTACGCCATACCAACTTGCGCTCATAGTCGGCACCTTTGAGGTCGGCAGTTATCGCAGCCTCCCACGCCTCGGTCGAAACCGGTGGGAATTCGGCGAATAACTTTTCACGATTGTTTGTTGCCATAGTTTTTTAATTTAGTTTAGGGTAAAAATATACTATTTTTAGTTCAAAGCCTATAAACATCGCGTAAAGGTAACAATAATTTTTCATATTGTATCCAAATTGAGCCAAAAAAGTGAAGCGGCCCTTGTTTTTAGGCCGCTTCACGCTTGTTATCGTTAAACGAAATTACTCCTTTTCGAAGACGAGCACTGCCAAATCGTGCTGACCGAGGGTGACGTATGTGCCGTTCTCGGCGACCTTCGCATTGCCGAGTGTTGAGCTCTCGACGTAGCGGTAGCCCGGCACCTTTATTGTCGAGGTGAGCAGCTCCTTGCTGAACTCGTTTGTCGCTACGATGGCCATACGGCGCTTGCCGACGAAAGCCTTGGCCTGCACCTGCTTGTTCGAACTATCGAAGCCGAAGATGTCGCGGAAAGTGCCGAGCATCAGACAGTCGTTGTAGCGGTTGCGAATGGCATTAACCTTTGCCAAATATGCCTGATAGTGAGGTGTCTCGTCGATAAGGCTGCGGCAGCGGTAAATCTCGATGTCGTTGAGCAGGCCCTTGAGCAGAGTCATATTCACGCGAGGCTCGATGTTGGTGTCGTCGCGTATGTTTCTATCCGTGAAGATAACCTCCGGGAAGGTGTAGCGGAAGAGTTCTGAGAAGTTCTCCTTGCCGTGTTTGATACCCGTGATATGCACGAAATCAACCCACTGCGAGGTGTAGTCGTTCAACTGCTCCGTTCCGAAGCCGAAGTCGGACTCGTACTTATTTTCGAGGTATGTGCGCAGATATTTCAATGTCTGGCCCTTGTCGTAGATAAGGCGGTTATTGGGCACAGAGAACTCTCGCGAGGTGTCCCACGGACGTTTCTGCTGGAAGCCAATGCCGAGCTGGTCGTAGAATACGGCATTTGCACCGTTGCGGTGTGCGCGGTCGGCCATCTCCACCAGCTTGTCGCGCCATACCTGATGACGAGTGTCGGCCATAACGAAGGTTACGGCTTGATACTCGGCCAGCCACGTTCCCTTGCCCGAGAAGCGGTATTGGTCGGCGACCTCCGTGTTCGACGGGCTCTTGTAACTTATACGCTTACCATCGCCACTCTTGTAGAACTCGCTCTCGGTGTCGATGAGCTGCCCGTTGTAGTACATAATCAGCTTCTGCCCGCTCTTTTTGAACTTCTCGATAGCCTTGCGCCACCCCTCGTCGCCACCCTGCGTGTCATCAGGGGTGTAGGCGGGGTTGCCTCTGTCCATGCCCTCTTTCCACCAACCGAAGGCAAAGACGGCATCCGCATCGACGCTCTCGCCCGCCTTCTGCATACGGCCGTAGAGGTCCGAGTACTTGAAGAGGTAGTTGCCGTATTGGTGCTTGAAGATTACGCGCTGCCACGACTTCATCTCGCGAATCCACTGCGGAGCGTCGTGATGATCCCACCACGAGGCGCGTACCCACTTGCCGTATTTGTCGGCAGCCTTGTGCCACGAGCCGACATAAGGCGAGAGAATGTTACTGTTGTTCGACCACTTCTCGCCCACGAAGCACTGTGGGTACTTGAATAGACCGAACTCGAGCTCGGTGAACTTCTTATCCTTGTCGGCATAGAGTCGCAGGCCGTGCCATGTATCCTGAATTGTTGCGTCGTGGCTGCCCACATAGAGACCCTGCTTCTCGCCTGCCAAGATGTAGCAGTTCATCGAGGCCGAGGCTCCGTAGAGACAGTCGTACTGGCGGAAAATTTGTGCCGGTGTGCGATACGGAATCTTGTTCGACTTCTCCATAATGATTTTCCTTGGATCGCTGTAGAGACGACCGCTGTTCTGCGACGTAATCAGTTGGTGGTCGGCCGGGAGATTTACGTTGCGCACCAGCGGATATTGCAACTCGCGTACCACGCTGTGCTCCACGTCATTCTTCACGGTCGAGGCGAAACGTACATTTTCGCCGTCGAGCGTCACGCGCAGTGTTAGGCTGATGGCGGTCTTGATGCCGCGCACGCGGAGTTTGTCGTAGGCGATGATAATGATGTCGTCGTTGCTCGATATGACGGGTGACTGTTCGCCGCCGATGACCTCAATCTCCTGCTCGTCGTGTGTGTCGTAATACATGCGCCAGAGGTAGCCGCCCGAGGCGTAGTTGTGGCCTGTCAAGAGGTTGCGCAGTTCGACGAGCGAGCCATGCTTGTCGATAGTGACCTGCACTTTGTCGTTTTTGAGAGTGTGGCTCTTTGCCTCGGCCGCAATGCAGATGGCAAGGCATGCAAGTAGAGCGATTAGTGTACGGATAGTTCTCATATAGGATTATAGTTTGTTTGGTTGTTCGTTTCGCAAACTTACTAAATCTTTTCGAAATAGCAAAATTGTTATTGTAAGGCTGTACTGTTTGTTGTAAATATCGAAAAACGATAAAGCAATAATCGTGTTGCTGCGCTGCGCCGTTGGTTGCATATCGAAAAACAATAAATCGCAAAAGTTTTTCGCGGAATTATTGTGTTGTTTTGGCAAAAACGCATATCTTTGCGAGAGTAAAGCAATCAAAGCAACAATCGAATTATGTCGTTACTACGATTCAGAATGCTCGAAAAGGCGCTGTCGCACGCCCCCGTTGAGGTGAAAGCTCCGAGTGCCAATCCGTCGGACTACTTTGGTGAGCGTGTCTTTGGCCGTCGCCAGATGCGCAAATATCTCAACAAGCAGACTTACGAGGCTCTGCTCGATACCATCGAGAACAAGACCCCGCTCACGCGCGAAACGGCCGATGCTATCGCCGCAGGTATGCGCCAATGGGCATTGGAGCATGGTGCCGACCACTATTGCCACTGGTTTCAACCACTGACAGGTGGTACGGCCGAGAAGCACGACTCCTTCTCGGAGCCCGACCATGAGGGTGGCATGTTGGAGGAGTTCTCGGGCAAGGTGCTTGTACAGCAGGAGCCCGATGCTTCGTCGTTTCCGAGTGGCGGTATCCGTAATACCTTCGAGGCGCGTGGCTACTCGGCGTGGGATCCTACATCGCCCGCCTTTATCGTCGATACGACACTCTGCATACCTACCGTGTTCATATCGTACACGGGCGAGGCCCTCGACTACAAGACGCCGCTGTTGCGCTCTATTACGGCCGTGAGCGATGCAGCTGTCGAGGTATGCCGCTACTTCGACCGCAATGTGTCGCGCGTGACGGTGTTCCTCGGCTGGGAGCAGGAGTACTTCTTGGTCGATGACTCGCTGTGGTCGGCACGCCTCGACCTTGTGCAGACGGGACGTACACTGATGGGGCACGAAGCGGCGAAGAACCAGCAACTCGACGACCACTACTTTGGTGCCATTCCGCAGCGCGTGTTGGAGTTTATGAAGGATCTCGAGTACGAGTGTCTGAAACTCGGCATACCTCTCAAGACACGCCACAACGAGGTGGCACCCAACCAATACGAGTTGGCACCGATATACGAGGAGGCCAACCTCGCCAACGACCACAACCAGCTGCTGATGACCATCATGGGCAAGGTGGCTACGCGCCATCACTTCCGTGTATTGTTGCACGAGAAGCCTTTCAAGGGCATCAATGGCTCGGGCAAGCACAACAACTGGTCGCTCGGGACCAATACGGGGGTAAATCTCTTGAGCCCGGGATATACGGCCTTCGAGAATCTGCAATTCATAACTTTTCTCGTAAATGTTATCGCCGCCGTGCATCGACACAATGGTCTGTTGAAGGCCTCGGTGATGAGTGCGTCGAATGAGCACCGCTTGGGTGCAGGTGAGGCTCCGCCGACCATCATCTCGACCTTCCTCGGTACGCAGGTGTCGGAGGTGCTGGATAAGATTGAGCAATCGCTCGACGATGAGGATATACGTTTCGACTCGAAGAATGTCTTTCGTATGGGTGGCCTTACGCAGATTCCGTCGCTCCTATTGGACAATACCGACCGCAATCGCACCTCGCCCTTTGCCTTCACGGGTAACCGCTTTGAGTTCCGCGCCGTGGGCTCATCGGACAACTGTGCCGATGCGATGATTGTACTCAATACGGCGGTGGCCGAGCAACTTGTCAGCTTTCGCCGTGCAGTGGATGCGCGTATCGAGCGTGGCGAGAAGAGGGATAAGGCGATATACGAGACTCTGCGCGAGTTGATAGGCTCCTGCCGCGCCGTGCGCTTCGATGGCAATGGCTACTCCGAAGAGTGGCGCGAGGAGGCTGCACGCCGAGGCCTCGACTGCGTATCGGGCACCCCTCTGAATATCGACCGCTACCTCGATGCTGCGACGGTCGAGATGTTCGAGTCGCAGGGTGTATATAGCCGCAAGGAACTCGAGGCGCGTGCCGAGATTAAGTGGGAGACATACGTCAAGAAGGTGCAGATTGAGGCCCGCGTGTTGGGCGACATTGCGATGAACCATATCGTGCCTATCGCCTCGAAGTATGAATCGGTGCTGCTCGACAAGGTGTGGAAGATGCACCAGATAGGCCTCAAGTCGCATACCGATACCGACCTTATCAAGATGATTCAGGAACGCACAGCAACCATTCAAACCCTCACACACGAGATGGTCGAGTGCCGCAAGCGTGCCAATCGTATCGACTCTATGCGCGAGAAGGCCATAGCCTATCACGACACCGTGGCCGTTTATTTCGACCGCATTCGCAATGAGGTGGATAAGCTCGAGGAGGTTGTCGATGACCAGATTTGGACACTGCCGAAGTATCGCGAGATATTGTTTGTCAAGTAGTTAATCTTTTGTACAGGTGGTTGATAGGCGTTAATGGAGTGGGAGTTTTTAGTTCTCTGCCCGCCCACTCACTGCCATAGGTATCGAAAACAATACCCATCCTCCTTTGGGAAAGGAGGAGAAAAGAGGTCACTCGCCGAACCGTCGTATTCCAACAAAAAAGAGGGCAAAACCCTCTTTCTTTTTGTTGTGGAGAATACGAGATTCGAACTCGTGACCTCTTGCATGCCATGCAAGCGCTCTAGCCAGCTGAGCTAATCCCCCGATCGTGAGGGCAAAGATAAGGATAATTTGGAAAAGCGCAAAAAATATTACACTTTTTTCGCTTTTCTATGCCTCGAGCAGCGTGAGGATATCCGATGGGCGCGTGGCGATATGGTCGGCACCCTCCGCTTCGAGCTCCTCGCGGCTACGGAAGCCCCACGTTACACCTATCGAGCGTGCGCCGGCATTGCGGGCCGTGATGATATCTATGCCCGAGTCGCCAACCATCCAGCATTGCTCGATGGGCGTATGGCACTCCTCGGCAATCGTGCGTAGCAGCGTGGCATCCGGCTTTAGAGGTACCCCTTCGCGATTGCCATAGACAACCTCGAAGGTGTGCGGCGCAAAGAACTTGCCGATAAGTTTCTTGGTTCCTTCGTCGAACTTATTGGAGGCAACGGCGAGACGCCAGCCGCGCCGTTGCAACTCCTTGATGACCTGCACAATACCCTCATAGGGGTGAGTGTGCAGGTCTATATGGTCGATATAGTAGGCCACGAAGTCGCGGCGTGCCTCGGCGACATACTCTGCGGTGCGCAACTCCTCGGGCAGGGCACGCTCGACGAGGCGCATAATGCCGTTGCCAACCATCTTGCGGTACTCGTCAAGCGAGTGTTGCGGCAGGTTGCGTTGCGCGAGCATCTCGTTGCACGAGGCGGCAAGGTCGCCAATCGTGTCGAGGAGTGTGCCGTCGAGGTCGAAGACGGCGAGGCATGGTCGAGTCATCGTTGCCTAAAAGTTGAAGTATCGTTTAGCGTTGTTGTAGCTGATATCCTCGACCATCTGCCCGAGGAACTCTATCTCACTGGCCGGCAACAGCCCGTTCTCCACATCGTTGCCGATAAGGTTGCAGAGCGTTCTGCGGAAGTACTCGTGGCGCGGATAAGAGAGGAACGAGCGCGAGTCGGTAAGCATACCCACGAAGCGGCTCAGCAGACCGAGCACCGAGAGGGCGTTCATCTGCTTCTCCATACCATCCTTCTGATCGAGGAACCACCAGCCCGAGCCGAACTGAATCTTGCCTGCGCCGTAGCGACCATCCTGGAAGTTGCCGAGCATCGTGGCGATAAGCTCGTTGTCGCGAGGATTGAGGTTGTAGATGATAGTCTTGGTGAGCTTGTCTTCGCGGTCGAGCATATCGAAGAACTTCGACATATTCTTGGCCACCGTGAAGTCGCCTATCGAGTCGAAGCCCGTGTCAGGGCCGAGTTGCGCGAACATACGGCTGTTGTTGTCGCGGATTGCGCCATAGTGGAACTGCTGTGTCCAGCCGCTCTTGTGGTCCATAATCGCAAACTCTACCATCATCGCGGTCTTGTACTTCTTAATCTCCTCCTTCGTAAGGGCCGTGCCGCCATATACCTTCTGGAAGAGGGCCTCAATCTCGCCGTGCGTATAATCCTCGGCATAGAACTCCTCGATGCCGTGGTCGGAGAGGCGGCAGCCAACGCTCTCGAAGAAGTCGTGGCGCACCTGCAATGCTGCCAACACATCGTCGAAGCAGCGAATATCCACGCCGCTAACCTCGGCCAAGCGGTCGATATAGGTGCGGAAAGCGGCAGGATTATCCACCGCCATAGCCTTGTCAGGGCGCCATGTCGGCAACACCTTCACGCCGAAGTTGTCCTTGGCGCACTTGATGTGGTGCTCCAACGAGTCGATAGGGTCGTCGGTCGTGCAGACGGTTTCGACGTTATAGTGCAGCATAAGGCCGCGTGCCGAGCGCTCGGGAGTCTGCAACATTGCCGAGCAGTGGTCGTAAATCTCGCGAGCCGTCGAAGGATTCAGCAACTTATCGACACCGAAAGCGGTTTTAAGCTCGAGGTGAGTCCAGTGATAGAGAGGGTTGCGCATGGTGTAAGGCACCGTCTCGGCCCACTTCTCGAACTTCTCCCAATCGGTCGTATCCTTGCCCGTGCAGTAACGCTCGTCGATACCGTTGGTACGCATCGCACGCCACTTGTAGTGGTCGCCCTCGAGCCAAATCTTCGAGAGGTTCTCGAACACATGGTCATTCGCTACATACTCGGGGATGAGGTGGCAGTGGTAGTCGATAATAGGCATTTTTGCTGCGTGGTCGTGATAGAGCCTTTGGGCCGTCTCGGTCTGCAACAAGAAGTTTTCGTCGTTAAAAGCTTTCATGGTATTTTCAGGTTTTTGTTAGTTTTCAAAGAGTGATTTGGCGATACCCATCTCCAGACCGCGCAGCTCCGCGAGGCCGCGCAGACGGCCTATGCAGCTGTATCCGGGATTGGTCTTTTTGCGCAGGTCATCGACCATCTGGTGTCCGTGGTCGGGGCGCATCGGTAGCGACACACCGCGCCGCTGCTGCAACTCCAAGAGAGCCTTCATTACGCCGTACATATCCACATCGCCCTCGAGGTGGTTCGCTTCGTGGAAGTTGCCATCCGCATCGCGCTCCGTGCTGCGCAGATGTACGAAGCCCACGCGGTCGCCAAAGCGTTGCATCATCGCCGCGCAATCATTCGCACTGCTCACGCCGAGCGAGCCCGTACAGAGGCATAGTCCGTTGCTTGGGTTAGGCACGGCTTCTATCAGTCGTGCGAAATCTTCAGCGCAACTCATTATGCGTGGTAGCCCGAGAATCGACATCGGCGGATCGTCGGGGTGGATAACCATCACGGCACCTGCCTCATCGGCCACAGGACATACCTCCTGAAGAAAGAGTATCAGGTTTTGGCGCAGACGCTCGGGCGTGATGTTGCGATAGCGGTCGAGCTCCGCCTGAAACTGCTCCAGTGTGAAGCTCTCCTCGGAGCCCGGAAGTCCGGCAATCATATTGCGCACCAGACGATTGCGCTCCTCATCGTTCATTCGCTCGAAGCGTTGGCGTGCAACCTCCCGCTCCTCTGCCGTATATTCTGCCTCGGCATTCGGGCGGCGCAGCAAGAAGAGGTCGAAAGCGACAAATGCGGCACGTTCGAAGCGCAGAGCGCGGCTGCCATCGGGCATCTCGTAGGCAAGGTCCGTGCGTGTCCAATCGAGCACGGGCATAAAGTTGTAGGTTATGGTCTTTATGCCGCACGAAGCAAGGTTGCGGATGCTCTGCTTGTAGTTCTCGATATATTGCTCGAAGTCGCCTGTGCGCGTCTTTATGTGTTCGTGTACGGGTACACTCTCGACTACCGACCAGCGTAGGCCCGCCTCCTCGATAATCTGCTTGCGAGCGAGAATCTCCTCGACACTCCATATTTCGCCATTCGGAATGTGATGCAGGGCATTGACTATGCCCGTAGCACCCGCCTGACGGATGTCCGACAGCGATACGGGGTCATTCGGACCGTACCAACGCCAGCACTGCTCGCATCTATATACCTCTGCCATAGCCTATACTCCGCTGAATATGCTGAAACCACCATCGACAGGCAGCACCGCGCCCGTCACAAAGTGCGAAGCCTCGCTTGCGAAGAAGAGCACCGCTCCGTGCAACTCCTCGGCTCTGCCGAGACGGCCAAACGGCGTTACGCGCACCACATCCTTCGCACGGTCGCTGAGCGAGCCGTCTGGATTGGTCATCAACGTGCGGTTCTGCTCGGTGAGGAAGAAACCCGGTGCAATGGCATTGACACGCACACCCTCGCCCACCTTCTTGGCCATCTCGACAGCCATCCAGCGCGTGAAGTTGTCGATTGCCGACTTCGAGGCCGAGTAGCCCACGACGCGCGTCACGACGCGCTGTGCCGTCATTGACGAGATGTTGATTATCGAGCCACTCTTCTGCGCGGCCATCTGCTCGCCGAAGATGACGGTCGGGATAACCGTGCCCATCAGGTTGAGGTTTATGACTCCGCCAAAGGCCGCGAAATCGATGTCCAAAAAGTTCTGGTCGGGCATAATCGTTGCACCAGGCATATTGCCACCCGCAGCATTTATCAACACGTCAATAGCTCTCCACTTGGCCACGATAGTCTCGCGAGCTGCAGTGAGAGCCTCCTTGTCGAGCACATCGGCCTTGCAGAAGATTGCCTCGGCGCCGAGCGCCGAGAGTTCAGCCGCCAGAGTCTCACCGCGCTCAGCCTTGCGGCCAATGATTGCGACGTGCGCACCCTGCTCGGCCAGGCAGCGAGCCATCGAGGCACCCAATACGCCGTAACCGCCAGTGATTACGACAACCTTATCCTTCACACAGAACATATTCATACGCTTTTATAACTCAATTCGCTTGTATTTTGGCACGAGTAACTTCATTATAATCCATCCTACCAGATAGGCCACCGCGCAGAACGAGAATACAATCATATATCCCGCAGGCTTGCCCTCGAAACCGGCAAACGTAAAGGCCGAACCCTGTGCTTCGGCATAAGTGAAGAGCATACCTGCACCCTTATTGATGAGGAATGAACTGCAACCGCCGAGCATGGCACCGATTCCGGTGACGGTGGCGATGGTAGATTTAGGGAACATATCGCCAATGGTCGAGAAAAGGTTGGCCGACCAAGCCTGATGTCCTGCGCCTGCGATACCGATAATCACGGCTGGGAACCAAACCGAGATGCCCTGTAATGGCTGGGCAAAGAGGGCAAAGAGAGGGAAGAAGGCGAAGATTAACATCGCACGCATACGTCCCGAGTATGGCTCCATACCCATCTTCTCGACGAACAACTTCGGCAGGTAGCCGCCACCAATCGAAACGACGGTGACAATCAGATAGAGAACGAATACAAGCATCTTGCCCTGTATCGTATCCATGCCGTAGCCACACTCCGAGAAATATGCCGGAGCCCAGAAGAGGTAGAACCACCAAACGCCATCGGTGAAGAACTTGCCGGCGATGAATGACCACGTTTGCTTGTAGCCGAAGCACTTAATCAGCGGAATCGTCTTATTCTCATCGGTAGTTTTCATCTCGGTCGAAGCCTCCTTATCGTCCTGGAGAATGTAGCTCAACTCGGCACTATTCACGTGCTTTGAGTTCTCCGGCTTCTCGTACATATACACCCAGAAGAACATCCAGACAAAGCCAAGAACTCCGATTATGATGAAGGCCATCTCCCAACCAAGAGTTTGTGCCAAGATAGGTACGGTCAGTGGCGCAGCCAAAGCTCCTACCGAGGCACCTGCGTTGAACAATGATGTCGCCAGAGCGCGGTCTTTCTTCGGGAAATACTCGGCTGTGACCTTGATGGCGGCCGGGAAGTTGCCGGCCTCACCAAGAGCGAGGATTGCGCGGCAAATCAAGAAGAGCCATACGCTGAGTGACGCTATGACCATTGCGGCCTTCGAGCCCGCCTCTACCGCTTTGAGAGCCTCCAACGATTCGTAGCCCAAGAGCTCTATTGTTGCCCACCCGCAGCCTGCGTGCATACAAGCACCCAGCGACCAGATGCCGATAGCCCAAAGGAAACCCTTCTTTGTTCCCATCCAGTCCACGAACTTACCCGCGAAGAGGCAGGCGATGGCATAGAAGATTGAGAAGAAGCCGGTAATCGTACCGTAGTCCGAATCGGTCCAGTTGAACTCCGGGGCGATAAAATCCTTCCATGTGAGCGACAGCACCTGACGATCCATATAGTTGATGGTCGTGGCGAAGAAGAGCATGGCGCATATTGCCCAGCGGTAGTTTGACATCTTGTCCTTCATATAGTTAAGGTTTTTAGGTTATTTCAACTTTGCAGCTACGTCAATCGACTCGGCGCAGATGCGGCTGATGGCCTCCCAATCTTTCGAGGCTACCAACTGCTTAGGGAAGAGGCAGCTGCCCATACCTACGGCAAAGGCTCCGGCCTTGAACCACGACGAGAGATTTTCGGTCGTAGGCTCCACACCTCCTGTAACCATAATCTTGCTCCACGGCATAGGGGCCATCAAACCTTTGATGAACTTCGGGCCCAAGACATCGCCCGGGAATACTTTGCATAGGTCGCAGCCGGCCTCCTGTGCCATGCCTACCTCGGTAATCGAGCCACAGCCCGGCGTGTAGGGCACAAGGCGGCGGTTGCACACCTTCGCAACATCGGGGTTGAAGAGCGGGCCTACGACGAAGCACGCGCCCAGCTGTATGTAGAGCGAGGCGGTCGGTGCATCTACCACCGAGCCTACGCCTACGGCCATCTCGGGGCACTCCGTGGCGGCATACTTAACCACCTCGGCAAATACCTCGTGCGCGAAGTCGCCGCGATTAGTGAACTCGAAGGCGCGAATGCCGCCCTCGTAGCAGGCCTTCACGACCTGCTTGGCAATCTCCGCATCGCCGTTATAGAATACGGGAACGATGCCCGTCGTCTGAATCTTGTTTAGAACTGCAATCTTGTCAAATCGTGCCATAATACTCTGTCATCGTATTAAATGTTTAACGCTGTACGCGGCCGCTTGCATCGCCACCGCACAAGGCCTCGACCTCGTCGGCCGAAACCATATTGAAGTCGCCCGGAATGGTGTGCTTCAAGGCCGAAGCAGCCACCGCAAACTCCAGAGCCTCACCCTGCGTAGCCTTGGTGAGCAGGCCGTGGATAACACCGCCCGAGAAGGCATCGCCTCCACCCACGCGATCGACGATAGGGTTGATGTCGTAGCGGCGCGACTCGTAGAACTCCTTGCCGTCGTAAATCATCGCCTTCCAGCCGTTGTGCGAAGCCGAGAAAGACTCGCGCAGCGTCGAAATGACATACTCGAAACCAAACTCCTTGGCCATAGCCGCAAAGATTGATTTGTAGCCCTCGGCATCGGTTCTGCCACCCTCAACATCGGCATCGGGCTTGAAACCGAGGCAGAGCTCCGCATCCTCCTCGTTGCCGATACATACATCGACATACTGCATCAGCGGACGCATAACCGACTGCGCCTTCTCCTTCGTCCACAGCTTCTTGCGGAAGTTCAAATCGACCGACACCTTTACGCCGTGACGCTTTGCTGCCTCGCAGGCGAGGCGCGTGAGTTCGGCAGCCTTGTCCGAGATTGCCGGCGTGATGCCCGACCAGTGGAACCAGTCGGCACCCTCCATTATTTTGTCGAAGTCGAAGTCGGTAGGCTCGGCCTCCGAAATCGAGGAGTGCGCACGGTCGTAGATAACCTTCGATGGGCGCATCGAGGCACCCGTCTCGAGGTAGTAGATGCCGACACGCTCGCCGCCACGGGCGATATAGTCGGTATGCACGCCATAGCGGCGCAGAGCATTGAGAGCCGATTGGCCAATCTCGTGGCTCGGCAGCTTGGTTACGAAGTATGCGTCGTGGCCATACGAGGCAAGGCTCACTGCGACGTTGGCCTCGCCACCGCCATATACTACGTCGAAGCTATCCGACTGCACGAAGCGGCTGTTGCCCGGGGTGCTGAGGCGGAGCATAATCTCTCCGAATGTTACAATCTTTTTCATCTGTTGTATCTTTTAAAAAATCAATGACTCAAAATTAGGGTGGGGTTGCCTATCTTTGACAACCCCACAAATATACAAAATAATCGAAGATATAACCTCTTCGCTCACAATTTTTTTATCAATATATCATCCGCCACAACGCAATCGCAAGGTTAAAGAGGCTTTGTCAAGCGCGAGGCAGGTGAGCGGCTACCTGAAAATCTCGTTCAGCAGATGGGCAAGACGGTACGCCGAGCGCATCGCCTGTCCCTCGGAAATCTTGCGATAGCCCAAGAGAAAATCGCGGTCTATATGGTCTTGCGGCTCCACTTTGTTGTAGATTGGGCGGCAACGCTTGCCCGTGTCGGTAGCCCAATCAAGGAGTGTTCCGCGGCATAACTTGGCACGCTGCTTCGGAGTGTACTTATCCATCTTCTGGCGGAAAAGCTCGAAATCCTTGCCGCACTCCGGATAGAGAACACGAATGGATAGACCGTCCCACACGGCGTGGTAGGTGGTCTTCTTGCCCTCGTAATAGACGCGCATAAACATTCGACCGGCAGGGCCCGAAGGCTCTCCGCCGAAGCAGTCCGGGAACTCGGTGTAGAAGACGTGCGACGGGCAGTGCATATCCTGCATCATGTGTATCACATACTTCAGATTTACGGCTACGGCCGAGTCTGTCATATTGCGATAGTTACGCAAGTTCTCGATGCTCTTCTCAAGATTTGGATACAAGGCACCTCGGCCCTTCGCAGCACGCTTGTCACTTGGGCGGAACTTCTCGTCCAAGACCATTCCGTGCCAGAGAAGCGACGGACGGTACGGCTGCAATCTCTCGTGGTCGGGATGACTTTTCTTGCGAATAGGCTTGCGAATCTGATCCATCCAGGTGCAATGGTCTATCATCGGAGAGCCGAGATACTTATCGACCTTCGCTTTCACTTCCGGCTCGAGATATTTATCGGCGGTGTGTGCGATAAACTTGTGTGTCCAACCACCCCAAGCGGAGGCTGTCTGTGCCGAGCAAATTGCTGCCAGAGCGACCAATATGATAATAGCTTTTCTCATAAAGGCTGGGTTTTTGTTGGTTATCTGCCAGATAGTGGTAATACGAATACCGGATTCGACACCTCGACTTTGTCGATGCAATCGCCGAGAGCTCCGCTTGTCGGGTCGATTGGGTAGAGCTCCACACTGTTGCTGTCGCGGCACGCTACGATAAGCGAACCTCCGTCAATCGAGAGTGCAAAGTGACGCGGATGACCTCCGGTAGTACGATAACCGACACGGCGCAACAAGCCGTCGGCATTGCGCTCGAAGACGGCAACGCCATCGGCGAGCTTGCACGCTGCAGCATTGGCCGTGCTACTCACGCGCAGCGTGGCATAGAGGTAGCGACCATCGCGGCTTAGGGCGATATGTGCTCCGCCCTGCGGATTTTCACCATTGAGCGAGTGACGCTCAAGTAGCGAGTAGTCGTCTGTACGATATACCAACACTTCGTCGCTCAGCTCCGTGACTACATAGAGAAAGCGCCCGTCGGGGCTGAATGCTGTGTGTCGAGGGCCGCAACCCTCGGGCAACACGACAGGTGTGTATGGCATTACGGCACGCCCCTGCTTCACGTCGAAGCGGTAGAGGCGGTCGGTGCCGAGGTCGGCAACGATAAGGGTTGCCTTGTCGGGCGAGAGCGAAGAGGAGTGGATGTGCGGCGACAGCTGACGCTTCGGGTGCGGCCCCGAACCGGAGAAGTGCACGATGCGAGGCTCGCCCTCGAGCGAGCCATCGGCCGCAAGAGGGTAGAGCGTGAGCGTTCCACTCGTATAGTCGGCAACCACGGCCTCCCTATCGAGCAGTGTTATGTGGCACGAATGCTCGCCGGGGGTTGTTCCCTCGGCCATCATAGCTTGTAGCGACGACAGCTCGACGAGCCCTCCCTGCCCCTTCAACTGCGTACCGTCGAACACGCAGAGTGATGAGGAGCCGGAAAGGCTACGGAGGGCATAGATTTTATCATTGCCCTCCGCAAGGAATGTATGCCCCCAATAGGGCGTATTTGTTCCGACCAAAATCGCCATTGACATTAGTTTTAGTGCGGACAACATAGCCTAGAAATATCCACCCTTGTCCTTAATCTCCTGAATGGTCTGGCCCTCATGTACCCACGAGAAAATCTTCTTCTCGTTCTCCTTGATCTCCTCGGCACGCACGAGCACATCATAGGCAATCTCGCGTGGCACAACCAACACGCCATCGATATCGCCAAGGATAACATCACCCGGCTTGATGGTTACGTCGCCAATCTTGATTGGAGTCTGATAATGGGTAATGAGGCAGCGACCGAGCGAACCATTCGAGATACGGTACTCGTAGAAGATTGGGAAGTCGGCCTCGAGAATCTGGTGCGTATCGCGGATACCTCCGTCGATGCAGGCGGCCTTAACCTTCTTGCCCTTGGCAGTCGAGGTCATCACACCGCCCCAGAGTGTTGCCTCCTGATCGCGGCTCGTGTCCCAAATGACGAAGTGATCCTCGCCGAGCTCGTCGAGCATCTGCGTGCGGAACTCCATCTCGCCCGTAATCTTCACGTTAGGCGCACTCTTCACCGTGAAGGCAAAGCCGGCAACGGTCTGATACTCGCGCAACGGCTTGATGCGGTTAGGCAGAGCCTGGTTGAGCAGGCAGAACTCGCGCATAACGTCGTTCACAGCACCAAGATAGAGCTGCTCGAAACGCGCCAAAAGCTCCTTGTCCGAAATTGGGAATTTCTTATCGCAAATGCCCTCGCGAGCCTCGATAAGCTTGTCGAGGTTCATCATGCCGACCTCTTTCTTGTATTGATCTACACTCATTTTTCTGAATTTAAGATTAATTTACTTCTTTGTGAAAGGGATGGCCATACCGCCATCAACCAAAATATCTGTACCCGTAATATAGCGGCCCTCCTCCGAGCAGAGCAGCAACACGGCAGGAGCGATGTCCTGCGGCTGACCTACGAAGCCGACCGGAATCGAATTTTCGATTTTTGTTCTGAAAGCGGCATCCGCCAGAACAGCTTCATTACGCACCGTCTCGATAGCACCCGGAGCGACGTTGTTGATGGTGATGCCGTCGCCGGCAAGCTCCACCGAGAGCGTCAGCACGAGGTTGCGCTGCGCAGACTTCGTTGTGGCATAGATAGCCATGGCTGTATTCGGGCGGTACTGCTGCACGCTGCCGATGGTGACGATACGTCCCCACTTACGCTCGCGCATAGCCGGCACACAGGCCTGAATAAGAGCCAATGAGGCACGGAGATTGACGTGCATCTGCTGGTCGAACTCCTCGAAAGTGATATTCTCCCAATCGTTGCGAATCTGCATCGAGGCGTTCAAGACGAGGATGTCGGCCGCGATGTTGTTCTCGCGAGCGAAGGCCTCCCAATCCTCCTTGATGCTGTCCGAAGCCAAGTCGTACTTCCAGCGCAGGTAGTTGGCGCCCATAGCGTCCAACGCATCGAAGGTTTGCTGTGCAACCTCGTCGTGCGACCGCCAATTGACAACTACTCGCGCACCTTGCTCGGCAAGCAGCAGGGCAATGGCTCTGCCAATGCCCTGACCGCTACCAGTTACAAGTGCTGTTTTGCCTTTAAGGTCGAACATACTAAATTCCTCCTACGATTGGATACCACTCAGGACGATATGGGTCTTGGTGGAAGCGTGCGTAGTAGTCGCCGTGCTTCTCGTAGTACTTCTCGTAGAACTTCATCTTGTCCTCATCGAGCGATACGCCCAAGCCCGGACCCTCCGGAACCTTGATGCAACCATCCTCGTACTTCATCAGGCCACCCTCGATGATATCGTCCTCGAGGTAGTGGTAGTGAGCATCGCCCGGCATGGTCATCTGCGGGATAGTCGATGCGGTGTGGAGCATCGCTGCCAACTCGATACCGAACTCGGCACCCGAGTGCATCGCAACACCGAGGTTGAACGTGCGGCATACGGCCACCAAGTCCTTCACGCCGCGAGGGCCCTCCCAATAGTGGAGGTCGGTGAGGATGATGTCGATAGAGTTCATGTGGATTGCAGGGCCGAGGTCGTCGAACTTGTTAGGGTACATATTCGTAGCGAGCGGAATATTTACCTTCTCGCGCACGGCACGCATACCCTCCAAGCCCCACGATGGATCCTCGAAGTACTGCGGCTCGAGCTCCTCCATACGCTTACCGGCCTTGATGGCGGTAGCTACGCTCCATACGCCGTTAGGGTCGATACGCAAACCGAAGTCGTCGCCCAACTTTTTGCGGCAGAGCTCCAGTACGCGAACCTCCTCCATAGGGTCTTTTACGCCGGCCTTGAGCTTCATGGCATTCACACCGAGCGTCTCGTGGAGCTCGACGCAGAAGTCGGCCATATCCTCGGCACACTCGTCGTGGCCGCCACCCGGACGGTCGTAACGCCAGAAGAGGTAGGCAATCATCGGAATACGGTCGCGCAAAGCACCACCGAGCAGACGGTGCATAGGCACGCCGGCAACCTTACCCTGAATGTCGAGACAGGCAATCTCGATGGCACCATAAAGGCGTGCATTCGACATGTAGTAGATGCTACGCAAGACCTTCATCTTGATGGTCTCCAAGTCGAATGGATCGAGGCCGATGATTCTTGGCTTGAGCTTCAGCAGAGCGGCCTTGGCATCGCCACCGCCGCACTCGCCGAGACCGACAATACCCTCATCGGTGAAAATCTCTACGATGTTTCGCAGAAGGTAACCCGGGTGAACACCCGTGTTGTGGCGGAGTTGCGCATTCATCGGAATGGCAACAACGCGAACTCTCATGTCAGTAATTTTCATAACTAAATATTTTTAGTGGGTTTGTTATTTAAATATATCGTATTATCTCTTTTGCGGAGCAAAGACGTATGCCCAAGGGGCAAGCGTATATTTCGCACCGTTGGCGAGCTTCACCTTCAGCTCCTTGTCCGAGAAGTTGCCGACGAAGAGCACGTCTGCCGCACCCTCGAGCGTGCGCTTGAACGAGAGCACCTCGGCAGGATGGTCGTTGTCGATCCACTCGGTTGCGCCATACGAGAGGGCCTTCTGCTCCTTGCGCATCTTGGCCCATGCCTTAATCTTTGCAGTACGATCCTTCGCCACCTCGGTTGCACCGTCCGCCTTCCAGTCTATCCAGCAATCCTTGTGGCCGAAGAGCGACACTCGCTTCGCGTGGGCAATCTCCTGGCCGTTGAAGAGGAACGGCACGCCGTCGATGGCAAACGAGAAGGCGAGCTGCAACTCGCAGCAAGCGTTGCCCCAACGCTTCTCCTGACGGTTCTCGAAATCGTCGGTCGCAAAGTCGTGGTTCTCGGTCATATTCCAATGCAGCGCACCCTTTGGTCGTACCGCTGCATTCTTGCCGTGCTGACTGCGCACGTAGGCCATACCGCCCTTATCGGCAAACTCGGGATCTTTGTCGAGAATCTTGCGCATGGCATACCGGCCAATGCTCCAGTTATACTCGGCATCGAAGGCGTAGCGCATATCGTAAGGACGGCTCGACTCGGCAACAATCACCAAGTCCGGCTTCAGGGCCTCCACCTCGGCACGCGCCTCCTCCCAGAACGAGATAGGGATACGGTGTGCCACGTCGCAGCGGAAGCCGTCCACATTGTAGTGGGCCAGGTAGTAGCTCATGACGCTCTTGAAATATCTACGAGCGCCGATGTAGTTCATGTCAAACTTCGGGAAGTTCCAGCGCGTGAGCTCCATCTCGCCGTTCTCCTTGTAGAGGAAGTACTCCGGATGGTTCTTCACAACATCCGCCGCAGGGCCGCAATGTGCAAACACGAGGTCGAGGAAGACCTTCATGCCGAGCGAGTGCGCCTTATTCACGAAGTCCTTCAGGTCCTGGTCGGTACCATACTCGGGATCGACGCTGAAGTAGTCGCCCGCACGGTACGGGTTGCGCGGGTCGTTGAAGCCCGAGGCGAGCTGGCGCGGGCTCCACTTGCTCTTATCCATATCTGTATCCGCCACATTAACCGGAAGCAGATATACCACCGATATACCCAGGTCGGCAAGACGCTCGAGGTGCTTCTCGGCACCCTTCAGCGTACCCTCCTCACTGAAGCAGCGAGGCATAATCTGGTAGGATACGCCCTCGCGAAACCATGCCGGAGTGTGGCGTGCGTTGAAGTGGCTGCAGTTCTCCTGCGCCATGGCCGCAAGGCCGAAAGCTAAACATGCGATGGTTGCAAATAGTCGTTTCATCAGTTTATTGCGTTAAAAAATCGGGTTACTTATTAGGCAGTGGCTTGAAGATGTACTCCCACGGCTTGAAAGAGTACTTCGTGCCGTCGGCGAGCGTAAACTCGACCGACACATCCGAGAAATTGCCGATGAAGAGCACGTCGTCGTGTCCCTCGAGTGTGCGCTTGAACGAGATGATATCGGCCGGGTAGCTGTTGTCAATCCACTCGGTTGCACCGTAAGGGAGAGCCTTCTGCTCCTTGCGCATCTTCGTCCACTCCTTAATCTTCGCCGTTCTATGCTTGGCCGCCTCGGTTGCACCGTCAACCTTCCAGTTGATCCAGCTGTTCTTATGGCCGAAGAACGAAAGACGCTTGTCGTAGGCTATCTCCTGACCATTGAAGATGAATGGCACACCGTCCAAGGCGAAGGTCAGCGCCAGCATCACCTCGCAAGCGGCATTGCCGCAAGTCTTCTCAATGCGGTTGTGCTGTGAGTACTCCGCCAGGTCGTGATTCTCGTACATATTCCAGTTGAGCGAGCCCTTTGGACGCTTGGCGGTCATCTCCTCGTGCACCTTGCGAGCGCGAGCAAAGCCCTCTCGCCACGGCACCTTTATATTCTTCTGAATACCTACAGCCTCTGCCACAACCAATGCCTTGACTACATCGGTGCAGATCTCCCAGCCATAGTTCGCGTCGAAGGCGTAGCAGGTATTTTCGAGCAAATCCGACTCGGCAATCATTACCATATCTGGCTTAATCTTCTCCAACTCGCGACGAGCGCTCTCCCAGAACGAGATAGGTACATATTCGCAAACATCGCAACGGAAGCCGTCAGCGCCGTAGTAGGTCATATAGTGCTTCATGATGCCCAAAAAGTAGTCGCACGTCTCCGGCTTCTTGGTGTCGAACATCGGGAAGTTCCAGCGCGTCAGCCTCAGCTTGCCGTTCTCGTCATAGAGGAAGTACTCCGGATGCTCCTTCAGCACCTTGGCCGATGGGCCGCAGTGAGCAAACACGAGGTCGAGCAGCACACGCATGCCAAGCTTGTGAGCCGTGGCGATAAAGTCCTTCAAATCCTTATCCGTACCATACTCGGGATCGACATGGAGGTAGTCGCTGATGCGGTATGGGTTACGCGGGTCGTTGAAGCCGGCACGAATCTGCTTCGGGCTCCAGCCATTGCGATCCATATCGGTATCCGACTCACAGACAGGGATGAGGTAGATGACACCCACACCCAAATCCTTGAGTCTTTTCAGCCCCTTCTCGGCGCCCTTCAAGGTACCCTCCTCGCTGAAGTTACGCACGACGAGCTGGTAGCTCACGCTCTCGCGGAACCATGGCGACGTGTGACGGGCCTTGAGGTGACCGAACGACTCTTGAGCCGACAGCGAGAGGCTTGCGGCTACACCAAAAAGAAGTATCAGTAAACGTTTCATGATGTTTCGTATTTCTTTAGCTATTATTTCTCTTCGTAGCGCTCTTTGAGGAATGTGAATTTGGCCGCGAAAGCAATCAGCAGACCTCCTACGAGGAAGAAGAGTCCGAGTGACGAGATGCCCCAACCGAAGCTCTCGATGCTTGTACCGTCGCCCTGCACTGCGCCGAGGTATATCGGTGCGAGGCAGCCGACTATAAAGGCAAAGGCGGTGAGGATACCGACTGACGAGGCGCGTAACTTCGGATCGATAACGTCAAACATCGCAGCATAGATATTCGAGTCATACACACCGCGGAAGATGCCATACAGCGACATCGCCACGCCTGCTACCCAAATGTTCGATGCCCAACCTACCATCAGGAGGAACGGCGTGCCGAACAGCAGACCGATAGCTTCGGTGTACATACGCGCCAATTTGCTCTTCTGGGCCATTTTGTCCGACATGCGACCGCCGACCATAACGCCGAAGATTGCGAAGCCGCAACTCGTGAGCATAGCTATCGAGCTGGCCATAGGGAGATTCTCACCACCGAAGAACTTCAGGTTGAAGAACTTCGCAGCCCAAGTGGTTATGCCTATATTTACAAATACCTGACAGCCGAAGGCAAAAGCCAACAGCCAAATGGTCTTTTTCGAGAAAATACCCTTGATAAGCTCGCCGAATGGGATACGCTCGGTTTGCTCCTTGATTTGCGGAGTATCCTGCATCCTGAATATGCAATATGTGGCTACCAGCAAGCCGAATACGCCGAAGCCGATAAAGGCGTAGTTCCAACCGAAGGTCTTGGAGATGAGTGGGGCGATAATTGCACTCGCCATAATGCCCACATAAAGGGCCGACTGATGCAACGAGATGGCCGTGCCGCGAGTCTTTTCGTGGTGCTGCGTGATGAGCGAGATGGCTGCCGGATTATAGAACGCTTCGCCTGCGCCCGTCGCAATACCGCGCATTATAATAAGGTATATAAGGGCAAAACTACCCATTGCGCCGGCGAAACCGGTGAAGAGAGTGCCGAGACTGAATACTATCAGCGAGGTGATGACAATCCATTTGCGGCTCAAAAAGTCGCCGACATATCCGCCAAACGGAGCGAGACAGCCGTAAACCACGGTGAATACCGTCACTACCAATCCTGCCTCGAGGCCGCTCAGACCAAGGGCGGTCTGGATATCCTCGACTATCGCACCATAGACCTGACGATCACCTTGATTGAGAAAAAAGGCAAACCAGAGCATCAAAATCAGCTCCCATTTGTAACCATTTCTTGCAGTTTTCATTGCTGTTAATTTTATAATGTAAAATAAGAGTACTTATTTGACTTAAAACATTGCAAATGTAGTGATAATGTTTGAAAGTATGGAATATTTTCCGAACTTTGTTGTCGAATTTTATAATGTTAAATTATGCCGCTTATTCAAAGTGTTATTAAGGCGATGAGTATTATCGAGCTGTTGGCCTCAAATCCGCAGCGAGAGTACCCTTTGAGCGAGATTGCCGATGAGTTGGAACTGGATCATGGTACCTGTGCCAACATCATTAAGACCCTCGCCTCACACGGATATGTGCAGCAGAGTGCGCCGCGTCGCGGCTATAAGTTCGGCTATATGTTCTACAAGCTGACGGGCACAGCTGTTGTAAACGAGGATTTGACGAAGATTGCACGCGAGGATGTCGCTTCGTTGGGGCGCGTCACTAACGAGAGTGCCATACTCTCCATTATCAAGAACGATAAGCGTATCGTACTCTTTCATACGACGCCCGACCGTGAACTTATCGTGCGCACGAATATAGATAAGTCGGTCTATTCGGCCAATACGGGACGTGTGATATTGGCAAACTATACCCCCGACCACCTCGAGAAGTTCATCATTCGCAATGGCCTGCCTGCCGAGAGTGAGTGGCCCGCAATATATGAGGGCGATAATCCCGACCTCGAGTTCCGTCGTCGGCTCAACAAGATTCGCAAGGAGGGCTACGAAATCGATTTCAATAGCAACGGTATTGTCGGCCTTGCTGCGCCTCTCTGGCGAGGTGGCCATGTCGCCGGCAGTGTGGGTGTCTATCTGCCATCTTCCCGCCTTGCCAATGAGCAGGAGATTCTCGACCTTGTGCTCGCTACGGCCGCCTCGATAAATCGCAAGTTGGAACTGACCGACCGCATATAGCATCTCTCCGATAGGTTGCCTATTGTATGAAAATAGCAGAGGCTGACTTCCGAATAAGTCAGCCTCTGCTGTTGTGGATCCTGTAGGGCTTGAACCTACGACCCCCTGATTATGAGTCAGGTGCTACTAACCAACTGAGCTAAGGATCCATCGGGTTTCCCCGTTTGTGGGTGCAAAGATATAAATTAAAATTCAGAATTAAAAATTCAGAATTAAAAATTGTGCCAAATCGAGAAAAAATCGTTGCAACACCCCAAACATAAGTCTATTTGGTACACAGTCTGCGAATCAGTGCATCGTATTGTGCCACGCTGTTCTCTACAGAGAAGCGTTTTACATTCTCCATTCCATTTTTCCCTATTTTGGAACGCAGGGATTCGTCGCTCATTAGGCGACTAAGAGCCTCGGCATACGCATCAATATCTCCATTGGGTACATATACGCCGTTTTCGTAGTTTGGAGCAAGTATCTCGCCGATGCCGCTACAACAATCGAAGGCGATTGTTGCGCAACCGTAATCTTGTGCTTCGAGAAGTACCATCGGACATCCTTCGTATTGCGAGGTAAGGCACACGATGTCCATTTTCGGATATAGCTCTCCGACGTTAGGCGCATAGCCGAGAAACTCCACGCGCGGCAGATTGTTCTCTTCGACATATTGTTTGAGGTTCGGGTAGTCGCCACCCTCGCCTACAATCCACAACCTCCAATTGGGAAATTGTTCATATATTTTGTGCCATACGGCCAATAGACGATCGACACGCTTGTCGTAGTATGTCAGACGACCAACGTACCCAACGACCTTCTCATGCGCTTTAGAGTTGTCCTTGCCTGCATTATTTGCAACAATCGGATTTGGCAAGGTGATGAACTTCGAGCCGTCGTATTCAATGTCTAACTCCTTGGCAATATATTGGCCGTAGCTGTCGAAGAGTACTCCGAAAGCATCGCTATTGCGATATATCATCTTGTAGCGTTGGCGGAATTTGAAGTGGAAATATCCTAGCTTCCAGAGGGGCCAATCGAGGAGATATGTGCGGCATATATATTTGAACGTGCGGTGTGGTATGCGGACCAAAGCATCGTACTTGTTGAGAAGCTCATAGAATGGGCGGCTGTGTAGCACATAGATTATCTTGCATATTCCGAGTGCGTGCAGCTTGGGCATATAGCGCGGAAAACAAACCGGCGCAAAGAATACCTCGATATTGTGCTTGCGAATAGCCTCGATAACCGTTGGGTAATTCTTCGAACGGCGAGCGGGATGAGGCAGCATAATGTACTCGAATGGTAAATCTTGTACCGGTAGCTTGTCGAGATTAATACTGTGCACAAAGATAAATATTTTGTGTCCAAGCTCGGTTAATGGACGTGCAAGGTTGAGAGTGACACGTTCTGTACCTCCTCCTGGTAGTTCGTCGAGAATAAAGGATATGTTTGCCATTGCTAGGGTTTGATTGAGGTTATGGTGCTGTGGCGATTGGTGCTATCGCATGCCAAGAAGCCGCGATAGAGCCTCCAATCGTCGTCTGTTCCAAACGTAGAACATTGTGAAGAAATTTTTTGCACGCAGCGTATACTTGCCCATCTTGCCTTGTGTCTTATCGACCCACGAGCCTGCGTAGTGATGGATACTGCGCGTATTTGGCGTTATAGTAATCTCTTTCGAGAACGAAGACATCGCATTGAAATACTCGTTGGGGTAGATGTATATATCAGCACAGAGTGACACTCTATCAACATCGTAACCACCCTTGGCCAATAACTTACGCGTTACGAGTAGCACGACCGTCTCCTTTAATTTACCCTTTGGAGTAAAGAAATGGTTGTTATTGTAGAAATCAAGCATTTCGCCAAAGAATGGGAGGCTCGGTGGTGAAGCCATGCCCAAGCCTGCGGCTACTGCTGCTGTTGTTCCGAGCCAAGGGTCAAGGAGCTCCTCAAGTCCCATAAAGGGCCCGCGTTCCAATATGTCGTCTATTGGTTTTACGAGTTCCACATCTACGTCAAAATATACGCCTCCGTGGTGGTACAGAATCCAAAAGCGGGCTACATCACTTACATAGGCATATTTTTTTGCTCGATAGGCCTCCTCGGTGTATGACGTCATATAGACATCGAAGTTGTCCTCATTCCACTCTTTTATTTCGTAGTCGGGCATATATTTGTGCCACGAAGCGATGCACTTTTCGGCTAACGGAGGGAGCGGGTTATGGCCGAACCAGCAGTAGTGTATTACCTTGGGTATTGAGTTGTTGGTCATGTGTGATGTGGATTGATCATCAGACAAACGGCAATTTTACCACCTCGGCCTTCAAGAGTCGGCCGCGGACGATGACCGCAACGACGGTGCCCACCTTCGCAAATTCGGTCTTGACGTAGGCCATACCGATACCCACCTTGAGGCATGGCGACATGGTGCCTGACGTGATATGACCGATGATGTTGCCATCGAGATCGGCAACCTGATACTCGTGGCGCGGAATACCGCGGTCAATCATCTTCAAACCCACGAGCTTGCGCTCCACGCCATTGGCCTTCTGCTCGGCGAGCAACTCGCGGTCGATGAAATCCTTTCCCTCGACAAACTTAGTTATCCAACCAAGGCCCGCCTCGATAGGCGATGTGGTGTCGTCAATCTCGTCACCATAGAGGCAGAAGCCCTTCTCGAGGCGTAGCGTGTCGCGTGCTCCGAGACCGATGTTTTTGAGGCCGTACTCCTCGCCTGCCTTCCATAGCTCCTCCCAGATGTGGTCGGCATCCTCGTTGTGCATATATATCTCGCAGCCGCCCGAGCCCGTGTAGCCCGTCATCGAGAGGATGACCTCGCAGCCGGCGCACTGCAACTGACGGAAGGTGTAGTACTCCATATTCTCAACCTCCTCTTCGCACATCTTCTGCACGATTTTCATTGCGAGAGGTCCCTGAATTGCTAATTGCGAGATGCGGTCGGAGGCGTTCTCCAACTCCACACCCTCACGCATACCGAAGGCCTTGCCCTGCTCCAAAATATGCGCCCAATCTTTCTCGATATTGGCTGCATTTACGCAGATAAGGTACTTCTGCTCCGAGTAGCGGTAGATGATGATGTCATCGACGATGCCGCCACGTCCGTTGGGCATACACGAGTACTGCGCCTTGCCATCGTAGAGCTTCGTGACATCATTCGTGCCGATCTTCTGCAAGAGGGCCGTGGCATGCTCGCCCTTCACCCAGATCTCGCCCATATGGCTCACGTCAAAGACACCTGCGCCATTGCGCACGGTCATATGCTCGTCGTTGATGCCCGAGAACTCGATAGGCATATTGTAACCTGCAAACTCAGCCATCTTGGCGCCATTTGCAATGTGATACTTTGTAAAAACTGTGGTTTTCATAGTTTTATGTAGTTTTAAGTTCGTTCTGCTTACAAAATTAAGAATTAAAAATTAAAAATTAAAAGTTTTTTGGAGAATTTATGGCATTGAATGGCAAACGGGCTTTCAGCCCTTAATGGCAACGGATGTCATTTTTTTTCGCCTCTATTGCGGAAAATCAAAAATAAGTCGCTATATTTGTAATCGGATTGCGGAATACGCAATTCTTATAGATGGCATTTAGGCTATTGTTGTTGATAAGTAAAACGACCAATTTATTACTACGAACACACAATAGGCACACTAAATGCTCACGCCTTATGGCGTGGGTGTGCTTATGTTCGTATAGGTGCTTGGTCGTACCTTCTTATCAGTAGGCATTATCCACGCTTCTTCTTTTTTAGTTAAGCGGTTGTCATCTGACGGCAACAAGAACATGTGTTTAACTAAAAACCAAATTACTATGAAAAAAACATTTATCCTTGGCATTTCAATGCTATTGTTAGCTTCGTGCGCAGCGCCACAACAAATTATTTACAGGGAGGCAGAAGGGAGAAATATAGAGCCTGCCCTAAATGCAGTTGTAACACCATTGGTTGCCGACCTACAATTAATATCCGAGCAAAGCGTATCAGAGTTGCATACATTTGATGTTACAGTTACAACTGCTATTCTGAATGATATTGACAATTACAAAAATATTGCGTTATTGAGAACTGCAAAGAGATATAATGCAGATACATTAGTAGGCGCAATAGTAAATGTTGATACTAATAAAGAGGGTAAACTTGAAGTCATGGTAACTGGATATCCTGCTCGTTTTGTCAATTTCCGCTCAATGAAAGAAGATGATATGTGGATTAGCAAGTATTATCAGGAGAGAGGGGTGCAACCTAAGGTGCAGCCAACTCAAACAAATAAATCCAATTTTGCTAATTTATTAAAGAAAAAACGATGAACTACGCAATTATATTTATACTCGCCTTGATAGTGGGTATCAATAACACGACAGCTCAAAATATACGGGCTACTACTATTATAAAAGTCGAAACCTCGAAGAAAGATGTCATCAAAAAGAATACTGAGGATGATGCGCAGACTAAACTTTCGGAGAAAGAGAGGGATAGTAGCAATGATAAACGAGCAGTAGAGCAAGAAAAGAAATTGATTGCTAAACAGGCAGAAAAAACAAAACTAATTGAGGAACTCGAAAAGAGTCAGAAAGGGTTTCAGCAATCCGTTGAATTTAATTTGTCAACAGTTAGCAATAAATTGGTAAGCGAAGACGGAATGAAGATATCACTTGGATTGGATTATATTGGTGGTTATCGATTTTCAAATGCTATATATCTTGGAGCCGGATTAGGTTTTGAATATCACAAATATGGTACAAAGAGAGTTGATCCATACTATCATTTATCATACAATCGAATAAGTTTCCCGCTGTACATCCATTTTAGATATTATATAACAAATAGTAGATTGCAACCTTTTCTCTACATGTCGGCAGGAGGAAATTTTGGACCTAAGGGAGAATTGCAATTCTCATATAATGATGTACGCAAATTTAATACAATCGGAGGCTTGCTTGTTCCCGGCTTTGGTCTTAATTACCGAATTTCGGCTCGCTGTGGTTTATATTTAGGTGTGTCTTACTCACTTCGGACACTTCCTGCGGTTGAAAGCTATTCAATAGAAAAAACGACTTTGCAGACCTCTTTATTTCATGGAGCAACAATTAAATTAGGTTGTACCTTCTAGAAAATAAAAGCGTATCGCTAAACTCCCTAAATTCTTTAATCTCACTAAAATAGCTAATGAAAAAAGAACTTGCCGGGCAAATCGCTCGGCAAGTTCTTTAGTTTTCCGCTTTCCGTTTTCAGTTTTCCGTTCGGCGCAAACCCAATCGTGGGCAGCGGTGGAACTCGCGGGTGCGGTCGAACAGATAGCGGTAAGTCGTGTGCATCTTATGGCGCGTGGCGCAGACATAACGCTCGATCATGCGGTTCATCACAGGGTTGAAGTCACCAATCCATGCAAACTCGATGGTCTTGTAGTGGTTGCGCTCGCTACGGATGTAGGTCTCGAGGATGTAGCGCATCATGCCGCTCTCGATACCCTTGCCCTGGAACTCGGGCGTTATGCCGAAGATGATGCCGAAGATGCGGTCGCACGACTTGCGCACCTTCAATTCCCACAGTAGGCGCAGCTTGTTGATAATGCCGAACTTACCGTTGAACTTGCCGATTATGCGGTTTAGGTCGGGCACCATTACGAAGAAGCCGATAGGCTCGTCGTTGAAGTAGGCAAAGAAGATGATGTTGGGGTCTATGATCGGCTTGAGCGTATTGACGAGTTGCTGCGCCTCCTCCTTGTCCATTGGCTTTACGCCCGTGAAGAGGGCCCATGCCTTGTTGTAGATGATGCGCAGATTCTCGGCCGCCTCGTCGAGGTCTATGTTGCGTACGTCCTCGAAGTGGTAGCCCGGCGTAGCCATCACGCGCTTGGCCTTCTCGAGCACCACGTCGTTGAGCGAATCATCATAGACACGCCAGAGGTAGGTGTTCTGATTGAAGTAGTTCTGGAATCCGTAGTTCTCGAAGAGTTCCTTGTAGTATGGCGGGTTGTAAGGGTTGGCGTAGAGAGGTTGGAACTCGTAGCCATCGACCAACAGACCCCACCACGAGTCGCGCGGGCCGAAGTTTATCGGGCCATCCATCGCCTCCATTCCGCGGCTGGCGAGCCACATACGCGCGGCGTCGAACATCATGTTGGCCACCTCCTGCGACTCGATGCACTCGAAGAAGCCGCAACCTCCCGTCGGCTGCTCGTAGCCGGCGGCCGTCTCACGGTGATAGAAGGCGGCGATACGACCTACAGCCTTGCCCGTTGTGGTATCGATGGCGATCCAACGGATGGCCTCACCATCGGCAAACATATCGTTGCGTGCCGGGTCGAAAACCTTCAAAATATCGTCGTTCAGCGGGCATACCCAGTTGCGGTTGCCTTTGTATATCGGGCGGTCGGCATAGAGCCACTCGCGCTCGTCGGCCTTGGTCAAAACCTCTTTAAGTTGATACTGTGCCATATGTAAAATTCAAAATTGCTGTTACAAAAATACGAAAAAATCGGGAAGAACGCCATCGGTTAGTAGAACTTTTTTTGTCTTCGTCGGCGACTATTTCACCACTTCGGCGTAGAGGTCGAAGTCGTCGGCCGCGGTGATGCGTACCTCGTAGAATCGGCCTCTCATAAGGCGTTTGCTGCTCTCTATCAAAATCTCCTCATCAACCTCGGGCGAGTCGTACTGCGAGCGACCGATGTAGTAGTCGCCCGAGCGTCCGTCGATAATCACACGCTCCACACGGCCTATGCGCTCCTCGTTCTTCGCGTGCGATATCTCGGCCTGTATGGCCATCAGATGCTCGGCGCGATAATCCTTCACACGCTGTGGCACATTGTCCGAGAGATGTGTGGCCGAGAAGGTGCCCTCCTCCTCTGAGTATGGGAATACGCCGAGGCGATCGAATTTCAAGTGCTTTACCTCGTTGCACAGCTCTTCATAGTCGGCGGCACTCTCGTTAGGGTAGCCTACCAACATCGTCGTGCGGATGGCGATGTCAGGTATTGCCGTGCGCAGTCGCTCGATGAGTGCGAGAGCCTCGGCCTTCGTGTGGCGGCGGTGCATCAACTCTAATTGATTGTCCGCAAGGTGCTGCAGCGGGATGTCGAGATACTTGCATATCTTCGGCTCGCGAGCCATAACCTCGATGACATCCTGCGGAAAGTCAGTCGGGTAGGCGTAGTGCAGACGTATCCACTCGATGCCCTCCACACGGCAGAGCCTCTCGAGCAGCTCGGCCAGCCGTCGCTCGCCATACAAATCGACACCGTAGTAGGTCGTATCTTGCGCCACGACCATCAACTCGCGCACACCCTTGGCCGCAAGGTTGCGTGCCTCCTCTTCGACCTGCTCGATAGGCACCGAGCGGTGCTTACCGCGGATGAGCGGAATGGCGCAGTAGCCACATCGCCAATTACACCCCTCGCCAATTTTGAGGTAGGCGTAGTGCTTTGGTGTGGAGAGCTCGCGCTTGGTCTCTATATCCTCGCGGTAGTCGCCCGTCAAGGCGCGTACAACGCCGTCGAAGGTGCGTGCGCCGAAGTAGTCATCCACCTCGGGAATCTCCTCGCGTAGCTCATCGGCATATCGCTCCGAGAGACAACCAATGACGAAGAGCTTGTCGATGAGCCCTGCACGCTTTGCCTCTACGCACGAAAGTATAGTGTCGATGCTCTCCTCCTTCGCATCGCCGATAAAACCGCAGGTGTTGATGACGACAACCTTCGCATCGGTGCGGTCGCTGTCGAAGCGAATCTCATAGCCCGCCTCGGCGAGCTGTGCGGCAACGTGCTCCGAATCTACACGATTCTTCGCACAGCCGAGCGTTATGATATTTACGATTTTCATTTTCGGGTTATCCTCTGCCGAAGAGTGCATTAACAAAGTCGTGACGATCAAAGATGCGGAGTTGGTCAATACCCTCGCCAATGCCTATGTATAGCACCGGCACTTTGAACGTGTCGCTGATGCCTATCACCACACCACCCTTGGCCGTGCCGTCGAGCTTCGTGATGGCGAGCGACGTAACTCGCGTAGCCTGTGTGAATTGTCGCGCCTGCTCGAAGGCATTTTGGCCTGTCGAACCATCCAAAACGAGCATCACCTCGTGCGGTGCATCGGGGATGACCTTCGACATTACGTTGCGTATCTTGGTCAGCTCGTTCATCAGTCCCACCTTGTTGTGCAGGCGGCCTGCCGTGTCGATGAGCACCACGTCGGCCTTGTTGGCTACGGCCGAGCGCAGAGTGTCGTAGGCCACCGACGCAGGGTCGGAACCCATATCCTGGCGAATCATTGTCGCTCCGGCGCGCTCGGCCCATACGCCGAGCTGGTCAATGGCTGCTGCGCGGAACGTGTCGGCCGCACCTATATATACTCTCTTGCCCGCGCGCGTGAGCTGTGCCGCGAGTTTGCCGATGGTGGTGGTCTTGCCTGCGCCGTTCACACCCACGACCATCACCACATAAGGCTCGCCCTCCTTGGCATCGAGGCCAAAGGTATCGGCCGATCCCTCGGCCTGCTCCATGAGCGAGGCTATCTCGTCGTGCAGTATGGCATCGAGCTCCTCGGTGCCGAGATACTTGTCGCGTGCTACGCGCTCCTCTATGCGGTTGATAATCTTGACTGTCGTATCGACACCCACGTCGGAGGTTATGAGCATCTCCTCCAACTCGTCGAGCACCTCGGCATCGACCGTCGAGCGGCCGGCGATGACGTGCGACAGACGCGAAAAGAAGCCCTGCTTCGTGCGCTCCAAACCGACGTTGAGTTCCTCTTGTCGTTTGGCCTGCTCCTCGGGCTGTGCGGCGCTCTCTTTGCGCTTGAATATGTCGAAAAATCCCATAATTTTGTCGTTTTATGCTTCGAATTATTACGCAAATATAATGAAAATTCCTATATTTGCGTTGTATATACGGATAATAAAAAGTTTATAGCGATGAAACGCATAGTTTTTGTGCTGGTTGCCGTGCTGATTTGCAGCGCTCTGGCGGCCCAGGATTTGCTTGTTAAACGCAACGGGGAGAAGATGCGCGTCAAGGTGCTCAGCGTGACGAAGCGTAAGGTTAAGTTTGTGCGGCAGGGTACCGAGATGCCTGTCTATACGCTTCGTGCCTCTGACATAGACTACATAGAGTACCCGATGGGCGACCGTGACACCTTTGCGACCGATGGTACGCTGCAGAATACGCCGGCGATGACCAAGGAGAGTGTGCGCATCGCTGCCCAAGAAACCGAGGCAAAGGCTGCCGAGCCGAAGAAGTGGCACGGTGCTGTCGTGGCCTATGGTGCGCCGCAACCACCGCAGCCGGCACGCGATATAACCGATAAGTCGTTGCCGCAATACTCCGTGGGTGATCTCTACACGAATGGCGATGTGAAGGGTATTGTGGTGACGACCACCGATAATGGCCGTCATGGAACGATAATGTCGCTCGATGAGGAGTGTTTGGCGTGGTGTACAATCAAACCGAAACTCTTGAAGCGTGTGGGAGCCGACTCGCATATCGACGGCCGCGAGAATATGAAGGCCGTGGCTGCGCATATTGCAGCCAACAACCTGTCGTGGAGTGATTTCCCGGCCTTCAAGTGGTGCCTCGACAAGGGCGATGGATGGTACCTGCCGGCTCTCAATGAGGTGTGGGCCCTCGGCACGATGTATAACGGCGGTTCGCGCACGGCCGCCAGCCACAAGGCCCGCAAGGCCTTCAATGCGCGACTCAAGGGAGCAGAGGGTGTGCTTATTAGTAATATAATGTATTACTCCTCCTCGACCGAGAATCGCGATGTGAAGCTCAACCACCACTCTCACATGAATAGCGAAACTCCTTATACCGGAACATCGTACAAGGGGGAGGAGCTGTTTGTCAGAGCATTTTACCGCTTCTAAATCCCTCTTGTTATACAACATCTACCAAAATGGGAGTGTCTAAAAATTGGTTAGACGCTCCCTTCTTTTGATAATCAGTCGCGCTTGCATCCAGCAAGGTGCTTTTTTTGTTGTGGCCATTGTGCTTGCACGGTTGGCCCTACAACAAAAAAAAGCAACAGACAGAAGTCTGCTGCTCGTTAAAAATTCGGTGAATCCGCCGGGGCTTCAAACGGCAAAGCCGAAGCGAGGACTCAATTTATTTGAGCGAAGCGATAAGTCCCCCTCACAGGAGGGGGATTTAGGGGGTGGGTAACACACTATTCACGAGAAAAGGACAGTCAAAATGACTGTCCTTTCTCCGTGAATCCGCCGGGGTTCGACCGGCGAAGCCGAAGCGAGGATACCTTATAGCGCAGCCTTAGGCGAGCAATAAAGTTAAATATCCTCGCAACCCGTAATTAAGTGAGAAGGTGTGGTGGATATGTTGAGCGGTGGCGTAGCTGCTTTGTTTTGATGGGCTTTCGAGCTTGCTCGTAAAAGACTATTAAAAACAAAGCGACAGAGTTAAAAACTCTGCCGCTCAACAATTAAAGGTGAATCCGCCGGGGCTCGAACCCGGGACCCCAACATTAAAAGTGTTGTGCTCTACCTGCTGAGCTACGGATTCATCGTTCCAAATCGGGAATACTCCCATTTTTGGTGGTGCAAATGTATGGATAATTTTTGTTATGGCAAAATAAATTTGTTATTTTTCGGTTGTCTGGCCAAATAATGGGGTGTTGTGGGGCAAAAAATCGAAAAAAAAGTGTAACTTTGTCGAGTCGTGTGAGCGTATGCGCGCGATGGGATTGCAAAACAGAATTAAAACTTTATAACTACCGATTATGTCGAACTTTACCCCTACGGAATACAAGCTCCTGTGCGTTGCTACAGGCGAGGAGTTTGAAGATGCAGGTTGGACGTTGGATGCGCCCTCTTGTGCGAAGCCTTCACTTGTGCGTGCTCTCTACGCCAAGAAGCAACTGACGGTCTATGATGATGCAGGCCTCTATAAGTATCGCGATTGGTTGCCTATGAAGCGCATGCTTCGTTGTGAGGCTACGCACGCCACCTATAAGAGCGAAGGTCTGGCTCGAGCCCTCGGCTTGGAGAATCTCTACATTACCTTCAATGGTTACTTCCCAGAGAAGGGCGCCACGATGACCACCTGCTCGTTCAAGGAGACCGAGGCGTATAGCGTATGTGCGCGCACCGAGGCTGATTGCGATAAGGTGTTGGTTGTAGCTTCGGCGGGTAACACGGCCCGAGCCTTTGCGAAGGTATGCTCGGAGAACAATATTAAGTTGCTGCTTTCGGTTCCGGAGGATAACCTCGATGCTCTGTGGTTCGACGAGCCGCTCAACGATTGCGTGAAGCTCATTTCGTGTGCCAAGGGTGGCGACTACTTCGATGCTATTCATTTGAGCAATCTCGCTCTCAAATCGCCGAAGTTCTATGCCGAGGGTGGTGCGAAGAATATCGCTCGCCGTGACGGTATGGCCACTACGGTGCTCTCGGCCGTGACGACCATAGGCCGTATTCCGGACTACTACTTCCAGGCAGTGGGTAGCGGTACGGGCGCTATCGCCGCTTGGGAGGCTAATATGCGCCTCGTGGAGGATGGCCGTTATGGCTCAAATATTATGCGCCTTATGGTGTCACAGAATGCACCGTTCCTGCCTATGTACGATGCGTGGCGTGCCGACTCGCGCGATATGCTGCCATACGACGACGACAAGGCTCGTCGCGATGTGGAGATTATCGATGCAAAGGTGCTGTCAAACCGCAAGCCGCCATATGGTATTGCCGGAGGTCTCTACGATGCGTTGAAGGCTACGAATGGCGACGTGTTGGTAGCTACTAACCTCCAAGCGCAGAAGGCTGCGCAACTCTTTGCCGAGACCGAGGGTGTGGATATCCATCCTGCTCCGGCCATCGCTCTTGCTACGCTTATCAAGGAGGTGCAGAGTGGCAATATCGACCCGAAGGCGACCATCATGCTCAACATAACGGGCGGTGGCGAGCAGCGTTACAAGCAGGGTCGTGAGATCTTCCACCTCACACCGAGCCACGTCTTCTCGCTCTCGCCACGCGAGGAGGATGTTATCGAGAAGGTAGAGTCGTTATTCGCTTAAAATTAAAATATCAATACGCATGTATCCATTAAAATTCAAACCAATCTTAAAGTCGATGATTTGGGGCGGCCATCGTCTGCTCGAAATCAAGAAGGGGCAGTACGGCCGTATCGACACCGAGAAACTCTATGGCGAGAGCTGGGATATTTCGGGTTTGGACGGCAATCTGTCGGTTGTGTCGAATGGAATGCTCAAGGGCAATAACCTGCAAGAGATACTCGAGGTCTATATGGGAGATCTTGTGGGCGAAAAGAACTTCGAGCAGTATGGTTTCGACTTTCCGCTCTTGGTCAAGAATCTCGATTGCAACGACACCCTTTCGGTGCAGGTGCATCCTAACGACGAACTTGCCGCCGAGCGACACGACTCTTTCGGCAAGACCGAGATGTGGTATATCGCCTCGGCCGAGCCGGGCTCTGTGATATATATCGGCTTCACGAACCCTGCCATCACGCGCGAAGAGTATATCGCGGCGGTTGCCGAGGGGCGTGTTGAGGAGATATTGCAGGCCGTGCCTGTCAAGGCGGGCGATGTCTTCTTTATCCCTGCCGGCACGGTGCATGCACTTGCTAAAGGCTTGAACGTGATAGAGATACAGCAGACTTCCGACATTACTTATCGCATCTTCGATTGGAATAGGGTCGATGCCGAGGGCAAGTCGCGCGAACTGCATACGGCCTTGGCGGTCGATGCCATCGACTTCGAGTCTACGGCCGAGGCGTGCCGCCGCCCTTACGAATTGGTGCTCAATGCCGAGACCGACATTATCGACTGCGAATACTTCACGGTCAAAGGTATCCGCGTGAGCGGTTGTGCGGAGCTCGACTACGCTTCGCGTGACAGCTTTGTGATATACGCCTGCATCGAGGGCTCCGTTGATATTGATATGGATGGAGTGAAGGAGCAGATGAAGGCCGGCGAGGTGGTGCTGCTTCCTGCCGTTGCGAGTGATGTGCGCCTTACGGGTGATGCAGTTATTCTCGAAAGTTATATAGATTAGTCGTGAAGCATCTTCTGCGCATAGCAATAGCTATAGCGATCGTGGCCTCTGCCTCGCTCTTCGTGAGCGGCAGGGGCACGGTTCGCACTATAGCTATGGCCGAGCGCGAGTCGTGCTCCGTCGGCTATGAACATCCCGAGGTGGAGCTCGAGGAGGTGTGGGCGCATGGTGCAACATCGCCGTCAAACCTCCTTGCTCGGCGTAGCCCCTCCTCGAATACCTATCGTGTTGTCGAGAGACAAACGGGCAAGGTGCGCCCGCTATCGAATCGCACCAATGTTTCTGTCGCTCTCGTCGCAGGACATGTCTGCAATGCAAAAGTCGCTATGCGAGTGTGCTCACCGCACACGGCTCTCGGCTTTCTGCATGCCTATACCTACCGCTTCTTTATAGGTCTTCGCCGCCTCCGTATTTAGTCTTTTGAGGCTCTTTGGGTTTCATCATGCCGCCGCTTGTAGGCGGGATGGTGGATTGTTTGTATATGCGGTATGTATAGTAGAAAAATCTAAATCATATAAAATAGTATGGAATATTTGATTCTTTTGGTGTCGCTTGTCGGCATTATCCTTGGCGCGGATAACCTTGTTTCGGGCTCGGTTGCTATGGCTCGACGCTTCGGTGTCTCGGACTTTGTCATCGGCGCGTTGATTGTGGGTATCGGCACCTCGATGCCCGAGTTTGTGGTCAGTACCTATGGTGCGCTCACGGGTAGTGTCGATGTGGCTGTCGGCAATGTCGTAGGCTCCAACATCTTCAACGTGTTGGGAATCCTCGGCATCACGGCACTCATCTGTCCGATTGTCGTTACGCGCAGCAATATGTGGTTCGATATGCCGTTCTGCATTGCAGTTTCGGTGTTGGTTACGCTCCTCTCTTTCGGCTTTGTCGGCGATGGTCAAGTGTCGCTTGGTCGCCTCGATGGTGCACTGCTCTTTGTGCTCTTCGCGCTCTTTATCTACATCTCTTTTGTGCGCGATAGGCGCAGTGGGGCGACAAACGTGGAGAGTGTCGCCGAGAGTGCTCCGCATATGAAGATGTGGCAGGCTCTGCTCCGCGTTGTCGGAGGTTTGGGCGTGCTGATTGCCTCGTGCCACTTCTTTGTTGAGGAGGCTGTTGCCATAGCTACGGCTTGGGGGCTCGATGAGGCCTACATTTCGATTACGCTTATTGCTTGCGGCACCTCGCTGCCGGAGTTGGCAGCCTCGCTTGTTGCCGCGGCGAAGCGCAATACGCAACTCGCGTTGGGCAACATCGTGGGCTCCAATATCTTCAACATAACCTTTATACTCGGCATCGGCTCGCTCATCACGGAACTCGGTGGCGGCAATATCACGATTATCGACTACGCTGTGATGATTGTGGCCGCACTGCTGCCGATGATATTGGGTGCGAGTGGCAAGATTTCGCGCGTGTCGGGTGCGCTGATGTTGGCGGGATTTGTGCTCTACAACATATACCTTATAGGTACTCAAAATATAAATCTGTAATAGAAAGCTATGATACTACAAATTTTTACATTGCTCGGTTATGGTGTAGAATCTGATGAGCTTTGGTTTGCAGAAGGTGGCGGGCGATAGGCTGCGCAACTTCCTCTCTGCGATGACTTCAAGCCCATTTAAGGGCGTGATGACAGGCCTTGGTATAACCTCGGCCATTCAGTCGTCGAGCAGCAGGGCGCTGCCTACCAAAGCAGCGTCTATTACCTCGATGTTATCTCCGAGCTTGAACGTATGGGCGACTATATTATCAATATCTCGCAGGCGATACTTCGCAAGTAGAACTTGTGCTGCCTCTTGCAAAAGGGTGTGCTCCAAAACCGAAAAGTTTGGGCACACCCTTCTCTTTGCGCCTATTTTGTTCGGCGGCGAGGCAGTTCGATATACTCCGAATAGACGATTTGTGTATGCGGGTTCGACGAGATAATCTCCTGTCGAATGGCCTTCGTGCCGAAGCGAAAGAAGAGCCAGCGGCGAGGTACACGATGTATAATTTGGCGTAATGTGTCGCACGATGCTATGTGGCAGTGCACCGAGTCGCCCAATATGCACCCCTCGACCTTCATCCATGCATCGCGCCATACGAAGTGTCGTGCCGTATCGCAGTGGGCGAGGAGTGGCTCCGCAGGGCGCGGTAAGAGCGTGTCGCGCACAGGTGCACTAATTTCAATGCTGCTTTGTGAGGCGTGTGTCGCCACACTCTCCACGCGCCGCAAGCGTATGCCGAGGCGGCGAATATGCTCGGTATCGCGCTCGTGCAGCTGCCTGTACTCGCTGCATTTGAGTGTCAGAGCCTCGACCGCAGCAGCCGATTCGTCGAGCGACGTGCGGTAGAATGTCATATCGGCGAGCAGTGCCTGCTGATTGGAGCGTAGGCGCGAACTCTCGCGGTGCAGTCGTGTGGTGATAAGCGCAAGACCCACCAAGAGGAGCGTTGTGGTGAGCGAGTAGTAGAGTAGTAGTTTTCTCATAACGGTTGTTGATTTTGGTGTTTGGCACCAAGATACAACCGTTGTGTGAGGCGGTGTTTCTAAATTTTACCGAAAAAGCTGCTCGATGTGCCGAGCGAGTCGCTCTGTCACGATATCGGCATAGCGGCGTGAGGCGAGTGATTCGAGTGCTGTGATGCCGCGATGGTCGATGAAGAGAACCTCATCGGCTCGTAGCAGCTCCTTTGCCTCGATATTGCGACACTCGGTCTTACGGCCAAGCTCCGCTGCAGCACGCATCAGAAGAGCATATTCGGGCGATGTAGCGTGGGGTGCAAAAATGATTTTCCCGCCGATAAGCACCGCCGCCTCTGCTCCGTCGATATGGCGCAGATGTCCCTTGATGTCGATTGTGACCACCACTTCGGCTCCGTGCATACGGGCATACTCGCGGTGCAGCAGTGTGGCCGCAAGCGAGGCCGATGATGGATGTTGCACCGCCTCATCATAGGCTCGAATGGTTGTCGCTACTGGGCGCAGGGCGCGTAGCGTGAGGGTGTCGTAGAGTGATGTTTCGAGGCACTCTATTTCGTGACTGCCATCTGCGAATGTGCGTAGTGCGACGATATGTGACCTCTGCTCCGAGTATCCGTTGTGGTTGAGCAGCATGGCGATGTTGGCCGCCGTTATTGCGCTGTCGGCAAATGCACTCGGGCGGTCGAAGAGTTCCTGCGAGGCGGTGTCGAGCAGTGCAAGATGTTCATCGAGCATGATAGCCCGATAGCCGAGCGTGCGCACGCATTGGTAGGCGAAGCACCCTTGTCGTGCTGCCCCCTGCTCTGCAATTTTCCCATCTCGAAATATCGCCTCTGCCATATCGCGTTAAGCCATAAATATTTTGAGCAACAACTCGCGCAGCAGCTCCCCATTCGAAGTGCTACCGGCATTTATACCCTTGCTCTTGCCGTCGTACTCGCGCAGCAGCCCGAGGATATTAAACACTTTGCGGTTAGGCCATCGTGCGGCTTGTTGCCGCAGATTGTTCAGTGCGTAGATGTTGTTGATGCGGAGTATGCCGAAGAGCTCCCTATCCTGCGGAAAAGGCTCACCCTTGAACTTGGTGCGCCAACCGAGGTAGTTGATGATGAATATCTGACGGAAAGTCTCGAAGAGTGTCTTGATGGTCAGCAGTAGCGGATACTCCTTAGGGTTGCGCGAGAGGTGGTCGGCTATCGCGAGGGCACGCTTCACGTCCTGCGTTGCTACGGCATTGCACAGCTCGAAATTGTTGAACTCGCGCGATATGCCGATATACTTCTCGATGTCGGCCGAGGTGATATTGCGCTGCTCGGGTGGTAACGACACCAATAACTTCTCGAGCTCGTTGCTTATGCGCGAGATATCGCAACCGAGGTGATTGACCAGAAGCTCGATGCTTGCCGGAGCTATCGAGAGCTGCTTCGATTTGACAAAGTCACCGAGCCATCCCTTCAATTCGTAGTCGCGCGGCTGCACCGTTTCGAATACCACGCCATTGGCTACGCAACTCTTGTAGAACTGCTGTCGGCGATCGACGCTCTTCTCCTTGTGGCATACGACGAGTATTGTCGAGACCTGCGGCTTGGAGGTGTAGGCTGCCAGGAGCTCAATCTTTGAGAGTTGCTGCGCCTCCTTGACGATAATCACCTCGTAGGAGCCCATCATCGGTACCTGACGGCAGTAGCTTGCCACCGTGCCGCCGTCTGTATCGCGGCCATAGAGGACTATCTGGTTGAACGATCGCTCGGCCTCCGAGAGTACCGTCGTGGCGAGCATATCGCACAGCGCGTCGATAAAGTACGACTCCTCGCCCATCAGCAGATAGATGGGTGCATATCTGCGTGCGGCGATATCGGCCGCAATTTTGCGAAATTGTGCATCGCAATCCTTGAATTTGACGCTGCTCTTTGCCATCGTTTATAGACGCTCTTTCGTGATTTTCAGAATATTCTCCGTGCGGTTGGTTATGCGGAAACGCTCGTCGGTGCGGTGGCCCACGAGCCACACGATATCCTCGCCCGACACCAATACGAACTGACGTTTACGCTCCACGGCCGACACCTTGCGGTCGGTCAGGTAGTCACTCACCTTCTTGCGGCCTGCCATACCGAATGGTATAAAACTGTCGCCTTCGCGCCAGCGACGCAGCGTGAGCGGATATTGTAGTTTCGCCTCGTCGAGCAGAGCCACCTCGGGTGGCAGGTTGTATTCGTTTACGTTGTCGATGTCGGTATGGTCGTAGTAGAGCACCGAGTTGCCGCAGTAGCTACGCATCGCCGAGCGGCTGACCTCTATCTCGCAGTCGTCCTCCTCGCCAATCGGGGCTACGGTGATGTTACCGCGGTCGAGATAGGCCACATAGTCGCGCGAGTAGTAGCGGCGCGAGGTGTGTCCGTGTGCCAACGAGCGACATAGCTCCTCGACCACATCGCCCTTGAAGCCATACGACGAGTTGAGGATGGAGTATATCACAAAGTCGCGCGGAAACTCGGCATCTATGCGCTCGATAGCAATGGTGTCCGTGTCGCCATCGTGGCTTACCACCTCGCGACATATCTTCGCCATGGCCACCTCGATAAATCGCTGTGCATCGCCCAGGCGGTAGAGGTTGCCGCGCATCAGTGCCGTGAATTTAGGGTTTATCTCGCGAATCATCGGCAGCAGGCCGAGGCGTATCTTGTTGCGCAGATACTTCGTCGAGCGGTTCGACGAATCTTCGCGGTAGGGTATATGATTCTGCACGGCATACTCAAGAATATCCTTGCGCGTGGCAAAGAGCAGGGGCCGCACTACGCGGCCGAGTTGATTGTTTATGCCCGTCAGTCCGCGCAGCCCCGTGCCGCGTAGCAGATTGATGAAGAAGGTCTCGATAGAGTCGTCGGTGTGGTGTGCCACGGCAATTGCCGAGTAGCCGTGCTCGGCGCATAGCTCATAGAACCACGCATAGCGCAGTCGCCGTGCTGCCATCTCCATCGACTCTCCTGTGCGCTCCATCTCGCCTACAGTGTCGAAGTTCTGCGTGTGGCATATGACTCCTATGCGCTCGCACTCACGGACAACCATTGCTGTATCCTCATCACTCTCTTCGCCGCGCAGTCCGAAGTTGCAGTGCGCAACGCCGATGTTGTAGCCCGAGCGCACGAAGAGCGAGAGCATAACCATCGAATCGACTCCTCCGGAGATGGTGAGCAGTATGCGGTCGTTGTGTGTAAACAGTTCGTGCCGCTCGATGTAGCGACCAAAACCTTCAAGCAGTGACAAGTTATACATCTTATCTACAATATATTAACCTCCGTGTCAATATCTATTCCAAAGGCCTCGCGCACGCGTTGCTGCACCGTGCGGGCCAGCTCCATAACCTCTCCGCCCGTCGCACCTCCGAGATTTACGAGCACGAGGGCCTGACGGTCGTGCACGCCCACGCACCCCTCGCGGTAGCCCTTCATTCCTGCACGGTCGATAAGCCAGCCTGCCGCGAGCTTTGTCATCCCCTCATGCCCCGACGGATATGTTGGCATATCGGGATACTTCGCGAGCAGAGCCTTGGCCACGCAGTTCTCGACAATCGGATTTTTGAAGAAGCTGCCGGCATTGCCGAGTACAGCCGTGTCGGGCAACTTCGAGCGACGAATAGAGCATATCGCCTCGCGGATATTCCGTAGCGAGACACCGCCGCGTGCCTCCACCTCGCGCATCACGTCGCCATAACCGAGGCGCGGAGCAGGCGTGTGCGATAACTCGAAGCATACACTCGTAATGATGACACGCCCCTTAGCCTCGTGCTTGAAGATGCTCTCGCGGTAGCCGAAGTGACACTCTGCGGCCGAGAGTGTGCGGAACTCGCCCGTCGCCGGCTCATAGAGTTCGACACTCACGATGGCATCCTTCGCCTCGGCTCCGTAGGCTCCGATGTTCTGCACAGGGGCAGCACCCACCTTGCCCGGGATGAGCGATAGATTCTCGATGCCCCACAACTCCCGCTCTACGCTCCACGCCACAAGGTCGTCCCACTCCACGCCCGCTCCGGCACGAACCAGAGTGCGGTCGCCGTTGCTCTCAATGACCTCTATGCGCTTGTCGCACGGCACGATAAGCATTGGCTCCACGTCGCGTGTGAAGAGTATATTGTTGCCGCCACCGAGGGCGAGCCACTCTTGCGGAGTATAGCGGGCGAAGAGCTCCGGAAGCTCCTCCGCACGGTCGAACTCCGCAAGGCGTGCAGCGCGTTGGCGGACGTGAAACGAATTGCGGTCGGCAATCTCGATATCTTCGAAATAGCGTATCATATATGGGTAGTTTTCGCAAAGATACGCAATAATTCGGAAAAACATTCACTTTTTTTGCCTCTCGGCGTACAACGAGCCGAAAAAAAACGTATCTTTGGAAAAACCTTAAAACACAATCGCTATGTTTACAGAGAAAGATATCGCTCAGATACGCCAACACGGGCTTACCCCCGAGCGTGTTGAGGCTCAAATCGAGAACTTCCGCCGCGGCTTCCCGTCGCTCGCTGTAGTCAAGGCCGCCTCGCCCGAGGATGGCATTACGGTGCTCTCGGAGGCCGAGGTTGCGGCCGCCGTCAAGGAGTATGAGAGTCGCGTGGATGGGCTGTCGGTCGTTAAGTTCGTACCCGCTTCGGGTGCTGCAACCCGAATGTTCAAGGAACTCTTCGAGTTTGTCAATGAGGGTAAGCGCGGCAAGGGCATCGACACGCTGCTCCACAACATCAAGAAGTTCGCCTTCTACAACGAGCTCAAAAAGTGCGTCGATGACTTTTCCGACGAGAAGGCCGTCGTTGCAGCTATTATCAAGGAGGGATTGGGTTACGGCTCACTGCCGAAGGGCTTGGTTACCTTCCACAAATATTCGCGCGAGCGCCGCAAGGCTGTTGAGGAGCACCTCGTCGAGGCGGCTCTCTACGGAGCCTCGAAGAGCAAGGCACGCCTGCACTTCACCGTCTCGCCGGAGCACGAGGAGGCCTTTATCGCACTGCTCTCGAAGCGTGCCAAACGTTACGAGAAGCGCTTCAAGGTGCGCTACGAGATATCCTTCTCCGTGCAACGCCCTTCGACCGATACTATCGCCGTCAATCCCGATAATACTCCGTTCCGCACCGACGATGGTGAACTGCTCTTCCGCCCTGCGGGCCACGGCGCGCTTATCGAGAACCTGAACGATATCGCTGCCGACGTAATCTTTGTCAAGAATATCGACAACGTGACGACCGATGCTCTGCGTGAGCCTACCGTAGTCTATAAGAAGGCCCTTGCCGGCACCCTTCTCGCCTTGCAAAGCAAGGTGTTCGAGGCTCTCCACGCTCTGCGCAGCGGCTCGCGCCCTATCGAAGAGATTGCCGCCTTCATCGAGCGTAACCTCTCTATCCATCTGCCGAAGAGCTACGATGTCGCCCTGCTCGAGAAGATTCTCGACCGCCCTATCCGTGTCTGCGGTATGGTGCGCAATGAGGGTGAGCCGGGAGGTGGCCCATTCTGGGTGCGCAACGACGATGGCACCGAGGCTCTGCAAATCGCCGAGTCGAGCCAGATATCCGAGGCCGATATGCCTCTTATGAAGGGTGCTACCCACTTCAACCCTGTGGATCTCGTCTGCGCCGTGCGCCGCGCCGATGGCACCAAGTTCGACCTCACCCAATACACCGACCCTAAAACCGGTTTCATAAGTTCCAAATCAAGTGGCGGCCGCGACCTGCGCGCCCAGGAACTCCCTGGCCTCTGGAATGGTGCTATGGCCAACTGGATAACCATCTTCGTCGATGTGCCTATCGCAACATTCTCGCCGGTTAAGGTGGTGCAGGATCTATTACGCCCACAACACCAGTAATTTGCATTTTAAGCGGCAACTGCTTCCGCTATCCCTCAAACCGCCAATGGGACGTACAAAGAGTACTACCCATCGGCGGTTTTTTCGTGCCGAGCGTTGCATTTCCTCGCTTAAAATGCAAATTAGTGTATAAAATTCGTAGCGGCAACTGCTTTCGCTATCCCTCAAACCGCCAATGGGACGTACAAAGAGTACTACCCATCGGCGGTTTATGCGTGCATAACAGATGATTCTGACGTTATACACGCCTAAATATTAACAGAGAGGGTGGCAGAGTGTTGTTATAAACCTCCACAAAAAGATGGGGCTGCTCAACTCTCTTGTCGAACAGCCCTATGCGTCTATTTGTCACTCCCTCTATGCCTTTTCGGGTGTGTGCTTATACTTGAAGATAAGCGCGAAGAGCACGGCGACGACGAGCGCATAGCCGGCGAAGATAAGCCACGTTGTGCTCCATCCCTGCATCATGGCTACGCCCTGCGAGCCGTTATATACAAAGTGGTTCACAACGGCTTGTGCGCCGAGGGTGCCGATAGTAGCACCTACGCCATTTGTCATCATCATAAACAACCCCTGTGCCGAGGAGCGGATATCCTCCGAGGTCTCCTGATTGACGTAGAGCGAGCCCGACACGTTGAAGAAGTCGAAGGCTACGCCATAGACAATCATCGACAGTATAAACATCCATACGCCGGTACCTGGGTTGCCGAGGCCGAACAGTCCGAAGCGAAGCACCCAGGCGAGCATCGACATAAGCATCACGTTCTTGATGCCGAATCGCTTCAGGCAGAATGGAATGAGCAGTATGCACAACGTCTCGGATACCTGCGAGAGCGAAATGAGGATGTTGGCGTGCTGCACGCCGAAAGTGTCGGCATACTCGGGTATAGACTCGAAGTTCGAGATGAACGGATTGGCAAAGCCGTTGGTAATCTGCAACGACACGCCGAGGAGCATCGAGAAGATGAAGAAGATAGCCATCTTCTTCTGCTTGAAGAGTGCGAAGGCCTTCAAGCCGAGAGCCTCGCCGAGCGATCTCTTCTCGCCCTTGGCAATAGGACACTCCGGCAGCAGAAAGGCATATAGACCGAGCAGCAGACCGAGCGTTGCGCACTGTGCAAACTGCAAATAGTTGGACTGGAAGCCTGCCAAGTCGCAGCCCACCATTGCGCAGATAAAGCCTACGGTACCCCACACGCGAATCGGAGGGAACGCCTTGACCGTGTCCAGACCGGCACGTTCCAAGAGGCTGTAAGCCACAGAGTTCGACAGGGCAATGGTCGGCATATAGAACGCCACGCTCATCGTGTAGAGCGAGAATAGCGGAGCGAACTCCACAGCACCCATTACACCTGCACCATACAAGGCCGTCAGACCGGCAAATAGCGCGGCGAGCGTATGGCAGATGCCGAGCATACGTTGCGCCTGAATCCAACGGTCGGCAATGATACCCACCAGAGCCGGCATAAAGAGCGAAACGATACCCTGCACGGCGTAGAATATTCCGATACGCTCCTGCAACCCTATATTAAATAGGTAGGTGCCCATAGAGGTAAGATAGGAGCCCCACACTGCATATTGCAGGAAGTTCATCACTATCAACCTGAATTTGATATTTTTCATACTCGAAAATGTGCGGTTTAAATCTTAAATCTTAACCTTCTTCATCGACTTACGGCTCTTCTCGGCCATGAAGCCCATGACGTGGCTCTCGATAGATACATCAATCGTGCTAGAGAGCAGTTTCTCGTCTTGAGCCGAGACGGCACGTAGGAAGTCGCGCACGAGAGCGTGGTCGCCACCACCGTGGCCAGAGCCCTTGTACTCGGCAATCTCGGCCACCTTTTGATTCCATACGCTCTTGTGTCCCGAGCGGAAGTCGTAGAACGTAAAGCTCTTCATATCACCCTCGATAAAGCCCTTCGTACCCATGATGCGCGTGCGGCGACCGCCCCACGGCGTGAAGGCATCCATCGTGAAGCTTGCCGTGATGCCGTCCTGGAAGCGCATGATGGCCACATAGTGGTCACATTGGTCGTTCTCGCAACGGAAGACGCAACGACCATAGTTGGTCGTCTTTAGCTTCTCGCGGATAAGAGCCGGATCCTTGCGTGGCAGGTCGAAGACGTGCAGGTGGCGCATCTTCTTCTCGTAGATATGGATAGCAGAATATGGGCACTCTGGCTCGTGTGGACAGCCGTCGGTACAACGCTCCGGAGCACCTGCCGGTGCATTCTCCGGGCGGAAGAGGTGCAATGAACCCTCGGCGGCAATAACCTCGCACGGCTTGTTGATCATCCAACGTATGATGTCGAGGTCGTGGCACGACTTGGCGAGGATGATAGGCGTAGTCTTGTCGGCCAGTGGCCAGTTACCGCGCACATACGAGTGGGCCATGTGCTTGTGCTCGATAGGCTCCATGTGCTGTATGCTTACAAGGTCGCCAATGGCTCCCGAGTCGATTACGTCCTTCAAGGCTACGAAGTATGGCGCATAGCGCAATACATGGCAAACGGCGACGATGCGGTTGTACTTATGGGCCTGCTTCAATATCGCACGGCACTCCTTCTCGGTAGGTGCTACGGGCTTCTCGAGCAACACATCGTAGCCCAACGCCAAAGCCTTCATACAAGGCTCGAAGTGGCGATCGTCCGGCGTGGCGATAACCACGGCATCGGCCATCTTTGGTTGTGCCAGAGCCTCGTTGTAGTGGCCAAACTGTCGCTCCTTCGGGATATTGTGTTTCTTGGCCATGCGGGTACGGCGGTTGGGCATCAAGTCCGATACGCCCACAACCTTCATCGAGCCGGGGAACTTCTCCGCATAACGAGCGTAGGTCGAACCGCGGCTACCTGCACCTATAACCAACACTGTGACCGGCTTGTCGAGTTTGGCATCCAGAGGCTTTATCTGCGTGTTAATCTTGTCTGCTGCTGCAATATCGGGAATAGGCTCCTCGCCTCCTATGCCCATCGCCTTGGCATCAATGCCTATGAGAGAAGCTCCGGCAACGAGCGTACCCAGGCGTTTGATAAATTCTAATCTGTCCATATAGTTGGTTTTAGATGTTTGTACTTTGTGTACAAAGTTAAAATTAAAAACGCAAAACGCAAAATTATTTTTGGGACTTTGCATCCCCAAATGCAAGGGGCTGTCGCAACATTGCTTGTTGGGCAGCCCCTTGATTGTGAGGTGATAGATATTAGAGGTTATCCTTCTCGATATCCTTGAAGTAGCGGTAGGTGCCGACCTTCAACTCCACGGTTGCAGGCTCGTCGCAGACAACGATGCCGTGCTGGTGTGTCTGGATAGCCGAAGCGGTATAGACGTGCGAGTAGGCACCCTCGATGCAGTGGTGCAGAGCCATAGCCTTCTTGTGGCCGAAAGCGAGGATGATAACCTCCTTGGCCGCGAGTACCGTAGCCACGCCCACCGACATAGCCTGCTTTGGCACCTTATTCACGTCGTTGTCGAAGAAGCGCGAATTGACCAACAGCGTGTCGTAGGTCAAGGTTTTGACGCGCGTGCGCGAGTTGAGCGACGAGAAAGGCTCGTTGAAGGCCAAGTGTCCGTCCTCGCCGATGCCGCCAAGGAAGAGGTCGATGCCGCCTGCGGCAACAATCTTTGCTTCGTACTCCTCGCACTCCTTTGCCAGGTCCGGAGCGTTGCCGTTGAGGATGTTGACATTCGCAGGGTTGATATCGACGTGCTTGAAGAAGGTGTTGTGCATAAACGAGTGGTAGCTCTCCGGGTGCTCCTCTGGAAGGCCTACATACTCGTCCATGTTGAACGTAACGACGTTCTTGAACGACACCTTGCCCTGCTTGTATAGCTCGATAAGGTGGGCATAAGTGGTCAGTGGCGTTGAGCCCGTAGGGAGTCCGAGGACGAAGCGGCCTCCGGCAGCCTCCTTCTCGTTGATACGATTGACGATGTACTCGGCAGCCCAACGGCCGGCATCCTGCTGATTCTCCTGAATGATAAGTCTCATAGTCTATTCTGTTTTTTAGGTGTTTATTTTTGCATTGGATTAGAACATCTTGATGAAAACCTCGATAGCCTGATATTCGGCCATACCCAACTCGTCGTAGTGCTTGGCTGTGCTCTGTGTGCGCTCCTCGGCACGCTGCCAGAACTCGCGAGGGTCATCGCCCGGGAATGGTACGATATCCTTCTGCGAGAGGTGGCGGTAGATGGCGTGACGCTTCATGATAAGCTCGTCAGGCGAGAGTGGCACTGCCATATCCACCGAGCCGAGATCCCACTCCATCCACGCTCCGCGATAGAGCCACAGATGACACTCCTTGAGCCACTCGTCGTCGCGCACAACCTCCAATGCCGCGAGAATAACCTCGATGCAGGTGCGGTGTGTGCCGTGAGGGTCAGAGAGGTCGCCAGCGGCATATATCTGGTGAGGCTTCACGTCGCGCAACAACTCGACTACAATATTCACATCGGCCTCGGTGACCTGCCCCTTGCTGATGCCTCCCGTCTCATAGAACGGCAGGTTGAGGAAATGGGCATTGGTATCGGGGTTGAGACCGAAAGAGCGCACTGCGGCGCGTGCCTCCGAGCGACGTATCGCACCCTTCAAGTCGAGCAGAACGCGCGGCTCGGGCTCGCCCGGATGCTTGCTGCGGACAATCTCGGCAATCTCCTCGAAGCGATCGGCATAGCCGAGCTCGTGGTCGAGGTCGAGGTGTTGCAACACCACATCGTCGTGCACGGCTACGTTGCCCGAGGTCTCGTAGGCGACGTGTACGTCGTGCCCCTGCTGCACGAGGCGGATAAAGGTGCCGCCCATCGAGATAACGTCATCATCGGGATGCGGCGAGAATACCACCACGCGCTTCGGGAACGGCAGCGACTTGACAGGGCGTGTCGAATCCTCGGCATCGGGCTTGCCACCAGGCCAGCCGGTGATTGTATGTTGCAAATCGTTGAATACGTCGATGTTTATACGATCGTATGTGCGGCCCTGCTCCAGCAACTCGCCGAGCGAATTTTCGAGGTAGTCCTTATAGGTAAGCTTCAAGATAGGCTTCTTGACCTTCTCGCAGAGCCAAACTACGGCCTTGCGCGTGAACTTCGGGGTCCACTCGCACGAACCTACAAGCCACGGCGTGCGCTGGCGCGTAAGTTCCGAGGCGGCGCCCTCATCGACGATAACCTCGATGGCCGGATGCTCCTGCAAGTATGAGGCCGGTACGTTGGCGTCAATATTGCCCTCTACTACGCGACGAACAATCTCGGCCTTGCCCTCGCCCCATGCCATGAGGATAATGCGCTGCGAAGCCATAATCGTGCTGATGCCCATCGTGATGGCCATCTTCGGCGTATTCCCAAGGCCATTGAAGCGGTCGGCCTGCTTCTTGCGCGTGTTGTAGGAGAGCTGCACCAGACGAGTCTGTGTCTTGATGAGCGAGCCCGGCTCGTTGAAGCCCAACTGGCCATCCTCGCCCACACCCATAATCATAAGGTCGATATTCTTATGTTTTGGATATGAGCTGCAGTAGGTCGATATATCCTCCTTGGCCACCAATCCATTCGGCATATCCACATTCTCGGGGCGTATGTCGATATGATTCAGAAACTCCTCGTGGATACGATAGTTGCGACTCTGGTGCTCGGCAGGGTCGATAGGGTAGAACTCATCGAGACTGCATACGGCGACATTGGCAAAACTTACCTCGCCATGCTGATAGCGTCGTACAAGCTCGCGGTAGAGACCGAGAGGCGTGCGGCCCGTTGTCAGTCCGAGGACAAATGGCGAAGTTGCGGAGTTGTGGTTGGCGATTGCCTTGACAATGGCATCAGCCACATACTGAACACCTGCATATTCACTCTCGTAAACACGGGTAGTCAATCGCTCGTAGCGCAAAATCAAATCGTCAGGGGCTGCACCTGCAATCAGGCCGCCATCCTTTGGTAGAGAATACTTGCTGTTCATGGTTATTGTAGTTATAAATCGAGGTGGCAGTGGTTGCTGAACATTGTATTACTCCTCGTCGGCCTCGGCCATCGTGTGATATACGTTTACCACATCATCGTCCTCCTCCAACTTCTCGACAAGCTTCTCGACAGCCTCGCGGCCCTCGGCATCGAGCTCCTTCGTATCGGTAGGTATGCGCACCGACTCGCCCGATACAATCTCGTAGCCGCGGTCGTCGAGCCACTTCTGGATAGAGCCGAAAGCCTCATAAGGGGCATACACGCTGATGCCGTCCTCCTCTGCGTAGAACTCATCCACGCCGAGGTCGATCATATCGAGCTCCAACTCCTCGGGATCGGCACCCTCGGCCTTGAACTTGAACACGCACTTGTGCTCGAACATAAAGCCTACCGAGCCAGAGTTTCCAAGCGTGCCGCCGCACTTGTTGAAGTACATACGCACATTGGCCACCGTGCGGTTCGTATTGTCGGTCGCGGTCTCCACGAGGAAGGCGATGCCGTTAGGACCATATCCCTCGTAAACCACCTCCTTGTAGTCCGCTGCATCCTTGTCGGTTGCACGCTTGATGGCACGCTCGATATTCTCCTTTGGCATATTCTCTGCCTTGGCATTCTGGATAAGGATACGCAGGCGCGTGTTGCCCGATGGGTCTGCACCACCGGCCTTTACCGCAATCTCAATCTCCTTGCCAATCTTCGTAAATACTCGCGCCATATGTCCCCAGCGCTTCATTTTTCTCGCCTTGCGATACTCAAATGCTCTTCCCATAACTCTATATTATTTTTTGATTCTATCGTTAAAAACGGATTCAGTCCCACAAAAATATAAAATTATCCTCTAAATCGAGTATAATTTCATAGAAATTAACAATAAAATTTCATTGAGGCTCCAACTCCCGAAAATTTTTGTTACTTTCGCAGAAAATATTTTGATTGTTATGGAGATAAAAAGCACTTTCGACCATCTCAATATCAACGTCACCAATCTCGACCGCAGTATTGAGTTCTACAACAAGGCCCTCGGCCTTCATCCAATCAGCCGCAAGGAGGCCTCCGACGGCTCCTTCATCCTCGTATTCCTCTCCGACGACACTGGCGCCTTCAAGCTCGAACTCACCTGGCTTCGCGACAAGGAGGGCTCATATGAGCTTGGCGACAACGAAACCCACCTCTGCCT
>JAFVRC010000039.1 GCA_017504485.1 Alistipes sp. | reverse complement strand
CGGTCGAGCACCCTCTTGCATTGTGGGGTAACGATATCACAAGTTGCTCCGCGGCGCACACTCAGAACAGAGGAGCAAAAATTGATTTCAAGCAGACAAACAAGCATAAGACTCGAAAGAATCCCCAAGACCGGAGAGCACTTCCTGTCTTGGGGATTGAGCGTAACGCAATAGTTGCGGCTTAAAACCGACCTTCTATGCACCGAAGTTATCGTAGAGGATATTCTCCGGTGGCACACCGAGCGAATCGAGAAGCTTCTCTACCGCGCCGACCATCATCGGAGGACCACACATAAGGTAGATGCATCCCTCCGGATCCTCGTGATTTTTGAGATAGTTCTCGAAGAGCACGTTGTGCACGAAGCCCACCTTGTAGTCAACACCTGCGGCATCGGCCTCCGGATCCTGACGGTCAAGTGCAAGGTTGAACTTGAAGTTAGGGAACTCGCGCTCGATTTCTGCATAATCCTCGAGATAGAAGGCCTCCTTGAGCGAGCGGGCACCATACCAGAAGGTTACAGGGCGCTTGGTCTTTTCGGTCTTGAAGAGGTGCATAATATGGCTACGCATAGGGGCCATACCCGCTCCACCACCGATGAAGATAAGCTCCTGCGTATCCGGCAGGTTGTCCGGCAGGAAGAACTCTCCGTAAGGACCCGACATCGTAATCTTGTCACCCGGCTTGAGCGAGTAGATATACGACGAGCAGACACCCGGATTCACAGGCAACATCTTGCGGTCAGGGCCAAATGGAGGGGTTGCGATACGGACATTGAGGCGGATGATATCGCCCTCGGCAGGGTACGTTGCGCACGAATAGGCACGCACCTGCGGCTCCGGATTGACCATCTTCAGATCGCGAAGACCAAACTTAACCCAATCCTCCTCGTACTGCGGATCGACGTCGATATCCTTATAATCGACCGTGATTGCAGGCACATCAATCTGAATGTAACCACCCGAGCGGAAGTTGAGATGCTCGCCCTCCGGAAGCTTAACGATAAACTCCTTGATGAAGGTAGCAACATTGTGGTTCGACACCACCTCGCACTCCCACTTCTTGATGCTGAGCACCGAATCAGGAACGGCGATTTTCATATTCTCCTTAACCTTCACCTGGCAACCCAGACGCCAATTCTCGCGAATCTGTTTACGGTTGAAGAAGCCGGTCTCGGTAGGGAGCACCTCGCCGCCGCCCTCCAACACCTGGCACTTGCACTGTCCGCAGGCGCCCTTACCACCGCAAGCCGATGGGAGGAATATGTCTGCCGTAGCGAGTGTCGAGAGGAGGTTGCCACCGGCCTCTACCTCAACGACCTTCTTGCCGTTGTTAATATCGATGGTGACGTTGCCCGACGAAGTCAGTTTAGCCTTTGCAAAGAGCAACAGTGCCACCAAGAGGAGTGTCACTCCAAGAAAGGCTGCAATTGCAACTAAAATTACTTGTGTCATTTCTTTACTCTTATTAAAGGTTTACAACTGAATACCCGAGAATATCATAAATGCGATACCCATAAGGCCTGTGATAATAAATGCAATACCCGGGCCTTTCAATGCGGCAGGGATATGAGCATAGGTAAGGCGCTCGCGGATAGCAGCCATCATCACGATAGCCAACCACCAACCGAGGCCCGAACCGAGGCCATAAACCACCGACTCGCCGACATTGCGAATCTCACCGGCACCTACCATCTGCTGCATAAAGAGCGAGCCACCCATGATGGCGCAGTTCACAGCGATAAGCGGCAGGAAGATACCGAGCTGGTTGTAGAGCGAAGGCGAGAACTTCTCGACAATCATCTCGACCAACTGCACGAATGCAGCGATAACGGCGATAAAGATGATGAACGAGAGGAACGACAAATCTACACCCTCAACCAATGCATTAGGAGCCAAAACATACTCATTCAAGAGGTAGTTCAAAGGCACGGTCATTGTCTGCACGAAGGTTACGGCAAGACCAAGACCGAGAGCCGTCTTTACACTCTTCGATACAGCGATGTAGGAGCACATTCCGAAGAAGAATGCGAAGACCATGTTATCGATAAAAATCGAGCGAATAAATAAATTCAATGTTTCCATAATCTATCCTCCTATTTTTCCTGTAAATCCTTATTGAACGAGCGGTGTGCCCAGATGATGCAACCCACGATGATAAGCGCCATCGGAGGGAACAACATCAAACCGCAGTTAGCATAGCCAAGCTCGTAAAGGCCGAGCTTCTCGAAGATTGGATAGCCAAACAACGAACCCGAACCGAGCAACTCGCGGAAGAAGGCCACGATTACGAGAATCAAGCCATAGCCGGCACCATTGCCCAGACCATCGAGGAACGAATCCCACGGATTGTTCTGCAAGGCAAAGGCCTCAACGCGGCCCATCACGATACAGTTTGTAATAATCAGACCGACATATACCGACAACTGCTTCGATACATCGTAAACAAATGCCTTCAATACCTGGTCCACCAAGATAACCAACGAAGCGATTACAACCAACTGCACGATGATACGGATACGCGAAGGTACACCCTTGCGCAACATCGACATCACCAAGTTGGCAAACGCTGTAACGACCATAACCGACAAACCCATCACAACGGCAGGTTTAAGTTGCACGGTAACAGCCAAAGCCGAACAGATACCGAGTATCTGAACGATGACAGGGTTATTTCCGCTGAGCGGAGCTGTCAAATTTTTCAAACTCTTACTTGCCATTGTTCTCTGTGTTTAACTCGTTAGACACCTGCTGCTCGGCAGTCGCCTTCACAGCCGCAAAGTACGGCTTGTACGACACCAAGCAATCCTTAATCATAGCCGACACACCGTCCGAAGTCTTTGTACCACCGGTGATGGCATCAACCTCGTGCATAGCACCCTCGGCAGCACCACCCTTCTTCAAGGTAATACCCACGAGATCCTCACCATCGAATACGGTCTTGCCAACATACATAGCCTGATGCTTTGCCGTGGTAATCTCAGCACCGAGGCCCGGAGTCTCGCCCGAGTGGTCGAGCACGATACCCTTAACGGTATTCATATCGGAAGCCAAGGCAATATAGCCCCAAATTGGACCCCAAAGACCTGCACCATACAAGGGCACTACAACACTGCCATCCGTAGCCTTGAAGATTGGGAACAAGCCCGCCTCGCGCGAACCCTTCACATCCTGCAACGCCTCGAACACCTTTGCAACGTCATTGTTCACTGTGGCGCCCTCTGCATCAAGCAAAGCGGCCTCTGCCACAACATCCTTATACTGAACGGTTGCAGCATCGTAACCGAGAGCCTTGACAATCTGCGTCTTCTTCTCATTGAGGATATTCTCATTCTGACGCTCCTTCAAGCCAAGAGCTGCCAACGAAAGAAGCACCGCCACGATAACTACCATCACTACCGAGTAGATGATGATATACACATTACTATTTGTATTGAATTTCATAGCTCGTCCTCCTTATTTAACGGTTTTTACACGATTCTTGCGACGACGGATATTAGCCTCCACAACGAAGTAATCTACCAGCGGAGCCAACGCATTCATAAAGAGAATCGAAAGCATCATACCCTCCGGATATGCAGGGTTGAAACAACGAATCAGAATAGCAAGCGCACCCGTCATAAAGCCTACAATATACTTACCCGTCGAGGTCTGTGCCGAAGTCACAGGGTCGGTAGCCATAAACACGGCACCAAAAGCAAAACCGCCGACCAAGAGGTGGTAGTATGCCGGATAGTCGAATGCGCCGAATGCCGAGAAGAGGTATGCCGCGGAGGCACCACCAACGAACACCGACACCATAGTCTTCCACGAAGCGATACCCGTCAGGAGCAGGATAGCAGCACCGATAAGGATTGCTAGCGTCGAGGTCTCGCCAAACGAGCCCGGAATGAAGCCGAGGAAGGCGTCGAGATCCGACCACTGCATATTGCCCTTCGTAGCGAGCTGCTCCAAGGCAGTAGCACCTGTCGTGGCATCTGTTGCACCCATCATCTTCCAATCGGAGAACCATACGGTCTCACCCGACATCTGCGGAGTGTAGGCGAAGAATACGAATGCACGCGCCAAGGCTGCTGGGTTAAAGACGTTCATACCTGTACCGCCGAACACCTCTTTGCCGAAGATTACGGCGAAGGCGGTACCGAGGGCCACCATCCAGAGAGGAGTGCTGACAGGCATAATGAGCGGAATAATGAAGCCCGAAACGAGGAAACCCTCATTGATAGCGTGACCGCGCAGCTGCGCAGCCGTGAACTCGATACCAAGTCCCACAATGTAGGTCACGGCCAACATAGGCAGGAAGCGTACAAGGCCGTAGAAGAGAGCTGTCCAACCCTCCAAGCCCACCTGCAAGCCGGTGTTGTAGCAGCCAAAGAGCATCGCAGGCAGCAAGGCCAACACTACGACAATCATCGTGCGCTTCATATCGATACAGTCGCGGACATGTGCGCCGTGCTGCGTCGTCTTGTTCGGAACGAAGAGGAATGTTTCGAATCCGTCGAATGTCGATTCGAGGAATGCCAACTTTCCACCCTTCGAGAAAGTCGGTTTGAGTTTATCTACAATATTACGAAGTCCCATTACTCGCCCTCCTTAATCATTAAGTTGATACCGTTGCGGATAATCTGCTGCATCTCGGTCTTCGACGGATCGACGAACTCGCAGAGAGCGAAATCCTCCTCGACAACCTCATAGATACCCAGATTCTCCATCTTGTCGATGTCGCCGGCCAAGATAGCCTTCAACAGATGCATCGGATAGATGTCCATAGGCAGATACTTCTCATAGAGGCCCGTAACCACGAATGCACGCTCCTCGCCATTGAGGTTCGTATCGAGGTTGTACTTGCGGCAAGGGAAGAGCCACGAAAAGTATGCACGCGACACGGAGAACTTCTTGAAACGAGGCATTGCCCAACCGAGCAGCTCGTAGTTATTGCCCTCCGGAATCACGGTCAGCGCATTGGCGTTGTAGCCAATGAAGCCCTCGACGCCAATATTGCGACCCGTAAGCACACCGCCCGAGATTACGCGCACGTTCTGCTGCGTAGCCTCATAGAGCGACGCTGCCGGAGCACCTGCCACGATACGGCGGTAGCTTGGCTTTGCCACGCAAGCACCCGCTACGGCTACCACGCGCGACATATCGACCTTGCCCGTAAGGAATAGGCGACCGATGATTGCCACATCCTGAATATTTACGGTCCACACCTTCTCGCCCTTGTTAATAGGGTCGATATGATGAATCTGCACGCCGACATTGCCTGCCGGATGCTTGCCCTTGAAGGCATGGAGCTCTACACCCTTCACCTGCGGAACGGCCTGCTCGATGCTGTACGAGAGGTGTACTTTACCCGAAGTCAGACGACCCAGCACCTCGAAACCCTTCTGGAGTTCGTTCTGCTTGTTAGCCAAAACGAAGTCGTAATCGGGAGCCAGCGGTGCGCTGTCAAATGCCGATACGAATACCGCCTTTGGCTCGTCGGCCGGATTGGCAATGATGCCATAAGGACGCTGCACAAGCAGTGTCCACAAACCGGATTCGAGCAACAGATCGACAATCTGCTCGCGCGATGCTGTCGCCACATCGAGGCGCGCAAACTCCTTGTACGAGATACTCTTGTCTGCCGCAACGACTACCGAGAGAATGCGACGCTTCTCACCGCGATTGACAGCAGCAACAGTACCGCTGACAGGCGATGTGAAGACCACCTTCGGATTGTTCTTGTCGAAGAACAGAGCCGAACCCGCCTCTACCGTGTCGCCAACCTTGACCAGCATCTTCGGAGTCACTCCCTCGACATCGAGCGGCGAAACGGCATACTCCGAAGCCAACGGTGCGTCCGTCAGCTCGCGAGCAGCCTCACCCTGCAAGCGGATCTCCAAACCTTTGCTCAACTTGATAGTTTTTGACATAGATTTTTTGATTGATAATTAAACGATTGGATGAATATTTGTTTCTTTTGTTTTTATGCTTTTCGAAATAGTTCTCTATTTCGCCCGCGAAGATACGATTTTTTCGTGAGATTATTTCCTTTTTCTGTTATTATTTTCACAATTATTGTGATTTTTCACTACCTTTACGCCAATGATTATCGATATTCACACACATAACGCGCAAAATGGTGTGCGCACACTGCGCACAATAGGCATCCATCCGTGGCATGCTGCCGACAGCGACATCGCCACCATCGAAGCCGAAGCTGCAGAAGCCGAGGCAATTGGCGAGATAGGTTTGGACTTTGCGTGCAACGTTCCGCGAGCGAAGCAGGAGGGGGTGTTCAGAGCACAACTCGCCCTTGCCGAGCGACTGCACAAGCCCGTTGTGCTACACTCTGTTCGCGCCTTCGAAGAGGTGATGCGCATACTGCGCGACTATCGACTACCAAGCGTTATCTTTCACGGATTTATAGGCTCCGTTGCACAAGCACAACGCGCTGTGGCACAAGGATATTACCTATCCTTTGGAGAACGCACGACACGCTCCCCGAAGAGCATCGAGGCACTACGCGCTACCCCACTCTCTCGCCTATTTGTCGAGAGCGACGAGAGCCACACTCCGATAACCGAAATATATGCTCTCGTCGCCAAACTGCGCGGCACTTCAACCGCCGATCTTATGCACGCCTCACGCGCCAATTTCGAAGCCCTTACCACTTCGGGTAGATGATGGGCGAACTAAATCTTATCTCGTAGCCACCTATATATGTTGCATCCGCTACAATTCGCGCAGCCTTAATTGGTCGAGGATTGATAACCCTTACGCAACTATTATCCAATTCGGCAACACGCTCGAAATTGACTCCGTCCTCACTCAATTCGAGATGGCCCTTTGGTATCATTCGCGCATAGACTCCATAAGCGCCTGCCCAAAACTCTATCTCGCGACACTCCACCGGCTCCTCGAACTCAAAGAGAATCCAATCACCCTTTCGGCAAGTGCGACTCGTGCGCATTTTATTAACGTCGTACAACCCGACATTCGAGAAAGGATAGTCCGGGTTTTCGGGCATAGACGAAGTTAATTTAACCTTTGGTTTAAGAGTCTCATAACGCGAAGCATGAGCCACCTCAGGCGACTTCGCACCTCGATACTCGGCCCAAAAGAGATACTTGGCCGGCTTGGAGGTCGAGATAGCACTCTTATATTTGCACACTTTGCCGTTGCTGTCATCACGATAGTAGATTGTGCTATTGTCAATCTTCTCAACAGATAACATACCCTCCTCATATTTCACTTCTGGAGGCGTGATGCGGAAATTCAATCCCATATCGCACATACGGTCGTAGTGGCGCGTATAGAGTCTATGATGGAATTCTTCCCACTCACCACCGCCATTCTTACCCCAACCCTGCTCGGCCACAGCACACAGACGAGGGAAGGTCATATACTCAATATAGTCTATCGACTTATCTCCGCCATTATGGAGGAATATTTCGCTCCAGAATGGAGCCTCAAAACCCTCTACAAGATTAGTATTCTCCACCGTAAAGCCCTGCTCTGCAAAGTCAAACGAATAGGTCTTGCGCAAATCAAATGCGCCGCGGCGATTCAGACGGCCCTCCTCGTGACGGCTCTGGCGCATATCCAGGTAGAAGAACTCTTGCGGCATAAAGATCGTGCGATAGCCCTTCTGCATAACCTGCTTACACACATCTGCACTCTTCCAACCATAGACCAAAGCCTCTTTCGACAAGCCTCCGCCAAATGCGGCCTCATTCCATACCGAAGGGCTCTTGCCGTACTTGGCAAGGATGGCCTGAATGCGATTAATAAACATATCCTCCAACTTATAGCCATCGGTGTAGCCGTGCCTCTTCAACCACGCCGAGCAGTCGGGGCACTGCAACCATTGCGTTAATCTCACCTCGTCGCCACCGATATGAAGGTGGTGGGATGGGAAGAGGGTGCAAATCTCGGCCAAAATCTCTTCGAGAATCTTGTAGTTGCCCTCTTTTGTTGCACAGATGGCATTACGGGCATCGTAGTTGCCATTCACGGCCAAATCCTTGTTGGCAAAGTTGCATAACATCTCGGGGTAGATGCGCAAGAGGGCCTCGCTATGGCCCGGTAAGTCTATCTCGGGGATAATCTCCACGTTACGCACGGCAGCGTATTCAACCACCTCGCGGATATCTTCCTGCGTATAATAGCCACCATACTTCTCCTCCCACTTACCGAGAGCTGCTCGTAGCGGTGAGTCGCCACCACGGAAGCCGGCAACCTTCGCCAAGTCGGGATGCGACTTAATCTCTATGCGCCAACCCTGATTGTCGGTCAAATGCCAATGTAACTTGTTGATTTTGTGGTACGAAATATAGTCGATATATCGCAATACATTCTCCTTGGTCATAAAGGTACGCGCCACGTCGAGCATAAAACCTCGATAGGCATACTTTGGCTTATCCTTAACATCGCAGCCCCGCACCACGGCCGGCAGCCTCATCTGCTTGGTATAGACCTTGCTTGGCAGCAACTGCAATAGCGTCTGCACTCCATTGAATGCGCCGCCGTAACCTCCTGCTGCGATTATCACCGCATCACTCGACACGGCCAGGCTATACTCCTCCTCGGCAAGGCTCTTATCGAGGGCCAGAGCTATATAGTTACTACGCGGAGTACACTTCACCGCCCCATAGAGATCCAGATACTCGCACACATAGCCTACAAGCGGCGCAAGCTCCTCGGCCTCGCACGCCACAACGGTCGAAGGACGCACGACGAAGGCGCGGCCATGTTCAATCACGGATTGCGGCTGCGGAACAATCGCCACGGCCGAAACGGCATAGACAGCCATCATAAGAGCCGTCATTGTCAAGATTAATCGCTTCATATATTCAGTATTTTAGGTTATCTTCACAAAAGTATGAAAATTAACCGAGAATAGCAACTCTCAACAAAAAAAAGACCGTCCAACCCCGAAAGATTGTGACAGTCTCTTTTGCTTACAAGAAAAGACCTCTTACAGTTCGTCGGAATAGATGGCCGCCGGAAGGTCGTGCTGATTGTAGTGCGAAGCCATCGACATTCCGTAGGCACCCGCCGTCTTGAGAGTCAGCAAATCGCCACGCTTGGTGAGAGGAAGCGACACATTCTCGTCAAAGACATCCGTACTCTCGCAGGCTGTACCGACGATAGTGTATTTGAGTCGCTGTTCGCTCTCGGAGGTAATATTCTCGATATTGTGGTACGAACCGTAGAGTGCCGGACGAATAAGCTCGGTCATCGAGGCATCGACGATAACAAGGCGACGGCCCGTAGCCGTAGTCTTATTGAAGAGCACCTTGGTAATCAGCTCGCCACACTCGGCAACAATCGCACGGCCAAACTCGAAATGCACCTCACGCTTGCCTACCTGCAGGTGCTGCTTGATAATTGCAAAGACCGACGCAAAATTCGGAATAGGCTCATTTTCAGGCATGTCATAATTCACGCCAAGACCACCACCCACATCCACAAACTCCAACTCGAAGCCGAGAGCCGTGAGGTTTTTGACTATCAAATTCACCTTGTTGCACATATTCTCGAAGACGTGCAACTCGCGAATTTGCGAGCCGATATGGATGTGCATACCCACGACATCGAGGCTCTTCAACGCCTTGATATCCTCCACACGGTCGAGAATCTCCTCATAGGATATGCCGAACTTCGAGTCGGCCTGTCCCGTGTCGATACAGTGGTTGGTCTTTGGGTCGATATCCGGATTCACGCGCAGAGCCACATTTACCACCTTACCCATCTCGGCCGCGATATCGTTCACGACGTAGAGTTCCTCGATAGACTCACAGTTGATGGCGAAGATTCCCTGCTCGATGGCGTAACGAATCTCCTTATCACGCTTTCCCACACCCGCATATACGATAGTCTTTGGGTCAAAGCCCGCCTCGATGGCGCAGCGTACCTCGTTGCCGCTTGCGCAGTCGATACCGAGGCCATGCTCGCGGATAATCTGCAGAAGACGTGCATCGTAGTTGGCCTTTATGGCGTAGTGCACCTTGTAGCCATAGCGCGAAGCCATAGTCATCAAACTCTCCAACGTCTGATGCAGAAGCTCCACATCGTAGAGGTAGAATGGGGTTTCGTAGGCTGCCAACTTGGCGGCAACTTGTCTGCTTAACATACTATCTAACCATTAGCCATTGGCATTTAGCCATCAGCTTCTTTTTTTTGATTATACCTAATATACAATATACTATTTCAATTCAACGAGCGAGTGTCCGTCCATCTCGGCTGGCTGCGGCACACCCATCAGCGACAACACTGTTGGAGCGACATCGGCCAAAATACCGTTCTCGACCTTCGCCACGCGCTCCGACACCACAACGATAGGCACCGGATTGAGGGAGTGAGCCGTATTTGGCGTGCCATCCTCGTTGATAGCATTATCGGCGTTGCCGTGGTCAGCGATGATGACAACCTCGTAGCCGTTTGCCTTTGCCGAAGTAACAACCTTCTCAACACACTCATCCACCGCCTTAACTGCCTTTTCGATAGCCTCGTAGATACCCGTATGGCCCACCATATCGCCATTTGCGAAGTTCAAGCAGATAAAGTCGTACTTCTGCTCGTCGAGCGCACCAACCAACTTGTCGGCAACCTCGTATGCACTCATCTCCGGCTGCAAGTCGTAGGTAGCGACCTTTGGCGAAGCGACCAAGATACGATCCTCGTTCTCGAACTTCTCCTCGCGGCCTCCGTTGAGGAAGAATGTTACGTGTGCATACTTCTCGGTCTCGGCAATACGCAGCTGCTTCAGGCCGAGCGACGAGACGTACTCGCCAATGGTATTCTGCACGTTCTCCTTATCGAAGAGAATATGCAGGCCCTCAAACGACGCATCATACGGTGTCATACAGCAGTAGTAGAGCGGCATCGTGTGCATACCCTGCTCCGGCATATCCTGCTGCGTGAGAGCCACTGTAATCTCGCGTGCGCGGTCGTTGCGATAGTTGAAGAATATGACCATATCGTTTGGCTTGATGGTGCCGATAGCATTGCCCTCACTATCGACCGCTACGATAGGCTTGATAAACTCGTCGGTCACACCCTCGTCATACGACTTCTGCACCGCTGCAGCCATATCGGTAGCCTTCTCGCCTACACCCTCGACCAAACAGTCGTAAGCAATCTTCACACGCTCCCAACGCTTGTCGCGATCCATCGCATAGTAGCGACCGATAATCGAGCCAATCTTACCCGTCGAGAGGGCCATATGTGCCTCCAAAGCCTCAACAAAGCCCTTGCCACTCTTCGGGTCGGTATCACGACCATCCATAAAGCAGTGCACAAAGGTGTTCTCGATGCCGTAGTGCTTCGAGATATCGCACAACTTGAAGAGGTGCTCAATCGACGAATGCACGCCACCATCCGACAGAAGTCCCATAAAGTGCACATTCACGCCATTTGCCTTGGCATACTCGAAGGCTGCAACAATCTCCTTGTTCTCCAAAATCGAGCCGCTCTTGCAGGCTCGGTTAATCTTCACGAGGTCCTGATACACGACGCGGCCGGCACCGATATTGAGGTGGCCCACCT
>JAFVRC010000038.1 GCA_017504485.1 Alistipes sp. | reverse complement strand
GTCGCCGGTCTGCCAGTGGTGCATATAGCCGTTTGCCGATGTGCCGCCGATTGCAGTGCGCGTAGCCGGTGCGCACTCGATTGAGAGCTGCGTGGTGCCCGGTGTTGCAGCGTCGAGCCCCTCGGTTGGTGAGGTGCAGGCACACGTTAAAGAGATTGCCGCGAGGGCAATCACGAAGATTGTAGATGCGTTTTTCATTGTAGTTGAGTCTTTTCGGGGGCAAAAGTAGTAAAAAATATGTAATATCTCCTATCTTTTTCGTATATTTGCGCAGTATGAGAAATGTGGAACTTCTTGCGCCTGCAAAAGACTACGCTACGGCGGTCGATGCCATCGACTGCGGAGCCGATGCTGTCTATATCGGAGCGGGTAAGTTTGGCGCTCGCCACGCTGCCACAAATACGGTTGAGGATATTGCTCGCGTGGTGAGCTATGCCCATCGTTACGGCGTGAAGGTCTATGTTACGCTCAATACTATTCTCTACGACGAGGAACTCGACGAGGCTCGGCAGCAGGCCATTAAGCTTGCCGAGGCGGGTGCAGATGCCTTTATCGTGCAGGATATGGCCTATTGTCGTATGGGACTCCCCGTGCCATTGCACGCCTCGACGCAAACCTCTTGCACCTCACCCGAGAAGGTAGAGTTCTTCGAGCGTGTGGGCTTCGAGCGCGTGGTTCTGGAGCGCAACCTCTCGTTGGAGGATATACGCGCTATCCGTCGCTACACTTCAGTCGAGTTGGAGACCTTTGTTCACGGCGCAATATGTGTGGGTTATAGTGGCCGCTGCTTCTTGTCGCGCTCCACCTCGGAGCGTAGTGGCAATCGGGGCTGTTGCAGTCAGCCTTGCCGATTGGAGTATGACCTCTGCAACGGGCAGGGCGAGGCGATAATCAGGCGTAAGCACCTGCTTTCGGTGCGCGACCTCGATCTCTCGGCACGGCTTGGCGAGCTGATAGATGCGGGTGTGGTGTCGTTCAAGATTGAGGGGCGGCTCAAAGACCGCGCCTATGTTCGCAATATCGTCACTCTCTATCGCCGGGCTCTCGACCGTGAGATTGCCGGGCGTAGCGATGTGCGCCGTGCCTCGGTGGGGCGTAGTGCTGTGGAGTTCGAGCCGAATGCCATGCGCACCTTCACGCGCGGAGCTTCGGAGAACTTCTTTGACGGCAAATGTCGCGGTGTTGCTTCGTTCGACACACCAAAGGCGATGGGCGAGAGGGTAGGCGTGGTTGCTCGCGTGGAGCGTCGAGGTGTTGTGCTCGATGGCGACCACGACCTTGCGACGGGCGACGGGGTCTGCTTTGTGGCCGCTGGCTCGCTCGTTGGTACAAATGTGGTGGGAGTCAATGGCCGAGAGGTGCAACTAAATGGTTATGAGGGTGTTGCGAGGGGTGTTGAGATATATCGCAACTTCAATCGCCGCTTCACTGCGGCGGTCGAGCATAGTCGCGTAAGGCGCACTATCTCTGCCGACTTTACGTTGCAATTCGAGGCCGACCGAATAACCCTCTCGGCCGTGGATGATGAAGGCGTTGAGGCGACCGCCATCGTAGAGTGTGTGACCGAGGAGGTGCGCGATCGAGCGAGGGGCGAGGAGGCACTGCGCCGACAGCTCGCACGTTCGGGCGACACGATGTTCGAGGTGCGCAGCGTCGCAATCGAGAATCTTCGTTTCGTGCCTATGTCCGTTGTTGGGGCACTGCGCCGCGAGGTGCTGCAAAGGCTCGAAGAGAGAAGGGTGGAGGCCCACGGGCGGAGTGTGCCGTTTGTCGAGTGCCTCGATGCGCGATATCCGTTTGAGGAGCTTGCACCGCAGGATAATGTCACAAACCGCCTTGCCGAAGAGTTCTACCGCGACCATGGTGTGCGCCATATCGAGCTAGGCCTCGATTGCCGTACATCGACCACCGGCGAGTGCGTGATGCAGACCTCCTACTGTCTGCGCCGCGAGATAGGCGAGTGCTTAAAGGAGAAGCCTCGCTTGAAGGGCGACTTGTTTCTTGTCCGCGGAGCGAAGCGATATCGCCTCTGCTTCGACTGCAAGGCGTGCCAAATGAGACTGATAGATGATTAGATATGAACTTGACACCAGATTTTAAGGATTACGAACTGATAGATTCGGGCGAGGGCGAGAAGTTGGAGCGTTTCGGTCGCTACACGCTGCGCCGCCCCGAGCCGCAGGCCGTGTGGCGCAAGTCGCTCGACGAGCGTGAGTGGGTGCGCTTGGCCGACGCTTCGTTTCTGCGTACAGACCGCAGTGAGGAGCGTGGCGAGTGGCGCAACAAACCGCAGATGAAGGAGCGCTGGAGTGTGTGCTACGACTACAAGTCGATGCACCTGTCGATGCGCCTCGCATGCACGGCATTCAAGCACATAGGCATCTTTCCGGAGCAGGCGGCAAATTGGAATTTTATATACGACACTTGTCGCACGAAGATAGAGCGCGATGGTATGCGCCCCAAAGTCCTGAACCTGTTTGCCTACACGGGCGGAGCGACACTCGCGGCCGCCGCATCGGGTGCCGATGTTACGCACGTCGATTCGGTGAAGCAGGTGGTGACATGGTCGCGCGAGAATATGGTGTCGAGCGGACTGGATGGTGTGCGTTGGATTGTGGAGGACGCACTGAAATTCGTGCAGCGCGAGGTGCGCCGCGGCAACCACTACGATGGCATAATTTTGGATCCGCCTGCATACGGTCGCGGTGCGAATGGCGAGAAGTGGGTGCTGGAGCAGAATATAGCCGATATGTTGGAGGCGTGCGCCGCTCTGCTTGCCGAGGATGGATTCTTGGTGCTGAACCTCTACTCGATGGGCCTCTCATCGACCATTGCGCGAACTTTGGTGCGTCAGATGTTCGGCGCACCGTCGCACGAGGAGTCCGGCGAGCTCTATTTCACCGACCGCTCGGGCAAGGAGTTGCCGTTTGGAACATATTACAGAATGTGCCGATAGTGCAACTGCTGTAAATAAAAATTGCCGAGCATCTATTTTGTGCTCGGCAATTTTTATTAATTTAACTGACTTACATATTGGACATTGCATTAGCCAGCTTCTGCATCATTTGTGAATAACGAGCCGCTTGCGATTCAGTCATATTGGCAGAGATCTCGCTTATTTCTTTCGAGAGATCTTGAATATCATCCAGGATATCGGCCAAATCAGCCGCTGCCGACAGATCGCCACTGTTCACCTTCTTCAGACACGCAAGGTACTCATTGACAGACTCCTCGTATTCCTCCAACAAATCTTCCCACTTCAGGCTGTTGGAATTGACGGCATCCACCAGGGATGTAACAGTCTCCTCTGCTATTTTAGCAGCAGCATTTATGCTGTTTTGAGTTGCATCTCCTATTACGTCAATGGCCTTCTGCATCTGTTTGCCGGCGGCCTCCAGGTTTGGATACGAGGATATATCGGAGGTAGAGTCTCTTCAATCCTCTACGGTAAATCTCAATGTGCTTGCTCGCGAAACCAACGCCTCGAGTTCGTTCTTGTCCTTAGTGAGGCTCACCTCAGAGGTGAACTCTGTGAGCTTCATCACGCCCTTCTCTATAACTCCGTTGTTGCAGTCGAGCGAAATAAGCTCCACGCCCATCTTATCAACAAGCGTAACTTTGAGGCCGAGATAACGAAGATTCACATCGTCGTGTGCTTTTACCACGATGTCCGAGATTAGATAGGCTGCCTTTTGGCTTCCATCCGCGGTAACAGCTTTGGCCTTGAACTCGACGGTCTGCTCCGGAATAGCAACATGCTTAAAATTGGTCTCGGCCGATTTGACGCTCTTGGCGCAGGAGGTTAGCATCAACGCCATTGCCATGCACGCAATGCCCTTAAATAAGTTTGAGTAAAACATAATATAAAAACTTTTTTGTTCGCCCACTAGCCCCAAATGTGTGGCCAATTATCAAAAAAAAGTGTGAGGCCGATTAGTTTGCTCCGATTGGCATTGCCGCGATAATGGTTTTGAATCGAGAGTAAAAACTAATACACTTTCATTATTACACTACAAATCTATAAATTTATTTCCTAACGGACAAGTGTTGCAAATATATTATTCCATAAGTCGCAAGATGTTGCTATTGGATTCTGCGAGCCTTGGTGATGTCGAATGAAGTTATGTTCAACAAGCCATTATTATGCTCGATGGCCAACTGATATGTTGACATACTCCCGTTTTCGTCCCTCTTCTTGAGGTTACAAATCACACGATTGCCGGTTATGCTTACAATCTCATAACCGATGCAAGGACAGAAATTCGCCATGCGGGAACCGAGGAGCATTCTGAAATCATCCGAATACGGGTTGTATGTCGGGTGATAGAAGAGTCGCGCAACCTGATTGTCCTCTACTATATCGGTGTGATGCTTTTTGAGCGTTATAAATTCAAATGCTGCGATAATCCGCATGTGTATCTTTTCGGCTGCAGAGCGAGCCGCTTCGGTGGCCACACGGGCCTCTTCTGCCCTTCTTTTGGCCTCTTGCTCGGCGGCAATATTTGCTCTTTCGGAGGCAAGACGATTGATCTCGGCTCTCATTTGGGCCTCTTTTTGGGCGGCAACGCTCGCTATGTCAGGTGCGCCAGGAGTATTGGCTTCTGCTCTTCTTCGAGCCTCATATTCAGCCGCCATACGGGCATTCTCGGCCTCTCTCTTGGCCTTATACTCGGCAATTCTACGCTCCTCCTCTTCGGCTCTTCTCTTCGCCTCTTGCTCGGCGGCAATGCGTGCCTCCTCCTCGGCTCTTCTCTTCGCCTCTTGCTCGGCGGCAATGCGTGCCTCCTCCTCGGCTCTTCTCTTTGCCTCTTGCTCGGCGGCAATGCGTGCCTCCTCTTCGGCTCTTCTCTTTGCCTCTTGCTCAGCGGCAATGCGTGCCTCCTCTTCGGCTCTTATCTTCGCCTCTTGCTCGGCGGCAATGCGTGCCTCCTCCTCGGTCTTTCTCTTCGCCTCTTGCTCGGCGGCAATGCGTGCCTCCTCCTCGGCCTTTCTCTTCGCCTCTTGCTCGGCGGCAATGCGCGCAGCCTCGGCCTTTTTCTTCGCCTCCTGCTCGGCGGCAATGCGTGCAGCCTCGGCCTTTCTCTTCGCCTCCTGCTCGGCGGCAATACGTGCAGCCTCAGCCCTCTTTTTGGCCTCCTCTGCAGCTTTGCGCTCGGCTTCAATTCGTGCAGTCTCCGACTCCGTAATGCCATTTACGACCTTCTCGCTTCGGCCGTCGGGATATACGACAACTCCATTGAGTGCCTTGTTCTTGAAATCGCTCCACTTCCAAGCGAATCCTCTGAAATAGGCAAGTTGCTCGAGGCCTATCTTTCCGGTCTCGTTATTCAGGGATGGTTCATTGATGGTTCCCGTATATTTGTTGCCATTTTCGAAGGTGTAGGTGGCAGCCTCTGGAGTGATGACATATTTGCCGGCCGTGATTTTGTAGTTCGAAATCTCGAACTCGTTGCTACTCTCCGGGATGAATACAAAATCTACAAAATCGCCATTAGGGCGCGACCAACGGCACTTTCTGTCGGCGGCATTATACAAGGCGGTTACGCCATTCGCAAAATGCAGCTTTAGAAAAGTTGGTTTTGTAATCAGTTTGCGAGAGCTGCGCTCATTGTTGTATATTCTCTTTGCGCGTCCGTCGGTCTCTCTCTGATACTCCGTCTCCTCGGCAAACTCCTTGCTCAGCTGGTAGAACGACTTGGGCAGTCTCGGAGGTGCTGGGTAGTGGGATTCGAAGATGTAGTTGTCGTTATTGAACTTGATAGGTGTGTTTTTCGGAAGTTGATTGTTGTTGATCTTTCCGTTGTTGATGATTATCACGAACTGCTCGCCGTCCAATACCGCAAATGTAAATTCGCCGGTAATAACAAATTTGTGGTCGTTGAACACGATTTTGCCTTCGCGAATCTTGCCATTGTCAAAAACACCTGTCACGACACAGCGGCTGCATGGGTGGAGCGTGCCTCGTCCTTGCGGGCTCTTCTTCTCCGCCATTCCCTCGTAGTAAGCATATTCCGAGAACTTAATCTTTTTTTCCGTGGGTGCTGCGACAAGTGAGCCTGCGCATATTGCCAAGACAAAGGCCAGAAAGATTTTCTTCATTACGTTAAGTTTTTTTTGTTGCTCACCGGCCTCGAATGTGTGGTTAAATTGTGCGAAAAGAAGGTGCGAGGCCGATCCGGAAAGACACCTTCGTAATCATCAATTACACCCACAAATTTACAAACTTATTTTTGATTAGCAAAAAAACTCATTGCGTGCCGTGCAGAGTGTGGCCCAAATTCAAAATTCTTTGTCGTAATTGTAGTGGTGTGGGCGAAAAATTGTTATATTTGCGATATAAATTGAATGATTATGTGGACAATTGCAATTTTTGGATTGGCGACGGGGGTGCTCTTCGATGTGCTCGTGGGGCTCGTGGGCAGTCGCCGAAATATCGGCTTCGGCTGGGCATTTATCCTCTCGGCGCTCTTTACGCCGCTTGTGGGGCTTATCGTGGTGCTTATCTCAGACCCTCTGCCCGCAGGTGCAGAGCCCAAGTACGGATGTCTGGGGCGTACATTTGGTTGCCTCGGTGCGGCACTCCTCGTGTTTATTGTTGCGGCTATGATGCTCGCCGCTATATCGCTATTGCTGCCGATCGCCTAACATAATATAAGTAGGCGGGCTCCTGACAAACAGAGGCTGCCTGCGTGGTCAACTTCCAACAAAAATGGAGTGTCTAAACACTATCGTTAGACACTCCATCTGTTTTGCTTGCTCGGAATTGCTTAGAAGCAGTAAGTGGCCGAGATTGCGATATTGGCAAGGCCCATGCTATAGAAGTGAGCATCCTTCACCTTGAATCTGCCATCGATGTTAGCCGCTTTCAACTCATCATTAGCGGCTTTAATCTCCTTCTTGCCCTTTGCGGTAGCATAAGCACCGGAAACGCCAAATACAGGAGTCCAATCGATTGCAAGACGGATAGGCACCTCGTTGAACTTGATACCGAATTTAACCTGGCCGGCTACGCCACCATAGATGGTTGTTCCATATGTGCCACCAACAATACCTTCGCCTAAATCGTACTCACCACTATAAACAACGCGAGCCCAAGTTTTAGCACCACCACCGATGTTAAAACCGACACCGGCATCGAGGAACCAGTTACCTACAGAAGGGGTCCAATCCCAGTTGCAGCAGTTCCAGTTGTGGAGAGCAGTAAAGTCGGCGCCCAAACCGCCAAGCCAAGCCATACCGAAGCGGCCCTCTACATAGGTCTTCTCGCCATAGAAGCACTCTGCATCTGCCTGCAAACCGCTACCTACGCGCAAACCGACCGACCACTTCTGATCGGCGATAGCCTTTACCGTACTCTCAAATTTGCTCTGTGCCGACACGCTAGCTGCGCACAGAACCACTACCAAAACGAGTAAAATTCTCTTCATAAAACTTAAATTTTTTTGATTAGGTTAAACAAATTAACTGGTTACAAATGTAATAGTTTTTTTTGAATAAAAAAGAGATGAGTGATTTTTTTTGCAAAAATTTTATCGACACTCTCTGTTAACACTCTCGGCCACTGCTTCGGCGATACGCTCGCCATCGAGGGCAGCCGATATTATACCGCCGGCATAGCCTGCACCTTCGCCTGCCGGATAGAGCCCCTCGACCTCGGGGTGCATCAGCGTCGTGCGGTCGCGCGGTATGCGCACGGGAGTTGAGGTACGCGACTCCACGCCTACGACAACGGCCTCGTTGGTCAGGTAGCCGCGCATATTGCGGTCGGCCTCGCGTATGGCCTCGCGCAGGCGAGTGCCCATAAAGTCGGGCAGCCACTCGTCGAGGCGCGAAGCCACCAGTCCGGGTACATAGGACGAGGCGGGGAGTGATGTGGAGGCGCGGCCCGCCACGAAGTCGGCAACGCGCTGCGCCGGAGCTACTTGACGGTCGGGCGAGGCTTGTCGTGCGGCACGCTCCAGGTGGGACTGAAATTCCAGACCAGCGAGGGCACCATATTCGGGTACGAGGTGTGCGAAGTCCTCTTCGCGGATTTCGGTGACGAAGCCCGAGTTGGCAAAGGGTGAGTTGCGGCGGCTCGGCGACATGCCATTGACCACCGACTCGGCGGCATCGGTCATCGCCGGCACGATAAAGCCCCCGGGGCACATGCAGAACGAATAGACGCCTCGCCCGCCCACCTGACGCACAATCGAGTAGGAGGCAGCCGGTAGATACTCCATCTCGCGGTCGCGGTGGTATTGTATGTTGTTGATGAGTCTTTGCGGATGCTCGATGCGCACGCCCATGGCGTAGGGCTTGGCCTCGAGACGTATGCCCGAGGCGTGGAGCGTGCGGTAGATGTCGCGTGCCGAGTGGCCCGTTGCTACAACAACGATGTCGGCCTCGACAATATCGTCGCCAACCTCCACTCCGTAGATGCGCCCCTGCTTGGTGCGGAATCCCGTCACACGCCGCTCGAAGTGTATCTCGCCGCCGCACTCGATAATCTGGCGGCGCATATCGGCGATGATGCGCGGCAGGCGGTCGGAGCCGATGTGCGGATGGGCCTCGTAGAGAATCTCGGGCGATGCTCCGTGATAGACAAGGCGTTGCAGGGCGCGGTTGTAGTCGCCGCGCTTCTTGCTGCGCGTGAAGAGCTTGCCATCGGAGAATGTGCCCGCACCACCCTCGCCAAAAGCGTAGTTCGAATCGGGATTGATGCCGAGGTTACGCTGTATGCGTGCTATGTCCTTGCCGCGCTCGACAACCTCCTTGCCGCGCTCGAACATCACGGGGCGCAACCCCAGCTCGATAAGGCGCAGTGCGGCGTAGAGCCCCGCAGGGCCGGCACCCACGACAACCACTTCGCGTGCTCCGACAACCGACGGGTAGTCGAAATGCAGAGGCTTGGGCTGCGGCTCGAAGTCGAGATAGGCTTCGAGGCTCAGATTGACCTTCAAGGCCCCCCGTCGTGCATCTACCGAGCGTTTGACGATGCGCAACAGGGCAATGTCGCTTTCGTTGATGCGTAACTCGCGGGCCGCACGCGCCCGATAGATACACTCGTCGGCCGCCTCGCGCGGGGAGAGGGTGAGGGTTATGGTCTTTGGCATAGCTCGTATGATTACCTATATTATAATACAAAGGTACAAACTTTTCGGTTAATATCTCACGGTCGTGCGATAAAAGTTTGAGCGAAATGCTTTGAAATCCCGAATAAATTGTTTAATTTTGTATGCACTATTGTGTTACGGCGAAATAAATACCTTAAAAAAGAGAAATATGAAAAGAATTTTTGTATGCTTGTTGGCTGTTGCCACGTTAGTATCTTGCGCGGAGAAGGCTCCGAAGCAGATTGGCACCCTTCGACAGAAAACCCTTTCGGAGGTGCATAACGACCTCGCCGTCGATTGCGGAACACTTGACCGCGATTATGCCGACTATCACAAGTACAAGGAGTACTTGGAGCCGCTCGGAATTCGCTACATACGCTTGCAGGCCGGTTGGGCAAAGACCGAGAAGGTGAAGGGCGTTTACGACTTTGCGTGGCTCGATTCGATTATCGACGATGCCGTGTCGCGCGGCTTGGAGCCTTGGTTGGAGTTGTCGTATGGCAACCCTATATACCCGGGCGGAGGAACGATATTTCTGAATGGCGGTTGGCCAACTTCGAAAGAGGCTATTGAGGCGTGGAAGCGTTGGGCAAGAGCCACGGCCGAGCGATATAAGGGCAAGGTGCACCAGTGGGAGATTTGGAATGAGCCGGACGGTCCGATACGCAAGAGAGGTGCAGACCCACGAGGTATTGTCGATCTGACCATCGAGTCGGCGCGCATCATCAAGTCGGTAGATCCAGATGCGAAGGTCGCAGCATTCGGCTTGGCGAGCCCTCGCCGTGTAGAGACCTGTGAGGCTATTATTTCTGACTTGGCAAAGAAATTGAAGGCCAATAACGAGGAGTATCTCATCGATTGGATAACCTATCACGGCTACCGCTATATACCCGAGCATAGCTACTTCAACGATGGTGTAACACTGCGCGAGGTTCTCAAGCGCCATAACCTCAATATCGAGATTTGGCAGGGTGAGTGTGGCGCCCCTTCGCAAGGCCATATGGGCGGTGCGCTCTCCGAGTACGATTGGAACGAGCAGACGCAGGCCAAGTGGGATCTCCGCAAGATGATGAACGACCACGGAAACGGCGTGCGCACAAGCATCTTTGCTATGGCCGATATGAACTACGGTGCCAGCGATGCGATAAAAATCAAGAACCTCAAGGGTATTGTTGCGACAACCGCCGATAATAGGGTAAGACGTACAAAGAAGGCATACCACGCAGTCCGCAACTTCGTATCGGTGTTCGATAACCTCGAGAAGGTTTGCGAGAAGTCGGGTATCGAGGTGTCGGCTCCGGTCTATGACTCGGCCTCCGAGCCGTTGTTCTACCTCTTCGAGGATAAGGAGACCGCCTTGCAATCGCTCGCTTTGTGGCAGGCCGGAAATGCTCCTATCTACTGCGACTGCCACGATTACTATGCCGAGGTTACTATCGAGAAGTTCAACTGCAAGAATCCGGTATGCCTCGACATTCTGAATGGCGTTGTTTACGAAATACCGTATCGCAAGTGCGGCAAGAGCTTCAAGTTCCATAAAGTTCCGTTCTACGACTCGCCGATGCTTATTTGCGACAAGTCGCTCTTGGAGATACAACCTTTGAAAAAGTAGTATGATGATGAACCGTAAAGTCACTATTTTGGCGGCACTTTTTGCCGTGTTGTTCTCGCTCGATGCCCTCGCTTGGGGCGGCCTTGGGCACCGCACCATCGCCGAGATTGCCGAGCGCAACCTTACGCCAAAGGCCAAGGCCAATATCGAGAAATACACACTTGGCGCACCGCTCGCATCGTTCTCCGTGTGGATGGATACGGTGCGTAATCTCGAAGATAAGGGCTACGCCGAGGCAACGAACGGTTGGCACGCCTCGATTGTCGATACCGACTGCAATACGTCGCAGGAGATTCGCAACAAGGGACGCAATGGCCGCGATGCCGTGACGGCGACGCTGATGTTCACCGAGATGTTCAAGGAGCGCGAGAAACTCTCCGACTCGACCGTTATGTTCGCCATCAAGTGCTTGGTGCACATGGTGGGCGACATCCACTGTCCGGCGCATGTCCGCTACACCGACAATAACAACGACGGTAAGTTTGCAGTGTCGTATATGGGCAAAGAGACTACGCTGCACAAGGTGTGGGATACGTCGGTTATCGCCCGCGATCACAAGAAGTGGGGCTACAAGCGTTATGCCGAGCACCTCGACTCGTGGAGCAAGCGCGATATTAAGCGCGTAACCAAAGGTTGGGTTGAGGATTGGTTTGAGGATGCTGCTCGTGATGTGCGACCTACGCTGGCGTGGGTCAACAAGGGCGACAAGCTAGACGAGGAGTTCCAGACGAAGGCTCTGCCTCTGGCCGAGCAGCAGCTCCGCAAGGCGGGCTATCAGCTTGCGCATCTGCTCAATACACTCTTTAAGTAGGACGGCGGATATAGAATAACAAAGAGGCGTTCATCGGAGCGCCTCTTTGTTATTGTATCATCGGAGCAATCGCATATATCACGACTCCGGCGGCGGCCGAGAGGAGTATCATCAGTATAGGATTAACCTTGCGGTAGGAGCCGTAGAGGCAGGCAGCGAAGAGAAGCCACGACCAGATGTCGGTGAAGTTTTCGTTTTCGCCCGAGCGAGGGAACATCAGCAAGAGGGCTGCCGAGGCAATCATACCCACGACGATAGGCGTTACGGCCTTCATGACACTCTGTATAACCCTGTTCTCGCGATGGCGCAGGAAGAAGAGCGTCAAGAGCAGCATAAGCGTCAGCGACGGCAGACAGACGGCGAAGGTTGCTACGACGGAGCCGCCAAGGCCGGCAACCGTGTAGCCGATGTAGGTTGCGGAGTTGATGGCAATAGGGCCCGGAGTTATCTGCGATATGGCGACGATGTCGGCAAATTGTGTGGCGGTGAGCCATCCGCGTTGCTCGACAATTTCGTTCTGGATTAGCGACAACATCGCATAGCCGCCACCGAAGCCGAAGAAGCCGATTTTCAGGTACGAGAAGAAGATCTGCAAGTAGATCATTGCTGCACCCCCTTCCTGTAGCTATAGAGGGCTATTGCCAGCCCTACGACAACGCCTGCGGCGATAAGATAAACGGGCGAGAGTCCGCAGTACCACACCAATAGTGCTACAGCTGCCGATATGGCCATCATATACCACTTCGAGCCCCTCACAAGCCCAACGAGTGGTGCGATAATCAGTGCTACGACCGCAGGACGCATAGCGCGGAATGCGGCATCGACATAGCGGTTGTCGCGAACCTCGGCAAAGAACATCGCAACAACCAAAATCACGATAAACGAGGGGAGCACGGTGCCGAGTGTTGCCGCAATGGCACCCACGACGCCTGCTGTCTTGTAGCCCACGAATACCGCCGTATTGACTGCCACTGGTCCGGGTGTCGATTGCGCCAGCACGAGCATATCTAAAAAATCCTTGCGGTTGATCCATTGCCATCGCTCGATAACCTCGCGCTCGATAAGCGGGATCATCGCAAAGCCTCCGCCGAAGCAGAAGAGGCCAATCTTGAAGAATGTGGTAAAGAGCTGGAGTAACATAGTTGCACGTCAATAGTTCACAATCGACACCATATCGACAGCCACGACGGCGGCCGTCTCGGTGCGGAAACGCTGCTTGCCGAGGGTTATCTCCTCGAAGCCGTTGACCACGGCTAGCTCTACCTCCTCGGGCGAGAAGTCCCCCTCAGGGCCAATCAAAATCAATGCATCCTCGCCCTTACGAAGTGTCGAGGCGAGGTAGCTCTTCTCGTGAAATGTCTCGCCGCAGTGGGCTATGAACTTACGGCCCGAGAACTCCATGCGCACCACCTCTGCGAATGGTGTAACGTCGGTCAGGCGAGGATGATAGGCCTTCAATGACTGCTTCACGGCGGCCGTTATCACCTTCTCCTCGCGCTCGCGTTTGATGACCTTGCGCTCGCTGTGCTCGCCGATGATGGGAATGACCGTATCAACGCCAATCTCGGTGGCCTTCTCCAAGAACCACTCGTAGCGGTCGATATTCTTCGTAGGCGCAACGGCCATCGTCAGGCGATAGGGTAGTTTCTCGAACTCCTCGAAGTGCTCGACAACGCGCACGAGGCAGTGCTTTGGGTGCGCCGATGCCACCGCACAGCGGTAGAGCGAGCCTCGACCGTCGGTGATATGTAGGGTGTCACCCTCTGTCAGGCGCAACACCTTGACGGCGTGGCGCGACTCCTCCTCGGAGAGCATATATTCGGGTGCGGAAAAATCCGCGGCGTAAAAGAGTTGCATAGCTCCGCTTTTATTTGTACCTTTGCATTCGGCAAAGATACAAAATTTTGAGGACAATATACACATATATGAGACGTTTAATCGTAATAACAGCAACATTGCTTATGACGCTCTTGTCTTTCAACGCGTGCAACAAGGCGGAGAAGCCTCTGCCAAATCCATTTTTCGAGGAGTGGGATACACCGTTTGCTACACCTCCATTCGATCGCCTGCGCCCGTATCACTACGAGCCGGCCTTCGAGCGTGCCATGTCGCTGCACAAGGAGCAGGTTGAGACGATAGTGTCGAATAACGATGAGCCAACATTCGAGAATACGGTTGCGGCTTTCGACCGCGCGGGAGGGATGCTTTCGAGCGTGTGTAATATCTTCGGTATGCTCTGTGCTGCCGATACCAACCCCGAGATGCAGGCCATCGAGGAGCGTATGATGCCCGTGCTAGCAGCCCACGAGGATGCGATTGTGATGAACGACAAGCTCTTCAAGCGTGTGCGCGAGGTCTATAACAAGCGATATAGTTGCGACCTTGCTCCCGATCAGATACGCCTTACCGAGCGGCTCTACGACCGCTTTGCGCGTTCGGGTGCTCTGCTTTCGGAGGCGCAGAAGGAGCAACTTGCCAAGATTAACGGCGAGCTGTCGGTGCTCTCCGTGCGCTTCGGAAACAATATCCTCGGCGAGAACAACGATTTCCGTATGCTACTCTCGGCCGACGAGGTGAACGACCTTCCGGTGTCGGTGCGTGATGCTGCCCGCGAGGCGGCGCGTGCCATAGGCGAGGAGGGTAAGTTCCTCTTCACGCTTCACAAACCGAGTATGCTGCCGCTGCTCACTTACTCTTCGCATCGCGATCTGCGCGAGAAGCTCTATCGTGCATATATCAGCCGCTGTGCAACGGATGGTAACTTCGATAACCGACCGCTCATCACCGAGATTATGCGCCTGCGCACCGAGAAGGCGCAATTGCTCGGTTTCAAGAGCTATGCCGACTATATCACCTCCGAGCAGATGTCGGGCTCACCAAAGGCGGTCTATGCTCTTATCAACGATATCTGGCAACCGGCGCTCGATAAGGCCGGTGAGGAGCTTAAAGATATGCAGAAACTCTTCCGTCGCGACTTCCCGCAGGGTGGCGAGAAGTTCCAATCGTGGGATTGGTGGTACTATGCCGAGAAGTTGCGCAAGCAACGCTATGCGCTCGACGAGGAGATGCTTCGCCCATATTTCGCGCTAGACAATGTGCGTCAGGGTGTCTTTAACCTTGCCAACCGCCTCTATGCCATCACCTTCCGTCCGATTGTTGTGCCGCTCTACAACGATGAGGTGTCGGCCTTCGAAGTTATCGACGAGAACGAGAAGCATCTCGGTGTGCTCTACTTCGACTTCTACCCGCGCAGCGGTAAGTCGCAGGGCGCATGGTGTGGCTACTATCGCGAGCAGAGCTACGATAGCGAGGGGCACCGCTCGGCTCCTCACGTCGGCATAGTCTGCAACTTCACGCGCCCTTCGGGTAGCACTCCGGCATTGCTGTCTCTCGACGAGGTGACGACTCTCTTCCACGAGTTTGGTCATGCGTTGCACTTCCTCTTCTCGAATGTGCGCTACAATGGGCTGCTCGAGGTCGAGGGCGATTTCGTGGAACTGCCGTCGCAGATTATGGAGAATTGGGCCCTGGAGCCGGAGGTTTTGCGTACATACGCCATACACCATCGCACGCACGCTGTCATCAGCGACCACATGATTAGCAAGATTCGCCGCAGCGGAGCCTTTAATCAAGGCTTTGCTACTACCGAGCTATTGGCCGCTGCGCTGACCGATATGGATATACACTCGCTCAACTCCTTCGACGACTTCGATGTGTCGGCCTTCGAGTACGATGCACTCTACACCTCCCGCAAGATGCTCGAGGAGATTGAGCCGCGCTACCATCTCTCCTACTTCGCACACATATTCTCGGGAGGCTATTCGGCCGGTTACTACTTCTATATATGGGCCGAGGTGCTCGATAAGGATGCCTATGCCGCCTTTGTCGAGACGGGCGATAAGTTTGACCGGCGCACGGCCGACAAGTTGCGTGCTCTGCTCACGGCCGGAGGTTCGCAGGATGGAATGACGCTCTATCGTCAATTCCGAGGTAAAGATCCCGACCGTACGCCTCTGCTTAAGGCTCGCGGCCTATACGAGGAGCCGCAGGTCGAGAGCGAGGAGGAGCTGCGTGACGATGGGCTGCTCTCGGAGCTACGTCGCGTAAGTGCGCGTGCCGCCGAGGAGGATGCTCGCGATGCCGAGCAGCTCGCCGCCGAGGAGGCCCAACAGACAAGTGATGAAACCAATAAAAAATAAACGTATGAAAAAACTATTTTTGATTATGACCATTTCCGCACTTCTGGGAGCGTGTGCCGGCGACGATATGCCGAAGGTGGAGCTTCCGAACATCGACACTTCGAACCCGCTGCTCGCCGAGTGGGATACGCCACAGGCGACACCTCCATTCGATAAGATTGACATTTCGCACTATGAGCCGGCCTTCGAGACCGCTATTGCAGTTAGCCGCGCCGAGTTCAATGCCATTATTAACAATCCTGCGAAGCCTACGTTCCGCAATACGATTGTTGCTTTGGAGCGTCAGGGTGCGCTGCTCGACCGCATCAGCAGCGTCTTCTTCAACCTCAACGAGTGCAACACCAGCGAGCAGATGCAGGCTGTCGCTATGAGTATACAGCCGAAGCTCACCGAGCTCTCGAACGATATCTCGCTCAATCCGGAGCTTTTCAAGCGCGTGAAGGCGGTCTATGAGTCGTCGCACCTGCTGTTGTCGAAGGAGGATAAGAAACTGCTCGAGGATACCTACAAGAGTTTCGTGCGTAGTGGTGCCAATCTCTCCGACGAGGATAAGGCTCTCTACCGCGAGTACACTTCGGAACTTTCGCAGCTCACCTTGAAGTTCGGCCAGAACTCGCTCGCCGCAACCAACGCCTTCTCCTATAATATCACCGATCCGGCGAAGGTCGAGGAGCTCCCTTCGTTTGTCAAGGAGGGCCTCGCTCTCGAAGCACGCAATCGCGGTGAGAAGGGCTGGACAGTGACGCTGCAGTATCCGAGCTTGAGTCCATTTATGACCTACTCGTCGCAGCGCGATATCAAGGAGGCATTGTGGCGTGCGAGCAACTCACGTGCGTTGGGTGGCAAGTTCGACAACACCGAGAACATCAAGCGCATCACCGCTCTGCGCCTCAAGGTCGCAAAGCTGCTGGGCTACGACTGCTATGCCGATTATATTCTCGACAACCGTATGGCCGAGAATACACCTACCGTCATCTCGTTCCTCAACGAGCTGCTCGAGCAGACCAAGGAGTATGCCGACAAGGACTACCGTGCGGTAGCCGAGTACGCCGCATCGCTTGGACATAAGGGCGAGCTTATGCCGTGGGATTTCGGATATTACAGCGAGAAGTACAAGAACGAGAAATATGCCGTGAGCGACGAGCAGATAAAGCCTTATCTGCAACTCGACAAGGCGAAGGCGGCCCTCTTTATGTTGGCCAACAAACTCTACGGCCTGCAATTTACACCGGCCGAGGGCGTGGCAGTGTATCATCCGGAGGTGAGCGCCTATAATGTTACCGACCGCAATGGTGATTTTCTTGCGGTGCTCTATCTCGACTTCTTCCCTCGTGCCTCGAAGCGTGCCGGTGCGTGGATGACCGAGTTCCGCGCTGCCAAGTGCATCGACGGCAAGGAGGTGCGCCCTCTGGTGTCGCTCGTGATGAACTTTACGAAGCCAACCGAGACAACCCCTTCACTGCTCACATTCAACGAGTTTACGACCTTCCTTCACGAGTTCGGACACGCGCTGCACGGAATGCTTGCCAAGGGTAAGTACAGCTCGCTCAACGGCACAAGCGTAATGCGCGACTTCGTGGAGCTGCCGTCGCAGATTATGGAGAATTGGGCTACCGAGAAGGAGTATCTCGACAGTTGGGCCGTACACTATCAAACGGGCGAGACGATGCCGAAGGAACTTATCGAGAAGATTATTGCCGCGAAGAACTATTTGGCAGCCTATGCCAATGTGCGTCAGCTCTCATTCGGTATGGCCGATATGGCTTGGCATACGCTTACCGAGCCTTACGATGGCGATGTTGAGGCATTCGAGAAGAGTGCAATGGCACCTACCCAGGTAGTGCCTATCGTTGAAGGCTCGGCAATGTCGCCATCCTTTGGTCACATATTCTCGGGAGGTTACGCTGCGGGATACTACGGCTATAAGTGGGCTGAGGTGCTTGCTGCCGATGGTTTTGCGCTCTTCAAACAGGAGGGTATCTTCGACCAGAAGACTGCTTCGAAGTTTCGCCAACTCCTTGAGTCGGGTGGCAAGGAACACCCTATGGACCTCTATGTTAAGTTCCGCGGCCATAAGCCGCAGACCAAGGCTCTTATCGAGCAGATGGGACTTAAATAGTAGGCCTAAATCGTTTGTTATATAACTTCTAACTGAATGGGAGTGTCTAAAATTTGTTAGACACTCCCATTCGTTTATACGGACAATCTTCAAGGCTACTTCAATGTTCCGAGGTCGGGGAAGATGCTCGATAAGAAGTCCAGGATATCGCTACGCTTAGCCTGTTCGCTCAACACCAATAAGATGGTATTGTCGCCGGCAAGCGTGCCGAGGATATTCTTGTTCTTGCGGCCGTCGATGATGACCGATATAGCACTTGCGTAGCCCGACTTGGTGGTCAGCACACCGAGGTTGTGCGAGAACTTGATGCTGAGAATCGCGTCTGCCAAATTGGCAGTATTGGCTATAACCTCGTTGCCGAGCGATTCGCTCAATACATAGACATAACCCTTGTCCGGATGCGACACTTTTGAGATATTTATCTCTTTGAAGTCGCGCGACAAGGTGCTCTGTGTAGCCTTCACGCCGCGCTTCTCGAGGTGCTTGATGAGCTCCTCTTGTGAGCCTATAAGTTCTTCACTTACAACGCTCTTGATTATGTTCAGACGTTCATTTTTATTACCCATAGCTTTCGTTTTTTGAGGTTTAATTGTGGTTTTTTGCTCTACAAATATACAAAAAAATGGCGAATTTGCGCATACAAAACCGAAAAAGTTGCATATTTTTTCGGTGCGTCGCCTTGTTGGCACAAAAAAGACTGTTCGAGAGATTGGCCCAAAAACAAAAAAAACGACTGATAGAATCAGTCGTTGGTCGAATTGTTTGTGGGAGCTGAGGGATTCGAACCCCCGACCCTCTGCTTGTAAGGCAGATGCTCTAAACCAGCTGAGCTAAGCTCCCTTGCTTTCGAGGCACAAAGATAGATATTATTTTCGAAACTCCAAAATATTTTTTTGATATTTATCGTGCTTGTTGTACAAATGTGCCCGAAAATAGATTTTTGCTACCTCGCCACCAAGCGTGAATATTTGCGTAGCAAACAACAACCGACCACAGACAAGTCTGCCGAGGCGCCACACGCTGACCGAGTTCCTTTATCAAACGAAACAAGCGACCCAATCAGGTCGCTTGTGCAGTGCGGATAAAGGGACTCGAACCCCCACGCCTCTCGGCATCAGATCCTAAGTCTGACGTGGCTACCAATTACACCATATCCGCAATTGTGGATGCAAAGATAGTTATTATTTTGCAAATAGCAAATTTTGAATCGATAGTTAGCGATATCTTGCAATCTCGGGTTCGCTAATCGCAAAAGGCGTCGAGCTCCTTATAGAGGCGTTGCACGGGGAGACCCATCACGTTGTAGAACGATCCCTCGATGCCCTCGATTGCCACATAGCCTATCCACTCCTGTATGCCGTAGGCTCCGGCCTTATCGAGTGGGCGATAGTGTTCGACGTAGTAGGTGGCCTCCTCGGGGCTTATCGGGCGGAAGTGTACGAGACTCTCGGTAGAGAATGAGTGCGTGCGTGCGGCCGAGCGCAGTGTGACACCCGTGGTGACGATATGGCTGCGCCCCGAGAGCAGGGCTATCATACGCAGGGCCTCCTGCTCCGTGGCAGGCTTGCCGAGAATCGTATCATCGACGAGCACCGTCGTGTCGGCCGTTATAAGGATGTCGTTTGCCGTGAGAGCGAGAGGGTAGGCCTCGCTTTTGAGGCGCGAGAGGTATTCGGCTACCTCGCGGCGGGGCAAAGTGTTGGGGAAGCACTCCTCACACTCAAAGGGTGCGGCGACCTCAAACGTAAGGCCGCACTCGCCGAGCAACTGGCGGCGACGTGGCGATGCCGAGGCGAGAATCAGTCGGCGGCCTGCGAGCTTTTCGTGTAGCAACATCTGTTATCGAATCTGAAAGTTTAACATCTCGGTATCGTCGAGCCGTGCCTCCACGCTGTCGCCAATCGCCACGGGCATAGGGCAAGAGGAGGCGACATAGACGATATCGCCGGTCTTTAAGGTCAGCACCTCCGAGGCTCTCACCAACGCCTCGTCGAGCAATCTGTGCAGCCCATCTGTGGTGTCGTGCGAGTGCTGCTCGCCGGAAATTAGCATCTTGATACGCCCCTCGCTGATTGCCTCCGGCGCAATGGTATCGGGCGAGAGGGCTATCGACTTGTCGAAGCAGTAGGCCGTATCGCATGGTAGGCCACGCTTGCAGAGCCTCTCTACGACGTCTTGCGCCGTGAATGCCACGGCTACGCCCACGGCATCGTAGCAGCGCGATGCGAACTTGCCGCTTATGCACTTCGCAAGTCGCGTAATGCGCAGATAGTAGCCCACCGTGCACTCCATCCTCTTCGAGAAGTCGGGCATATAGAAGTTGTCGTTATTGCGCAGTACCGACGAGTCGGAGCGGAGGGTGATGTAGTCCGCTTCGAATGATTTGTCTATGCAGATTATCTTCATCTATCTAAGTGAATTAACAATGTCTATTGCGGTGCGGTGGCTCGACCCCTCGCCGCCCATCATCTTCTGTAATTCGGCGAAGTCGGCGAGCATCTTCTCGCGCTTTGAGCCACCCTCCAAAATCGAGCGCAGCTCCGCACTTACGGCCTCGACGTCAATCTTGCTGACGACAATTTCGCGCACGCACTCGCGACCGAGGTTTATGTTCACAAGCGATATGTACGGTATCTTGAGCACCAGAGGGCGCAGCCATTCGTAGAGCTTCGGGATGTGGTACAGCACTATCTCGGGCGTATTCATCAACGCTGTTTCGAGTGTCGCGGTGCCCGAGGTTACGATGGCCGCCTCGGCATATATCAGCGTGTCGTAGGTGCGGTCGCACACCACCTTGATTTGCGAATCTCTCAAAACCTCCTCGTACAGCTCGCGCTCGAGCCACGGCACGGCGGCTACTACAAATTGATAGTCGGGAAAGTTGCGCGAGATAGCCACCATGTCGGCCAGGTTGTCCTTAATCTCCGAGCGGCGGCTGCCGGCTAGGAGCGCAACGATAGGCCGCTCGTCGAGTCCATTCTCGCGCAAAAATGCCTCGCGCGGCGCCATCTGGGCCTTGTGCTGCGCTATTGCATCGCAGAGCGGATTACCGCAGAATATGGGCTCTATGCCCTTCGAGCGGAAGTAGTCGCTCTCGAATGGGAATATCGAGTAGAGCCTATCGACATACTTGCGAAGCTCCTTCACGCGCCACTCCTTCCAAGCCCACACCTTCGGGGCTATGTAGTAATAGACCTTCGTGCCGCGTGCCTTTGCCCACTTGGCGATGCGCATATTGAAGCTTGGGTAGTCGATGAGTATCACAACATCGGGGTTGAAGGCCTCGATATCGCGCTTGCACTCGTCGATCTGCCCAAGCACGGTACGGAGATTGCGCACGACCTGCACAATGCCGAAAAACGAGGTCTCGCGGTAGTGCTTCGCGAGGCTCTCTCGCCCGCCTACCTCGGCCATCTTGTCGCCACCCCAGAAGCGGAACTGTGCCTCGGAATCCTCGGCGACAATGCCCTTCATCAGGTTGCTGCCGTGCAAATCTCCCGAAGGCTCACCTGCGATGATGTAATACTTCATATTCTTTTTGTTATTAGCCTTTGGCTATCAAATTTTATTCTTCGCAAAATTAAAAATTTTTACACACAATACCGCAACTCTCGAAAATAATTTCTAAATTTGTAATCGGATTGCGGAATACGCAATTCTTATAGATGGCATTTAGGCTATTGCGTTCACGGTAAAACGACCAAAATATACTACGAACAAGCAATAGGCACAATAAATGCCCTCGCCGTTTTGGCGTGGGTGTGCTTATGTTCGTATGGGTGCTTGGTCGTACCTTCCGTGAATAGGCAACTATCCACGCTTCTCTTTTTTAGTTAAACGGTTGCCATCTAACGGCAACGAGTGCAAACAGCACAATTATATGTTTAACTTAAATTCAAAGTATTATGAAAAAGTTTTTCGGATTGATGTTGCTATGTGCGACAATCATCACAGTCACATCGTGCGATAACGATGATGAACTAAGTAATTCCCTGCAAGGAACGGTATGGACT
>JAFVRC010000037.1 GCA_017504485.1 Alistipes sp. | reverse complement strand
GCTGCGTGTTGCACGGCAAAGCCGTGTTTACAAATTCTACCCACCCCCAAACCCCCGCCTTAGGCAGGGGCTTTGGCTTCGCCAAAAAAGTATCCCGAGGCAGATTTACCTATGTGGACAAGCACCAAAATATTGGAGTATTAGCCATTGGGGAAACATCAGGCTGCGTGTTGCACGGCAAAGCTGCAAAAAAAACAGATTGCCCGACCAAAAATTTGTCGGGCAATCCGTTTTCTATCGAATACCTGATAATCGCAGGCCGAGGCGTTGCAGATTAAAAACCCTTGCCGATGGCGAGGAAGTCCTCGGCCTTCAAGGCTGCACCACCGATAAGACCACCATCAACATCCTCCTTGGCGAAGATTTCGGCAGCATTCGATGGCTTGCACGAGCCACCATAGAGAATTGGGCACTCCTCGGCAGCAGCGCCGAACTTCGAGCGGAGCACCTCACGGATGTAGGCATGAATCTCCTGTGCCTGCTCGGCCGTAGCCGTCTTGCCCGTACCGATAGCCCATACAGGCTCATAGGCGATAACGAGGTTGGCGAACTGCTCCTCGGTGAGGTTGAATACTACCTCCTCAATCTGCGCCTTGCATACGGCGAAGTGGTTGCCTGCCTCGCGCTCGTCGAGGTTCTCACCCACGCAGTAGATTGGAGTAAGGCCGTTAGCGTAGGCCTGTGCCATCTTCTTGTTGAGCGACTCCGAGGTCTCGCCATAGTACTGGCGGCGCTCCGAGTGGCCGAGGATAACGTACTTGCAACCGAGGGCGGCAATCATCTGCGCTGCAACCTCACCCGTGTAGGCACCCTTTGCCTCGGTAGCACAATCCTGCGCACCAACAGCAATATCCGAACCCTTAACAGCCTCGACAACCTGCGAGAGGTGCGTAAATGGAGGGCAAACGATGAAGTTCACGCACTCGCAAACCTCGCCGCGACCTGCCACAACATTCTTGGCCAACTCAACACCCTCCGAAGGGAGCGTGTTCATCTTCCAGTTACCTGCTACAATCTTCTTTCTCATAGTTTCAAATATTTTAGTTTAAGTTCAACAATAGCTTCTTCAATGCAAATCATCATTTGCGCGACAAAAATAGTTATTTTTCGATAGACGACCAATCTTTCGTGCCATTTTTTGTAGCACGACACACCGCCTATCGCAGTGGGCGCAGCACAAAGTTGAAGGTGTGCTTGCCGTACAATACGCGATCCTCCTCCGGCGGTATGCAGCCCCAGGTATTCACGCAGTCGAAGCCCTTATGCTTCATATCGATATTGACATAGGTCTTGCCCGTTGTCTCGAGCAGCGCAGGATGCGGACGATAATCCTTGTCGAGCTTGTCGATTTGCGAGAGCGGATAAGGGATGGCATTTGCCGTGAATAGATGGTCGGAGCACACCTCGAAGCCCACGCCCGAGGCATCCGTCACACGCCACCAGCGCAAGGCGCAGTGTGCGCCCGACTCCTGCGGACGGACATGCGTCATGCAATATTGGTCGGCCACGCGCTGGGCATAGAGGCCCACCGGCGCACCCGTCTGACGGTCGTCATACGACTCATGAGGGCCCGCACCATAGAACTCCACGCGGTCGAAACTGTCAGGCATAGCCAGCGACACGCCATAGCGCAACATACCGAGACACTCGAAGCTCTCCTTGCGCGGCTCCATACGCTCGCTGACGGCGACATTGCCCCGACGGTCGATGCGGAAGGTGAGATATACATAGGTACCAAGGTCACTGTAGCGATATTTCGTGTTCACGACAACCTCCTCACCCTCGCGCACAAGGCGGAAACTGTCGAGCTGCACAACAGGGTCGCGCCACATCTTCCACGAGTGGAAGTGCATACGCGTCGTCTTACCACCGCGCACAGCCCAATCGTTCTCGGTCATCGCACGGAAGAACGACGGACGCAGAGGCTCGGCGAGCATCTCGTTGCCACGCAGGAGATAGCTGACCATATAGCCCATACCGTCGAACTCTATCGCAAAGTCCGAGCCACGCACCGTGCGACCTTCGACCTCGAGTGGCAACCCCTCGGCAGCGGCTGTGGCAGCAGCGTATGCCGCAGCCGCATCCCACTTGCTAAGAGTTATCTGATTGAAAGCCACCTCGTAGCCCGTCTTGAGCATCTGTTCGGCACGCTTGAGACGATAGCGTAGTGTGAGCAGCACTTCGCCCTTGAGCGGCTTCACATCCTCGACCGTATAGCCGAGTTGCACAGCCTTGCGCTCCTGCGGCGCAACATCGAGCGCATCGATCGTGCCCGAGAGTGCCACCTCGCCATTCTCGGTCAGCTCCCACTCGAGGCGGTAGGCCGACAGGTCACGGAAGAGGTTCTCGTTATAGATCTCGACCACGCCATTCTGCGCATCCTTGTCGTAGGTCCATATATTCTGATATTGGTGCTTCACCTCCCATGCGTGCGGCTGCCACTCGCGCGTGGCGGCCACCACACCGTTGCAGTGCATAGGGCCCGGGTGCTTGGCATCGAAGTCGTTGTAGCAACCGCCATAGCGGAAGAGGAGTTTGCCGCTCTGCTTATCGCGCCAAGCGAGCGCTTGGTCGGCAAAGTCCCAGATGAAACCGCCTTGGAAGGATGGGTACTTACGCACCAAGTCCCAATAGCGATAGAAGCCTCCCATCGCATTACCCATCGCGTGGGCATACTCGCTGAGAATAAATGGACGTTGCGTAGCCTTAAGATACTGCTCGCACAACTCCGGAGCAACATACATCGGGCACTCTATATCGGAGTTGTAGTCCGCTTTCGGGTCACTCATCGTCACCTTACCATCCACGATACGCAGAAGGCGAGCCATAGGATACATCACAAGACGCGACTTATCGTAACCCTTAATCCAATCATAACACTTATGGAAATTGATGCCATTGCCCGCCTCATTGCCGAGCGACCAGACGACAATCGACGGATGGTTGAAGCCTCGCAGCACCATACGCTGGTTGCGCTCGAGGTGCGAGTGCAGATACTCCTCGTGCTTGGCCAAACACTGCGGGCCATAGCCGTAGCCGTGAGTCTCGACATCGGCCTCGCTGACAAGGTATATTCCGTAGCGATTACAGAGGTCGTACCAGCGCGGATCGTCAGGATAGTGACATGTACGCACAGCGTTGATATTCAACTCTTTGAGTGTGCGTATATCGCGCTCCATATCCTCTATCGTGAGGTGATAACCGCGGTTAGGGTGCATCTCGTGACGATTCACGCCCTTGAAGAGCACCGCCTGACCATTTATCAGCACCTGCTTGTTGCGCAGCTCTACCGAGCGGAAGCCTACATCGAAGGCCGCAGCCTCAATAGCGTGCTTGCCATCCGTCGCCTCGACAACGAGCTTATATAGCGTCGGGCACTCGGCACTCCACGCCTCAACACCCTTCACACAGCACTGCCACGCGAGTTTGCCATCGGCAAAAGCGACACTCTCGCTGTGCAACTCCTTGCCCGAAGCATCGAGCAGCGCGAGGCGCAACGCCTTGACTCCCTTCGTAGCCTCGGCCGTGAGTGTCAGCACACCATCCTTATAGTCGTTCTGCAAGCCGGCCACAAACTTCACATCCTTCAAGTGTCGCTTGTCACGGGCATAGATATAGCTCTCGCGAGCAAAACCCGTCATGCGCCACATATCCTGATCCTCGAAGTATGTGCCATCGCACCAACGGTGTACCTCCATCGCAAAGGTATTCTTCGCACCCACCTTGACGTAAGGCGTGATGTCGAACACGGCCTCCAACTTCGAGTCCTCGCTGTAGCCCACCTCACGGCCATTGACCCACAGCGTAATGTTCGATGTCACCGAACCGAAATGAACATATATCTGCTTACCGCTCCACTCGGCCGGCACCTCTATCTCGCGGCGATAGAGGCCCTTATGGTTACGCTCATGTGGAGGGAATGGCGGAGTGTTGTCAGCCCAATTGAGCCATGGCCAGCCGTGGCTGATATAGACAGGATCGCCATAGCCGTTCAGCTCCCACATACCCGGGATAGGCATCGTCTTCCACATGCTGTCGTCAAACGACGAGGAGGCAAAGCCCACAGGGTTTGGCATCACGACATTCTCAAGCCACAGGAACTTCCACACGCCATCTATCGAGCGATAGAGCGGCGAGGATATCTCACTACCCGACTGCGCCTCGGCTGCCAACTCATAGAGGATAAAGCTCGAGCGCATAGGCTCACGATTCACCGAATTGAGATTCGCGTTACGATGTCGTGGTTCGGCAGCCTCGGAGATGAAGGTTACAACCACCATGGCGCATAATAGAAAAAGCTTCTTCATATTGGTTAGGTCTTTTAGGTTCGATAGAAGCAACGAAAGGCCTGCGGCACATCGGCCGCACGCCCTTCATCCGTTATGTATTCAGCTCTGGACTACTCTCTTTTCGACTCTATCCACGCCTTGATTTCGGCAGTCGGAAGACCGAGCTTATTTTTCTTGTTGAAGCCGCAAAGATCGTTGAAGAGCTTCATACCTCCGCTCTTTGCAGTACCGGCGAGTGCTTCGAGGGTGATATATCCCATCTTCTGCACCACCTCAACCCACTCGGCAGGGACACCCGCCTCGGTATATACCTCCACAGCATCGGCCACAACCTTCTTCTCCGGACGCATCGTCGGGAAGAAGAGCACATCCTGAATCGAGGTCTGGCCCGTCATGAACATCGTGAGGCGGTCGATACCCATACCCATACCCGAGCAGTTAGGCATACCATACTCCAAGGCTCGCACAAAATCCATGTCAATAAACATCGCCTCGTCGTCGCCACGCTCTGAGAGTCGCATCTGCTCCTGGAAACGCTCCAGCTGGTCGATAGGGTCGTTGAGCTCCGAGTAAGCATTGCACAACTCCTTGCCCGCGACGAAGAGCTCGAAACGCTCGGTCAAATCCTCATTATCGCGGTGACGCTTGCAGAGCGGCGACATCTCGATTGGGTAGTCGCAGATGAAGGTTGGCTGCACCAAATCCTCCTCGCAGTACTGACCGAAGATGGCATCGATAAGCTTGCCCTTGCCCATCGTGTCGTCAATCTCGACATTCAGACGCTTGCAAGCCTCGCGCAGCTGCTCCTCGCTCTGGCCCGTGATGTCGTAGCCCGTCTTTTCACGGATGGCATCGGTCATCGTCAGGCGGCGGAACGGAGCCTTGAACGAAATCTGCTTGCCGTCAATCTCCACCTCGGTAGTGCCATTCACTGCCACGGCGATACGCTCCAACATATTCTCCGTGAACTCCATCATCCAGCGGTAATCCTTATAGGCGATATATATCTCCATACAAGTAAACTCCGGGTTGTGCGTGCGGTCCATACCCTCATTACGGAAGTTCTTGCCGAACTCATACACGCCGTCGAAGCCGCCCACGATAAGACGCTTCAAGTAGAGCTCCGTAGCTATTCGCATATAGAAGTCGATGTCGAGCGCGTTGTGATGCGTGATGAACGGACGGGCCGAAGCACCACCTGGAATTGGCTGCAGGATTGGCGTCTCGACCTCCAAGCAGCCGTGCTCATTGAAGTACTCGCGCATCGTGGCGATAATCTTCGCACGCTTGGCAAAGACATCACGCACCTTCGGGTTGACGACCAAATCGACATAACGCTGACGATAGCGCACCTCGGGGTCGGTCAGCGCATCGAACTGCTGGCCATCCTTCTCCTTGACGATTGGCAGCGGGCGGATAGACTTCGACAAAATCGTGAACTTACGACAATGCACCGACAGCTCGCCGGTATTGGTGCGGAAAGCAAAACCCTCGACACCCACGAAGTCGCCGATGTCGAGCAACTTCTTGAACACCGTATTGTAGAGTGTCGGATCTCCCTCGGGGCAGATGTCGTCACGACGGATATAGACCTGAATACGGCCCGTGTGGTCTTGCAACTCGAAGAAGGATGCGCTACCCATGATACGGCGGCTCATGATACGGCCGGCAATGGTCACTGACTCGAACTTCGCAGGCTCGGCATCAAACTCGGCGGCTATCTTGGCTGCCGTGGCCGACACGTCGAAACGCTCGGCGGGATATGGGTTTATGCCGAGGTCACGCAGAGCTTTGAGTGAGTTTCGTCGGAGTTGTTCCTGTTCGCTAAGTTGTTCAATCATAATTTTTATACTATTTTTTGTTTTACAAATTTCAGGCATCGTATTTTCAGGGTACAAAGATAGGCTATTTAGCGAATCTTTCGATCGTTGCATCGAGTTTTTTCCACAACAGATACATCGCTCCTCCGGTCGTCAGCCCCACGAGCGTACCGAGCAGCAAATCCAGCGGGAAGTGACACGCAAGGTATATGCGCGAGTAGTCAATCAGCAGGGCGGCCACCACGACGAAGAGCGTATAGTAACGGTTACGAATCATCAGTGCCGACATAACGGCCAGCGCAGCGATGGTCGCAGCGTGTGCCGAGACGGTGCCGTATGGGCCGTGCGCATACGACGGAACGTGCGCTAAATCGCGCACCGCCGAGTCGAACATCGGGCGATGGCGCACCGGAAAGCTCTCCCAAAGGTGCTTGAGCAGGCCCGTATGTTTGAATATGCCGCACAACATATCGGCCAAACCTATAGCCAGCGCAACGCACACCACAAATGTCACTGCGCCGCGCATACCGAACTTGCGCCACGCCATATATGCGATGTAGGCGTAGAGAGGCAGCCACATGGCCGTACCCGACACCACCTCCATCGCGGCATCCATCGTCGCTCCACCATCGAAGTTGAGCGCGAGAAACAGTTTATGGTCGAGTTCGTACATAATCCTCGGCAACTATAACTCTCCACCCATCAGCGAGGCTATGGTCTTCGGAATCTCCGTCTGATCGCGGCACTCCAAGAAGCGACATTCGCCTACGCCTTTGGCATAGAGAGGGGTGTACATTCCCGTATGATAAAGGCTTGTCCAATCGATCGATGCGGCCTTGTTGAGTATGCGGATAGCATCATAGACCATAAACTCGCTCTTGTTGTAAAGGCCATCGACCATAGGGCCATATTTCAGGAAGATGTTATAAAAGTCGTCTTTGAGCAACTTCTCGTCCTCTGCACGCACAGGAACGTGGCTCCAAAGGCCGAAACCCTCGCTCAACGCCTGCTTATAGTCGTTCCAATCGCGCTTGCCCTCGGAGCGCATCTGCTGAACAATCTTGGTCATCTCGATAGCCGACGCACGCTGCTTGATGAGCGCATTCATACGAATCTCGTAGTTATCCCAGCCAAGCGACATGCCGCCCGTCTCGTGGTCGGCCGTTACGACGATAAGCGTCTCGTCGGGGTGCTCGGCAGCAAAGGCCAAAGCCAAATCGACACACTGCGCAAACTCATTGACCTCGGCAAAGGTGGTTACAGCATCCTGCTCGTGCGCCGCATAGTCGAGCTTACCGCCCTCAATCATCAGGAAGAAGCCGTCCTTCGCCTCGCGCGAGAGGTACTCGATGGCGGCCTTCGAGTGGTTGAGCAGCGTATGCACCTCCTTGCCCTTGCGATCTATGACGTATGGAACGTGGCGGTTCTCCTTGTCGTTGGCGACCAACGCCACGCGCTTACCCTCGGTCTTGGCAGCCTCCTCGACATCGAGTGTGAGGGCGATGCCGGCCTTGCGGATACGCTCGGCAAGCTGCACCGTCGTCACCTTCTCGTACCGCGGATCATCGGGACCGCTCTTCATATCCATAATTGTCGAGCCGGCGATAAAGGCCACCGGGCTCTCTATATAGTCATCAACGAGTTTCGGGAAGCCGAAGCGATCGGAAGAGTGGCCATAGAAGCAGCTCGGCGTAGCGTGGTTGATACCCACGTTGGTCACAAGGCCCACCATATAGCCCTCTTCACTTGCAACATCCGTCAAGTTGCGCAGCTCGGTGCCCCTATCATCCACTCCGATATAGGAATTGGCGGTTTTGACACCAGTAGCGAGGGCCGTACCTGCGGCCGCCGAGTCGGTAACGGGGTTCGAAGTCGAGTAGTTGGTCACAAAGTTGCGCGTCTCGAAGGTCGAGAAATTGAGTCTTTCAATCTCGCTCTTGCCCTGCTTCACGGCATTGTACTGTTCCGTGCCGAGAACATGATTAAAGCTCATTCCGTCACCGATGAAGTAGAAGATATACTTCGGACGGCTCTGCTTACAGCAATCTCCGCACGCCACCAATGCCATACCGGCAAAGGCGAGCAGCAGGAGTATGTTCAACGATTTTTTCATCTATCTTGTTTGTTATGTTTGCAGCGGTGTATTAGTTGCGGCGGTTGTTCATCAATGCGATGTAGTAGAGCACTGAGGCGATGGCCGAGAGTGCCGCGACGAGGTATGTGCGGGCGGCCCAGCGGAGCGAAATCTCCGCACCCTCGATATATGGTCCGGGAAGCGTACCGCTTGTGCGCAACCACTCCAAGGCACGATTCGAGGCATTGTACTCGACCGGCAGCGTAACAATCGAGAATACGGCCGACATAGCAATCAATCCTATACCTATCCAGCAGACCAGGTAACCGGCCGACGAGGCAGCCATCACCAGACCGGCGATGATCACCCAAGTGGCGATGCGCGACGAGAAGTTTACGATAGGCACCAATGCCGAGCGCAGCTGCAGAGGGGCATAACCCTCGGCGTGCTGTATGGCATGACCGCACTCATGACACGCCACAGCCGCCGCCGCAACACTGCGGCCTGCATAGACTTCATCCGAGAGATTGACCGTCATATTCGTCGGGTCGAAGTGGTCGGTCAGGCTTCCCGGAACGTGGGTTATCGTGACATTCGAGATGCCGTGGTCGCGCAACATCTTCGCGGCAATCTCGGCTCCCGTCATACCATTGGGCAGAGCAACCTCCGAGTACTTCGAGAATACGGAGCGCAGACGGGACTGCACCACAAAGCCCACGATAGCAATTACGATTATGAGAATGAAGGCCTCAGAAGTGGTCAATGACGACAAACCTCCGCCGGTAATCGGCTCCTGATACGAAGCCGTCATAAGATTTACGAATGTCATTTTATACGTTTTTTAACATTATTACGTCATAAAGACGTACAAATGTACGAAAAATTGTTTAATTTTGCCAAAGTTGAGCCCTCGAGAGTGGTAAATGCGACAAAAAAATAGGTTTGCGGCACAAATATCGCTGCAATGCAGGGCATCACTCTACCGATAGAATTGTTTGTATGAAGGAGAATTATAGCGCTAAAGTGGCAGAACCAACACCCGACGACTGCCGATTTATGCAGATGGCCATCGACCTGTCAGTGGCAAGCGTAGCCAATGGCGGGGGGCCATTCGGGGCGGTCATCGTGCGGAATGGCGAGGTGCTTGCCACAGGCACAAACAGCGTGACGGAGAGCAACGACCCGACGGCCCATGCCGAGGTGAGTGCCATCCGTGCAGCATGCGTCAAAATCGGGCACTTCAAGCTCGACGGCTGCACCGTATATAGTTCGTGCGAGCCCTGCCCTATGTGCCTCAGTGCGCTCTATTGGGCCGGAGTCGAGCGACTCTTCTACGGCAACACGAAGGCCGATGCCAAGGCTATCGACTTCGATGACTCGTTCATCTACGACGAGATAGCCAAGCCATACACCGAGCGCTCGATTCCGAGCCGCAACATCATGCGCGAAGAGGCGTTGCGTGCTTTCCGTGCCTGGGAGGCCAAACCCGACAAGATAAAGTATTGACACACGATGAACGTAAGTCTGCTCATAGCTCGGCGCACAGCCTCCGACCGCGACTCGGCCCAAAATGCGATGGTACATATCGCCACGGCAGCCGTAGCGGTGAGCATCGCCGTGATGATTATCAGCCTCTCGGTAATCTTCGGCTTCCGCGAGCAGATCGCACGACTCATCTCAGGCACAATAGCCGACGTAGTGGTGGCCGATGCACGCTCGTTCCGCCGCAGCGGGGGCACACCCGTGCACGACAATGAGGCCCTGCGACAGTTGCTGCTCACGACTGACGGTGTGGTCGCTATCGAGCCATTCGTGGCCGAGAGTAGCGTAATCCGCTCGGCAACCAATATGGAGGGAGCCATACTGCGCGGCATCGACAGCACGGCTCACCTCACGACTTATGCCTCTTCGATTATCGAGGGGCGGCTACCACTCCACGGCGCAGAGCGGCGCAAGGAACTTGCCCTTGCCGAAAGTTGTGCGCAACGACTCGGCCTGACGAGTGGCGGCCGTGTAGAGATGCTCTTTATGCGCGAGGGCACCACGCCGCAGCGCGAGGTGTTCAAGGTGTGCGGCATCTTCGCAACACCGATGGAGGAGGGGCGCGAGAGTGTGGCTCTCGCCGATATAGCCACCGTGCAACGCATAAATGGCTGGGGCGAGCAGATGATATCGGGCTACGCGGTGCGTGTTGCAGATATCGAGCAGGCAACCACCACGGCCGACATCATCAATCTTCGCCTGCTTGGCGAGTATGAGGGCGAGGAGAGCATCTCGGCCATCAGCTCACGGGAGCTATACAGCGACATCTTCAGCTGGCTCGACACGCACGACATAAATGCAACGGTCATCATTACAATTATGCTAATCGTTGCGTTGTTCAATATGGTGACGGCGCTGCTTATCCTCGTGCTCGAAAGAACACGAATGATAGGCATACTGAAGAGCCTCGGCATGGCAAACCGCTCTGTGAGGCGCATATTCCACTACCGCGCGGCGATAATTATCGCCAAGGGGTTGGCGTGGGGCAACGCTGTGGCACTCGCACTACTACTGTTGCAGCAGCACACGCACCTTGTGAAGCTCAACGCCTCGGGCTACATCCTCTCGGAGGTACCCGTGAGCCTCGGTGCAGGGTGGATAGTGTTCCTCAACGCCGCCTTTGCAGTCGTGGTGCTCATGCTACTTACGATGACGACAACAATTGTTGCGCAAGTGAAGCCGTCGCAGACACTAAAGTATGAATAACCCACATATTACGAATATGGAGAATACGGAATCGAAGAGCGAAATGGTGCGCGATATGTTCAACGACATAGCACCGACATACGATAAGTTGAACCACATACTCTCACTCGACATCGACCGTCTGTGGCGGCGACGTGTGGTGGGCATCGTGCGCCGCCGCAAGGCCAAGCGCATACTCGACATAGCCACCGGCACGGGTGACCTTGCGATAGCTATGGCCAAGCATATCGAGGGAAGCGCAATCTACGCGGCCGATTTCTCGTCGGAGATGCTCGCCATTGCGCGGCAGAAGATTGAGCGCCAGGGGCTCGACGAGCGCATAACCCTCGCCGAGTGCAATGCCGAGAATATAGATTTGGCTGACGAAGCAGTCGATTTGGCTACCGTAGCCTTTGGTGTACGCAACTTTGAGCACCAGAAGGAGGCTCTTGCCGAGATTCGGCGCACAATCAAGTCGGGCGGTCACCTTGTGGTACTCGAATTTTCGAACCCTCGGAGCGCACTCGTCAAGTGGTTATACCGCACCTACTCGCACCGTCTGCTGCCGGCTATCGGCCGCGCCATATCACACAACAACAAGGCCTACAAATATCTGCCCGAGTCAATAGACTCGTTCCCTGCACCCGAGGCCTTTATGCAGATGCTCACGGAGGTGGGCTTTCACAGTGTCACGAAGCGTTCACTCAGCTTCGGCATAGCACACATCTATGTCGCCAAACGTCCATAATCCATGAAGCGCACGATACTGCATATACTTCTCGTTGTCGCCTTCGTCGCTACGCTGTCGGGATGCGCCAAGCGGCGCAACAGGCAGGAGCCGATCCCCGAAGTGCCGCAACAGAGCGTGCCGCAACAACGGCCCGCCATCACGCCGCCGCCGAGTGCCGCCACAAGCAAGGTGGCGATACTCTCCTTCGACGGCGTTACGGGCTCGCTGAGCGATGGTTTGCGCGTACTGCTCACCGTGCGCAACGACTCGGCCGCGAAGATTACACTCTCGCAAGCACGCCTTGTAGCCCACGCCACATCCTCGGAGATAGCCACGGCAACGCTCATCGAGCCTGTCGAGTTGGCGCGTCACACGACGGCGCAAGTATCGCTGCCGATGCGCCTCACGCTGCACAATCCGCTATACGCCGCTATTCTTCTGGGCAGCATACGCGGAGGAGCAACCCCCGACATAAGCGTATCGCTCGAAGCCGAGGTGTCGGCTCTCGGTGCCAAGCGCAAGATAGCAATCGACCGAATGCCATTGGCCGACATACTCAAAAAGTTGAATATAAGATAGATAAGCTATGAATAAAATCAGAATGGCACTACTGCTGTTGCTCGCCTCGACAGCCATTGCATCAGAGGCGCAGAATATCGCCTCGTTCAAGGCCTCACTTGCCGCGCCAGCACAGCTCGACTCGCTCAACAGCGTGTCGGCCACGGTGCGCATCTCCGAGAAGGGCGATGCGGCCGCAATCATCGCAGGCGAGAGCTCGCCGGAGAGTATCAGTGGTTTCCGCATCGTAGTCTTTATGAGCAACACACAGTCGGCACGCCAGGATGCCATTACGGCACGCGAAAACTGCCTGCTACTCTACCCTGCGGAGCGCAGCTACCTCATCTACGAAAACCCATACTTCAAGGTGACACTCGGCAACTGCTCCTCGCAGGAGGAGGCCATCATCCTGCTCAACCGCGTGCGCAGCACATTCCCCAAAGCGTTTATCATGCGCGAGAATATCCCCGTAGCCGAGTTCCGCAAGGTAGAGGAGGCCGCCACCGACAAGCAACCTGCCGAGACGGAGACCACCACCGACAGCACCCCGACACTGTAATTCCGACGCAATATATCCATTCGTATCACAAAAAAATCGCCCGACGCATTATGCATCGGGCGATTTTCGTATTGCGTGTAGTCGAACTACTCAAGAACAGGGCCTGCGGCAACCAGAGCCTTACCCGCCTCGTTGGTCGTGTACTTGCCGAAGTTCTTGATAAAGCGACCTGCGAGGTCTGCAGCCTTCGTCTCCCACTCCTTCACGTCAGCGTAGGTGTCGCGTGGGTCAAGGATTGCAGGATCTACGCCCGGAAGCTCGGTAGGAACCTCGAAGTTGAATATCGGAATAGTCTTCGTAGGGGCCGTGAGGATAGCACCGTCGAGGATAGCGTCGATGATACCGCGCGTATCCTTAATCGAGATACGCTTGCCCGTACCGTTCCAACCCGTATTTACGAGATAAGCCTTCGCACCGCTCTTCTCCATACGCTTTACAAGCTCCTCGGCGTACTTCGTAGGGTGAAGCTCCAAGAATGCCTGACCGAAGCAAGCCGAGAAGGTAGGCGTAGGCTCGGTGATACCGCGCTCCGTACCTGCCAACTTGGCCGTGAAGCCCGAGAGGAAGTAGTACTTGCACTGCTCCGGCGTGAGAATCGATACCGGAGGCAGTACGCCGAATGCGTCAGCCGAGAGGAAGATTACATTCTTCGCTGCCGGAGCTGCCGAAATAGGCTTAACGATGTTGTTGATGTGGT
>JAFVRC010000036.1 GCA_017504485.1 Alistipes sp. | reverse complement strand
GAGCGTGTATGGGGCTACTCTACGCGCGGATATAATACGGTGTCGCTGCGCACGCTCGATGTGCTCTCTCGCTATGCTGAGGGGTGCGATTGGCAGGAGTTTTGCGAAAAACTTGCAAGCGAAGGCGGGTGTGAGTCGGAACTTTTCAATATGGAGCACATCCACACGCGTCACCTTGCCGTTGGCGATAGATTGCAGATAGGCTGGCTGCCCGATAGACTCTGCACAGTGCGCTATTTGGGCGAAAACAGGTTCGTTGCCGAGGAGTGCCACAATTCCAAAATGCAGAAGGGCGACACCTTCTCGTGCTTGCAATTTGCACTTGGCAAGGAGGTTGTATTGACTGATTTACACCAAGCTGGCACACCCGAGAATAGACTTAAAATGTATTCCGTAGGTAGCAAAAATGGATTAACCACATTGCGACTTTTGCATTAGCGTGAGTAAAGAAATATACCGAGGTGGAATTTAATGAATATACAGCAGGGTTACTATTCAGCCGCAAATCAAAAGTTGCGAAAAGAGGCTGAAAAGCTTGTTGCCGAAACTGAATTGACGGAAGAGAAGAAGAGAGAGATTAAACATCTCATAGCCTTGCGTTGGACTCAGCTTGGCGTGAATGCTATCGAAAAAACGTCGAGTGAGATACGCGAGGGATGTATGGTTGGATACCTTTTCGTCAAGGCAAAGCGAAGCTTGACCCCTTTATTACGGATAATTGGCACAAAATGTATTGACGTTTCATTTTTTTTATTACATTTGCCCCATGAATGTACACTATCATATGTCCGGCACCCCGAGTGTACCCCGCTTTCTTGGCTGTATAGTCAAGTTCTTCGTGTTATTTTGGCTATTGTTTGGCCTCTTAGGAGTGGCTCTCGCAGTCTATATGGTGTATATTAACCTTTAGCGCGTTCTTTACGTATTTGATATTTGTACGAGGTTACAATTTGTAATCTACCCAATGTGCTTTGTAGGCCTCTCCAGGCGGCAATGGTGTGTTTGATATGTCAAAGATACAAATTTAAAAGCAAATCACAACAGACAACCTACTCGGGTGTCGATTCTACGCACCCCGATGAAGTCGGCCACGATAACATTGCCAAGTTGGTGTACGAGAAGGTTGGCGACTATATCGAGTAGCAGAGACTCCATCTTTGGTAGAAAACAACAGAGGCAGAGGTAAACATTTACCCCTGCCTCTGCTACTTTTTCGATTGTAGGCAACGAGCTATCGCACCATCTTGTACGAACCGCTATTGTAAAGTTTTGCTTCGCTCTCGCCCGGAAGGGTTACACTTGCGGTTGAGCCCTCCGGAATAGTAAATTCCCATATCCACTTGTCACCCTCGTAGTGCCAAGCGCTCTTGATAAGGCCTGCCGCCGAGTTGTACTCCGCCTTCACAAAGCCCAAGCGTTTGTCCGGCACAGGCTTCATTACGATATGCTTGAAGCCAGGAGCCGACACATCCGAAGAGATACCCGCAGCCGTCTCCCAAATCCACTCGCAGACACATCCGTAGGCGTAGTGGTTGAAGCTGTTCATACCACCTTTTGCAAGGCCGTGCTCTTTGGTATAGCCATCCCAACGCTCCCAGATGGTCGTTGCGCCATTATCGACCGAGTAGAGCCAACTCGGATTCTTGCGCTGGAAAAGCAATTCGTAGGCTATGTCGTTCATGCCGTTGTCGGTAAGAGTACTCATCAGGATTGACGTTCCGAGGAAGCCCGTTTGCAAGCAGTTGCCATGCTCCTCGAAGTTCTTGCGCAGACGCTCGATCATCGCCGCCTTGCCATCTCCCTCTACAACACCGACCCTCAAGGCGAATAGTGCAGGTGTCTGCATCGTGTTGAGAATGGCGGTCTTAAATGTGCCGTCGGCATTGACAAATCGCTCCTTGATGTAGGTCCTTGCCTCTTGTGCCATCTTACGATACTTCGCCTCATTGCGCCCCGTAGCAGCGGCCATATCGGCCATCATATCCGCATCAATCGCCCAATATGCGGCACTTAAATAGTTCCAATAATCGATAGCTTCGGGTAGCGGTTTCTTGGTCTTTTTGTCACGATACTGTTTACTGTAACTCTCCAATGGCTCGTAGCTCACCCAATCGGCATATTGACTATTGCGATTCTCTTTTGCAAGGACGTTGTGGTCATACTTCGTCGTGTAGATATAGTCCATAAAGCGACTCATCGACTCCCAATTATCGGACACAATTTTCGCATCGCCGAACTGCTTCCACATAACCCAAGGTACGATAACGCCCGCATCGGCCCATCCCAGACGCATATAATTACCACCATTTTGGCCCATTGGAGCAACACTCGGGAAGGCTCCCTTCTTGTTCTGACTATCGCGCATATCGGCCATCCACTTGCTCAAGAAATCGAGCGTATTGGCGAAGAATGAGCCCGTCTCGGCAAACACCTGCGTATCGGCAGTCCAGCCCTGTCGCTCGTTGCGCTGCGGACAGTCAGTAGGCACCGAGAGGTAGTTCGACAGCTGTCCCCAATAGGTATTTGATATCAACCTATTTATCAATTCGTTACCCGTAGTAATGCGACCTATATCCATCTTCGATGTTATAGATGTTACGGGAACAGAGGTTATCTTCCTAATAAGCACATCGTCCGTCGCCGTAACCGACACATAGCGATAGCCGAAGAATGAGCAGCGAGGCTGATAGTGTACATAATCCTTGCTCTTCGCAAAGGTATATTTCAGAATCATCCCCTCCTTCGGAATACGCAAATTACGGCGAAGGACACTACCCTCGGGGCCGTCCATACGGCGGTTCTTCGCGCCATTACAATCGTTGAGAATCTCGCCCGGCAGACAGGTCAATGTCGTACCCTTGGCCGCCTTGAACACAAACGAAGGCACAGCCGAACTATTTTGCCCGAAATCCACAACCAAGGTCTCGCCTGCCTTAAGCACTATCTCCTCATTCGGCGCAAACTCTTTAGTGACGATTACTTTGCCATACTCCTTTTCGTTGGCTCCCGCAACACCCTTCCAGCAATACGCCTTGACGGGCGACATCGCGAGGTCGTAACGGCAATACACCTCAGCACCCATCGAAGGTAGTATCTTGCCACTAAACTCGGTGTTTATTTCCGATGCAGCGAGTTTCGAGGCCACCTCGTATCCCATCTTCTCACGCGCATCATACTCCTCGCCATCGAAAATTCCTGCATGCTTTACGGGGCCGGCGATGCCCGCCTTCCACTCATTGAGATTGGTACCATAGAGTCGCTTTGTGCCATCCTCGAATGTCAGCTCCAGCACACCGCGGAAGGCACATTTCTTGCCCAACATACTCTTCTTGTACTTCCCACCGGTAACAACCTTGTCGGCCCACCAACCGGGTGTCACCTGCGCCGAAAGCTGATTTTTCGCCTTGGCCTTGCAGTCGAAAGCCTCAGTTATATCGTAGGTAAACGAGAGGCGCGTCTTGAGCGGATGTGTATATCCGGGCTTCAACACCTCTTCGCCCACGAGGTCTCCATTCACATAGATTTCATGCACGCCGAGCGATGTAGTCATCCACTTTGCCGAGACTACCCTCTTCTCATTTTTGATGGTTGATACAAACCAACTTGCACCATCAGCAGCGCGATTTTCTCGTTTTTCAACTATCGGTGCATCCACGGCCGATATCCACTGCGAACATCCCCACGCCGTATCATCGAGTGCCTCAATTCGCTTACCCACATATTCCGCAGCATAGCTACTTATTGACACGCACAGCAATAGTGCGAGTACCCAAGAATCTCTTTTTATCATACTCTTCATTTTTTATATTCGTTTTATGACATCGCGTATTTGACTATCGCACTATCTTGTACGAGCCACTTTGGTATAGCGTAGCCTCATGCTCGCCCGGAAGGGTTACACTTGCGGTTGAGCCCTCCGGAATAGTAAATTCCCATATCCACTTGTCGTCCTCGTAGTGCCAAACGCTCTTGATAAGGCCTGCCGCCGAGTTGTACTCCGCCTTCACAAAGCCCAAGCGTTTGTCCGGCACTGGCTTCATTACGATATGCTTGAAGCCAGGAGCCGACACATCCGAAGAGATACCCGCAGCCGTCTCCCAAATCCACTCGCAGACACATCCGTAAGCGTAGTGGTTGAAGCTGTTCATGCCGCTCGGAGCAAGACCTGTCTCCTTGGTGTAGCTATCCCAACGCTCCCAGATGGTCGTTGCGCCATTATCGACCGAGTAGAGCCAACTCGGATTCTTGCGCTGGAAGAGCAGGTCATAGGCTACGTCTGACATACCATTATCTGTAAGCGTTGGCATCAAAAGCGAAGTACCAAGGAAACCCGTCTGCAAGCAGCCGCCATGCTCCTCGAAGTTCTTGCGCAGGCGCTCAATCATCGCCGCCTTGCCATCTCCCTCTACAACACCGACCTTCAAGGCGAATAGTGCTGGTGTCTGCATCGTATTGAGAATTGCAGTCTTAAATGTTCCGTCGGCATTGAGGAATCGCTCCTTAATATAGGATTTTGCGCGCGCGGACATACCGCGATACTTCGCCTCATCACGCCCCGTTGCAGCAGCCATATCGGCCATCATGCCCGCATCAATAGCCCAATATGCGGCACTCATAAAGTTCCAATAGTCAAGAACATCTTCAGGTATATAGAGCTTGCCCGATGGCAATATGCGCTTGTTCTTATAGAGGACTAAGTGGCTCTCCAACGGCTCAAAACTCACCCAATCGGCGTATTGTCCTTCGTGGTTTTCGCCGATAAGCTTCGTATGGTCATACTTGGTCTCATCGACATGCTGCATGAAGCGCTCCATCGACTCCCAATGCTCATCTACGATTTGAGTGTTGCCAAACTGCTTCCACACAACCCAAGGCACAATAACACCCGCATCGGCCCAACCAAGGCGCATAAAGTGGTCACCATGAGGGCCTGCCGGTGCAACGCCCGCGTAGCCTCCCAATTCATTCTGACAGTCACGCATATCGCGTAACCATTTACGAAAGAAATCCTGCGTATTGGCAAAGAACGAGCCTGCTTCGGCAAAGACCTGTGCGTCGGCAGTCCAGCCTAGACGCTCATCACGCTGCGGACAATCCGTAGGCACCGAGAGATAGTTCGACAACTCACCCCAATATGTATTCGAGATAAGCTTGTTTATCGACTCGTTACCCGTAGTAATCTTGCCTATCTCCATTTCGCTTGCAACGGAGGTTACCGGAATAGATTTTACACTCTTGATACGCACCGTATTGGTCGCCGTAACCGACACATAGCGATAGCCGAAGAAGGTACAACGTGGACTATACGACACATACTCATCTCCATCCGCAAAGGTGTAAGTTAGGCGCATGCCATCATCCTGAATACGCAGGTTACGGCGATGACAACTCCCCTCCGGCCCATCCATACCTCGGCTCTTTGCGCCATTACCATCGTTGAGAATCTCGGACGGAAGGCAGGTGAGCATAGTACCCTCCGAAGCTCTGAACTCAAATGCAGGTACAGCGGAGCAATTCTGGCCGAAATCTACCACGAGTGTTTCGCCGGCATCGAGTACAATCTCCTCCTTCGGAGCATAGTCACGCACAATAACAATCTTGCCATACGCCTCCTCACTTTCATTCTCAACTCCGTTATACACATAGGTCTTTACGGGCAACAATGCTAGGTCATTGCGCAGATATACCTCCGCACCCTCTGATGGCAAGATCTCGCCTGCAAATTCGGTATTCTCCTCGGGAGCAAAGAGTTTCTCGGGTGTTTCAAAGCCCAACTTTTCGCGAGCATCATACTCCTCACCATCATAGATACCTGCATGTTTTACAGGTCCTGCAATACCCGCCTTCCAATCGGTCCGGTTTGTGCCGTACAATTTTGTCGAGCCATCGGCAAAAGTGAGTTCCAGCACTCCGCGGAAGGCGCACTTCTCGCCCGTCATACCGATATTGCGGCGCGGCGACACGATTCTATCAGCCCACCACCCGGGGGTCACTTGTGCCGAGAGGCTATTTTCGTCCCCCTCTCCTACTTGAAAGGCATCTGTAATATCGTAAGTAAAGGAGCGTTTAGTCTTATCGACGCTCGTGTAGCCCGGTTTCAGGAACTCGTTGCCGACACGCTTGCCATTGACATACAACTCATAAACTCCCAAACCGGCGGTCATCCACTTTGCCGAGACAACACACTTTTCGTTTGTCACAGTCGATAGGAACCAATTGGCTCCATCGGCCGCGCGAACAACATCGGGAATCTTTGGCACAACAGGAGCATCAATCACCGAAATCCATTCCGACACCTCCCAGGCCGAGTTATCTAATGCATCGACTCTCTTACCTACGTACTCCTCGAGACTATTATTGTAGCAACCCACCAACAATACGAGCAACAATACAATCGACGATAAAGCGATATTCTTCATAATATTCTTCATAATTTAATAGTGTTAGAATTTGGGGGCTACTTCTATTTAGGCAAATTGAACGCCACGGACATTTCGCGCATCTGCTCATCGCTCATACCCTCCGGCTCGAAACCCATCGACTTCGAAGCTATGTAGATAAGAGCCGACTTGTTGAGCACATCCACTTGATCAAAGGCCTGCATAATATCGGTATCCACGGCAAATACACCGTGTTTCTCCCACATCACCACATCGTAGTCGGCCAATTCGGCAATCGTAGCCTCGCCAAGCTCCACCGAGCCCGGCAACTTATAAGGCACAATACCCAAGCCGCGAGGACAGAAGGCCTTGGTTTCGGGAATCATACTCCACAACAACTTCGTGGCGACATCCTTTTCGAGATACTTCGGATTGTGCGACATGGCGACCAGCTCGATCGGATGAGTATGCAGCGAGGCTTTGTACGGCGAGCCACTGCCAATAAGATAATCGTGCACGCTCAAATGCGATGGCAGTTCCGAAGTGGGTTTAACGGCATTGTCTGCGATGATTACATACGATGCGCAATCCTCCAAAATACGGATAACAGAGCCATTCTCCATAGGGCGGCGAGCCAAGTCGCGCATACGCATGTTTGTCCCCTTGCAGTAGAAATAGCAACCCTTCAAATGGGACAACACCATTCCGATTTGATAGACCTCGCTAATGGCAGGCATAGCCTCGATTTCGGCATCGACAAACTCCGTTATATTAATTGTGATATTACCGCCATTACGCTCGGCCCAACCTTTCTGCCAGAGGTATCCTGCCACCTCGGCAACCTTCTCGACCTCGGCCGCAAGCGCAGGGCGGCTCTCCAATATAGACTTCATACCGCGTTATCGTTTTGATGTTACATCTTTCTCATACTGCTGCACATCGGCTATAAATGCCTCGCCAACAGGCACATTATTGCCTAAGCAGAACATATCCCACACCGCATTCCAAGGCAGGTTCTTTGCCTCCTCGAGAAGGGCCAAACGCTCGAAGAACCGACCATTTGCCTCATACTCACGCAGCTTGGCGAGTGGCTCCAGCAAAGCCTGCAACAAGCACTTTTGTGCAGCGCGTGTGCCGACAATATATGCACCGATACGATTTATCGAAGCGTCGAAATAGTCAAGACCGATATGCACACGGTCGAGAGCATTGCAACGAACAATCTCGTGCATCAGGTCGAGCGTCTCGTCGTTCATAATGGTCACATGGTCCGAATCCCAACGTACCGGACGGCTCACATGAAGCATAACCTCCGGAACATAGAGCAGCAGCGACGAGAGTTTGTCGGCAACACTCTCGGTCGGATGGAAGTGGCCCGTATCGAGGGTTACAATCTTATTATTCTTTGCGCCGTAACCAATATAGAAGTCATTCGAACCTACAGTATAGCTCTCCAAGCCGATGCCAAAGACCTTCGACTCCACGCAGTCCTTCATATTCTCGTACTTCGTGGCAAAAATCTGATCGAGCGAATCTTTCAACAGCTCACGGTACTTCATACGGTTTACGGTGATATCCTTACTACCGTCGTGCACCCACAAGTTCATGATACAAGGGTCGCCCTGACGACGCCCCATCTCCTCGGCGATAGCACGACAACGCTTCGAGTGCTCAATCCAAAAGTCGCGGATTGCCTTGTCGGGATGCGAGAGCGAGAGGTCGCCTGACTTCGGATGCGAAAACGATGTAGTGTTGAAATCGAGCTTCATACCGTTCTCCGCACCCCACTGCATCCAGCTCTCGAAGTGCTTCGGCTCCACCTCGTTGCGATCCACAAACTTACCGCCGAAGTCACCATAAATCTCGTGGAGATTAAGACGCTGGCGGCCCGGAATGAGCGACGATGCCTTGACAATATCGGCACGCAGTTCATCGATATTACGGGCCTTGCCCGGATAGTTGCCCGTAGTCTGAATGCCACCCGTCAAATCGCCACTCGACTCAAAACCGCAAACATCATCCGCCTGCCAGCAATGCATCGAAATCTCGACCTTCTGCAGCGTATCGAGCACGCGCTCTACATCTATGCCGAGTTCTGCATAACGCTCCACGGCAATCTCATAAGCCTGTTTAATCCTTGTTTCGTTCATAATTTTATTACTATTTTAAGTTGTGAAATTTTTCGTACGCTGCGCTCCATGCCTCGACATCCCGAGGCTCAAACTGCTCCGTTGTGATGGATGAACGGATGATTTGTCGCGCTTCGGCGAGCGTGCCGACAACACCCGCACCCACCGCCTGCATCATAACATTACCAATGGCCGTTGCCTCCGAAGGGCCTGCGACCACACGCTTGCCGATGGCATTGGCCGTATATTGATTGAGGAGGCGATTCTTCGACCCTCCGCCTATAATATGGAGTACATCTATCGCAAAGGGCGACATACTCTCCAACACCTCCAATACCTCGCGATAGCGCAATGCAAGGCTCTCGAATATGGTGCGCACCACTTGACCATCGCTCTGTGGCGGCACCTGCCCCGTGCGGATGCAGAACTTCTCGATAGCCTGCAACATAGAGTGCGGATTTGCAAACGAGGCATCATCGGGATTGATAAAAGCCACAAATGGCTCTGCCGACGAGGCCATCTCGACAATCTCGGGATAAGAGTACTCCTTGCCCTCGCGCTCCCACTCCTTACGGCACTGCTCCAAAATCCACATTCCGCATATATTCTTCAGAAATCGCGTCGTGCCATCTACGCCGCCCTCATTGGTAAAGTTATGGCGGAATGACTCCTCGGTGATAATCGGTTCTCGGGTTTCGATACCCATCAGCGACCATGTGCCCGACGAAAGGTATGCAAATCGCTCTCCCTCTGCAGGAACGGCCGCCACCGCCGAGGCCGTGTCGTGCCCTGCAACGGCAACCACGGGCACACGACCAATACGGCACTCCTCGGCCAACGCTTCGTTCAGTTCGCCAATAATCGAGCCCGGCAATATAGGGGTTGGCAGGATATCGCCTCGCACACCCGTTGCCTCGAGTAGCGCTCCGTCCCACGACTTCGTGCGCGGATTGAGTATCTGCGACGTCGAGGCTATGGTGTATTCACAAATGGCCTTGCCCGTGAGCATATAAGAGAGAGCATCGGGCATAAAGAGCAACTTTTCAGCTTTGACAATCGGAGTATAGCCCTCCCTCACGGCCGCATAAATCTGATAGAGCGTATTGAAGTTCATCACCTGTATGCCTGTCTTTCGATATACCTCCTCGCGCGAAATTATCTCGAAGTAACTCTCGGGCGCGTCATCAGTGTATGGATCACGATAGGCTCGCGGCATACCGAGAATCGAACCATCCGCGCCTATTGGCACCACATCCACACCCCAAGTATCGACACCTATCGAATTTATCGCTACGCCCTGCTTGGCACACGCCATAAGCCCATCTTTGAGATGTTCGTAGAGTCCGAGCAGATTCCAATAATACTTACCATGAAGTTCTAGCATTCGATTCGGGAAACGAGTAAGTTCGCGTATTTCGATTTTGCCATCACGCAAAGTTCCGACCACCGAGCGGCCGCTCGTGGCGCCCAAATCGAAAGCTAAAAAGTTATAAATCTCCATAAAACTCCTCTGTTTTTTTATTTTCACTATTGCAAATTTAAGAATATATTTACTAACTTTGAATTTCAAAAATGATATAATACCTTTCAAATTTGACACGACATGAGAGAGCTCGACCGTAATTCGCTCAAATATCTGACCATCTCTCCGGGTGATTGGGACTGGGGACTTGTTGTCACCACCGTTGGCCGACAATCTATCTATCCAAACGAGCAGTATCCGGCCATGCAGCAACACCCCAACAGCTACTATTTCAAGCCGCAGGACGGCCGTGTGTTGGATGAGTTTCAGATGGTCTATATCAACGAGGGTAGCGGTTTCTTCGAGTCGCAGTCGATACCACGACAGTACATCGAGGCAGGCACCGTCATTCTTCTCTTTCCGGGCGAGCGACACAGCTATGCCCCCGACCGCGAGTGCGGTTGGAGCGAGTATTGGATAGGGTTCAGAGGTCGCATTGCCGAGAGAATAGTCGCAGGAGGCTTCTTCTCGCGCAAAAATGCACTGCTCAATATCGGCATCAGCAACTCCCTCATATCTCTCTATCAGGAGGCGATAAGCCTCGCCAACAAGGAGAGCATAGGCTGCCAACAGATACTCGCGGGCATTGCGACACATATGCTTGGTATCACGCTATACAAAAGCAGGAACTACAGCAACAATTCGAGCCGTACCGAGGAGATTATCAATGAGGCTCGCCAAATGATGCGCGAGCGTGTTCACCACACATTGCGCGCCGAGGATATTGCCAACTCACTGGGCGTGGGATACTCTTGGTTCCGCCAATCGTTCAAGCGCGTCACGGGCATCTCGCCCGCACAGTACATATCTCGCCTGCTCATAAGCCGCGCTAAAGAGATTATCGTATCTAAACGACAAACAATCAGCGAGACAGCCTATGCGCTCGGCTTCGAGAGTGTAGGTCAATTTTCCACCCTCTTTCGCAAAATCGAGGGCACCACACCCAGCCAATTCCGCAACGAAAATATACTTTCGTACAACACTCCCCCAACCCCTGAAAGGGGGTGATGAGGGTCGCAAGTGAGCCCCTATAAACACAACAACAACCCACGAATGGGCTGTTGCTGCATTTGAGCGGTAAACGGGGCTCGAACCCGCGACCCTCGGCTTGGGAAGCCGATGCTCTACCGACTGAGCTATTACCGCAAAACTCGTGGAGCGCACTACATGAGACGAGAGAGCGACTCCAAGTTTTTATCGTTCCGCACTCGCTTGCCATCCGGCGTGTAACAATAGTCAATACGCTCGGCAAAGTAACTCTCGACCTTATTGCGAACCACCTTCATTGTGCTATTGACCAATCCGTTCTGCTCGGTGAAGGCCTCATCGACAATGGCAAGGGCCGACGGCAGCCATCTATCCGGAAACTCGTCGCCGAACTCGCCGCCCGTGCGGTATTTGCGAATCTCGGCATCGATAATATCGGCAGCGGCGACGGCCTTATCACCCTCGCAGTCGGCAAGGGCTCGGCGCAACGCATCCTTATTCGGCACTACAATAGCAACGGTATAAGGGTTCTGATTATTGTGCAGAATAATCTGGTCGATGTATGGCGACTTATCGACAATCGCCTCCTCCATACCCTCAGGGCTGTACTTCTCGCCATCGCTCGCGATAAGCAGGCTCTTAAAGCGGCCCAAAACGTAGAGAAATCCATCCTCGCCCATATATCCCATATCGCCCGTATAGAGCCAACCATCCTTGACCGTCTCGGCCGTGGCAGATGGATTTTTCCAATAACCGGCCATCACATTCTCGCCCTTGATGACAATCTCACCCTTCTCGCCCACGGGCATCTCATGCCCCTCATCATCGAGAATACGCAACTCCAAAGGCTGAATAACCATGCCCGACGAGCCAAAGCGGTGGCGACCCTTGCCGAGCGAGTTAGCCGAGATGATCGGCGTAGCCTCCGAGAGGCCATAACCCTGCAACATAGGCATACCCACGGCATAGAAGAATCGCTGCAACTCCGAGTCGAGCAACGCACCACCTCCCACGAAGAACTTGATATTGCCACCGAAGCCGGCACGCACCTTCTCGAAGAGTATCTTGTCGAACAATGCCACAAGCGGCTTAAGCATAAAGCGCCAGCCTCTACCCTTCGTATATCCATCCTGATTGTACTCGTAGGCCACCTTCAATGCAAATTTGAAGAGTTTCTCGACCATCGGGCCCTGCTTCTGTATCGAGTTCTCGATATTTTTGCGGAAGTTTTTGGCCAACGCAGGCACCGACAACAGAACGTGCGGCTTCACTTCGCGGATATTCACGGGCACATTCTTCAACGTCTCGAGCGGCGTGCGCCCCACCTGTGTCGTGGCAACCGAAGCACCAATGGCTACCATGATATAAAATCCTGCGACGTGCGCGAAGCAGTGGTCGAGCGGCAAGATTATAAACATACGATAGTCCGACGGAATAGAGATTCGCGTGAGCGCCTGCTCAACATTGGCCGTATAGTTGCGGTGTGTCAAAATCACACCCTTCGGGTCGGCCGTCGTGCCCGACGTGTAGGTTATCGTAGCGTAGTCATCGTTCTGCACAGCACGACCAATAGCCAAAAACTCCTCGCGATGCTCCGCGAGGTACTTCTCGCCCATGGCGTTCAACTCCGCGAGGCTCATCTCACCCTCCTCGAGCGCGACGTCTCCCCATACTATAACATGTTTGAGAAGTGGCAGCTGTTCGCGAATACGTCGAATCTTTGGCAGTTGGTTACGCGACACGAATATTGCACATACATCCGCATGACGCAGGCGGAAGAGCAGGTCGTTAGCCTCCTCCAATTTAATAGACAACGGCACGCTGATAGCTCCGGCATACAGGAGTCCCAATTCCGAGGTTATCCACGCATTGCACCCCTCGGCCAGAATCGACACGGTCTGCTTCGGGCGGACACCGAGGGCCACAAGGCCGGCGCCCGTCTTCAAGGCTATTTCACGAGCCTCTGCGTATGTCGTAGGCTCGAACTCGCCCGTTGTCTTTTCGAGCAAGAATGGCTTCGCGCCGAACTTCTCAACCGATGACTCAAAGAGGTCTATAATTGTCTTTTTCATAGTTCTAATCCATTTTTAGCACTGCCAAGAAGGCGGTCTGCGGCACCTGCACCTGACCAATCTGACGCATACGCTTCTTACCGGCCTTCTGCTTCTCCAACAGTTTGCGCTTTCGCGAGATATCGCCGCCATAGCACTTTGCCGTCACATCCTTACGCACCGCCTTGACAGTCTCGCGCGCAATAATCTTTGCACCGATAGCCGCCTGAATGGCGATATCGAACTGCTGACGCGGGATAAGCTCTTTGAGTTTCTCGCACATCTTGCGGCCAAAGTCGTAAGCGTGGTCGGCATATATGAGCGACGAGAGCGCATCCACAGGGTCGCCGTTGAGCAGTATATCGAGTTTCGCGAGCTTGCTCACCTCGTAGCCCGTGCGGTGGTAGTCAAACGAAGCATAACCCTTCGATATGCTCTTCAACTTGTCATAGAAGTCGAATACAATCTCCGAGAGCGGCATCTCGAAATTAACCTCCACACGATCCTGCGTTATATAGGTCTGATTCTTAAGGATTCCTCGCTTGTCTATGCAGAGCTTCATTACCGGGCCGAGGAAGTCGGCCTTAGTGATAATCTGCGCAAGGATATATGGCTCCTCAATCTTCTCAATCTTGGTAACTTCAGGAAGCCCCGATGGGTTATGCACCTCGACAACATCGCCCATCGTGGTCGTAATCTTGTACGACACGTTAGGCACCGTAGTGATAACATCCATATCGAACTCGCGATAGAGTCGCTCCTGAACAATCTCCATATGGAGCAGTCCGAGGAAGCCGCAGCGGAAACCGAAACCGAGGGCCAACGAACTCTCTGGCTCGAAGGTGAGCGAAGCGTCATTGAGCTGCAACTTCTCGAGCGAGGCACGCAAATCCTCATATTGGTCAGCCTCGACGGGATAGACGCCCGCAAAGACCATAGGCTTCACATCCTCGAAGCCGGCAATAGCCTCTGTGCACGGCTTCGACACCGAGGTAATCGTATCGCCAACCTTCACATCCTTCGAATCCTTGATACCCGAGCAGATGTATCCCACATTACCCGCCTTCAATTCGGCACAAGGCTGCATCTTGAGTTTCAGAACACCAATCTCGTCGGCATCGTACTCCTCGCCCGTATTGAAGAACTTGACGTGTTCGCCCTTGCGAATCGTGCCATTGAAGATACGGAAGTAGGCAATAATACCTCGAAACGGATTGAACACCGAGTCGAAAATCAACGCCTGCAACGGCTCGTTCTCATCACCCTTCGGTGCAGGAACACGATTTACGATAGCCTCCAACACCTCCTCGACACCCTCACCCGTCTTACCCGAAGCACAAAGGATGTCGTCGTGATCACAGCCGAGCAGATCGACGATTTGATCCTTTACCTCGTCAATCATAGCCGACGGCATATCTATCTTATTCAGCACAGGGATAATCTCCAAGTCGTTGCCGAAAGCAAGATATAGGTTTGAGATGGTCTGCGCCTGGATGCCCTGCGTGGCATCAACCACCAATAACGCACCCTCGCACGAGGCGATAGCTCGCGACACCTCATACGAGAAATCGACGTGTCCCGGGGTATCGATAAGGTTGAGCGTATAGTTCTCGCCATCACGCGCCACATAATTCATTTGAATGGCGTGCGACTTAATCGTAATACCCTTCTCTCGCTCGAGATCCATATCATCCAGAACCTGCGATTGCATCTCGCGCTGGTTAAGGGTATTGGTGGCCTCCAACAAGCGGTCGGCCAAGGTCGATTTACCGTGGTCAATATGGGCTATTATGCAGAAATTGCGTATGCGTTTCATCCGTAGTTTCTATATCGTGTATTCGCGGCTGTCACTCTGCTGCCCGACATATCAAGTTCGGGAACGACACAAGCGGCACCACACAACACATCTTCGTATATCGTCGGCAAAGATAGCGAAAGAATTGCAGAATGCAAAATGCAGAATGTAGTTTTTTTGCTCTCTACCCCGCCCCAGGTGCCATCAATAATCTGGCTACGGCACCGCGCATTCAATAAAAATTTTTAATTTTTAATATTTTTCGCTATATTTGCACCAAATTTAGATTGTTTATGAGATTCAAAGAGGGATGCAAAGTACGCTCGATGGCGGGCGAGAATGTGGTGATTATGCAGGGCCATGCGGCCAGCGATATGACTCGCATAATCTCGCTCAACGACTCCTCGTTGCTCCTGTGGAACGAGTTGCAGGGCAAGGAGTTTGAAGTTGCTGATGTGGTCACCACGCTTGTGGCTCACTATGGCATAGACTCCGCCACAGCCGAGCGCGATGCAACCGCATGGGTTGAGAAGCTCGTCGAGTGCGGCCTTGTTTAGAGGCCGTCGATCGCGAGGCGTGACCCTGTTTTTTGATTTTTTTTGAACAGAGTGAACCGATTAGCAAAAATAACAACCCTGTTGGCCGTATATCTCGTGTGGATATTCGGCAGTAGCGTCGTTGCGCTTTCGTGCATGGCCGAGAATTGGACCGCCGGACGCACACACTGCTGTTCGATGCACTGCGAGTGCCACCATGAGGGTTGCGAACATGCGCACTTCGAGAAGCCTCACAACTGTCATCACGACCACTCGAATCGCATTGCGCTCTACGACTTCGTGGAGCGTAACGACCTTGTGAAGCCGGCGATGCTCCACACCTCTGTGCAGGTAAACGACCGTACGCGTATTGAGGAGATTTCGACTATCCGCTCCTCGCGCCACTATGAGCGACATACGCCTATTCCGCTATCGCCTACCCTGTCGCGGCGCGGACTACGCGCCCCTCCCGTTGTTGCATAATTCGCAAGTGGTAGGCTGTAACGAGCCTGCTACCAACCAATTATGTTCAATCAACAACGCATACAATGAAAAGAGTAACAACTATTTTAGCAACTATACTCTGCGCTGTGACCACCATCACGGCACAGAACATCTCGGGTCGTGTGCTCGATGCCGAGGGCAAGCCCCTTATCGGAGCATCGGTCTATTGGGCCGACACCTCGGTAGGTGCGGCCACCGACCTAGAGGGTAAATTCTCGCTCTACCGCGTCAAGGGCAACGATGCCCTCGTCGCCTCATTTCTCGGCTATACCAACGATACTTTGCGCATCGAAGCCAAGATGCGCGAAGCGGAGTTTCGCCTCACGGAAGGCGTAGCCGTAGATGCCGTAGTTGTGGAGGGAGGTCTCGGCAACTACATCCGTCAAGACGGGCTCTTGAAGAGCGAAAACATCTCATTCGCCGGCCTCTGCAAGATGGCTTGCTGCAACCTAGCCGAGAGTTTCGAGAACTCGGCATCGGTAACCGTAGGCTTCAGCGATGCCATATCGGGCGCACGCCAAATCAAGATGCTCGGCCTTGCGGGCACCTACACGCAGATTCTCGACGAAAATCGCGCCATAATGCGCGGTCTTTCGGCCCCTTACGGTCTATCCTACACGCCGGGAATGTGGCTCTCGTCGATACAGGTATCGAAGGGTATATCTTCCGTTACGGCAGGCCACGAAGCCATCACCGGACAGATTAACCTCGAACATCGCAAGCCAACCGACGAGGAGCGTTTCTTCCTAAACCTCTTCCTCGACAGCCACCTCAAACCCGAGTTCAACATCTCGTCGGCACTCCCCGTTACGAAGGACAAACGTCTATCGACCGTCATCCTTGCACACGGTGCATGCGGCACTATCAACCACGACTCGAATAAGGATGGCTACCGCGATACGCCTCTTGCACGCACCGGCTCGGTGGCCAACCGTTGGCTCTATCAGGCCGAGAACGGAATGCAGGTACGCTGGGGCGCGAAGTACATCTACGATCACCGCACGGGCGGTCAGATGGGCTACGACACGCGAATGCACAAGGACTCCTACTTCGACAACGGCAAGTCGTGGCGCGAGAATTGGCACACAAACAAGATTTATGGCTCGGAGGTCGAGAATCAAGAGGCCAACGTCTATTTCAAGCTCGGTATGCCCGTGGGGCCGGCCGTATTCAACAAGGCCGACAACGAGGAGTTGCGCTCGAATATCGCCATTGTGGTCGATTACGACTTCTTCAACGAGGATAGCTACTTCGGTGCCGACAAGGAGTACCGCGGTCAGCAGCACATGACGACAGCCAATGCCATGTATGTACACTACTTCACGCCGCGCTCTTCGCTCAACAGCGGCATCAGTGCCTCGTCGCGTTGGGTACGCGAGAGCCTCTTCGACCAGACGCTCGACGGCTACCAGTTCTCGGGCAAAAACCTTCTCGAGCCTTCCCGCAACGAGAGCGAGGCAGGAGCCTACACCGAATACACCTACAACCTCAAGAGCAAGCTGTCGATTGTGGCAGGCATGCGCTACGACTACGCCTTCTATTTCAAGAAACACCTCGTAACGCCACGCGCCCACATCAAATGGAACATCACCCCAACCACCGTGTTGCGCGGCTCGGTAGGCCTCGGACACCGCCCGACAGATATCGTAACAGACAATATAGGTATAATGGCCACGGGACGCTCGATAAATATCTCTCGCACACTCGACCGCATGGAGCACGCACTGACAGCCGGAGGCTCCTTCACGCAGAGCATCTCCACCTTTGCGCCGGGTGATATGACCATCAGTATCGACTACTTCTACTCGCGTATCTTCAACACTGTTGTTGTCGATCAGGAGGGCTCGCCTATGTTCATCAACATCTACAACAGTAACGGCATGTCGCGCACCCATACAGCGCAAATCGACCTCACTTGGACCCCCGTCAAGCGATTCGACATCTTTGCGACCTTCCGCTACACCGACTCGCGCTACACCATCAACCACAACGGCGCACCCATAATGGTCGAGCGACCACTCGTGAGCCGCTACAAGGCCCTCATCAACCTGCAATATGCTACCAACCTGCGCAAGTGGACCTTCGATCTCACAGCGCAACTCAATGGCCCGGCACGCATACCTACGCAGACGGGTGACCTGAAAGACTCATCACTTTCGCCTATCTATCCTATGCTCTTCGCACAGGTGTCGCGCCGCATCAAGAAGTGGGAGATATACCTCGGTTGCGAGAACATTCTCAACTACAAGCAGCCGCAGCCTATCCTCTCAGCAGGCGACCCATACTCCACGGAGTTCAATTCGTCGCTCATCTGGGGACCGCTTATGGGAGCAAAGGTGTATGTAGGCGTAAGATTTAACTTATATTAACAAACAAAACAATAGAAACGATTATGAAGAAGATTATTGCACTGTTCGGCATGCTCGCAATGGTTGCGGGCGTTGCCACGGCCGCTCCGAAGGAGAAGGCTGAGAAGAAGGTCACGACGGTTGTCTTTACGACCGATATTGACTGCCACCACTGCGCACAGAAGGTCATGAACACCATTCCTTACGATAAGGGCATCAAGGATGTTCAGGTCGATGTTCCGACGAAGACCGTCACCGTGAAGTTCGACCCTGCGAAGAACAGTATCGAGTCGCTCACCAAGGCACTCACGGAGATCAAGGTTAAGGTCACCAACCAGCAAGTCAAGGAGTAATCCTATATTGCGCACAATGCAAGAGGGTG
>JAFVRC010000035.1 GCA_017504485.1 Alistipes sp. | reverse complement strand
CTACTACAAGAACGAGCGCGATACGAAGGCCGCATTGGATGCTGAAGGTTGGCTCCATACGGGCGATATGGGAACCATCGACGAGGATGGTACAATCTACATCAAGGGCCGTTGCAAGACAATGATTCTTACCGACACGGGCCAGAATATCTATCCGGAGCAGATTGAGGATAAGCTCAATAACCTGCCTCTGGTGTTGGAGTCGCTGGTGTTGGAGAATGGAGGCAAACTCTATGGTCTTGTAGTGCCGGACTTTGCGCTCTGCGAGAAGGAGGGTATCGACAAGGTGCGCCTCAATGAGATTATGAACGAGAACCTCAAGGAGCTCAACGCGCAGGTGGCAGCATACGAGCGCCTTTCGCAGATTATCATCTACCCGTCGGAGTTCGAAAAGACCCCGAAGAAGAGTATCAAGCGTTACCTCTACGACGTGTCGAAGCTCACGCCAAAGGCCTAGGTCGCACGCCGTATAAGAGAAGAGAGGCAGGGAACAACCCTGCCTCTCTTCTTCTCTTGTTATCAGCGTTTTAGTCTCTTAATACTCTTCCTCGTTAAAGTCATCTTGTGTCTTCATAGACCTTTGATTGACAAATGAATATAACTAATTATGCCACTGGGGCAGTATTAGGGCAGTATCTTGTATATTGAATAGTCCGAAACGCCTTTTTAATTGCCTTAAAATCGCCTCTAAATCAATTACTCCTCTTCTTCTACGAAGAAGCACACATAAAAAAGTCGCCCGACACATTATGCCGAGCGACCTGATTTACAACACCCTTAAAGGCGAGAATCGCCTATGGGATAATGTTAATTCTGTAAGTCTGCACAAAGTCACCGCAGGTGTAGGTGAGATCTACGGCAGCCATATCATCAGCCAAGAAATTCAACTTATAACCCTTGCCCTCCAACTTTTCGAGCGAGAGTTTCTCGGGGTCGCTCGAAGTGAGGGAGTATTCCGAGGTGGGGATAATGTCGTTGGGATAATAGTCAAGCGGTGAAGCCTCGGCCATATGTTGTTCGTCGCTGGGGCAATAGGCCACGAAATAGAGTTGTGAACCCAAATAATCTTTAGCCTCGTAGTTAAACCTCCAATTGCTCGTCCCACACAGCGCATGCGCTCCATATTCGAAGGTAGCACCATGATTCTTGCTGGCCATAATCCAAGCATAGGTAAGGAAATCGACCTGCGCATCAGCATAATCGGAGTTATCGGCTGTCGAGACCTTGACCTTACAACCGTCACGGGTAGAGTTTTCATCGACAACACAGCAAACCGTAGCCTTATCGGCCGTAACCTCATAACTCACACCCTCGGGGTTAGCCTTACCATTAAGCGTCTGGAACGACCAATTCAATGTGCGCAAATCGGCATTGGCCGGAGTTGTACGAACATCTAATTCAAATTTATTTCCGTGCCAGGTGGTATATTTTGCATAGCTATCCGAGCCGCTAAAATTAACCTCGGTTGCAGGATTTGACACAGCGATTGCAACGGTGGCCGAAACACCACTACCGTCGGTAGCCAACGCCGTAACGGTTGCATTACCAATAGCCAGCGCCTCAACCATACCCTGCTCATTAACCGAGATGATAGAGGTGTCTTGCGTACTCCACGCGAGCTTCTTGTTATCGGCATTTTGGGGCAAAACAGTCGGCACAAGAGCCAACACATCACCTACAATCATAGCATAACTCTCTTTCGAGAACTCGATACTCTCGACAAACACAGCATTTTTATCGGCCACTACCTTAACATTACAAAGTGCTTTATAGCCGCCATCGTCGGCCGTCACCGAAACAGTTGCCTGACCCACAGAGAGAGCCGTCACAACTCCCTCATAGACCTCGGCAGCACTGCTGTCACAGTTCCATTTCACGCTCTTGTTGGTTGCATTGGCGGGTGTAAAGACAGGGTTAAGCGTCACACTCTCGCCCACCTCCATAAGGAGCGATGTTTTGTCGAGTGCTATGGCAGTCAGAGCGACATTGCCGTTTTCGCCACCGCCTGCGCCGTTACCACCCTCATCGTCGCCACTACAAGCGACTCCGAAAAATCCGATAGCAGCGATGCTAACAGATACCAAAATGTGTAATAATGATTTTTTCATAGTTTTATGATTTAAGTTGTTAATGGGTGTTGTTTCGGATTAAACTATGTAGTTTCAGGTCAAATATGAATACGCCCAAGCCGCCAAATAGCGACCGGGCATAACAAGGCCTCTCATCGCTTTTGCTATGAGTTGCCCGAATTTGAAAGATTTTGCCGGAATAAAAAAGATATTGCACACAAAGGCTTTTTGCCGACTTTTAATCAGCAAAATACCCCCCCCCTACTCGGGGGAAAACACCACAAGATATGCGAGTTGTTCTCATTGCTTATCAATCCGTTATCACAAAGATACGAAGAATTTCCATTTTGTCAAACATATTGGTCTTTTTTTTTGCTTGACCGACACCTATCCGCACAAAAGATTGAGCGACCTTTGGAGAAGTCCGAAACTTTCTATATATGGGTAACTAATGGTACAATTTAATATCGAAAAAGGGCAAAAAATAAGGGTTTAGTTAACAAAAGTTAACCAAACCCAGATGGTCAATGAGTTGACAATAAGACAGTTACCTCATTAGTATTCTTCCTCGTTAAAGAAGAAGTCCTCCTTCGAAGGGTAGTCGGGCCAAATCTCCTCCATACTCTCATAAGCCTCGCCGTCGTCCTCAATCTCTTGAAGATTCTCGAGCACTTCGAGCGGTGCGCCTGAACGAATGGCGTAGTCGATAAGCTCCTCCTTCGTTGCTGGCCATGGTGCATCCTCCAATTTCGAGGCAAGCTCAAGTGTCCAATACATAGTTTTGCGTGTTTTTATTAGTTTATAATTTTTTTGCTTTTTCTTCGATTGCGGCTGCAAAAATATAAAAAAATATTAAATCACAACAATTTGTGAATTAATTTTTTACGGCTGCCATAAAATCTCCTCAACGCTAAGCCTTTCGGTGATTGTACGGCCAAGTGCATAGAGATAGTCCGAGAGGCGATTCAGGTAGGCTGTAACCTCACTCGGAACATTGAACTTTTCGGCCGCCTCGATAGCTCGACGCTCGGCACGTCGGCACACCGTGCGGCAGACGTGGCAGAGCGAGGCAGGCGTGCATCCGCCCGGAATGGTAAAGTGTGTGATGGGGCGCAGAGACTCTTGCAGGCGGTCTATCTCGGCTTCGAGATCGAGTATGGGTTTGTTGCTCAATGGTGCCACCTTGTCGCATCCGTGGATGCCCATGGCGAGCAACGACTCCACGCACATCAGTGTCGAGCAGATGCGGCGTATCTCGGCCGTGCAGTCGGCCATAACTTCAAATTCGGCGAGTTTGTCGCCCAGTAGTGCCATAAAGGCCGAAAGTTCATCAACCGTGCCGTAAGCCTCGACACGAGGATCGCATTTGGCGACGCGCTCGCCTCCGATGAGCGAGGTTGTGCCGTGGTCACCACATTTGGTATAAAGTTTCATATCTCTACAACGTGTTATAGCTTAAAATGTTGCTTGGGCAGATGGTTGTTCATAAGTATAATATATGCCCGATTGTCGATTGATGTGGAGCGGTGCGACGTTACGATGGTCGCGATGCGCTCCTGCCGCTCGCGATTGGCGTAGGGAGATAGTATTACGACGATGGCTCCTCGCTTTTGAAGTTCGCCATAAGTTGCAATGAGTTGCTCGGAGCTGTACTCCTTGGTGAGAATCACAAAATCGCTCTCCGTCGAGTCGATAGACCAGGTGTCGGCCGCGCAGTAGAGTCGTGCGTTGTGAAGCTGTATGGCTCGACGCTCGGCAACACCCCGCTCGCGGAGTGCATCGTAGAGCGATGTGCCGCTGCCATCGTAGAGCGTGCGCCGCATAAACACCTTGCGCACAAGACCATAGGCAAATGGCGAGTGTACGCCGTGCCCACGAAAGTGCTTCGTGCGCGAGAGGCGGTCGCTCCAGAGTGCGAGTCGCCGCTTTATGTTTCGGCCACTAATCTTCATCGGACTCTATTTTTTGAGCAAGCCGGCCAAATGTCCGGTTGAGAAGGCTGTTTGCAGGTTGTAACCTCCGGTATTGGCATCTATGTCGAGCACCTCGCCGGCAAAGTAAAAGGCCCTGAACGAGCTTCGACTCCATCGTGTATTCGTTCACTTCGTCGCAGCGTACACCGCCGGCCGTGACCACAGCATACTCGAATGGAGCGTAGTCGCTAATTGGGAACGCCCAGCCCTTCAATACGCGGATAAGACGCTCGAACTCCTTGTCGCTCACCTTCGATATGTAGAGGCGCGAGTGAACATCTAACTCTTTACATATCGGAACTACAAGCGGTTTTGGCACCAAGCGGCGCACAAGTTCGGCAAAGAATTCCTCGGGTTGCATCGAGGCCACTTCGCGCTTGATGCGTTCGCGCAGGATATCCTCCGTGAGCGCCGGTTTGAGGTCGATTTCGAGCTTCACCTTGCGTTCATCAAGCAGCGCATCCACCGCATCGCGGCTCAAGCGCAAAATTACGGCACCTTCCAAGCCGCGCGACGAGAAACTCATCTCGCCAAACTCCTCGCGGCATAGCTCACCGTCGATAAAAAGGCGAGCGTTTATGTTGCGGAGTAGCACGTCGCGTATATATGCCATCTGCGGGTGGGACGTAACGAGTGGTGTGAGTGAAGGGCGCAGAGGCTCGATGGTGTGGCCTGCGGCGTCGGCGAAGTGGTAGCCGTCGCCGGTCGAGCCGGTGGCAGGGTAGGATACACCACCCGTGGCTACGATGACGTTCTCGGCCTCGACCTTGCGCTCGAAGCCGCGCTTGTTGAAGTACTTGACACCCATAACCTTGTTGCCGAGCGTAAGAATCTCCTTCACGCGGCAGTGGCATTGTATCTCCACGTCGTAGTCGCGACAATAGAACTCCAAGGCGTTAGCAATATCGGCCGCCTTGCCGCTCTCGGGGAATACGCGGTCGCCACGCTCGGTGACAAGACGCACGCCCATCTTCTCGAAAAAGCGCATCGTTGCACGGTTCGAGAACTCGGCCAGGGCGATATGTAGAAAATCGCCGTTCGTGCGCACCTGCTCGCAGAACTCCTCGGGAGGTCGCGCATTCGTAAGGTTGCATCGACCTTTGCCCGTTATGCGAATCTTGCGCGCGGGTTTCTCCATTTTTTCGAGCAGTAGCACGCGCTTGCCGCTCTTGGCAGCTGTTCCTGCGGCCATCATTCCTGCGGCACCTGCGCCAATGACGACCACGTCATACTGCGCAGTGGTCGTAGGCTCGCCGTTGTTTATAATCTCCTCCATAGTGGGCACAAAGATACAACTTTTTTGGATTACTCGGTCGATTTTAGAACGATTGTGGCAGGTTGTACACCCTCGCCCGAAACTTTTACGGTTATGTCGCCTGCACGTTTTGTTGTCTGCACACCGATAACAAGCTGGCCACCAAACACCTTCATCGCAGGTTCGGTGAATACTTCGAGCGATGTCTGGTCGCCATTGCAGATGCCGCGGAATCGGCCCTCGCCCGTTACGCTGACCGTGATGCGGTGTGCAGCGTGTGGGCAGAGAGTTCCCGCCTTATCGGTGATGCTCACCGTGACAAATGCCATATCTTCGCCATCGGCCTTCAGCGTTCCTCCCAATGAGAAGAGTGAAGGATTGCACTTTTCGCCGCACAACTCGCTGTATGAGCGCATTGTAGTGCCGGTGCCTCGGTCGGCGTACAGCTCAATGTGGTGCGGCTTGCCGGCCGTGCGTATAGTGCGTTCGCCGGCCACCTTGCCCTCGGTATCGTAGGCTACAACCTTCACCTCACCGGCCTCGTACTTCACGTCGTTCCAACGCAGACGGAAGCGGTCGAGAGGTGAGCCATCCTTGCTCTTGGTGCGGCGGCCTTGACTCTTGCCGTTGATGAAGAGTTCAGCGGAAGGGTAGTTCGTATAGCAATATATAGGTGTCACCTCGCCCTTGCGCTCCGGCCAAGTCCAATGTGGCAGGATGTGGAGAGTGCTCTGCTCGGTGTTCCAATGTGAGCGATAGAGGAAGTATCTGTCCTTTGGCAGACCTGCAAGGTCGAAGATGCCGAAGTAGCTGCTGCGCGATGGCCATACGTTATTGTAAGGCGAAGGCTCACCGAGATAGTCAAAGCCGGTCCAAACGAACTCGCCCACAACCCACGGCTTGTCCTCCTGCTCTATCCAGTCGTAGTCCGGCAAGTTGCCCCATGGCACAACTTCGGTGTCGTAGCTCGAGTTGTGATAGTCATCGAAAAGAATATTCTTGCCCGCCTTGTTGCGCACCGTCGGGTCGTCGGAATTGACATCTTGGGTTACGACAGGGAAGTGATATACGCCGCGCGAAGAGACAGTCGAGGCTGTTTCGGAGCCGAGGACAAAGCCGTGGCCCGATTTGGCGTGCACCTCATCGTATTGATAGAGGTGATAGTTCACACCCGGAATGTCGAACACCTGGGCGGCTCCCATCTCGATAGCCAAAACTGTACGATTCATGCCTATCGTCACCGGGCGCGAAGGGTCGAGGCGGTGCAGCTCGTCGACGAGCATTCGGGCGATGGTAGCACCCTCCCAGTTCTTTTCCCTCTTGTACCACAGTTCGCGTACCTCGTTGCCCACACTCCACATCACAATCGAAGGGTGTAGTTTATTGGCAGCCACGAGGTTCGCCAAATCGCGCCTGTACCACTCGTCGAAGAAACGATTGTAGCCATTCTCTACCTTGGCTGTGCGCCACTCGTCGAAACTCTCGGCCATAACCATAAAACCGAGCTCGTCGCAAAGTTCCATTTGCCATCTCGAAGGCACGTTGTGCGAGGTTCGGATGGCATCACAGCCCATCGATTTCAGCAACTCGAGCTGTCGGCGGATGGCCGCTTTGTTCTCGGCTGCGCCCAACATTCCGAGGTCGTGATGCAGACATACACCCTTGAACTTGCGCGTTTTGCCATTCAGCTGAAAACCGCATTCGGGCGAGAAACTAATGGTGCGGAAGCCGATTTTTTCTCTCTTGCAATCTATAACCCGACGTGTGCCATCAGCTTCAATCGATAGCACTTCCACCACCATTTCGTAGAGCTTTGGTTGCTCGGGTGACCACGGCGTGATGCTCGTAAAGTTGTGTGCAACAAAGGCTTTGCCGTTGCGGTCTATTGCCTGCTCGAATACTTCGCCGGCCACGCTCCAACGAGCCATAAGTCTCTTTCCTTCGAAGCCGGTGGTCTGGGCCTCGAATGATGCAGATACGTCGCCCTTGTCGTTGAGCGATAGGGTAGTCATATTCAATCCCCAACACTCTATTGCAGTAGATGCGGTTGTGGTGAGGAATACCGGTCGGAATACTCCTCCTCCCGGATACCATCGACTCGAGAATGGGTGCATCGTCGCCTTGATGGCAAGTGTGTTGTCGCGGCCATCGCGATGCAGATATGGCGTGGCGTCGATGTTAAACGAGTTGTACGGATTTTTCCACTCGCCCGCCTTGTGACCATTGATATAGACTTCAGGCTCGCCGAAAACGCCACCGAATGTCAAAATTGCCCGCTCGCAATCCTTGGCGACCGAGAACTTCAGGCGATACCACCCCGTGCCGATAAATGGCAGTGCTCCAGTGCGGCCTGTGCGCCACGATGGCTTCTCCTCGCCATCCTCAACGACGGGCTTGTACTGCTTGTCTATCGACTCATCGAAAGGGCCTTTGATGGCCCAGTCGTGGGGTATTGTAACCTCCTCCCACGAAGAGTCGTTGTAGCTCTCGGCAGCAACTTTTGCCCCCTCGGCCTTCATTGCTTCGCTCTCATGCGAAAATCGCCACCCCTCAGAGAGGCGTATCTCCTGCCGCGAAGAGGCGGTAGTAACCATTGTGGAAAATAGTGTCGCGATAGCTACGGCCAGTATTTTAAGATTTAGTTTCGTCATAACCGTCAAAATAGGATGTTTGTAATATTTTCCACAAATATAGTGATTAATTCGATAAGAATGTCATCATCTTCGTGAAATTTTACTACCTTTGTCGAGCTATGAAACACAATATTCGCAACGTAATTTTTGACTTGGCCGGAGTGGTTTTCGCACGCGATAAGGTGCGTTGTCCCGAGTATCTGCATAAATTCTTTTCGTTTATCGTTCCGGGCGAGCAAATGCCCGATTTTTGGGAGGATTTCGACCGCGGCACGCGCACTTTCGACGAGGTGGCTACCGCCTTGGCTGACTATCGTAGCTGTGAGTTTGCAAAGGCGCAAAGCCTTATGCGTGAGGCAATAACCTACCAGGAGGAGGTGCTACCCACGAAGCAGCTGATCGCTGACCTCAAAGCGGCGGGCTACCGACTCTATGTGTTGTCGAATATGTCGCTCGAATATATCGAATACCTGCGTGGCAAGGAGGTGTATGCCGCATTCGATGGCGAAGTTGTCTCGTCGGAGGTGCATCTGTGTAAGCCGGAACCGGAGATATACAAGCTCGTTTTGGAGCGTTATGGTTTGGAGGCTTCGGAGTCACTCTTTCTCGACGACCGCATAGAGAATGTCAATGCTGCCATTGCGTGCGGCATAGGAGGCGTGCTCTTCGACCACCAAGATCCGCAGCGCAGTTGCCATCTGCTACGACAGATGCTGCTCGACGAGTAGTAGTTAATCTCGCAAAATAGGTCCCTTAATTCGTACTGCTGTGCTATTTTGTGCTCTTTTCTTCGAAAAGTCGAAAAAAAAGAGTATATTTGCACGGTTTATCCCCGTATGGAGGGAGACCTCAAAAGATAAAATTATGGTTACCGAGAAATCTATCACTAACGCCACGATCGCCGAGCAGGTGGTCGAGGCTGAGACTATGGTTAATGAAGTTGTGGAGCAGCCCGTAGAGGTTGAGGAGACTCCCGCCGAGGAGGATGTCGTTGCCGGTTGCACGAAGGAGCAGCTGCTCGACCGCCTTGCCTGCCTTCTGGAGGAGGAGCAGGTGCAGAATATCCGTCAGGATGTCGAGGCTGTGAAGGTTGCCTTCTACAAAATATATCGTGCAGAGGCCGACGTGCGTCGTCGCGCATTCTTCGAGGAGCACGGCGAGGGGGCGGAGTATAAGCCGGAGTCTGATGCTTCGGAGCAGCGATTCAAGGAGTTGTACAAGATATACCGCGAGCGCCGTGATGCCTACACTGCCGTCACCGAGCGTGCCAAGGAGGAGAACTTGCAGGCCAAGTTGGCTATCATCGAGGAGTTGAAGGCTTTGGTCGGTGGCGAGGAGACGCTCAATGCCACGTTTGCGAAGTTCCACGAGTTGCAGGCGGCGTGGCGTGCTATCGGTCAGGTGCCGCAGGCCAATGTCAAGGATTTGTGGGAGACCTACAATCTGCACGTCGAGTGCTTCTACGACTATGTTAAGATAAACAAGGAGCTGCGCGATTTGGATTGGAAGCGCAATCTCGAAACCAAAACATCGCTTTGCGAGCAGGCTGAGGCTCTTGCCGAGGCGCAGGCTGTTGTCGAGGCGTTCCACAAGTTGCAGAAACTGCACGACGAGTGGCGCGAGACAGGCCCTGTAGCTCCGGAGATGAAGGAGGAGCTGTGGGCTCGCTTCAAGGCCGCTTCGGCTGTGGTTAATCGTCGTCATCAGGAGTATTTCGAGGCGATAAAGGCAGAGCAGGTATCGAATTTCGAGCGCAAGAGTGCGCTGTGCGAGCGCATCGAGGCGTTGGTGCAGGAGGAGCACTCGACCATCAAGGCTTGGAATAAGGCTTCGCAGCAGTTGCTCGACACGCAGGCCGAGTGGCGCACCATAGGCTTTGCGCCGAAGCGCGAGAATACGCGTGTTTATGATCGTTTCCGCAAGGCGTGCAACGCATTCTTCGAGCGTAAGCGCAGTTTCTATGCCACGATGAAGGAGGGTATGAATGAGGCGTTGCACATCAAGGAGTCGCTGTGTGAGCGTGCCGAGGCATTGCAGAACAGCGAGGATTGGAACGCTACGACCGAGGCTCTGCTCGCCCTGCAGGCCGAGTGGAAGAGCGCAGGTCAGGTGTCGCGCCGCCACGCCGATGAGGTGTGGAAACGTTTCCGCAAGGCGTGCGATACCTTCTTCGAGCGCAAGGCCGAGCACTTCGCCTCGATAGATAAGGAGTACGTCGAGAATTTGGAGCGCAAGCGTGCCCTTATCGAGGAGTTGAAGAGCGCACCAACCGAGGGTTGTACCTATGAGATTATCAAGGAGTACCAGCGTCGTTGGAGCGAGATAGGATTTGTGCCGATCAAGCACAAGGAGCGTCTGTATGCCGAGTATAAGGCGCAGCTCGACCGCCTCTTTGTCGCCGTGCGCGGCGCAGGGCGCGAGCAGGCTATGGGTCGCTTCAAGGAGCGCGTATCTACGATGCGCTCGTCGGGTGACAAGCGTCTGCGCTCGGAGCGAGAGCGACTCTACAACCGTGTTCGTCAGCTCGAGCAGGAGATTGCGACGTTGGAGAACAATATCGGTTTCTTCTCGAAGTCGAAGGGAGCCGAGGCTCTTATTGCCGATGTGCAGCAGAAAATAGAGCGCGCAAAGCGTGAGCGCGAGGAGGTGGTTGCCAAGGTGCAGCTTATCGATAGCGAGCAGTAGTCATAAACCATTTATTTTAGTCAAACAGTTTTATACATACCATGAACAACAACAATAACAACAGCAAGCAAAGCATTATCGGTTTTGTACTCATAACCTTGGTTTTTGCTGCCTACGTTATCTATAATAACTACACTCTCTCGAAACAGCGCGAGGCGCAGCAGGAGGCGGCCATTGAGCAGCTCGCCGAGCAGGCATCGCAGGCTCTTGATACGCCGGCCGAGCAGAAAGCGCAGGCCGAGCTCGACAAGCCGCAGGCGCAGAACGATGAAAAGTTTATACGCGAGGCCGAGAAGGTCGAGGAGGTAGTTGTCGAGAACGATGTTATGCAGGTGCGCCTCTCGACTCTCGGTGCGCAGATTATCGACGTGACGCTCAAGGACTACACTAAATATGCTCCGCGCGATGAACGTAACGAACTTGTGCATCTTTTTGCACCGGAGTCGGCCTACTTCAATATGTCGTACTACTTGAAGCACAACTATCGCAACGTGGAACTCGCCACCGCTTATCGCAATTTCCGTGTGGAGTCGCGCCGCAAGGTGGAGGGTGCCGAGCAGGTTACGTTGCGCCTCGATGTGGGTGATAGTGCCTCGATAGATCACGTCTATACCATCTACAATGAGCAGAGCCCGCAGCGCGACTATATGGTCGATTTCGAGGTGCGTCTCAATGGTCTTGCTCCGCTGATGGCCAACCAGTCGAACATTGCGCTCGAGTGGCGCAACCGCTCTTATCAGAACGAGCGCAGCTTCAAGAACGAGAATCTCTACACGACGCTCGTCTATCATACGCCTGGCGACCGCGATGTGGATGACCTCGGTGTGTCGGAAAGCGACAAGTCAGACGACGTGTCATCGATGGTCGATTGGGTGTCGTTCAAGCAGCAGTTCTTCTCGTCGGCACTTATTGCCCGCGGCAACAATCTGCATCAGCCGCACCTTGCCTACGTTACGGCCGAGCCTAACTCGGGCTATATGAAGGAGTACTCGATGCGTGCTACGGTCGATTACACGCCGAAGACCGACCACTACGACTTCTCGTTCTATCTCGGCCCGAACAAATACTCGATTCTCAAACGCTTGACCGACGAGAAGGGGCAGTCGCTCGAGATGGAGCGTATTATTCCGCTCGGATGGATATTCTCGACCTACGTCAGCCGCTGGGTGGTCATTCCGCTGTTCGATTTCCTGATGCGCTACATCGAGTCGTTTGGCCTTATCATTTTGTTGCTGACGATTATCGTCAAGTTGCTTATCTTCCCGCTCACATATAAGAGTTACCTCTCGACCGCCAAGATGCGCGTTATCAAGCCGGAGATGGATGCTATCAATGCCAAATACCCGCGCGAGGAGGACGCGATGAAGAAGCAGCAGGCGATGATGGAGCTCTACAAGAAGGCGGGTGTAAATCCGATGGGAGGTTGCCTCGTGATGTTGATACAGATGCCTATTCTGATTGCAATGTTCCGCTTCTTCCCGGCAAGTATCGAGTTGCGTGGCGAGCCGTTCTTGTGGAGCGAGGATCTCTCGTCGTACGATAGTGTGCTGCAATTGCCGTTCAGCATTCCGTTCTATGGTGACCATGTAAGCCTCTTTGCACTGCTGATGGCCGTGGCGATGTTTGCCTTCTCGTGGATAAACTACAAGCAGACAGCCTCCTCGCAGCCGCAGATGGCAGGTATGAAGTTTATGACGCTCTACATGATGCCGATCATGATGCTCTGCTGGTTCAACGACTATGCGAGTGGTTTGTGCTACTACTACCTGCTCTCGCAGCTACTGACCATCGTGCAGACATATGCAATTCGTTTCTTCCTCGACGACAACAAGATACACGCACGTCTGCAGGTCAATATGGCCAAGAATACAAAGGGCAAGAAGTCGCGCTTCCAGCAGAAGTACGAGGAACTTATGCGCCAGCAGGAACTCATGCAGCAGGAGCAGCAGAAACGCGCAAAACGTAAGTAATGGCATACGCGGCAACCATATCAAACGACGATGTCGCGCTTTTGGAAGCAGTCCACTTCCATGGGGATATTGAGATTGTTGATACGCACGAGGCTCTGCTTCGTGCGTGTCGCGACCTCGCCGCACACTCCATCCTCGGCTTCGACACCGAGACGCGCCCGTCGTTCACGGCCGGCGTGACCAACAAGGTTGCTCTGTTGCAGCTATCGACCGACAAGCGCTGCTACCTTATACGTCTCAACCGCGTGCCTCTTTGTCGCGAACTGATGGCCATATTGTCGGCAGATGCGATTATGAAGGTGGGAGCCGATGTCAAGAACGATATCCGTGCACTGAACACGCTGCGACACTTCAAGGCGCAGGGCTTTGTCGATTTGCAGGATATGGTGGGCAACTACGGCATCGAGGATCGTAGCCTGCGCAAGATTTCGGGCATTGTCCTCGGTCGCAAGGTGTCGAAGGCGCAGCGTTTGAGCAATTGGGAGGCCAAGGTACTCACGCCGCAGCAACAGATGTATGCCGCCACGGATGCGTGGGTCTGCATCGAGATTTACCGCCGCCTGCTCGCCTCCGAGTAGGATGATTGTTATTATGCCAAGCTTATTTTTAATGTGTTGGATTGATTATGAGTAGATTGTGCCGATTTTTGGCTGTGTGCCTTGTTGCCCTTACCGCTGTGTCGTGCGATGCCTTGTCGCATGAAACTTGGGGCGTAATAATAACGGGTTATTATCGTGTTGGCGACTACTACAACGTGGATGGCAAGGAGGGGGTTGTCTTCGAGGTGTCTGCGGATGGCCGACATGGCAAGATAGTAAGCCTCAAAAGGTCGTCGGAGAGGCTTCTATGGTCGTCGAATTATGATGAGCAGAACCGCTTTATCGGCGCAGCTGACGAAAACGATGGCTCTAAAAATATGGCAAAGGTTATGCAGATTCCGGGTTGGCGCGATAAGTATTCCGCCTTTGCATGGTGTGCCTCTTTAGGTGAAGGGTGGTATTTGCCGGCAAAAGAGGAGCTGTTGTCAATATATCGTGTTAAGAATAAGCTTAATAATAATACCCTTGCTGACAAAGGCGAAAAAATAGGGGATGATTGGTATTGGTCCTCTACGGAGTATGATTATCAATATAGCAGCGGTGAGTTTTGCGCGTGGGGTGTCGGTGTGGGCGACGGCTACACCAGCTACAACTCTAAGTACTACTACGGCTATGTGCGCGCCGTGTCCGCTTTTTAATAATTAGGCTTTTGGCTTTAGAACTTGGGCGGCTCTTTTTCGTGGAGCCGCCCAAATTATTTATCGTTAGTGTGAGTCGTGGTGCGCAAGCACAGTGTGCGGAACCGAGCCGTGCGATACGAGCTGTATAGGGCAGCCGTAGTTGTCGAGCTGCTCCTGTGTGATGATGTTCGAGTTGTGGCGATGCACCGAGCGATTTACGCAGACAATGCTCTTCACGACGCTCGTTATGGTGCCAATGTCGTGCGATACCATAACTATTGCCATACGTTTATTGAGCTCTTGAAGTAGTGTATATAGCTCATTCTCAAAGTGATTGTCTACAAAATTCGTGGGCTCGTCGAGCACCAGTAGGCGTGGCTCAAGGATAATGGCGCGGCAGAGCAACGCTCGCTGCATCTGTCCGCCCGACACCTCGCCGATCTGCCGTTCGGCAACCAAGGCTATGCCGGCCATATCGAGAAGTTCGAGGGCCCGCGTGCGATCGCTTTTCGTGTAGCGATAGCGAAATCCCTTGGCGGCCTGTAGGCCCGACATAACAACCTCCATCACGCTTATCGGAAAATTGCGGTCGAAGCCCGACTGCTGGGGTAGATAGCCTATGCGTCGCTCGCCATTGACGTAGAGCGATGGAGCAAGTGTCACCATGCCACTGTGGGGCGTAGTGCCGAGGATGGTGCGCACAAGGGTAGTTTTGCCTCCTCCATTCGGGCCTATTATGCCGACAAAATCATTGTCGAAGATATCGAGCGACACGTCGTCGAGTGCCACATAATCGTCATAGCGCACCGTTACGTCGCGCAGCGATACAAGCGTTGCCATTACTCTGTGATTAAGCGCGTTATGTGGCGCAGGTTGTTGAATATATCCTCGTTGAGAGGGTCTATCTCGATAGGCTCGGCGCCAATATCACGGCATACGGCCTCGACGCTGTGGCGCGGAAATTCACTCTGATAGAATACGCGCTTTATGCCGTCACGGCGTGCACGATCTATCACCTCTGCAATGCGTTTTACACTCGCCTCCTTGCCATCGTTCTCGAGAGCCACCTGCTCCAATCCGTAGTCGCGTGCGAGGTACGAAAGTGCCGGATGAAAGATAACGAAATAGCCGTGTGGCGCATAGCGGCACATCTCGGATACCTCCTCGTCGAGGTCGAGAATTTGCTGACATAGAGCCGTGTAGCGGGCCTCGTACTTTGTCGAATCGGGCAGGGTAGTGTGTATTGCTTCGTAGATATTCTCGGCCATGCGGTACAGAGCCTTCGGAGAACACCATATATGCGGATCAACACCGTGGTGTGCGTGGTCATGATGTGCGTGGCCACACGCGCAGCTGCCACCGAGAAGTTCTATACCTCGGCTGAGATTTACGATTTGTGCCTGCTGCTCAAGCTTGCCGAGAAGCGATTGTTCAAACGAAAGAAGCCCTGTGCCGAATATCCACGGCGCACGGCTCAATCTCGCCACTTGGCGGGGCGTAGGTTCGAAGAGCTCGGGCGAAGCACCTGCGGGAACCAACACCTCAACCTCGAAGTCGTTGCCAACGACAGCCTCAACGAGTGGCTTAATCGGGGCAATCGACACAAATACGGTGCTATCGGAAGTCTGCTCGTTGCGACAAGCACCGAGCACCAATGCGGCTGCTATATATATAAATAGGTATATTCTTCTCATCGTTCAACGTCTTTTTGAGATTTTACGATACGCAAAATTAACCATAAATTTGCAATAAACAAGCCCATCGGCACCTCGTCGAGCAAATATTCATCCGTGCCGTATCGTTAGAGAGAGTAGTTCGGATACAAATGATGCAATATGTACATTATGTTAAATTAATAGTGCGAATATACATAGGGTAGTGTCCGTAGTATATTATTCTTGCAGATATTTTTCTATCCGATGAATCGCGCACAGGATTGTTTTCTGCGCGTAATCATCATTTATTCAGGCTAATACGTGTTGCTACGGTGCGAGTTTAAGGCTCCGAGAGTGCGATATTTGAGGCGATATGACCGATGATGCGTGAAAATTCAGCGGAGCGTGATTGATTTTGCAGATTGCCTACCAAATCAAGAGAAGAGTTTGGCGTTCGATGAGCCGATTGTCACGAAATAGCAAACCGGTCGATCTCTTGGCTGTTACCTATATAAGGTAAGCGTTTGATTGACGATGAACGCTCAATGGTCATCTGACCATCTGACCATCAACGTCGGTCGGTACCTTCGTTTGTTGCCTTGTGGCGAGAATGTTAAAAAGTGCGCATCTACATTTTAGGTGACAACAGTTCGAACCTCTTGTCGCGATAGACCACAATGATGTGTTCGATTTCAGACACGTCGTCCGAGCTCTTCAAAATTTCTCGGACAGCTCCGGTTGTGGCAGCGGCTGTTGTCGTTGCCACCAAGTCAGGTGTCGTGTCAAATAGGTTCCCGGATGTCGGAGTCTGAACCGATGCCTCGGGTGTCGAGGTTGCGTATATCTGCTCGTCATCGCCAAGTAGCCAATGGGGATTTATTTGCGGAAATCGTTTGACGATTTTGCAGATCAATTCGAAGCCCGGTTTGTTGCGCCCATTGAGAATATGGGAAATTGCAGCCGGCTTGGTTTCGAGAATTTCTGCAAGGCGACTCGCCGTCAAATTCTCGCGTTGCATCAAAATACGCAGTTTTTCCTCCATTTTTGTTATTTTTTACAAAGTTAAATATTTTTATCCAAATCTGCAACAATATTATAACAAATGTAAAATGTTAATAACTGTTAAAATTGTTAACAATTGTAAATAATACTATTTGTGTTAATTCAAAGAAAATTATATACCTAACCTTAGTGATTAATTGCCGACTATAAAACGCTGATATATAGGCAATATGTATGAATAGACACGACTAAAATCGCCATAT
>JAFVRC010000034.1 GCA_017504485.1 Alistipes sp. | reverse complement strand
GCAAAAAATAGCTCAATCATCTGCGATTTTATCGTTCTCTGTGTTGTTGTTGGCTCTTTTTGCACAAGTCGGCGGTCGCCAAATTCCTCACATCCGTGCAAAAAATAGCTCAATCATCTGCGATTTTATCGTTCTCTGTGTTGTTGTTGGCTCTTTTTGCACAAGTCGGCGGTCGCCAAATTCCTCACATCCGTGCAAAAAATAGCTCAATCATCTACGATTTTACAGTTCTCAAACGGCTAATCGTTGCGCGAATAGTTAGGCGTTTCGCGCGTGATGGTGATGTCGTGAGGGTGGTTCTCCACAACGGCAGCCGACGTGATGCGCACGAAGCGCGCCTTCTGCAACTCCTCGATGGTGCGTGCGCCGCAGTAACCCATACCTGCACGGATGCCGCCAACGAGCTGATAGACAGTCTCGGCAAGCGAGCCCTTGAATGGCACGCGGCCCACGATGCCCTCGGGAACGAGCTTCAAGGCGTTGGCCTCGCCATCCTGGAAGTAGCGGTCCTTCGAGCCTGCCTTCATAGCGTCGATAGAGCCCATGCCGCGGTAGGTCTTGAACTTACGGCCGTTGTAGATGATGGTTTCGCCGGGCGACTCCTCGGTGCCCGCGAACATCGAGCCGCACATCACGCAGGTACCACCTGCCGCAAGGGCCTTGACGATGTCGCCCGAGTAGCGCAAACCGCCGTCGGCGATGACTCCCACGCCGCTCTCGGCAGCAGCCTTGGCGCAGTCGAAGATGGCGGTGAGCTGCGGAACACCTACGCCCGCAATGATGCGCGTGGTGCAGATAGAGCCCGGGCCGATACCTACCTTGATGCCGTCGGCACCGTTGTCGATAAGGTACTTTGCAGCCTCGGCCGTGGCGATGTTGCCCACCACAACGTCGAGCGTCGGGTATGCCTCCTTGATGCGCTTCAGGAGCCCCACAACGCCCTTTGTATGGCCGTGAGCCGAGTCGAGCACTACGGCATCGACGTTCTCGGCAACGAGTGCTGCAACGCGCTCCATAGCGTCGCCCGTGATGCCGATGCCTGCCGCAACGCGCAGACGGCCCTTCGAGTCCTTGCAGGCCGCAGGGTGGTCTTGCGCCTTGGTGAGGTCCTTATAGGTGATGAGGCCCACGAGGTAGCCCTGCGCATCGACTACGGGGAGTTTTTCGATTTTGTTGGTGAGCAGCACCTCGGCAACGTCGCGCGTGTCGCCCTCGGTGATGGTGACGAGATTCTCGGATGTCATAACCTCCTCGATGCTGCGCGATAAATCCTTCTGAAAGCGCAGGTCGCGGTTGGTGACGATGCCGACCAACATACGCTGCTCATCGACTACGGGGATGCCGCCAATCTTATTCTCGCGCATAATGTTGAGCGCATCGCCCACGGTCTGCTCACGCGTGATGGTCACGGGGTCGTCAATCATACCGTTCTCGGCACGCTTCACACGGCGTACCTGCGCCGCCTGCTCGGCAATAGACATATTTTTGTGGATTACGCCGATACCTCCCTCGCGTGCCACGGCGATGGCCATAGGGGCCTCGGTCACCGTATCCATAGCGGCCGACACGATAGGGATGTTGAGCGTGATGTTGCGCGAAAATCGCCCCTTGGTGCTCACCTCGCGTGGCAATACCTCCGAATATGCCGGCATAAGCAGCACGTCGTCGAAGGTCAAACCCTCTTGTTGTACTCTCTCGTCTAAAAACATAGCTTTACCTATTATTATTTATACATTGCGTTTGTCACAAAACAGAGGGCGGAATGCAACCGCACTCCGCCCCATACTCTATATTTCGACACCGCACGTCGCGCACGCTCCCACTTGGCAGCACTCCACATCGCAGGGAGATGATAGTGCGACTATGTTGTGTACGATATACATTACCTCAAACTTTTGGCAAAGGTAGCGAAAAAAAAGTAAAGTGCAAAATTTTTTTTCGCAGAGGCAGGGCAGCGAGGGTGGTGCTTGGACACCGTGTCCAAAAAACCCACACTTGGACACATGTGTCCAAACCAAAAAACCGATAGGCCGTTGGACACAGCGGCAGATGTTGTTGTAGGGGTGGTGCTTGGACACGGTGTCCAAAAAACACACTCTTGGACACATGTGTCCAAAATCAAAATTGATACACAGTCGGGCACAACGGCAGACGTTGTTGTGGAGGTGGTGCTTGGACACCGTGTCCAAAAAAACCACTCTTGGACACATGTGTCCAAAACCAAAGTGGTGGGTAGTGGTGCCTGGACACCGTGTCCAAAAAACCCACTCTTGGACACATGTGTCCAAAACACCAAAACGCTATGCTTGCTGTTATACTCGACTGCCTATAGATTTTGGCTTCGGAGCGAAGCCTCGCAGGGAGTGACGCTGCGGAGCTATAGAAGCTCTCTAACAAGGCTATTTCTGCGTTACGCTTGCCCTCAAAATGCTCATTTACGCTTAAGTAAACTCCGCTTTTTCGGGCTATGCAGGCCTTGAAATACCTCTACCAAAACACTACGCTTGTCGTTATACCCGACTACGTATCGCTACTGACTTTGGTTATGGTTTTGGACACATGTGTCCAAGAGTGACTATTTTGGACACCGTGTCCAAGCACCACCACCCACCACTTTGGTTTTTGGACACATGTGTCCAAGACTGGGTATTTTGGACACCGTGTCCAAGCACCACCCTCACAACAGCGTCAGCCGCTATGTTCGACTACGTATCGGTTTCGGTTTTGGACACATGTGTCCACGAGTGACTATTTTGGACACCGTGTCCAAGCACCAAACCTTACACTATTAACAAAATGTTAATAAAATCTCGTGTGGGCGATTTGTGTATGTGGCAGATAAAGGTTATCTTTGGCAAGATTATACTAACAATGGAGTTGCGGCACAGGCTGTCGTGACGCCGCAAAAAGAACGATAAGTAGTTATGAAAGTAGCAGTTGTGATGGGCTCGACGAGCGATTGGGAGGTTATGAAGGCCGCCTGCGAGACGCTCGAGGAGCTCGGTATCGAGTATGAGAAGCGCGTGATTTCGGCGCATCGTACCCCCGATTTGATGTATGAGTTTGCCAAGTCGGCACGCGAGCGCGGCATAGGCGCAATTATCGCAGGCGCGGGTGGCGCGGCGCACGTTGCGGGTGTTACGGCCGCGATGACTACGGTGCCCGTTATCGGTGTGCCTATCAAGACGTCGGCTCTCGGAGGCCTCGACTCGCTCTTGTCGATAGTGCAGATGCCGGGCGGCATACCCGTTGCCACGACGGCAATCAATGGCGCGAAGAACGCTGCGCTTATCGCTGCGGCGATGTTCGCTCTGACGGACAAGGCTGTCGAGCAGCGACTCATCGACTTCCGCGCCAAGCAGACGGCCACCGTGCTGGCTGCCGAGCTGCCAAATCTCTAAAAAAACCGAAGTGTAAGCTATGAAGAACCACCGTATATTTGTCGAGAAGTACGCCCGTTTTCAGGTCGAGGCCGAGTCGCTGCGCAAGGAGCTGAACGAGAACCTCGCGCTCGACATCAAGGAGTTGCGCGTACTCAACGTCTATGATTTGTTTGGATTTAGCGACGAGCTCGTCGAGCGTTGCCGCTACTTGGTCTTTGGCGAGGTTGTGACCGACCGCGTGAGCTTCGAGTGCGACCTGCAGGGCAAGCGTTACCTGGCTATCGAGTATCTGCCCGGGCAGTTCGACCAGCGTGCCTCGTCGGCTGTCGATTGTGTCCATCTGTTGGAGCCTGCGGCCGATGTGCGTATCCGCTCGTCGCGCCTCTATATCTTCGACGATGGCGTGTCGAAGAGGGCTATGGCCAAGATTCGCCACTACCTTATCAACGCCGTCGAGTCGCGCGAGAAGGACCTCTCGCAGCTCGCCCTGGCCGACGAAGCCGAGGTGAAGCCCGTTGCCGTGTTGGAGGGCTTTACCGAGATGCGCGAGGAGGAGCTCGAGCCATACTGCAAGGCCAACGGCCTGGCGATGAATGCCGACGACTTGCGTTGCGTGGTGGAGTATTTCCGCAGCGAGCAGCGTAACCCTACGCAGACCGAGCTGCGCATCCTCGACACCTATTGGAGCGACCACTGCCGCCATACGACCTTCACCAGCGAGATTACCGAGGTGAAGATTGACGAGTCGTTTATGCGCGAGGAGTACGAGGAGACGCTCGCCGAGACATGGGTGATGCGCAAGCAGCTGCGCCGCGACACGAAGCCGCTCTGCCTTATGGAGCTTGCGACCATCGGTGCGCGCTACCTGCGTCGCGAGGGTAAGCTCGACGATATGGAGGTCAGCGAGGAGAACAACGCCTGCTCCATCTTCGTCGATGTCGATATCGAGGGGCAGCAGGAGAAGTGGCTCTTGCAGTTCAAGAACGAGACGCACAACCACCCTACCGAGATTGAGCCGTTTGGCGGTGCCTCGACTTGCCTCGGAGGTGCTATCCGCGACCCGCTGTCGGGCCGTGCCTACGTCTATCAGGCTATGCGTGTCACGGGCGCGGGCGATATATATATAGGTATCGACGAGACTATCGAGGGAAAGTTGCCGCAGCGCATCATCTCGCGCAAGGCTGCCGCAGGCTACTCGAGCTACGGTAATCAGATAGGCCTCGCCACGACGCACGTGCGCGAGATTTACCACGACGACTACGTCGCCAAGCGTTTGGAGGTGGGTGCCGTGGTGGGTGCCGTGAAGGCCTCGGATGTGCGTCGCGAGAGCCCCGCACCGGGTGATGTGGTGCTCCTTTTGGGTGGCCGCACGGGCCGCGACGGTATCGGCGGAGCTACGGGCTCGTCGAAGCAGCACACCACAGCCTCGCTCGAGGAGTGCGGCTCGGAGGTGCAGAAGGGAAATGCTCCCGAAGAGCGCAAGATACAGCACCTCTTCCGCCGTGGCGACGTTACGCGCCTCATCAAGAAGTCCAACGACTTCGGTGCAGGTGGCGTGTCGGTGGCCATTGGCGAGCTGACCGACGGCCTCGACATATATCTCGACCGCGTGCCTACGAAGTACAGCGGCCTGAATGCCACGGAGTTGGCTATCTCGGAGTCGCAGGAGCGTATGTCGGTCGTTGTCGAGAGGGGCGATGTCGAGGCTATGATAGCCCTCTGCCGCGAGGAGAATGTGGAGGTTACGCACGTTGCCGATGTGACCGACACGCAGCGTATGCGTATGTTCTACAAGGGCGAGAAGGTGGCCGACCTGAAGCGCGAGTTTATCGATTCGGCAGGTGCCAAGCACTATACGGCCGTTACGCTCGGCCCCGTCGAGCAGCGCAACCCGTTCAGCCGCAAGGTCGAGGGTGCCACGCTCCGCGAGCGCGTGCTGAACAACCTCAAGGATAAGAATGTCGTGTCGCAGCGCGGCTTGTGCGAGATGTTCGACTCGACTATCGGCCGCTCGACGGTGCTTATGCCGTTTGGCGGCAAGACGCAGCGCACCGAGACGCAGGTGTCGATGCAGACGCTCCCCGTGCGCCACGGCAAGACCACGACGGCCAGCGTTATGGCCTTCGGCTTCAACCCGTATATCTCGGAGTGGTCGCCTTACCACGGTGCGGAGTATGCGGTTGTCGAGGCGTGTGCGAAGGTCGTAGCCTCGGGTGCCTCGTACAAGAAGATGCGCTTCTCGTATCAAGAGTACTTCGAGCGTATGACCGACGCGCGCTCGTGGGGCAAGCCTATGGCTGCACTGCTGGGCACTATCCGTATGCAGCGCGAGCTCGAACTGCCGTCGATTGGCGGCAAGGACTCGATGAGCGGCACATTCCAGAATATCAACGTGCCGCCGACGCTCATCGCCTTCGGTATCACGACGCTCGATGCGCGTAAGGCTATCAGCCCCGAGTTCAAGGCGGCGGGCAATGCCCTCTACCTTGTGCGTCACCAGCCGCGCGAAAACTATACACCTGACTGCGAGGCACTCAAGCGCAACTTCAACCTCGTGACCGAGAATATCCATAACGGCAATATCGTCTCTGCCTATGCCATCGGCTTCGGTGGCGTGGCGGAGGCTGTGGCCAAGATGTCCTTCGGCAACGAGATTGGTGCCGTGCTGACGTGCGACGAGGCTACCCTCTTCGACTACTCGTATGGCTCGATACTCGTCGAGGCTACGCACGAGATAGAGGGGGCTACGCTTGTGGGCCACACCGTTGCCGAGCCGAGCCTCACGCTCGCGGGCGAGAAGTTCTCGCTCGAGGAGCTCTACGAGGCCAATACAGCCTCTTTCGAGAGGATATACCCTGCCAAGGGCAAGGCGGGCGAGAAGTGCCGCGAGAGCAACTTCAAGGCCGCAGCCCCTGCCTACAAGGGCGAGAAGCCCGACGTGGTGGAGGTCTATCTGCCCGTATTCCCGGGTACGAACTGCGACTACGACACGGCCCGTGCCTTCGAGCGCGAGGGTGCCAGGACACATATCGGCGTCTTCCGCAACCTTACGGCCGAGGATGTGTTGCACTCCATCGACGCTATGGCCGAGGCTATCGACAAGGCTCATATCCTCGTCTTGAGCGGCGGTTTCTCGCTCGGTGATGAGCCCGATGGCAGCGGTAAGTTCATCGCCTCGGTGCTCAACAATGCCACGATAACCAAGGCCGTGCATGCGTTGCTCGACCGCGGAGGCCTTATCCTCGGTATCTGCAACGGCTTCCAGGCTCTCGTCAAGTCGGGCCTGCTGCCGTATGGCCGCCTCGGGCAGGTAACAGCCGAGTCGCCTACGCTCTTCCATAACGACATACACCGCCATATCTCGCAGATTGTATCTACGCGTGTGGGTACTACCGCTTCGCCGTGGTTGTCCTCGTTCCAAGTGGGCGAGCTGCACTCTATCGCCGTGAGCCACGGTGAGGGTAAGTTCGTCGTGAGCGAGGCATTGGCCGAGGAGCTCTTTGCCAATGGTCAGGTAGCCTTCCAATATGCCGACAGCGATGGCAATGCCACGACCGATGCGCCGCACAACCCTAACGGCTCGTCGTACGGTATCGAGGGTATCATCAGCCGCGATGGACAGATACTCGGCAAGATGGGCCATACGGAGCGTTATGACGACCACCTCTTCAAGAATATAGCGGGTGAGAAGCGTCAAAATATATTTGCTAATGCTGTAGCGTATTTTAAGAGATAGAGTTAAAAATATAAACTATGAGTGTTTTAGGAGTTTATGGAGTGCCACAAGCGGCCTCGCTTATATATTACGGTCTGCATACGATGCAGCACCGTGGACAGGAAGGTTGTGGTATAGTGAGTGTTACGGATGACGGGCGTATGCTTCGCCACCGCGGCAAGGGCCTTGTTTCGGAGGTCTTCAATGCGCAGAAGATGGAGGAACTTGCGGGTAGTATGGCTATCGGCCACGTTCTCTATACGGGTGCCGCCTCGCGCAGTGTCGATAATATTCAGCCGCTATTCTTCCACCACGGGTCGGGTGACTTTGCGGTGGCCAGCAATGGCAATATCGTCAATGCTGCGCTGTTGCGTGACGAGCTCGAGAGTCGTGGCTCGCTCTTCCACTCGATGACCGACAGCGAACTGCTCGCCCACCTCATCAAGAAGGAGAGTAGCGAGGAGCCGCGTATAAATACCCTCGTTGCCGCGTTAAAACTGCTCGAGGGAGCCTTTGCCTTTCTCATTATGACCAAGAATCGTATCTATGCCTGCCGCGACCGTTATGGTCTGCATCCGCTCTCGATAGGCCGTCTCGGTGATGGTTATGTCGTGGCGAGCGAGACGTGTGCTTTCGATACGATGGGTGCCGAATTCTTGTGCGACGTGCGCCCGGGCGAAATTGTCACCATCGACCATAAGGGTATCCGCTCGACCTTCTACACCGAGGAGCGTCACCACTGCATGTGCGCCATGGAGTATATCTACTTCGCTCGCCCCGATAGCGATATCGAGGGGTGCAACGTGCACGCCTACCGTAAGGAGTCGGGCCGCCGCCTCTATCAAGAGGCTCCCGCCGATGCCGATATCGTAATCGGTGTACCCGATTCGAGCCTCTCGGCCGCACAGGGCTATAGCGAGGCGAGTGGTCTGCCTTGCGAGATGGGCCTTATCAAGAATAAGTATGTCGGCCGTACCTTCATCCAGCCGTCGCAGTCTCTGCGCGAGATGGGCGTGAAGATGAAACTCTCGGCCGTGCGCAGTATCGTCAGCGGCAAGCGTGTCGTTATGGTCGATGACTCGATAGTCCGCGGCACTACGTCGCGCCGTATCGTCGATTTGTTGCGCCAGGCGGGTGCCACGGAGGTGCATGTGCGTATCGCCAGCCCTACGATGACGCATCCGTGCTTCTACGGTGTCGATACCTCGACGCTCGACGAACTTATGCTGGCCAACCACTCTATCGAGGAGTCGTGCCGCCTGATAGGTGCCGATTCGTTGGCCTTCCTGTCGTACGATGCTACGCTCCGCTCGGCGTGTGGCCGCAGCGAGATGTGCTTGGCGTGCTTCAATGGGCACTACCCTACGCCTATCTACCAATCAATCGAAGATGTAAACAAATAAATCATAATAGTATATGGCACAAAATTACGAAAAAGCAGGCGTAAACCTCGAGGCCGGTTACGAGGTTGTGCGCCGCATCAAGCAACACGTCGCATCGACCGCTCGCAAGGGCACGATGGGCAACATCGGAGCCTTCGGCGGTATGTTCGACCTCGCCTCGCTGGGCGTCAAGGAGCCGGTGCTGGTCAGCGGCACGGATGGCGTAGGCACGAAGCTGAAGTTGGCCTTCGCAATGGACAAGCACGACACGATAGGTATCGACGCCGTGGCTATGTGCGTCAATGACGTGCTGGCGCAGGGTGCCGAGCCTCTCTTCTTCCTCGACTATGTGGCTCTCGGGCACAATATCCCTGCGAAGGTAGAGGCTATCGTTGCGGGTGTTGCCGAGGGTTGCCGTCAGGCCGGTTGCGCCCTTATCGGTGGCGAGACGGCCGAGATGCCGGGTATGTACGAGGATGGCGAGTACGACATCGCAGGCTTCACGTGTGGCGTTGTCGAGAAGTCGCAGCTTATCGACGGCTCGAAGGTCAAGGTGGGCGACGTGTTGATAGGTATCGCCTCGAGTGGTGTGCACTCCAATGGCTTCAGCCTTGTGCGCAAGGTGTTGGCCGACAACAACCTCGACCTGAATGCCAAGTACGAGGAGTTGGGCGACCGCACGCTGGGCGAAGCACTGCTCTGCCCTACGCGCATCTACGTCAAGCAGGTGTTGGAGGTTATTCGTAATTGCGACGTGCACGGCATCTGCCACATCACGGGTGGCGGCTTCGACGAGAACATCCCTCGCGTGCTGCACGAGGGGCAGGGACTTCGTATCGAGGAGGGCTCGTGGGAGATTCTCGGTGTATTTAAGTTGCTCGAGAAGTATGGCCAAATACCTCACCGCGAGATGTTCAATATCTTCAATATGGGTGTCGGTATGGTCGTTGTGCTCGACGAGAGCGAGGCGCAGAAGGCACTCGATATACTCACCGCAGCCGGCGAGAAGGCTTCGATTATCGGTCGCGTAACCGATGAGGAGGGCGTAGTCATTGAGTAATAAGGCACAAATAGCTGTTTTCGCTTCGGGTGAGGGTACTAATTTTGAGGCGATTGTTCGAGCTTGCGAATGTGGTGAGCTGGAGGCTGACGTTGTGCTTCTTATCTGCGACAGACCAAATGCGCATGTTGTGCAGCGTGCTGCGGAGCATGGTGTTGAGTGTTTTGCGGTATCGCCCAAGCAGTTCGGCTCGAAGGAGGAGTATGAGACCCGTATCGTCGAGCTTCTCGATGCTCGGCACGTAGAACTTATCTGTCTTGCTGGTTATATGCGTATTGTGGGCAGTGTACTGCTTGAATCCTATGCAGGACGTATTATCAATATCCACCCTTCGTTGCTACCTGCTTTTCGTGGTGCACGAGCCGTGGAGCAGGCTATAGAGGCGGGTGTTAAGGTCTTTGGTATTACTATTCATTACGTTGATGCGTCGCTCGATGGAGGTCGTATCATCGCGCAGCGAGCCTTTGAATATGAGGGTGACAGCGCCGAGGAGGTGCATCGTCTCGGTCAGCAGATAGAACATAGGATGTACGTAGAAACGATTAAAAAACTGATAAAACAATAATAAATATGAGAGCATTAGTAAGTGTTAGCGACAAGACGGGCCTCGTGGAGTTCGTCAGCGGTTTGCAGTCGCTCGGCTGGGAGATTATCGCCACGGGCGGCACCCAGCGTTTGTTGGAGGATAATGGCGTCAAGACCATCGGTATCAGCGATGTGACGGGCTTCCCGGAGATTTGCGATGGCCGTGTCAAGACCCTTCACCCGAAGGTGCACGGAGGTCTCTTGGCTCGCCGTGACTTGGAGAGCCACCTCGAGGCTCTGCGCGAGAACGGCATCGAGTTTATCGATATGGTATGCGTGAACCTCTACCCTTTCCGTCAGACCATCGCCAAGGAGGGCGTTGAGATGGCCGAGGCTATCGAGAATATCGACATCGGCGGCCCTTCGATGCTCCGCTCGGCGGCCAAGAACTATAAGGACGTGACTGTCGTGTGCGACCCTGCGGACTATGCGCAGATTCTCGCAGAGATTAAGGCCGAGGGTAACACCAAGGTCGAGACACGTCTGCAACTCTCGGCCAAGGCCTACACCCATACGGCGCAGTACGATGCGTGCATCGCAACCTATATGCGCAAGCAGGCAGGCCTTGCCGAGAAGCTCTTCTTGGAGTTCGACATCCAGCAGTCGCTGCGCTATGGCGAGAACCCGCACCAGTCGGCCAAGTTCTACCGCGATAACTCGACTACGCACTTCTCGTTGGCCTATGCCGAGCAACTCAACGGCAAGGAGCTCTCGTACAACAATATCCAGGATGCCAACGCTGCGCTCAACATCGTGCGCGAGTTCGAGGAGCCTTTCTGCGTGGCCCTGAAGCATATGAACCCTTGCGGTGCCGCCATCGGCAAGGATGCCTTGGAGGCTTGGACACGCGCCTATGAGGCCGACACGAAGAGTATCTTTGGCGGTATCGTGGCCCTCAATCGCGAGGTTACAGCCGAAGTGGCTCTCGGTATGAAGCCTATCTTCCTCGAAATCGTTATGGCTCCGTCGTTCACCGACGAGGCTCTCGAAATTCTCTGCGCAAAGAAGAATCTGCGTGTCTTGAAGGTCGATATGACTCGTACGGACGAGCTGCAGAACCAATATATCAGCGTCAATGGCGGTCTGCTCGTGCAGCACCTCGACACCACCACCAAGGAGGTTGTAGCCGATATGTGTGTCACCGAGGCAAAGCCTACCGAGCAACTCCTGACCGATATGAACTTCGGCTGGCGCATCGTCAAGCATGTCAAGTCTAACGCTATCGCCGTCGTTAAGGATGGTGCTACGCTGGGCGTAGGTGCCGGTCAGATGAACCGCGTGGGTTCTGCCGAGATTGCCCTCAAACAGGCGCAGGCCGCAGGCCACACCGAGGGCCTTGTGCTCGCTTCGGATGGCTTCCTGCCGTTTGACGATACGGTGGCCTTCGCTGCCGAGTATGGCGTTACGGCCATCGTTCAGCCGGGAGGCTCCGTGCGCGATGAGGACTCGATTAAGAAGGCTAACGAGCTGGGCATCACCATGCTCTTTACGGGTATGCGCCACTTCAAACATTAATGCGCGATATTTCACCTTTGCAACTTTGAATTATGAAAGTGTTAGTCGTAGGCTCGGGAGGTCGTGAGCACGCTATTGTCGATGCCTTGCACCGCTCGCCGAGCGTAGATAAGATATATTGCGCACCCGGCAATGCCGGTATTGCGCAGCAGGCCGAGTGCGTAGCCATCAAGGATACCGAGGTCGAGAAGTTGAAGAGATTTGTCGAGGAGAACGCTATCGACCTTACGGTTGTAGGCCCCGAGGCTGCCTTGGCCGTGGGTATCGCCGACGAGTTCCGCAAGGCGGGGCTCAAAATCTTCGGACACACGAAGGCCGCAGCGCGTATCGAGACCTCGAAGGAGTTCGCCAAGCAGCTTATGGAGAAGTACGGCATCCCGACGGCGGGATATAAGGCCTTCGATAGCTATGACGAGGCTGTGGCATACGTCGAGAGCCGACCGCTACCTGCCGTCTTGAAGTACGACGGTCTGGCTGCCGGCAAGGGCGTAGTTATTGCCGAGACGATAGAGGAGGCTCGCGAGGCTCTGCGCGATATGTTGCTCGACGACCGCTTCGGCAAGGGGCGTGTCGTTGTCGAGGACTTCCTCGAGGGCCCCGAGTTCTCGCTTATGTGCTTTGTCGAGGGCGAGAATGTCTATCCTATGCCTGTGGCGCAGGACCACAAACGCGCCTACGATGGTGATAAAGGCCCTAATACGGGCGGTATGGGTGCCTACACCTCGCTGCCATTCATCACTGCCGACGACCTCGAATATGCCATGGAGCACGTTATGCGCCCGACTGCCAAGGCTATGGTGGCCGAGGGATGCCCGCTGACGGGTGTCTTGTATGGCGGCTTGATGAAGACAGCCGACGGCGTGAAGGTCATCGAGTTCAATGCCCGCTTCGGCGATCCCGAGACGGAGGTTGTACTGCCGCTTATCGACAGCGATATAGCCAACGTGTTCGAGGCTGTTGCCACTGCCGTAACACCGGCCCCTATCGTGTGGAGCAAGGATGTTACGCTCGGCATTGTCCTCGCCTCGAAGGGCTACCCGGGCGACTATGCCAAGGGCTACCCTATACACGGTACAGAGAGGGTCGATGGCACGGTGTTTCATATGGGTACTGCCGTTAAAGATGGCGAGTTGGTGACAAATGGTGGTCGTGTGCTGTTTGTCGTTGCGAAGGGTGCTACCCTTGCCGATGCGCACCGTAAGGCCAACGAAGAGGTCTCGAAAATCGAGTGCGAAAACCTCTTCCACCGCACCGATATTGGTCACAAAGCATTTGCGTAAAGAAGACTCTGATTGGTGAATTTTGCACCTTTTTCGGGGTTATCGTAAGAATTGTTAATAGCTAAAAATATGGGAAATATTATAGACGGAAAACAGCTCTCGCTGCGCTTGAAGGGTGAGATGGCCGAGCAGGTCAAGGCTCTCGAGACGCAGTATGGCCGTGTGCCATCGCTGGCGGTAATCTTGGTTGGCGAGAATCCGGCCAGCCAGTCGTATGTGCGTGGCAAGATTAAGGCCGCCGAGCAGGTGGGCCTGCGCAGTGAGCTTATCACTATGCCTGCCGACGTGAGCGAGGCGACACTCTTGGCGGAGATTGACCGCCTCAATGCCGATGCACTGACTGATGGTGTGTTGGTGCAGCTGCCTCTGCCGAAGCATATCGACGAGGAGCGCGTAATCGACGCTATCGCCCTCGAGAAGGATGTCGATGGCTTTCATCCTGCCAATGTGGCAAATTTGTGGCTCGGAAAGCCCTGCATTGAGCCTTGTACGCCAAAGGGCATTATGCAGATGATTGCCGAGTGTGGCTTCGACGTGGCGGGCAAGAAGGCTGTTGTCGTTGGCCGCAGTAACATCGTCGGCAAACCGATATCGAAGTTGCTGCTTGATGCCAACGCTACGGTGACTATCGCCCACTCGCGCACGCAAAACCTCGCCGAGGTGTGTCGTGAGGCCGATATCCTGGTTGCTGCCGTCGGTCGCAAGCATATCATCACGGCCGATATGATTAAGCCCGGGGCTATCGTTATCGACGTGGGTGTAAATCGTGACCCTGAAACGGGCAAATTGTGTGGCGATGTTGATACTGCCGCAGCGCAGCAGGTCGCATCCTACATCACCCCTGTTCCTGGTGGCGTAGGCCCGATGACAATTACGATGTTGATGAAGAATACCATCGAGTGTTACCTGAACCGAGTAACTAAATAGAATCGTTCTGATTGGCTCTTTTGCACAACTCTGTGGACGCCTGAATGAAAGTAAATTATTAATAAACTAATATAAATAACTATGATTGAAAGATATAGCAGAAAGGTTATGCGCGATGTCTGGACCGAGCAGAACAAATTCAACGCATACCTCAAAGTCGAAATCCTCGCTTCGGAGGCTTGGAGCAAGTTGGGTGTAGTGCCTGCCGAAGATGTCGAGAAACTGTGGGCCAAGGCGTCGTTCTCGATTGACCGCATCAAGGAGATTGAGGAGCAGACGCGCCACGATATCGTAGCCTTCACGCGTGCCGTGAGCGAGACTCTCGGCGAGGAGCGCAAGTGGGTGCACTACGGCCTTACCTCGACCGACGTGGTAGATACGGCCAATGGCTACTTGCTCCGTCAGGCTAACGAGATTTTGGATAGGGATTTGGAGGCCTTTCTGGCTGTCTTGAAGCGTCGCGCCCTGGAATTCCGCAATACGCCTTGCATCGGCCGCACGCACGGCATTCACGCCGACATCACCTGCTTCGGCCTTAAGTGGGCGTTGTGGTACGAGGAGATGAAGCGCAACATCGAGCGTTTCCGCACGGCAGCTCGCGGTGTCGAGGTGGGCAAGATTAGCGGTGCTGTGGGCAACTTCGCCAATATCCCGCCTATGATTCAGGACTATGTGTGCGAGAAGCTCGGCATCGACAGTGCAAACGTATCGACGCAGGTTATCCAGCGCGACCGCCACGCCTATTATATTGCTACTCTTGCAGTTATCGCATCGTCGCTCGAGCAGATGGCTCTCGAGGTGCGCAACCTTCAGCGTACCGAGGTGCACGAGGTCGAGGAGGCTTTCGGCAAGGGGCAGAAGGGCTCGAGTGCAATGCCTCACAAGCGCAACCCTATTTCGTCGGAGAATATTTGCGGCTGTGCCCGCGTGATGCGTGGCTATATGGCTACGGCGTGCGAGAATGTTGCCCTGTGGCACGAGCGCGATATTTCGCACTCGGCAACCGAGCGTATCATCCTGCCTGACGCCACCGAGCTGTTGGACTATATGCTCAACCGCTTTATGGGTATTCTGGACAACCTCGTGGTATTCGAGGATGTGATGATGGAGAATATCTACCGCACGCGTAAGGTTATCTTTGCTCAGCGCGTGATGAATGCTCTGATTGACAAGGGTTTGTCGCGCGAGGAGGCTTACGATACGGTGCAGCCTGTCGCTATGCGTGCCATGGCCGAGCGTGCCGACTATCAGGAGCTGTTGGCCGAGAACGAGAAGGTTATGTCGAAGCTCACGCGTGAGGAGCTCGATGCATGCTTCACATTGGAGTACTACCTCAAAAACGTGGACTATATCTTCCGCCGCGCAGGAATCTTGTAACCTAAAACATAAACCGCTATATGAAGAGAATCTTAATGCTTTTTGTTGCGCTCGCAGCAGCGTGCGCGGTGATGGCAGCCGAGTGCGTTATTGTGCCACGACCTGTGTCGTATGAGCCACAGAAGGGCACGCTGCCACTCACGTCAAAGAGTGTCGTCTATGTGGCTGATAAGTCGCTTGTGCGCCCTGCAACGATGTTCTGCGACTATATTGCGGCAGAGAACGGCTTGCAGCTTTCGGTTGTCGAGGTCGCTCCGAAGTCCAAGGGTGCTATTCGTCTCTCAATTGATAAATCGCTCGGCGAGGAGGCCTACGAGCTCGTTGTTGCCAAGAACGGCATAACCATCAAGGGCGGTAGCGAGCAGGGTGTGTTCTACGGCTTGCAGAGTCTCCGTCAGGTGGTGCTCCACTCGAAGGGCGATGACAAGAAGGCTGTGGAGTGTATGACCGTCAAGGATAAGCCGCACTTCGGCTATCGCGGCGGTATGCTCGACGTATGCCGTCATATATTCAGTGTCGAGGAGGTGAAGAGGTATATCGACATCCTCGCTCTGCACAAGATGAACCGCTTCCATTGGCATCTTACCGAGGATCAGGGCTGGCGTATCGAGATTAAGAAGTATCCCGAGCTGACGAAGGTAGGCTCGATGCGTAAGGAGACCATCGTTGGTCGCAACAATAGCAATCGCTATGACGGCAAGCCTTATGGCGGCTTCTTCACGCAGGAGCAGGTGCGCGATATTGTGCGCTACGCTGCGGAGCGTTATATCGAGGTTATTCCGGAGGTCGATATGCCGGGCCATATGGTTGCGGCCTTGGCGTCGTACCCCGAACTTGGATGTACGAAGGGTCCTTACGAGGTTCGTACCCGTTGGGGAATTTCGCGAGAGGTGCTGTGTGCAGGCCGAGAATTGACATTCGAGTTTATCGAGGATGTCCTCGATGAGGTTGTAGCACTCTTCCCATCGAAGTATATTCACATCGGAGGCGACGAGTGCCCGAAAGAGGCTTGGAAGAAGTGCCCTGACTGCCAGAAGCGTATCGCGGACCTCGGCCTCAAAGATGAGCACGAGTTGCAGAGCTACTTTATGAAGCGCGTAGAGAACTACCTCGCAACAAAGCACGGCCGCAGCATCATCGGCTGGGACGAGATTCTCGAGGGCGGTGTATCGAAGACCGCTACCGTTATGGCTTGGCGTGGTGCCGACCGCGGTATCAAGGCAGCGCAGCTCGGCAACAAGGTTATTATGACGCCGAAGCACTTCTGCTATCTCGACTACTGCCAAACTTCGGACCGTGAGGGCAATAACGAGCCTCTCTGCGGCGGTGGAAACGGTAAACGTCAGCTGCCTCTGCGTAAGGCCTATTCGCTCGACCCATACGACCAACTGAATGCCGAGCAGCAGAAAGCCATCGTCGGCGTGCAGGGCAATATGTGGACCGAGTATGTGCCGCACTTCAATCACGTTCAGCATATGATACTGCCTCGCATTGCGGCCCTCGCCGAGGTGGGATGGTCGTACGGCAATCAGAATTACGAAGACTTCGCTCGCCGTATGCATCTGTTGCGCAAGCTCTACGACAAGTGTGGCTATCACTATGCGACATACTTCTTCAAGGGTATAGAGTAACAGAATGCCTCAAGAGAAAGGGCTGCCTAACCGAGTTTGGTTGGGCAGCCCTTCTTATATACGGCCGATAGCGCGACTACTGTGCCTTTGTGTCGCAGTAGAGGCAACGATATACGCCGCCGTCGGTCAAATGGAACTTCTTCTCCACGTTCTCGTTGTTGCAGATGCACTTTGCATTCGGACACGCGAGTTGCGGAGCCTCCACTACGTTGTGGTTGTGGAGCGGTTCGGCACCCTCATCGGCCCACTTCAAGAGCGTGTACATCAACGCCATACGTACGAACTTGCCATTCTCGACCTGGCGGAAGTAGGCGGCACGAGGGTCGGCATCCACCTCCTTCGCAATCTCATTCACGCGAGGCAGTGGGTGCAGCACAGCCATCTTCTCCTTGGCCAAGGCCATCTTCTCGGTGTCGAGGATGTAGCAATCCTTCACTCGCTCGTACTCGGACTTGTCGGCAAAACGCTCCTGCTGTACGCGTGTCATATAGAGGACATCCAGCTCGCCCATAACCTCCTCCAATGACGATACCTCGCGGTACTCGATGCCGTACTTATCGCATACATCGTGCTTGATGTAGTCGGGCAGGCGAAGCTCGTTGGGGGCTATAAGCACCACCTTCGTGCCCTCGTAGCGCGACATAGCCTTGATGAGCGAATGCACGGTGCGGCCATAGAGCAAGTCACCACAGAAACCGATGGTGAGGTTGTCGAGATGGCCCAACTCGCGAGTCATCGTGAGAAGGTCGGTCAAGGTCTGCGTAGGATGGGCGTGCGAGCCGTCACCTGCGTTGATGATGGGCACGCGCGATACCATTGATGCATCGAGCGGAGCGCCCTCGATATAGTGGCGCATAGCAATAATATCTGCAAAGCAGCCCACTACACGCACGGTGTCCTCCACCGTTTCGCCCTTGCTTACCGACGAGGAGTTGGCATCCGAGAAGCCGAGCACATTGCCTCCGAGCTCCATCATTGCCGAGGTGAAGCTCAGACGTGTGCGAGTCGATGGCTCGTAGAAGAGCGTAGCCAACTTCTTGCCCTTGCATGCCTCGCTGTACTTGGCGCGGTTGGCGATAATATCGAGTGCCAGAGCGACAATGTTGTCGGTCTCCTGACGAGTGAGGTCTGTGGGGTCTATAAGGTGTCTCATAGTCGTAAGTATTAGGTTAGTCTATTTAATCCAACTCTCGTCGCTTGGGTTGTTGCGGAAGGCGATGATGCGCTCCTTCCACTCCGGAGCGATATATCCCTCCTCGGCGGCAACCTCCACGAGAGCATCGAGATTCGAGAGTGAGTAGTTCTCGGTTTTGGCCTCGGCGATACGCTCCACGCCGCGCTTCATGCCGTAGGTGAAGATGCTGACAATGCCCAGCACGTCGGCACCTGCCTCGCGCAGAGCCTCGACAACCTCGATGCACGAGCCGCCCGTCGATATCAAGTCCTCGACAACGACGACCTTCTGGCCCTTCTCCAACTTGCCCTCAATGCGGTTTGCACGGCCGTGATCCTTCGCGCCGCTACGCACATAACCCATCGGTAAGTCGAGAATCGTAGCTACGATAGCTGCGTGAGCGATACCCGCGGTCGATGTGCCCATCAGTACCTCGCACTCCGGATAGTGCTTCTTGACCAACTCGGCCAGGCCTGCCTCTACCTGCTCGCGAACACGCGGAGCGGTGAGTATCAGGCGGTTGTCGCAGTAGATAGGACTCTTGATGCCGCTTGCCCAGGTGAAGGGTTGCTCGGGACGCAAAAATACTGCGTTAATCGAAAGTAACTCTTTTGCAATTTTCTTCTCCATAGTTTTATCGTTTTTATTCTTGATTATTCGCCCAAAAACTCCTTGCAGCAACGCTCGTATGCCTCGACCGGATTCTCGGCAGCCGTGATAGGGCGGCCTACGACGATGTAGTCCGAGCCTATGGCGCGAGCCTCGGCCGGTGTCATAATGCGCACCTGATCATCCTTCGAGCTGTCGGCAAAGCGCACGCCCGGTGTTATGGTATAAAACTCCTTGCCGCAGTGCTCCTTGACAAGCGAGGCTTCGCGTGGCGAGCATACCACGCCATCGAGGCCTGCCTCCTTGGCATTTTCGGCATACTTGGCGATGCAGTCGTTGATCGTAGCGTTGATAAGCAGCTCCTTCTGCATACGCTCCTCGCTTGTCGAGGTGAGCTGCGTGACGGCAATCAACAATGGTCGTGTGCCATCCTCGCGCGTAAGGCCCTCCAAGCCGGCACGCATCATATCCACAGTACCTGCTGCGTGAACATTGCACATATCGACATCGAGACGCGATAGACAGCTCATAGCCTTGCGCACGGTGTTCGGAATGTCGTGCAACTTGAGGTCGAGGAATATCTTGTGACCGCGAGCCTTAATCTCGCGCACAATAGCCGGTCCCTCGGCATAGAAGAGCTCCATGCCAATCTTGACGAAGGGCTTGCGTCCCGTGAACTTATCCAAGAATGCGAGCGTCTGCTCCTTGCTGCTGAAATCGCACGCAATAATTACATCTTTTGCCATAACTTTCTATTTTTTTTGAGGCTGTTAGCCCTCTGTATCTTACTCAATTATTCCAATTATATCGGTTAGTCGCTCGATGCCGAGTCGCTCCATGACGTATGGCAGCTCCTCAATAATCTCCTTGCAGGCGTAAGGGTTGCGCAAGTTCTCGGCACCCACCTGCACGGCCGTAGCTCCGGCCATCATCATCTCCACGACATCCTCGGCCGAACTTACGCCGCCACAGCCGATAACCGGAATCTTCACGGCGTGAGCTACCTGATAGACCATGCGTACCGCAATAGGGAATATCGCAGCACCCGAGAAGCCTCCCATCTTATTGGCAATCACGGGCTTGCGACGAGCAATGTCGATGCGCATACCGAGCATTGTGTTGATGAGCGTAATGCCGTCGGCACCGGCCTCTTCGCACGCCTTCGCAATAGCGACGATATCGGTGACATTGGGCGACAGCTTTATGAAGACGGGCTTTGTGGTTGCAGCCTTGACTGCACGAGTAACCGCAGCAGCCGACTCGGGTGATGTGCCGAAGGCCATACCTCCGTTATGCACATTCGGGCACGAGATATTGACCTCCAAGATTGCCACCTGCTCCTCCTTGTCCAACTTCGAGCAACACTCCACATACTCCTCGATTGAGAAGCCGCTGATGTTGGCGATGATAGGCTTGCGGAATATCTTGCGCAGTTCCGGAAGTTCGTGCGCGATAACGGCATCGACACCCGGATTTTGCAGTCCTACAGAGTTGATAAGGCCTGACGGACACTCGGCAATACGCGGCGTGGCGTTGCCGAAACGGGCATCGCGCGTTGTGCCCTTGAACGAGATGGAACCAAGGATATTGATGTCATAAATCTCGGCCATCTCCTTGCCAAAGCCGAATGTTCCGCTTGCCGGAATAACGGGGTTATCGAGTGCAACACCGCACAGCTCGACCGATAGTTCTCTTACCATACGATCTCCTCCTTTCTGAATACGGGGCCATCCTTGCAGACGCGCTTCGCCCCTTGTGTAGTGTGAATCGAGCAGCCCATACATACGCCGAAGCCGCAACCCATACGCTCCTCGAGCGATACCTCGCCGCTGATGGTGAGCGAGTTGCACAGCGCTTTGAGCATCGGCAGAGGACCGCACGCATAGAAGTAGTCGGCCTCTACCCCGCTCTCGCGGATGGCATCTGTCACGAAGCCCTTGATACCCTTCGAGCCGTCGGCCGTGGCGAGGATAACCTTTGCTCCCAGAGCCTCGAACTCCTCGGCATAGAATATTTCCGACTCGGTGTTGAAGCCGAGAACGACGCTCACCTGCTTGCCTCGCGCAATCAAGTCGCGAGTGAGACGGTACAATGGCGGAACGCCTACACCACCGCCCACCAGGAGTGGCCGCTCGCACTCGTGCTCCGTATCGAAGCCGTTGCCGAGGCCCGTCAGCACATCGAGCTGCGTACCGGCAGCCATCTGCGCCATGAGGTTGGTGCCCTTGCCTACTACTTTATATATTATAGTGAGAAGCCCCTCCTCGTAATTGCAGACCGAGATAGGTCGGCGGAGATAGAAGCCGTCGAGCGCAATCTCGACGAATTGTCCGGCACGAGTAACGCCCGACACGTCACCTGCAAGTTGCATCTTGTAGATGAGCGGTGTCAGGGCCTCGTTTTGTGTTACGGTCAATATAACTCTCTGCATATCTTGTGCTCTATTTAGCCTTGTACTCGGCATCGATGGTCGATACACCGAGCGTAATCTCCTCTAACACGTCCAAGAGCGCACTTACGGTCTCGAGGGCCGTGATAATCGACACGTTGTTCTCCACAGCCGTGTTGCGGATTTCGTAGCCGTCGAGGCGGGTGTTGTGCTGATTGACGTCGATAGTGTTGATGACGTAGCTCACATGGCCTTTCGACAGACTCTTGACGATGTCGTTGCTACCTTCTGAAATCTTGCGCAGCAGACGTGTGCGAATGCCATGCTCGCGGAGGAACGATGCTGTGCCTGCCGTAGCCTCGATGTTGAAGCCGAGGTTGTAGAAGCGGCGGATAAGTGGCAATGCGGCCTCCTTGTCCTTGTCGGCGATGGTGGCGAGGATAGTGCCGTAATTCACGACGGTCATACCCGATGCCTGCAACGACTTGTAGAGGGCTCGCGTGAGCGAATCGTCGTAGCCGATAGCCTCACCCGTCGATTTCATCTCCGGCGAGAGGTACGAATCTACGCCCTTGATCTTCGCAAACGAGAATGCCGGAGCCTTCACGAAGTGACGCTTGCGCTCCACGCCATAGACCTCGGTGATGCCCTGCGAAGGGAGCGACTCGCCGAGCATTACGCGCGTAGCAATCTTGGCCATCGGCACGTTTGTCGATTTCGAGAGGAATGGCACAGTACGCGACGAACGAGGGTTTACCTCGATGACATAGACCTTATCCTCGGAATCGACGATAAACTGAATATTGTAGAGACCGACGATGCCGATAGCGCGACCGAGGCGCACGGTGTAGTCGATCATCTTCTCCTTCACGGCTGCGCTGAGCGAGAAGGATGGATATACGCTAATCGAGTCGCCCGAGTGGACTCCCGTATGCTCGACGTGCTCCATGATACCCGGGATAAAGACGTTGCCCTCGGCATCGCAGATAGCATCCTCCTCGGCCTCCTTGCCCATGATGTACTTATCGACCAAGACAGGCGAGTCCTCCGATACCTCCACAGCATTGTGTAGGTAGTGGCGCAGGGCCTGCTCATTGCCGACAATTTGCATCGCGCGGCCACCCAACACGAAGCTTGGACGCACCAATACCGGATAACCAATCTCGGTAGCCGCCGCAACGCCCTCCTCAATGTCGGTGACAGCCTTGGCCTTTGGTTGCGGAATACCTACCTTACGCATAATTGCCTCGAAGAGCTTTCTGTCCTCGGCATTGTCGATAGCCTCGATGCCCGTGCCTACAACCTTCACGCCCATCTTTGAGAGAGGCTTTGCGAGGTTGATGGCCGTCTGACCTCCGAGCGTCACGATAACGCCGTCTGGCTGCTCCAAGCGGATGATGTTCATCACATTCTCGACAGTCAGCGGCTCGAAGTAGAGCTTGTCCGAGATGGTGAAGTCGGTCGAAACGGTCTCAGGGTTATTGTTGATGATAATGGCCTCATATCCCGCCTCGCGGATAGCCCAAATAGAGTGCACGGTCGAATAGTCGAACTCGACACCCTGGCCGATGCGGATAGGGCCCGAGCCGAGAACCACAATCTTCTTGCGGTTGCTCACCACCGACTCGTTCTCTTGCTCGTAGGTCGAGTAGAAGTAAGGCACATAGCCCGAGTATTCGCCTGCGCAGGTGTCAATAGTCTTATATACGGGCTTGATGTCCAGCTCCTGACGCAGCTCGAATACCTCCGACTCGGTCATGCCCCACAGTTGGCCGATAAACTTGTCGCCAAAGCCGATGCGCTTGGCCTCGAGCAGCACCTCGCGGTCGCCCCTGTGGGCCTTAACCTCGCGCTCGAAGTTTACGATGTTGTCCATCTTCTTCAAGAAGAACATGTCTATCTTCGTGCGGTCATAGATAAGCGAGCGATCCACACCACGGCGCAGCAACTCGGCAATAGCGTAGATGCGGTCGTCGGTCGCACGGGTGATGTACTGCAATATGTCGGTCGTGACCATATCGTCGAACTTCTTGTGATAGATGTGGCACACGCCCGTCTCGAGCGAGCGCACAGCCTTCAAGAGGCTCTCCTCGATTGTGCGACCGATGCTCATAACCTCGCCTGTAGCCTTCATCTGTGTGCCGAGCTCGTTTGAGGCCTCGCTGAACTTATCGAATGGGAAGCGGGCAATCTTTGTGACGATGTAGTCGAGTGCAGGCTCCGAGCAAGCCGGGCCATTCGACAGCATAATCTCGTCGAGCGTCATTCCGATGGCCACCTTCGCCGTAACGCGGGCGATAGGGAAGCCGCTCGCCTTCGAAGCCAGGGCTGACGAGCGCGAAACGCGAGGATTGACCTCGATGATGTAGTATTTGAACGAGAGTGGGTCGAGCGCAAACTGCACGTTGCAACCACCCTCAATCTTCAAGGCACGGATAATCTTCAATGCGCTGGTGCGGAGCATCTGTGCCTCCTTGTCGGTCAGAGTTTGGCACGGAGCAACAACGATAGAGTCGCCCGTATGAACGCCTACGGGATCGACATTCTCCATATTGCAGATGGTGATAGCCGTGTCATTCTTGTCGCGCATCACCTCATACTCAATCTCCTTGTAGCCCTTGATGCTCTTCTCGACCAGCACCTGATGTACGGGCGAGAGAGCCAGAGCGTTACGCATCAGTTCGCGCAGTTCCTCCTCGTTATCGACGAAGCCGCCACCCGTGCCGCCGAGCGTAAACGCAGGGCGAAGTACCAGCGGATAGCCAATCTCCTTGGCCACCGTCACAGCCTCCTCGATAGAGTTTACAACCTCCGAAGGCAACACCGGCTCGCCGAGCGAGATGCAGAGCTCCTTGAAGAGCTCGCGGTCCTCGGCCTGCTCGATGCTCTCGAATGACGTTCCGAGAATCTCCACACCACACTCTTCCAAGATACCCTTCTTGGCCAGCTGCACGGCGAGGTTAAGGCCCGTCTGGCCTCCCAGGCCCGGAACGATAGCATCAGGACGCTCGTAGCGGATAATCTTGGCTACATACTCCAACTTCAAAGGCTCCATATAGACCTTGTCGGCGATGAACGTGTCGGTCATAATGGTC
>JAFVRC010000033.1 GCA_017504485.1 Alistipes sp. | reverse complement strand
TGCGCGTGATGCGACAGCATTTACTGAACGTGGCATAATCTAAAAGTTTTTGATGGAGGCGTACAGCGGCACGATTCTCTCGTGCTCTTTAGGGCTGTTTTGCTCCGGTTAAAAAATAAAGTTAATTGGCGAATCGGCTGCTTAAAACTATTTAACCAGCAGGTTCTTGATTTTGGCCTCGTCGGCCGGCGAAACGATACCCGAGTAGCAAAGGTTACGCTTCTGCTTCTTAGTCTTTTTGGTCAGGATGTGACTGTGATAAGCGTGCTTACGCTTGATCTTACCTGTGCCGGTGAAAGAAAAACGCTTCTTTGCAGCGGCATTAGTTTTCATCTTTGGCATAGTTGTAAAAGTTTTTTAGTTAAACATAGCGGGCAAAGATAACACTTTTTTTTGAGACCACATCATTATCGGACAAATTTTTATCTCGCAATGGTAATAATGCCCTGTTTTGTGCAAAAAAACACGACACAAGAGCAACTCCTCGCTCTGTTTGTGTATAGAGCGTTGCCCTGTGCCGTGTGTTCACGAATACTTTTGCCTATGTTGTTACTCCTCGACCTTAACCATATCGAAGAATGAACTTATTTCCTGCTGATCGATAGCCTGACGGACATTGAAACGCTTCGTCTGGTCCAAATATCCCTGACGACGTACCTTAATCTCGATTTGCACATCGCGCGAGTTCTCGTAGGTCAAGCCTTGGATGTTGAACGAGCGAGTCTCTTCGAATGGGGTGTTGCCTAACCACAGCTCATTGGTATTCTTAACCTCGGCTGGGTTGCTCGAAATTACACGCCAAAAGATGCGGGCGCCCTGAGGCTGCGACTCGAAGTACCAGCGAATAATGGTACGATCCAACGATGTTCCACCCGGATTGTCGCGAGTAACACGCTCTGTCTCACCTCCCTTTGGAATGGTTGGGTCCTCTTTGCGCAACGATGGAGTGAGCGAAAGGTTGAGCTCGTCCGGATAGATTTTCTTGCCATCGAAGCCCTTGCGCTTGATCACAAGCTGCTTGGCATCCTCGATTTTTGCCCGTCGAGGTGGAGCTTGAACCTGCGGATAGCGGGCAAAAGGCAGCCTACTTCAGGTAGGCTTCGTGGCTGTGGTCGGTGAGGATGCGCGAATCGCGGATGTGCAGTCGCTCAATAGTGCCGCTGCCGCCCTCGGTGTCGCACTCGAGAACTTTGTTCTCGTCGGTACGGTTGTGTGCGCCGAAGCCGACATTCAGATAAGTGACGTGGGCGTTGAACCTCCCCTTCGACTTTATCGCAACGTGCTTCCGGCCGCGCTTCGAGTACCAATAGGCAAAGCAGTTGGAATAGACGCTGTGGCGACCGTTGATGTAGAAGCCGACGGCGAACTCGTCGCTGTAACAGAAGTCGTAGAAGTTGTTGCCTGCCATATCGACAAAGCCGCAACTCGAGGCGTAGTCGCCACCCTTGCCGTAGTAGAGCGGATGGATGTTGCGCAGTGAGTTGGCCGACGAGCGCAGAATGAAGCCCGTATGCACGCCGCCAATGCGCATATTGGTAAAGGTGTTGTCGTAGCCCTCGACCAGAACGCCTACCGAGTGCAGGTTGCTGCAACCCACGATATTCACATCGCGGATGTCGCAGTCTGACGAGCCGCTGTTGGCACCGTGCTTGATGTGCAGACCGAGCATTGTGTTCTTAATCGAGCAGTTGCGCACGACGGTCTCGCGACCACTCTCGATGGAGATGGCCTTGGCACGTCCCGCGCAGTCAATTATGCCGCCATCGAGGAAGTAGTTGCTGCCTGGCTGTGTGATGTTGTTGGCCTTGCACTTGCCGCCAAGGCGTATCATAGCCTCGTCGCTCGACCAATCGTTGCTCGCGCGGATTATGGCGTAGGCCTCAAGGCGCAGCGAGACGCTCTTCGACGGGTCGGCAGGCGTTAGGATGGGCTGCGAGATGGTATATACACCATCGGGGAAGAGTATCGTGCGGTTGGGGTGAGTGTCGATAATGTGTTGCAGGGCGCGGCTAATGTCGCCCGAGCGCATCTCGGCACGCGATAGATGGTCCGTTACAACGACATACACGCCGTTGTCGCGTGCTGCGCCTCGCGCCGTGAAGGCGATGAGAAAGAGCAGCGCGGCGACGATTCGTGCGGCTATGTTGTGAACTGTCGGCACGGAATTAAATCTCCATAAGTACGGTTACGGGGGCAATTTTCTCGAGTCGCTCACGGCCGTGGATTTCGGGAATGCCCACCAGAAAGACGAACTCCTTGATACGCACCTTGTACGGCTTGCCGTCGCGATATACGGTTAGTTGCTCAAGCGAGCGAGCAACGCCCTCGGCCGTGCCACCCGTGGCGAGCACGTCGTCGAGAATCGTAATGTAGAAGGTGTCGCCCTCGGCTACGCCCGCCGTGATGTCACTCAGGCGATAGAAGAGCTTGTCGAAGCCATACTCCTTCTCGATGCGTACCTCGATTAAATCGCCATCATTGAATGGCAGTTTGCCACTCTTGCGCATCGGGATGATATTCTCGACCGCACCCTCCTTCGCAAGCAGCGGGGCCGCAAAGAGGAAGGCGCGAGCCTCGGGAGCTGCCACATTCGGTGCCGTGGTTGCCTTGTTGAGCGCGTCCACAACCTCGCCAAAGGCCTTGCGCGACTGCAAGAATGGAATTATGTCGATAAAGTTTATTCCCTCTTTCGGGAAATCCTTGTAGAATTTAAGTGTCTCGATCATGGTTCTGTATTTAAGTCTTTGCAAATATAGCGATTTTTATTGTCGGCCGCAATATGCACACGATAAAAAATCGCACTTAATATAATATAACGTGTGTGCGCGTGCGCGAAAAATGGAGAAGCTGTATAACAAGGCTCTTTGGGCATCTGCCTTGTCTGTAAATGCTCATTTACGTTAAGTAAACTACGCTTTTCCAGCCTGCGAGCAGCTTCAAAATAGCTCTTATTATACAACTTCTCACAAAAGGGTATGTCTAACCTCCCCCCTACCAATTTGTTGTGAGGCAGCGTGAGGCTATTACTTCTTGCGCTTTCCGCGCTTGACCTTGCCACTCTCGGGTGCATCCTCGCTCTCGTCGTCGAGAACCGAATCAACGCCGCCACCGAGTGCGCGGTAGAGGTTGATGGTACCCTGAATACCCTCGAACTGGTCGGCAATCTGCAAGAGCTGTGCCGAGAGCAACGACTGCTGCGCAGTGAGCACCTCGAGGTATGTGGACTCCGAGTGGCGCATAAGCTGCTGAGTGCTATACACGGCACTCTCCAGCGCGGCGATTTGGCGGTTGCGAATGTCGGTCTTGCTGCTGGCGGTCTTGCACTGCGCGAGGGCGTTATTAACCTCACTGCCGGCGGTGAGCAGTGTCTGGCGGAAGGTTGCAAGGGCCGACTCCTGCTGCGCTTTGGCAATCTTAAGGGCAGCGTTGTTCTTGCCACCATTGAATATCGAGCCTGCCAACTTTGCGGCAAACGAGAAGAACCAGCTCGCCGGACGTGTGAAGGCATCCTCCCAGCCTCCCGAGCCCGTCAGCACGAGCGAAGGGTAGAAGGCCGAGCGGGCAAGATTCGTGTTGTAGAAGGCCAATTTGAGGCTATACTCTGCCTTCTGAACATCGGGGCGACGCGAGAGAAGTTGCGCCGGCACACCTGTCTTGAGAGTGCCGTTGAACTGCTGCTCGGCAAGAGTGCCGCGCTCGAAGGTTTGAGGCGTGGTGCCGAGCACAAGGGCCAGGGCATTCTCCACCTGCACAATCTCGTAGCGCAGGTCGAAAAGCGATGCATCAATCGAGCAGCTGTTGGCCTCGGTTTGCGAGATGGAGGCCTCGTTGGTCATACCCGCATCCTTCATCGCGCGCATAATGCGCACGTTTTCCTTCCACGAAGCTGCGGTGCTCTCCGATATGGCGAGCTGTGCATCGAGCATCAGCAGCGTGTAGTAGAGGTTGGCAATCGAGGCTACGACCTGTGTCTCGATGCTCTGGCGGCTGATGCGGCTCTGTTCGAGAGCAGCCTGCGCACGTCGCTTGTTGTTGAGAAGCGTACCCGGGTTAATCTCCCAACTTGCCGACACGGGGAGCGAATAGCCAAAGGCGGTGCGTCCCTGACGGCTGTAATACTTGTTGTTGTCGGTAGTCAGAGCCGGAGCATAGCCCACTGTCGGCAGGAAGGCGAGCTTCGAAGCACGAAGCGTGGCCTCCGCCTCAACGATGCGGTGTGCGGCAATCTGCATATCGATATTGTTGTTCAATCCCTGCTCGATATACTCTTGCAGGTGCTTGTCGCGGAAAAATTCACGCCACGAGATATCGGCCATGCTCGTGGTATCCGACACAACAACCTTCTCGCCGAAGAGTTTGTCGGTGGATATATTCTCGGGACGGCTGTACTTCTTGAACACCGAGCAACCGGTGGCAACAGCGATGGTCAGTACGATAAGTATAACACGTTTCATTACCTCTCCTCCTCACTCTTAATTGGTTTAACCATCTCCTGCAAACGCTGGAATATCATAAAGAATACAGGCAGCACGAAAAGCAGTGCGAGTGTTCCGATAACCATACCTCCCACAACTCCCGAGCCGATAGTGTTGTTGCCGTTTGCTCCTACGCCTGTCGAGAACATCAACGGAATCATACCGATAACCATTGTCAAGACGGTCATGAGGATAGGGCGGAAACGCTCCTTCGTGGCCGAGTAGGTCGCCATTGCGATAGACATTCCTTGCGCTCGCTTCTCACCGGCAAACTCGGTGATAAGAATTGCTGTCTTGGACAACAATCCGATAAGCATAATCAGACCGGTTTGTAGATAGATATTATTCTCGACACCCATCATATTGGCAAACAGGAATGAACCCATCAGACCAAATGGCACCGAGAGAATGACGGCCAACGGCACAATGAAGCTCTCATAGAGGCCTGCCAGGATAAGATAGATGAGCAGGATGCAGATGACGAAGATGATGGTCGTATTATTCGAGCTTTCGGCCTCCTCGCGGGCGATGCCGGAGAAGTCGTATCCGTAACCCATAGGCAGATACTCGCGAGCCACCTCCTTCACGGCCTTGATGGCATCACCCGAAGAGTAGCCCTCCTCCGAGCGACCGTTTACGCTCACTGCCGGGAACATGTTGAATCGAGAGAGGAGCTCCGGAGCGTATATCTTTTCGAGTGTTACGAATTGGCTGATTGGGGCCATATCGTTGCCGATGCGAACAAATATGTTGTTCAGCGTCTGCTTGTCGGCGCGATATTTAGGATGTGCCTGAATACGCACCTGATAGAGCTTCGTAAACTTGTTGAAACGGGTGGACATAATACCGCCGTAGTAGCCGTTCAGTACGTTCAGTACCTCTTTTGTCGAGATGCCGGCACGCTTACACTTCACGGCATCCACCTCGATTTGATACTGCGGGAACTTCGGGTTGAATGACGTATAGGCGGTGCTGATTTCAGGCCGCTGCTTCAACGCCTCGATGAAGTTGAAGGCTACGTCTGCCAGCTCCTCAATCTTGCCGCCCTTTCTGTCCTGAACGTAGAGGTTGAAGCCACCGGCGGCACCAAATCCCGGAATCATGGCAGGTGACGATGTGAAGATCTTCGCCTCGTTGAACTCCTCGCCGTACTCCTTGATGCGCTGCTGCACGGCCATAACACTATGCTCTTTGCCCGGTCGCTCGTCCCAATGCTTCAGACGCAGAACGAAGTTGCCCTGCGACGAGCTGGCGCCTCCGGCAATCGAATATCCGGCCGTTTTACTCGAGATATTTTTCTCCTCGATATTCTGCACAACATCGCGGTCGAAGCGGTCAAGCACCTGTTTGGTTTGGGCGAGAGACGTCCCTGGAGGCGAAGATATATCGACACGGAGTGTTCCGAGGTCCTCGCGAGGCACAAGGCCTGTCTTCGTGTTCTGCATAAAATAGACAAGCAGGACACACGCCGCAACGAGCAATATGCCACTTATCCAACGGTGGCGAAGGAAGAACGTAACGCCGCGCAGATAGTGCCTAGTCAATCTTGTAAACGAGGTATCGAGGGCAATGCTCATGCGCTTGCTGAAAGACATATTGACGGGGTTTCCGTGCTCATCTTTCGCCTTGAGGAACATCGCACACAGCGCAGGTGAGAGCGTCAAGGCGTTAAGTGCCGAGATGGCGACCGCTACAGCCATCGTAATACCGAACTGCGTGTAGAAGATTCCCGACGTGCCACCCATGAACGACGTAGGGATAAACACCGCCATAAAGACGAGCGTACAGGTGACAATCGCCGAGGTAATGCCATCCATAGCATCCACCGTGGCCTTATATACCGATTTGTATCCCAGGTCGAGTTTCGCGTGAACGGCCTCCACTACGATAATAGCATCGTCCACCACCACGCCAATCGAGAGTACCAACGCAAACAGAGTAAGGAGGTTGATACTGAAGTCGAAGAGGAACAAGAACAAGAATGTTCCGATGAGCGAGACGATGGTTGCTACGAGCGGAATCATTGTCGAGCGGAAGTCGCGGAGGAAGATGAACACAACGAGTGTCACGAGAACGATGGCCTCCAACAACGTGCGAATTACGTTATAAATCGAAGCGAAGAGGAAGTCGTTGGTGCTCTCCAAGACAGACATCTCCAAATCGACCGGAAAGTCCTGACGTGCCTGCTCGAGGAAGGCGTCAATCTTCTTGATAACCTCGGTGGCATTCGAATCGGGAGTCTGATAAACAGCGAACTCCGTACCGCTCATGCCGTCAATCTCGCACATGTACTGATACGATTGGTTTCCGAGCTCAATGTCGGCGATATCCTTCAGGCGCAGCACCTCGCCATTTGGCAGAGCGCGGACCACGATATTTTCAAACTCACTGATATTCTCCAGACGACCTCTGTAACGCATCGCGTATTGGAAGGTGTTGTTCGAACTCTCGCCGAAGGATCCCGTTGCCGCTTCGATATTCTGCTCGCCGAGCACGGTGGCGATATCGGCCGGAACCAGCTTGTACTGCGCCATAATATCGGGCTTGAGCCAGATGCGCATCGAGTAGTCCGAACCTCGCACCTCGATTTCGCCAACACCCGGAATACGCGAGATGGCGGGTACGAGGTTGATGCGGATGTAGTTTACGATGAAGGTTCGGTCGTATGAGCCATTCGGACTGTAAACGGCGACGCGCTCCAGGATACTCGTCTGTCGCTTCTTGACGGTAATACCGGCCTCGACAACTTCGGACGGCAGCTGTCGTGTGGCACGCGACACGCAGTTCTGCACATTGACGGCAGCCATATCAGGGTTTGTTCCCTGCTTGAAGAAGATGGTTATCGAGCCTCCACCGTTGTTGTTAGCGGCCGAGGACATATAGGTCATATTCTCCACACCATTGATTGCCTCCTCGAGCGGAACGAGCGCACTCTTCTGCACGGTTTCGGCACTTGCACCGGGGTAGGATACCGATACGTTGATGGTTGGAGGGGCGATGTTTGGGTATCGCTCAATCGGAAGGGCTGCCAATCCGATAAGTCCACCGATGACTATCACGATAGATATCACCGAGGAGAGAATCGGGCGATCGATAAATGTTTTAATATTCATCTCTTGTCACTCTTTGATTCGTTACTTCTTACTTCTTCTTTTTGGCAGTCACGAACTTCTTGATGTTGATAGGAGCGCCATCTCGCAAGATGCCGATACCATCAACGATAATGGTGTCGCCCTCGATGAGTCCCGACTCGACGATGTACTCTTTACCGTTGCTAATCTCGAATACACCGACAATCGTGGCCTTCGCTACGCCATTCTCGTACTTGTAGGCATAGACCTTGTCCTGCACCTCGTAGGTTGCCGCCTGCGGAATGACGATGCAGCCCGTCTGCTTGTGTGGCAAAATTACGTTGCCCGAACCTCCCGAGATGAGCAGACGGTCGTGGTTGGGGAACTTGGCACGTACGGTGACCGTGCCGGTCGTAGGGTCGATGATGCCCGAGATAGACTCTATGCGGCCGGCCTCCGAGTAGATTGTTCCGTCGCTCAATTGCAGATGGATTGACGGCATCTGGCGCAGGGCGTTGTCAATGCTGCCGAATTGACGCTTGAGCGAGAGGGCCTGAGCCTCGGTCATCGAGAAATAGATGTACATCTCCGAGTTGTCCGACACAGAGGTGAGAGGCGTGGCATCCGATGGACTGACGAGCGTACCTACACGAAATGGCAGGGTGCCGAGGACGCCATCCACCGGGCTCTTGACCAGCGTATAAGAGAGGTTGTTCTGCGCATTGACCTCGTTAGCGCGAGCCTGCGCCAACTGCGCCTTTGCGCTGGCGAGTGAAGTGCGGGCCATGCGGAGGTCGAATTCCGAGATGATGTTCTGCTCGAAGAGACGCTCCTTGCTGCTTACCGAGAGTTCGGCTGCATCGACCGTAGCCTGCGCCACATCGACGTTAGCCTCGGCTGTCTGCAGCTCGGCCTGATATGGTACTTGGTCGATGACAAAGAGTGTCTGGTTCTTGTGGACAATGGCTCCCTCCTTGACATAGATGTCGGTGATGTAGCCCGACACCTTCGGACGGATGTCGATGTCTTGCTTTCCCTGAATGGTAGCCGAATAGGTTGAGCTTAACTTGCGCGATGTAGGTTCCAAAATCATCACGTCATACTCGCGCGAGTTGCGCTTGCTTGTCGTCTGTTGCTCTTGGCAACCGGAGAGTGTCGCAACTGCGGCAACAATAGCGACAATTCCCCAAAGTTTCTCTCTGATTATCATAGCTTTTGATGGTTAAAATTGCTTGTACGGCGGGTTAATCCGTGGGAAAGCGTCACAAAGATAGTCAAATCTTTGCAAAAGTCAAAGCGAAAAAAGCTAAAAAATCGAATGAAGTTTATCTTACTTGCTCATAGAGCAAAGATATGGCGTAGGCCGTGGCGCGAGCTACGATTTGCGAGCGGTCGGTGCCGCAGTTGCGCAGGGTGGCGAAACATCTCTCGGGCGTAGCAATGCCTATCCATACTGTGCCTACTGGTTTCTCGGCCGAGCCACCCGTCGGACCGGCAATGCCCGTTGTGGAGATGGCGAAGTCGGCGCCTGCTATGCGACGAGCCCCTTCGGCCATCTGCTTGGCAACCTCCTCGGAGACGGCTCCGTACTTGGCAATAGCTTCGGCCTCGACACCCAAAACGCGGCACTTCGACTCGTTGCTGTAAGCCACTACGCCGCAGAGCATATATGCCGAAGCTCCGGCCTGCGCCGTGAAGCGGGAGGCAATATTTCCTCCTGTGCAACTCTCCGCAACGGCAAGGGTTAATCCTCGCTCTATGAGAGTGTTATGCACTAACTCCTCGACCGAAGCCTGCTCGAAACCGACGATGTGTTCGGGGATTATGCGGTAGAGTTTCTCGAACTCGCGCTCGATGATGCGGCGGGTGCTCTCGCCCTCGACATCGTAGGCCGAAAGGCGCAACCGCACGATGTTCGGAGCCGGCAGATAGGCGAGCTTTAGCGAGGCCGGAAGTGCACTCTCCCACTCGGCAATGCGTGCGGCAAGTATCGACTCGGCGATACCCGACGTTATCATCGTGCGATGGACTATTGAGCGTAGGGCGAAGCGGGCCGAGAGGCGAGGCATAACCTCATCCTCCATCAGGTGCCGCATCTCAAATGGCACTCCGGGGAGTGATACGACGACTTTGTCGTCGCGCTCGAACCACATACCCGGGGCTGTGCCGTGGGCATTGTGCAGTACGGTGCAGCTGTCGGGCACCATTGCTTGGCCGCGATTGAGCTCGTTGAACTCTATACCGCGTGCGGCCAAAAGCGACTCGATATGGTGTGCCTCGACCTCGTCGTAGTGCATCTCCGAGCTGAAATAGGCGGCTAACGTGTGTTTGGTTATGTCGTCTTTGGTTGGGCCGAGGCCTCCCGTGATGATGACAATTTGGCTCTGGCGCAGTGCGCGGTCGATAGTCGATACGATTTGCTCGGCACTATCACCAATCGAAGTGCGCTCCGCAACGGTTATGCCGGCGCGGTTGAGCAGTTGTGAAATGTGTTGTGAGTTAGTGTCGAGAATCTGGCCTATGAGAATCTCATCGCCGATGGTTACGATTGTTGCTGTCATCGTGCTTTACTCTTTGTTGTCGGTCGTGGTGTCGGCACTCTGCGGTTCCTCGATAAGCGTGCGGCAGAGGTCGCCGGCAAACCCCGGACCGTTATATACAAAACCCGTATATACCTGTACCAGAGAGGCTCCGGCGGCAAGCATAGCCTTCACATCCTCGCCGCTCATCAGGCCGCCGACGCCGATAATCGGGTAGGTGCCGTTGCAGCGACGATGTACGCGGGCGACAACCTCAATGGCTCGCTGGGTGAGGGGACCTCCGCTGACGGCTCCGTAGCCTATGTGGTGGAGTGTCTGCTGCGGTGTTTGAAGCTCCGTGGCGTTGGTCGTGGCGTTGGTCGCCACAATGCCGTCGAGAGGTGTATCGACCATAATGTCGGCCATCAAATCTACCTCCTCGTCGCTTATGTCGGGCGATATTTTGAGGAGTATTGGGCGGTATTGATTCTGCCCGCGACGAAAGTCGAAGAGCGGCTCGATAATCTCCATAATGCTCTCGCGAGTGCGAGGAACGTAGTGCTTGTGAGTGGTGTTGTAGCTGACGTTTACGGTGAAGTAATCGACATACTGATAGAGGTTGCGGAATACACGCAAGTAGTCGTTTGCTGCCTCGGCAGGTGGTGTGATCGTGTTTTTACCGATGTTGCAACCTAAGATTATGTTCGGATGCTCGTGGCGCACGTTGGCCAATACGGCCTCCAAGCCGCGGCTTGTGATGCCTATGCGGTTGAGTATCGCCTTGTCTTTCGGCAGACGGAAGATGCGCGGCTTTGGGTTGCCCTGCTGCGCTCGCGGTGTGACGGTGCCTATCTCCACGAAGCCGAAGCCGAGAGAGTCGAGCACGGGGAATATCTCGCCATTGCGGTCGAAGCCTGCGGCGAGGCCTATTGGGTTGCGAAACTTCATGCCGAACACTTCGCGCTCGAGTGATGGGTGCTCGACGGCATAGAGTTTGTCAAGCAGCCACTTCATACCGGGCATATAGCCCAAGATGCGCAGCAATCCGACTGCGGCATTATGCGCACGCTCGGCTCCGATGAGTGGCGAAAGAAGACCTAAAAGTTTGAACATATAGAGCTCTTGGCTTGATGTTTTGCGCCGCAAATATACGAAATAAATTTGAACCTATATAATCTATTTTATAGTTTGGTTCAACAATGCCGCCAAACGGAGTGACGCACGCACCATCATATCATAATTAACCTCCTCCAGAGCCCAGAACTCCTCTTGTGAGATATTGATATTGGGCGTTAATACGGACAAATAGCTTGCCGATCATTTGCGTAGGTCGTGCCCCGTCCAGCCCTAGGCCATTGCACTTTGTGCAGAACAGATTGCAACTAATATCAAAACTGATAGTTTAGACTCTTTCATAATGGCCTTGTTAGGTTATTCCTCATTAAAAATATTCGTTGCGATAGTGGTAGTTGTTGCGCAGCGACTCGAACTCTTCGGTGTGGCTTTTGAGTTCTCGGCTCTCGCGAGCAAGGTCGCAGTAGTGGCGTATCGTGCGACACATGTCGCTCCAGCCGATGTCTCGCGGAGTGGTTGGGGATATGCCGCTTGGGTACCAATGACCGAGTGGCAGCCCGAAGTGGTCGGCAAGGGCACGCACCGAGAGTGCCGTGGCGTTGGCCTTGCCCTCGGCAGAGTAACCTGCGATATGCGGTGTGGCGATAAATGCCTTGTGCAGCAGGCGTTTGTCGATGTGTGGCTCGTGCTCCCAAACGTCCAAAGCACACGTTACATCGCCGCGTAACAGGAGTGCCTCGCTCTCTACGACTTCGCCGCGCGAGGCGTTTATAACGATAGTGTCGGGGCGCAGCAGTGCTATGTTCGAGTGGTTGAGCAGATGGCGTGTCGAGTCGTCGAGCGGAACGTGGAGGGTGACGATGTCGGCCGTGCGCAGCACCTCGTCGAGGCCTACGAAGCCGCAGTGCTCGCGCTCCTCGCGCGGAGGGTCGCAACATACGGTGCGGAAGCCCCACGCCTTGGCGTACTCCTTGACAAGGCGGCCTACGTTTCCTACGCCTACGATGCCGATTGTGCGCTCCTCGGGCCGAAAGTTCTTGTGCTCGGCAAGTAGGGCGAGCGTGGCAGCAACCCATTGCAGCACGCCACGCGCATTGCAGCCGGCGGCGGTTGACACCTCGATGCCGTGCGTGCGGCAGTAGTCGAGGTCAATGTGGTCGAAGCCGATGGTTGCCGTTGCGATAAGTCGGACACGCGAACCGTCGAGCAGCGCGGCATTGCAGCGAGTGCGAGTGCGGATTACAAGCGCATCTGCATCGCGCACATCCTCGGCACAAATATCCTCGCCGCGGCGATATACCACCTCGGCATATGGCTCCAAAACTCCCTCGATAAACGGTATTGCTTGGTCTATGACAAACTTCATAACGGCCTACGAAATGAAAAAATCACACAAATATACGGAGTTATTTGCTTGATAGGCGAATAATTTGCAATAATTTTCGTATTTTTGCACGAAATAGCACTTTGTGCTTGTGTGCGTATGGATATAAACAGTATCTTCAAGTTATCGTCGAGTGACGAGGCGGGCGGCTACTACTTTGACGACCGCGTGTCGGCCGAGCAGGCCCAAATAGTTATCGTATCGGCTCCGTGGAGTGTCACGGTGGACTATGGTCGTGGTTCAGCCTATGCTCCCGATGCAATCCTCGATGCCTCGGCCCGCATTGGCCTTTATGACGCTGCGTCGGGCTTGTCGCTCGCGGGCAAGGTGGCTACGGCCGAGGCGGACTACGATATTCTCGAACTTTCGGAGCAGCTCGGCAGCGATGCGCAGAAGCTGGTGTCGCACGTCGAGGATGGAGGCTCAATTACGGGCGAATACTTCGCGCGTAAGCTCGCCCGCGTGAATGGCGGTGCAAAGCGTATGCACGCCAGCGTACAGTCGCAGGTCGAGCGTTGGGCTTCGGAGGGCAAGATTGTCGGCGTGGTCGGTGGTGAGCATTCGGTGTCATTCGGCGCGGTGAAGGCTATGTCGCGCCGCTACGAGGGGCTGGGTGTGCTGATGATTGATGCACACTGCGACCTGCGCGGCGAGGGGCGTATTTTTGACTACTCGCACGACTCGGTGGCGCGTAATATCATCGACGAACTGCCGCAGGTGGCAAAGATAGTCGAGGTGGGTGTTCGCGATTTTAGCGAAGAGGAGGTGAGCTTCGCCGCGAAGAGCGACCGCCTGCGACTCTTTATGCACGAACATATCATGGCCGAGCGTTATCGAGGAAAGCAGTGGGCTACGCAGTGTGCCGAGATTGTGGCACAGTTACCGCAGACGGTCTATGTATCGCTCGATGTCGATGCACTGACTATCGAGAGCTGCCCGAGCACTTGTCGTCCCGTGCCGGGAGGTATTGCCTTCAACGAGGTGGTGTATCTGCTGAACGCGGTGGTCGATAGTGGCCGCAAGATTGTGGGCTTCGATATTACGGAGGTGGTGCCGAAGATTGAATATACGCACGATGCAACGGTCGGTGCGCGAATGCTTGTCAAGATGTGTGGTGCGGCATTGAAAGGTAAAACGAAACGATAGATTATGAGAAAGATATTTGTTACGACGATTGTGGTTGCGCTCTTCGGAGCGATGTTCGTGTCGTGCGGCGGCTCCTCGAAGCGCAGCGCCGAGCTCGATTCGGTATCCTATGTTGTGGGGTTGAATGTCGCCCATGTGTTGATGCAGATGGACTCGACGCTTGACGTAAACTCCGTGTGCGCGGCAATTCAGGATCTCTATAACGGCAAGCCTATGATGATGCTCGAGGAGGCACGCGACTACTACCTCGGCCAAAAGACCTACTTTATACATACGCGCGCGCAAGCTCACCAGGAGCAGTTCCTGGCCGACCTCGGCAAGCGCGACCGCTCGTATGTGCGCACACGAAGCGGTGTTACTTACAAGATTGATAAACTCGGCGACCAGAGTTATCAAGGCTCGATGAACTCGCGCGACACGGTGCAATTGGTCTATACGATGCGTAACGAGAGGGGTGAGTCTCTGTGCGAGAACGACACACTGCGCTTATCGTACCGCGATCTGCTCGACGGTTTGCAGGAGGTGGTGCGCATCGCAGGCTCGGGCGCAGAGTTCAGCGCATGGCTTCCGTCAAAGACGGCCTACGACACGGCGGGAAATGCCGAGTTGGGTGTTGCGCCTAACGAATTGCTCAATTTCGACGTGAAAATTCTCGATATCAAATACAATAATCCGAAGCGTAAGCGTTAGTAGTGTATTGTAACACGCGAAAAAAGGTGTTGCAAGTCACGGAATTTTATTATCTTTGCAAGTTGTTGCGCCCGAAAAGGTGCATTGCATGGCGCGAAAATAGATTTACAAACACATAAAAACAGAAAAACGAATGAAAAAAATCTTTGCAACCGTTCTGGCATTCGCTTGTGCCGCAGCGGTAATCTCTTGCTCGAACAGCAAGGGTACGGTGATCGAGGGTAACGCCTCGCAGATGGACTCGTTGTCGTATTGCCTTGGTGCCAACGTAGGTTACGGCGTTAAGGGCGATATGGGCGATATTCCATTCGATATCGAGTTGGTGAAGAAGGGTATCACGGATGGCGCACTCGACAAGGCAAAGCAGTCGCACGACGAGGCAGTGGAGCTTTTGCGTGACTACTTTATGAACCAGCTGCGCGAGCGTCGCGAGGCTCTCGATGCACAGAAGGCTGACTCGACCTTCACGGGCGAGTACATCAACCTCTTCGCTACCGAGGAGGAGAAGGAGAGCGTGTCGTATGCCTTTGGTAATGATATCGGTCACAATATCCGCGCTTCGAAGTTGCCGCTTCAGACCTATTGGCTCACGAAGGGCTTCGGCGATGCGCAGGAGGGTAGCACCGAGGTTACGATGGAGGATGTTCAGAAATTCTTGCAGCACTACTTTATGGTAGTACGCCCGGCACAGGCTGCCGAGCGCTCGGCAGCATGGCTCGAGAAGATCGAAAAGAAGTCGGGCGTGCAGAAGACCGAGAGCGGTCTGCTCTACAAGGTTGTCAAGGCCGGCGATATGGAGAAGGCTGCAAAGGATGACCGCGACCGTGTGAAGGTTCACTATGTGGGCCGCTTGCAGGATGGTACCGTATTCGACGCTTCGAAGTTCGAGAACCGCTCGAAGGAGCAGCAGGAGCAGCTTCGCAAGTATCGTCCGGAGATGTTCGACGAGAAGGGTAAGCTCGTTGAGCCGGAGGATGGTGTGGAGTTCCCGCTTGACCGCGTAATCAAGGGTTGGACCGAGGGTATGAAGCTCGTCGGCCCAGGTGGCAAGATTCTCCTCTATATCCCTGCCGAGTTGGCTTATGGTCAGCGTGGCGCAGGTCGTGATATCGGCCCTAACGAGGCTCTCGAGTTCGAGGTAGAGCTCCTCTCGGTAGATCCATACACCCAGCCGGAGACACCTGCCGAGCCGGAGGGTACGGAGGCTGCACAGTAGTAGATAATTGTTATACAACTTCTAATAAAAAGTGAGTGTTCAACTTTTTGGGTTAAACACTCACTTTTTTTGTTTTGTCAGGTCGATAATTTTGGAACGATAGGTGGCGATGTGGCAAAAAAATGCTACCTTTGTCTAAAATTGAGATACAATGGAGGAGGTTTGGATATTTGTAGCCCTTGTCGGAGGGTTGGTTTTGGGTGCTGTGGGTGGCTTTCTGGTGGCGCGTGTGCGCACGGTGGCGGCCGAGGTGAGCCGTGAAGCAGTGGAGCGTGAGCGCGAGGCTGTGGCGGCAGAGCGTGATGCGGCACGAGAGGAGGTGCGCAAACAGCAGGAGATGAGCGCGAAGTTGCTCTCCGAAAATGCACGTCTTGCCGAGCAGCTGCGGCAGGAGAGCGAGCTGCGTGCCGGTATGCGCAAGGAGTCTGAACTGCTATTCCGCGAGATTGCAACGACGGTTCTCGATGAGAAATCGCGCACCTTCAAAGAGAGTAACGAGAGTCGCCTCAAGGAGATTCTCACTCCGTTTAACCAAAATATCGACTCGCTACGCAAGGCAGTGCAAGAGTGCTATACGGGTGAGGTTAGCGAGGTTAAGTCGCTGCGTGATAGTATTAAGGAGCTGGCCGAATTGAATGCGACAATAGGCCGCGAGGCAAAAGAATTGTCGGGGGCTCTGCGCGGCAACTCGAAGGTGCAGGGCGATTGGGGCGAGATGATGTTGCAGCGCATACTCGAGCGCTCGGGCCTCGAAGAGGGAGTTAATTATACCTTGCAGGCAACGACCAACACAGACGGCTCGAAGATTGTGGGCGACGAGGATAATCTGTTGCGCCCCGATGCACTATTCTATCTACCTGACGACAAGACGATTGTCATTGACTCCAAGACCAACATCAAGCACTATATCGGTTCGCTGAATGCACCCGAGGCCGAGCGCGAGGCGTTGCTCGATGCGCACGTCCGTGCCGTCTATGAGCAGGTCAAGGGGCTCTCGTCGAAGGAGTACACCAAGCATGTGCGCAATGCGGCCGACTTTGTGATGATGTTTATCCCGAATGAGGGTGCCTATATCGCCGCTATGCAGCGCGATCCCGAGCTGTGGGCAAAGGCCTATGACCGTCACGTCGTCATCGTGAGCCCTACGCATCTGCTCTCGGTGCTGAAGCTGATGTATCAACTCTGGACACGCGATAAGCAGACCAAGAACGCTCTGAAAATCGCCGAGGAGACGGGTAAGTTGTACGACAAGATTGCGGGTTTTGTGAAGGATTTGCAGGATGTCGGAGCAGCCCTCATCAAGGCCTCGAACAGCTATGAGCAGGCTTACAAAAAGTTATCTACGGGCCATGGTAATATACTATCCAAGATTGAGAGTGTCAAGCAGTTAGGCATTAAGACTTCGAAGAGTCTGCCGCAGCACGACGAGGAGTAGTGCACCTCGTGAAACAGATTAAGGGCCGTCAGACTTGATGTCGGGCGGCCCCTTTCGTTTCGCTTAATCTTTGGTGTATTCGATGATGTCGCCCGGCTGGCAGTCGAGCACCTTGCAGATGGCGTCGAGTGTCGAGAAACGTATGGCTCGAGCCTTACCTGTCTTGAGCACCGAGAGATTCACGATTGATATATCCACGCGCTCGGAGAGTTCCGAAAGTGTCATCTTGCGCTTGGCAAGCATTACGTCAAGATTGATTATAATCATAGTGCAGAGAGTGGTTTATACGGTCATTTGCTCCTCGTCGTTCAGGTCGATAGCCGCCTTGTAGAGCTCGGCAACCGTAATCGTCAGCAGAGGTATGATGATTGTGCCGGCCGTGATGGTAAATTGGCCGCAGAGCGGTATCAGTGCCGCATCGGCGTAGAGCTCGCAGATGGCTATCTGCTGCCAAATGTAGATGTTCTCCGTGATGAGCATATAGAGAAATGCCGTTGGGGCAAGAGTGTACAAAATTCGCAGGTTGCCGAGCGTGAAGAGTCGGCCCGATTTCGCATCGCGAAGGGTGTTGGTGCCAAACCAGAGGAGCATCACAATCATCGCCACGAGGAGCAGGCCGCGCAGGTATATCTGTGTGTGCCACGCCGCAAAGCCCCAATGGTTGGCGTTGATGCACTTGCCGCTTGCGGCATATAGAGCTACTTCGGTCGGCTTGCCGATAATCTCTGCCTCGCCACTCTTGCTCTCGACTACAACGATAGGCGGGAGTTTCGTGGTGCTCTCCGAGTCGATATTGTATGCCCCCGTATCGACAACGCCTATCAAGGAACTCTCTTCGTTGCTGCGTACAATCTGCACGGCAGTCCGTACCAGAGCCAATGCCCCAATCATACTGATGGCCACTAACAGTGCCGTCAGTCTTCGATTTGTTTGTTTCGACAGTCTCATAATTTTAGTGTTTTGCGTTAAAAGTTTAATGTTTGTCGTTGCAAATATAGTGGCAAAAAAGAATATTTGCAACTCTTTTCGATAAAAAATTAACGAAAAACATTAAAAAAATTATGCTTTGCGGAGCTCGATACTTTGTATCGAAACGGTTTATTCGCTGATAATCGTGTGGCATGTCTTGTCGTGCGGCTCGATGGGGAGGGTATCGACCACTTGACAGCGGTAGCAGATGCCGATTGTGAAGGCACGGAAGCCCTGCCGCGAGAGGTATCTGTCGTAAAAACCTTTGCCGCGGCCGAGTCGTGCTCCTTGGCGTGTGAAAGCTACGCCGGGTACTACCATAACATCTATCTCGGAGGCATCGACAGGCATTGCTGCCGTAGGCTCCATAATGCCGTAAGCCCCCTCGCAGAGCCCCTCTGCAATGTCGTAGAACTCCATGTCGTCACCCTCGATACGCGGCACTACCACGCGCTTACCGTCGCGCTGCGCTTGTTCGATAAGTGCAGTGGTCTGCGGCTCGTCGGCAAGCGAGGCGAAGAGTGCTACGGTGCGAGCCTCGCGAAGTTCCGCGGTGGCGGCAACTTGCGCCGAAATATCGGCCGAAGCTCTCGATTTATGTTCGTTGCCTAGCGCGGCGATGGCAGCGCGAATGTGCTGTCGTACAGCCTTTTTGTCGAATGTGCTCATGTATGATGTCTATCGGGCGTTAAAAAAAGTAATCAAAAGTATTGTTATTTCGCAAACAATTCGTATCTTTGTAGTTAGGTATGCGTGCGTGTGTGCGCATCGCGTGTGCATGGTGCAGACAAAACAGAGGATATAAACATTCAAAACTTTTCACAAATATACACAAATCTTAAATCTAATTAAAACTATGGGCTGTTTTTTAACAAATTCATCTCTCGGAAGAAAGTTGGTGATGAGCATCTCGGGTTGCTTCCTCGTGCTTTTCATTCTCTTCCACATGTCAATGAACATCGTCGCTATCTTCTCGGCTGATGCTTACAACATGATTTGCGGCTTCCTCGGAGCAAGCTGGTACGCTTTGGCCGGCACGGCCGTTTTGGCACTCGGAGTGCTCGTGCACTTCGCCTACGCCTTCTGGCTCACTTGGCAGAATCGCAAGGCTCGCGGTAACGTGCGCTACGCTGTAACCGTAACGGAGAAGGGCGTAAGCTGGGCTTCGAAGAATATGCTCCTCCTGGGCGTTATCGTGTTGCTCGGCCTTCTGCTTCACCTCTCGCATTTCTGGGCAAAGATGCAGCTCGTTGAGCTTATGGGCCAGCACGAGAATTCGCTCGGCCTCTTGCCAACCGATGGTGCCGCTCTTATCAAGTACACCTTCTCGCAGTGGTACAACGTGGTGCTCTACCTCGTATGGTTTGCCGCTCTGTGGCTTCACCTTACGCACGGCGTATGGTCGATGTTGCAGACCGTGGGCTGGGCTAACGACACTTGGTATCCGCGCTTGAAGTGCCTCTCGGGCATCGTTGCTACCCTCATCTTTGGTGGCTTCGCTGTTGTTGTAGTGTGGTTCTACATCCAGAGCCTCTGCCCTTGCTGCGCTTGTTAATCAGGATTAGCAATTTGAGTATTTAGAAAAATAACAAAATCAATAAAGATATGGCTTTCAAATTAGATTCCAAAATCCCTGCCGGTGAGTTGGCGCAGAAGTGGAGCAACCACAAGGCAGCTATCAAGGTTGTTAGCCCTGCTAACAAGCGTAAGTTGGATATTATCATCGTGGGTACCGGTCTTGGTGGCGCCTCCGCAGCTGCTTCGCTCGGCGAACTCGGCTACAATGTCAAGGTGTTCTGCATTCAGGATTCGCCACGTCGTGCACACTCGATTGCTGCACAGGGCGGTATCAACGCTGCGAAGAACTATCAGAACGACAACGACTCGGTATATCGCCTCTTCTACGATACGATTAAGGGTGGTGACTACCGCGCTCGCGAGGCCAACGTATATCGTCTGGCCGAGGTGTCGAACCTCATTATCGACCAGTGCGTAGCGCAGGGCGTGCCTTTCGCTCGTGAGTATGGCGGTCTGCTGGACAACCGCTCGTTTGGTGGTGCGCAGGTATCGCGTACCTTCTATGCCCGCGGACAAACCGGACAGCAGCTCCTTCTTGGTGCTTATGCTGCTCTGAACCGTCAGATTGCAGCCGGAACTGTAAAGAGCTATCCTCGTTATGAGATGCTCGACGTTGTTCTCATCAACGGTGAGGCTAAGGGTATCATCGCACGTAACCTCGTTACAGGTAAGATCGAGAGATTCGGTGCTCATGCCGTTGTAATTGCAACTGGTGGTTACGGAAATGCTTACTTCCTTTCTACCAATGCAATGAACTCTAACGGTTCAGCTGCATGGCAGTGCTACAAGAAGGGTGCTTTCTTCGCTAACCCTTGCTTCGCACAGATCCACCCTACATGTATCCCTGTACACGGTGACCAGCAGTCTAAGCTTACTCTTATGTCTGAGTCACTCCGTAACGACGGACGTATCTGGGTTCCAAAGAAGATCGAAGATGCAAAGGCACTTCAGGCAGGAACAAAGAAAGGTATCGATAGTCCTGAAGAGGACCGCGACTACTATCTCGAGCGTCGTTATCCTGCATTCGGTAACCTCGTGCCACGTGACGTTGCTTCACGTGCTGCAAAGGAGCGTTGCGACGCAGGTTAT
>JAFVRC010000032.1 GCA_017504485.1 Alistipes sp. | reverse complement strand
TTCTCGCCCGTGCATGGAACACCGGCCGTCATCGCCACCTCGGCATTGTCCGTGCAGAACTTCGCCTTCATCGTGCCGTAGTCGCCCGCAGGAACAGCGATGTAGAGCGTCGTCGCAGTATCCGACAGCGCGATACCGCCCTCCGGCAGCTGATAGGTCAGCGTCTTCGAGGCATCAGCCTGTGCCGTCAAGGCACCCGTCGCGCAGTTTACGTCAAACGTACCGGCCAAAGCACCATCCGTCACCGTAAGCTCCACCTGCGTCAGCTTCTCGCCCGAGCCCTTAACCTCGAACATCAAAACACCGGCCAGGTAGTTGAGCGAGCCCGCAAGCTCAGTACCCTCAACATAGCCGTAGAGTGGGAACGACGCCGTGTCGAATGTACCCTCCGTATAGTTCTGCACAGTGGCGAACTGAACGGGCAGGCAACCCTCCGTGGCAGCCGCGAGGCCCTCCGTGTAAGGATAGACGATGCTGTAAGCCTCGGCATCGGCTACTGCGAAGGTAAACTCCGCTACCGACTTATCCTCGCGGATTGCGATAGCCGTGGTCTTACCCTCGTTGATGCGCAGAACGTCGCCCTCCTGCCACTCGACAGGGTACTTCTCGTCTGCTGTCTTCTCGCCCAACGCCACCTTCGTATCGGTGTCGAGAGCAATGGAGAGAGTCTTGACACTACCCCCCCCCACGAAGTCCGGCGATGTCACCAGATCCTCCGTCGTGTCATTCGTACAGGCGGCAAGGCCGACGGCGGCGAACAACAACGCTAGTTTAGCAAATTTTTTCATAAAAGGTTTTGATTTAGTTGTATGTGTTATTGGTGAATATATTGTTTGCTACTTGAAACACTCGTTCAGAACGTGAGCCAAACGATAGGCCGACTTCATAAGCTGCGAAATCGAGAGATCGCGGTGCTCCTCCAAGAAGGCGGTGTCGATATTGTGGTTACGCTCCTCAATCCAGTCGTAGATAGCGCGATTGTTACGGGCATTCTCCAACGCCCAATCCTCGATAGTACCCTTGCAAATCTTCTTGTAGTCCTTGGCCGTATAGAGCTTCTCGAACTCCTGACGATAAGGCTCGTACTTGGCACCGAACTGCGGATAGAGCGCACGAATCGAGAGACCATCCCACACCTTGTGGTAGGTTGTCTTCTTGCCATTGTAGATAACACGGCGCTGGTCGTTGCGACGAATCTTCGGAATGCCGCTACCCTTCTGCGGACTCACCTCGCCGAAGGTGTGCGGAAATTCGAGATAGTAGGTATGCGACGGGCAGTGCATATCACCAACCATGTGAAGCACACAGCGCAAATTGGTGACAACGGCCGAGTCGGTCATGTTTTGGTAGTTCTCCAAACGCTTGAGGCAAGCCTTGAGATTGGGAATCAAATCGCCATCGTTGGTGTACTTGCGGGCATTGCTCAGCTTCAAGTTCTTATCGACCGTGACCATGTGCCACGACGAAGTCTGATAGTAGCCCGGAATGTGAGCCTTGCTCTTCTTGGTCCACGAAGCCACGCGGTCCATCCACGTCGCATCGTTTACCATATTATTACCCAAATAGTGCTCGACCTTCTCCTTCGCCTCGGGGGTGAGGTGACCCTTGGCGATATAGGCTACGAGCTTATGGCTCCAACCGCCCCACGCCAATGCGCTCTGCGGCGCGAGAAGTGCCGCCATGGCGACAATTACAACCAAAAATCTCTTCATTGCACTCCGTTTTTATTGTTCACTCTTTTCGCGTATCGCGTGCGCATATACGCACACCATTGTGTGCAAAGGTACGAAATATTTTTAATGTGTACGCTGCGCGCGCGTATTTTTTTTTTTGCACGGCTCACTTTTTTTTTGCGCAAGGGGTTGCAGATTCGAAAAATAGTTGTACCTTTGCAGCGCAGAAATGCGTTAATAGCTATTATCAACAAAAACAACGAAAAGATGAAAAAGGGAATTCATCCGGAAAATTATCGTTTGGTGGCGTTCAAGGACATGTCCAACGACCACGTTTTTGTGTGCAGGTCCGCCGTTTCGACAAAAGAGACCATCGAGGTGAACGGCGAAACCTATCCCGTGTATAAGATGGAGATCTCCAACACTTCGCACCCGTTCTACACCGGTAAGATGAAGTTGGTGGATACTGCTGGTCGTGTGGATAAGTTTATGAGCCGCTACGCAAAGCGTTACGATAAGAAGAAGTAGTCGCAAGGCACTTCGCGGAGAGTTGAGAGAGTTTCGGGAACGAAGCTCTCTCGCTTTTTTTTGCCGGGACCGCCTATTAACAGCCGAGGAGGTAACAAAAAAACGAGTAACCTCACCGGTCACTCGTTCACTCGTCGCGGAGGGCACTGGATTCGAAGTGAGGCAAGCCGAGTGCAGAGTGCAAACAAAAGATGTGGGCCAAAGGCCTATGGGATATGAGCGGCGAGGGTGCAAAGTCTTTTGTAGAACATCGCCGCTCATATAACACACCTTGCGACAGCAAGGCCTCTTTTGCCGTGACGGCTATGCCGAGGCGCAACGGTCTCACCGACGAAGGCCGTGCCGTCAAACTTTGTTTGGGGCACAAAACAGCCGAGGAGGTAACAAAAAAAACGAGTAACCTCACCGGTCACTCGTTCACTCATCGCGGAGGGCACTGGATTCGAACCAGCGGATACCTTACGGTATCGGCAGTTTAGCAAACTGCTGGTTTAAGCCACTCACCCAACCCTCCGTAAGCTCGTTTCATTCAAACGAGCCCACAAAAGTAATCCTTTTTCGGATAACTGCAAAATAATTCGACAAAAAAATTACATTTCCTCCGGCACGCCCCTCTCGATTGATTTTTTTTCGTATCTTTGCTATAAGTATTTTCACGCAAAATTTGTCATAATGAAACGACTTTTAACCACTCTGATTGCTCTGGCCGCCTGCATTGTGGGCAACGCAAAGGATCCAAGCGCGTTGCCGCGTCAAATCGAAACCGGCTATTGGCGTGCCGGTCACATTCAGGGCATAGCCGTAGATAACGAGCGTAAGCACATCTACTACTCGTTTACAACGATGCTCATCAAGGCCGATATCAACGGCAATATTGTAGGCTCGGTAACGGGACTTTTAGGACACCTCGGATGCATAACCTACAACGAGGAGGACGGCCGCATATATGGCTCGCTCGAGTATAAGAACGATGCGATAGGCCAAGGAATTCTGAAGCGCGAGGGTGCAACTCGCACGCTCGAAGACGGATTCTACATCGCCATATTCGACGTAGAGAAGATCACACGACTCGGGATGTCGGCCGAGCGCGATGGCGTGATGACCTCGGTATTTCTGCCGACGGTGCTCGATGACTTCAAGGCCTCGGTGGCACTCGACGGCGTGACGCACAAGCACCGCCTCGGTTGCAGCGGCATCGACGGCGTGAGCTTCGGCCCGAAGTTCGGCTCGTCGAAGGGACGCAAGCTCCTGACAGTGGCCTATGGTGTATATGGCGACTCTAAACGTGCGGACAACGACCATCAGGTGCTCCTGCAGTACGACACGCACAAGTGGGTACAATACGAAGCTCCACTCTCGCAGGAGGCGATGCACCGCAACGGCCCGACAAGGCCCGACGGAGAGTACTTCGTTTATACGGGAAACACCCGATATGGCGTGCAGAATATGGCCTACGACAGCCATCGCCGACTCTGGTTTATGGCCGTGTACAAGGGCAAGAAACCCGAATTTGCCAACTTCTCGCTCTTTGCGGCTGACGGCACGCAGCGCTTCGTGAAGCGACCTCTCGAAGGCGTACCGTACATCAAACGCGGCCGCGTAGTACCACTCGCCGACATAGGGGCTCGCGACCCTCGCCACGCCACTATTCGCGGCTGGCATTTCGACGCTGCGACGGGCATCTGCCCACTGGGCGACGACTACTTCTACATCTCGCACAATCGCAAGACCAAAGAGGGGCAAGGCTCGACCATACGACTTTATCGCTTCACAGGAGACGCGGATAGACCTTTTGAGCCCGTACTGTGATTTTGTGTTGTAAAATGGGCTTTTTTATCCAATTTTTCGTATATTCGCACTCGGATTAATGAGCTAACAGAACTATGGCAATACGCAACAATGTGATGATCGTGCGTCAGAAACTCTTGACGCGACTGGTCAAGTTATGGAACAACAACGAGTTAGTAGAGCGCATCGACCGCCTGCCTATCGAGCTGAGCCCTCGCAAAGCTCGCGCCTTGGGTCGCTGCTGCATCTACAAGGAGCGAGCCGTTTGGAAGTACAAGACACTGCCGCTGCTCGGATTCGATATGAATGATGAGGAGGACGAACTTACGCCACTTTCAGACTATGCACGTCGGGCTTTGGAGCGCACGGAGAGCACCAAGGAGAATATAATGTGTGTTATCGACGAGGCATGCTCGTCGTGCGTGCGTACCAACTATGCCATCACAAACCTCTGCCGCGGATGCGTGGCACGCTCGTGCGCCAGCAGCTGCCCGAAGAATGCTATCGAATTCGATCCCGAAACATCGCAAGGCCGCATAAATCACAGCTTATGCGTAAGCTGCGGCCTCTGCTTTCAGAACTGTCCATACCACGCCATCGTATATATTCCGGTACCGTGCGAGGAGAGTTGCCCTGTAGGTGCTATTACGAAGGATGAGTTCGGCGTCGAGCACATCGACGAGTCGAAGTGCATCTACTGCGGCAAGTGCCTCAACAGCTGCCCATTTGGCGCAATATTCGAGCTGTCGCAGATATTCGAGGTACTGCAGAGCATACGTCGCGGTGAGAAGGTTGTGGCATTGGTTGCCCCTGCCGTGCTGTCGCAATACAACGTACCGACCGAGCAGGTATATGGCGCAATCAAAGCCATCGGCTTCACGGATATTATTGAGGTGGCGCAGGGCGCGATGGAGACCACGAAACGTGAGGCTGCCGAGTTGCGCGAGAAACTCGAGGAGGGAGCTCCGTTTATGACCACGTCGTGCTGCCCATCCTATATCGAGATGGCCGAGAAGCACGCCCCCGACCTCTTGAAATATATCTCCACGACACGCTCACCGATGTACTACACGGCCGAGATTGCCCGTGAGAAACATCCGGATGCGAAGCTCGTATTCGTAGGTCCTTGCATCGCCAAGCGCAAGGAGGCCCGACGCAGCGACCTTGTGTCGTATGTCATCACCTTCGAGGAGCTGCACGCCATATTCAAGGGAATGGATATACAGATGAGCGAGGAGCAGACCTTCGACGTTGGCTCAAAGGCTGTACGTACGGCGCACGGTTTTGCGCAGAGTGGCGGCGTAACGACGGCTGTCAAGGCCCACGTTGCCGGCACATTCGACTTCACGAACCTGCAAGTGGCACCTCTCTCGAAGAAGAATGTCAATCTGTTGCGTGCATTCGGCAAGACGGGCAAATCGCCGGCGCAGTTTATCGAGGTTATGTCGTGCGAGGGCGGTTGTATATCGGGCCCAAGCACCCACACGCAGGCCGATGCAGGCCGCAAGGTCTTCAACGACGAACTTCTCAAGCGATAGAAGGTGGATTGGCACGCAGAGTCAATACTCGACAGGCTCCGCTTCGAGGGGCATATCGAGGATAGAGAGTTCGATACGCTCATTGCCGAGACGATGCTCGACGACGAGTTATTCGACTCGCTGCGACAATCGGCCGTATGCACTGCAGCCGAGAATCACAACGGCCTTAAGGTATATCTGCGTGCGCTTATCGAGATAAGCAGCCACTGTCGCAGCAACTGCCTCTACTGCGGTCTGCGGCGCGACAACGGCAAGGCTGTGCGCTACCGCCTCTCCGAAGGCGAAATTTTGGAGTCGTGCGACAAGGCCTACTCGTTGGGGCTGCGCACCTTTGTTTTGCAGGGAGGAGAGGATGCAACGTTGAGCGACGAGCGGCTTGTGCCTCTCATACGACAGATAAAATACAACTTCGCAGATGCAGCCGTTACCCTCTCGCTCGGCGAGCGCAGTGAGGCCTCGTTCAAAGCCCTATTCGAGGCAGGAGCCTCACGCTATCTGCTACGCCACGAAGCGGCCGACAGAGCATTGTACGAGAGTTTGCATCCCACACCGGCGACATACGACGGGCGCATGGAGGCCGTGCAACAGTTGATGCGTATCGGCTACCAGACGGGCGTAGGAATGATGGTGGGAGTACCTGGGCAGATGGTTGAACACCTGGCCGAGGATTTGCGATTTATCGCACACACCAAGCCGCATATGATAGGTATCGGGCCATTCGTCCCATGCCGTAATACCCCATTCGAGGGGGCTTCGGCAGGCGACACTCGCCTCACGATGATTGCCGTGGCTATAGCCCGTCTCTGCGTGCCTAATGCACTGATGCCAGCAACAACGGCTCTGGCCACCCTGCTCGAAGATGGCGATACGGAGGCTATACTCTCGGGAGCAAATGTGATAATGCCCAATTTCTCGCCACAGCGTGTGCGCGGCGAGTATGCCATATACGACAACAAGAGCCTATGGAGCCTCAACACGGCGGCGGACATCGACCGTCTTGCAGCGCGACTCAAGGCGATAGGCTTCAATATAGATTTTTCACGAGGAGACTACACCGAGCAGAGATGAATAGATACGAGGTAGGCTCGGCACGCGCCGAGGAGTTTATACACGACGGCGAGATACACGCCACACTAGAGTATGCCGAGAGGCACTGCAACGACACGGCGCTCATCAACGAGATATTGCAAAAAGGAGCCGAGGGACAAGGTTTGAGCCACCGCGAGGCGGCCGTGTTGCTCTTGTGCGACAGCTCTTTTGAGGAGCGCATCTTCGCACTTGCCAAGCACATCAAGCAGCGCATCTACGGCAACCGAATAGTGATGTTCGCGCCACTATATCTCTCGAACCACTGCATCAACGGCTGTACATACTGCCCATACCATGCCACCAACCGCACTATTCCGCGCCGCAAGCTCACGCAGGAGGAGATACACCGCGAAGTTATTGCGTTGCAAGATATGGGGCACAAGCGGCTCGCCCTCGAGATGGGTGAGCACCCTACGCTCAACAACATAGACTACCTCGTCGAATCAATCAACACGATATACTCGATTCGCCACCGCAACGGCGCAATACGCCGCGTGAATGTGAATATCGCCGCAACGACGGTCGAGGAGTACCGTCTGCTGCACGAGGCAAACATTGGCACCTACATCCTCTTTGAGGAGACCTACGACCGTGCAACCTACGAGCGGCTACACCCATCCGGGCCGAAGAGCGATTGGGCATACCACACCGAGGCGATGGATCGCGCGATGCAGGGCGGCATAGACGATGTGGGCATCGGCGCTCTCTTCGGGCTGTCGGACTATCGCTACGACTTTGTGGGTATGTTAATGCACGCCGAGCATCTCGAAGCGACCTTTGGCGTAGGCCCTCATACGATAAGTGTGCCACGCATACGGCCGGCCGACGATATAGACCTTGCGGCATTCCCGAATGCCGTGACCGACGAGCGTTTCCGCCGCATAGTCGCCGTGCTACGCATAGCCGTTCCATATACGGGAATGATTGTCTCGACACGCGAGTCGCAACGCTCACGCGAAGAGGTGCTCGAGGTAGGTGTATCGCAGCTCAGCGGCGCCTCGCGCACGAGTGTCGGCGGATACAGCGAAAACGACCAGGCGACCGAGCAGTTCGACATATCGGACACACGCACGCTCGACGAGGTGGTAGCATGGCTGCTCGAGTTGGGCTATGTGCCGAGCTTCTGCACGGCCTGCTACCGCGAGGGACGCACGGGCGACAGATTTATGAGCCTTGCTAAGAGCGGAGCGATAGCCAACTGCTGCGGTCCCAATGCACTGATGACGCTGGCTGAGTATCTCGAAGATTACGCCTCGGACAAGACACGCGAATTGGGACGTCGCATCATCGCCTCCGAACTTCTCAACATTCCTGCCGAGCGCGTGCGCCGCATTGTCGAGGAGCGCATAGCACGCATTGAGGGCGGCGAGCGCGATTTTAGGCTATAACCCCACACTCATCTTGCAGCTATGGAGCAACCAAAGAGCACACCTCGCAGCGAGCGACTGCACCTGACACTACTCGGCCGATGCAACAGCGGCAAATCGACACTCATCAACAGCCTGACGGGACAGCATAGTGCCATCGTTTCGGATATTGCCGGCACGACCACCGACCCCGTATCGAAGAGCATCGAACTGCCGAGCGTAGGGGCCGCGGTGATTATCGATACGGCGGGTATTGACGATTGCTCGCCACTTGCCGAGGAACGCATGGCCGCCACACGCCGCGCACTCGACACCACAGACATAGCACTTATTCTATTCGGCTCGGCCGACACGCAGATAGAGGAGCCGTGGCTCGAGGAGCTGCGCCGCCGCAAAATAACGATTATCGGCGTGCTTTCGCAGTGCGACCGCCACGCCGACCACGCCGCAACAGCCAAGGCGATAGAGAGCCGCACGGGGCTGAAGATCGTATGCACAAGCGGCACAACAGGCCGGGGCATAGATGAACTGTTGGTCACCATCGCCTCGATATGGCAGACCGAGGAGCGGCTGCTGACCGAAGGTCTATGCAGGGCAGGCGACCGAGTACTGCTCGTGATGCCGCAAGACGGCTCAGCACCCAAAGGGCGGCTTATAATGCCGCAGGTGCAGACGTTGCGCGAGTTGCTCGACCGAGGATGCGCAGCCACCTGCTGCACGCCCGACACTATGGAGTTGGCTCTGCGCTCGATGAGCAAGCCGCCGCAACTCATAATCACCGACTCGCAGGTCTTCGGATTTGTGGCCGACCGCAAGCCCAAAGCCTCGCGCCTCACCTCCTTCTCGGTGCTGCAAGCACGCTACAAGGGCGATATCGAGAGCTTTGTCGAGGGGGCACATCGACTGTTAGGGTTACATCCGACAGCCCGCATACTCATTGCCGAGGCCTGCACGCACAAGCCTCAAAACGAGGATATTGGCCGTGTCAAACTGCCGCATCTGCTCCACAAGCGGTTGGGCGAGAGGCTACATATCGACATCGTGGGGGGCGCCGACTTTCCGACCGACCTGTCGCCCTACGACCTTATCATACACTGCGGAGCCTGCATGTTCACGCGTCGCCACGTTATGAGTCGCCTCGCGGCGGCCCAGCAGGCCGGAGTACCGATTACCAACTACGGCATCGCCATAGCTGCACTGACGGGCATACTCGACAAGGTAGATTATTAGCACAGAAAACAGAAACAGGGCCGTTTGCAACACAATTATTTCACGAAGTTGCATTTTTAACGGCTAATTTGGCTTGTTTTTGTTTTTTTTATTACCTTTGTAGGTGATAATTGCGTAATTCGTTTTTTGCAAACATAATAAATTAAACGCTAAGGACTTATGATTTATTCGCACGAAGTGCAGCAGATGTGCTGCGTAAAGAAGGGTGCAAACCACGAGTCGGCTCCGATTCCGGAGGAGGGCAAGTGGGTACGCGCCAAGGAGATTAAGGACATTTCGGGTCTGACTCACGGTATCGGCTGGTGTGCCCCACAGCAGGGCGCCTGCAAGCTGACGC
>JAFVRC010000003.1 GCA_017504485.1 Alistipes sp. | reverse complement strand
GTAGTTTTATTATGATGTCTGGAAATGCATTGCACATATATAATTCCAAAGATAGACGGTTTATAGGAATGCCGCATGATATACGATGGAAGGGTACAATTATTGCACTTAGAATTCCGTATGTAAATAAAGAATTTCACTCCTTGAGTCGTAGGGTAGTGACGGCTCTCACTTTGCTTTCAACCGACATAGTATCTATCTGTTTTGTTGTTTTTCGGTGCGAATATACAATATTTTTCGACACGTTGTACCTCACATCCATTTAATATGTACGTAATACACGCGTGCAAAATAAAATATTATACGAAAGCGAATATTTTCAAAAATAATTTGTAAATTTGTGGTTAGCATAGAAAATTTAACTCAAGAATAACACTATGGGAAACAAAATCAACGATCCTATTGCACGACTTATGGGTTTGCGCTACAAGTCGCACCCGTGGCACGGTATCGAGGTAGGCGAGAAGGCTCCGGAGGTCATCACGGCCTTTATCGAGATGGTGCCTACCGACACGGTGAAATACGAGCTCGATAAGGTGAGCGGCTACCTGAAGATTGACCGCCCGCAGAAATATTCGAATGTTATCCCTGCTCTCTATGGTTTTGTGCCACAAAGCTTTTGCGGCGAGAGCGTTGCGGAGTACTGCATGCGACAAAGCGGCCGTACCGACATAGTCGGCGACGGCGACCCGCTCGACATCTGCGTGTTGACCGAGCGCGACATTGCCCACGGCGACATTATCGTAAACGTGCGCCCTATTGGCGGATTCCGTATGTTGGATGGCAACGAGGCCGACGATAAGATTATCGCCGTACTGCGTCACGACGTGACTTACAGCGGCTATAACGATATCTCGGAGCTGCCGAAGGGTGTCATCAACCGTTTGAAGCACTACTTCCTTACCTATAAGGATATGCCCGACTCCGAGCCGCAGAAGAAGAAGGTTGAGATTACCGATGTATTTGGTCGCGAGGAGGCTTATGAGATTATCTCTCGCTCGCTCGAGGACTACAAGAATCACTTCAACGGTCTCGACGAGATTCTGCGTCACGTTTAGTGTGCGCTTTGCGCCAATCAACAAACGCTGCCACTCTTTCGGAGAATGGCAGCGTTTGCTATATATCGACGAAAATTCTACTTATGCAGCTGCTCCCAGAGTTTGTCCTTAAGACGAGATATATTGAGGCCCGAGACTGACGAAATGAAGATGGCTTCGATGCCCTCGGGCAGATGTTCACGCATCTGCTCAATAAGCTCGTCGTCGAGCATGTCGCACTTGGTGATGGCCAGCAGACGCGACTTGTCGAGCAGTTCGGGGTTATACTGCGTAAGCTCACCCAGAAGCACCTTATAGTCGGCACATATATCGTCGCTATCGGCCGGAATCATAAATAGCAGCGTCGAGTTGCGCTCAATGTGGCGCAAAAAGCGCGTGCCTAGGCCTCTACCTTCGTGCGCACCCTCGATAATACCCGGGATATCGGCCATAACAAATGAGTGTCCATCGCGTACCTCGACAATACCGAGATTAGGCTCCAACGTCGTGAAAGCATAGTTGGCAATCTTCGGCTTGGCGGCCGAGACTACCGAAAGCAATGTGCTCTTGCCCGCATTCGGGAAGCCTACGAGTCCCACGTCTGCCAAAACTTTCAATTCGAGAATAAACGCACCTTCGTCGCCATCCTCGCCCGGCTGCGCATAGCGAGGTGCTTGGTTTGTAGCCGTACGGAAGTGCCAGTTGCCCAGGCCTCCGCGTCCGCCCTTCAAGAGCACAAGCTGCTCGCCATGCTCGGTAACCTCGCCCACGGTCTCGGTGTAGGTCTCGCCGGTCTCCTCATCCGTGATGACACGCTTGGCCACCGTGCCGAGAGGCACGGGAAGGATAATATCCTTGGCATCCTTGCCGTGTGAGCGTGCGCCAGAGCCACACTCGCCATCCTCGGCGAATTGGTGACGCTGATACTTGAGATGTATGAGTGTCCAATATTGGCTATCGCCCTGCAAGATTATCGAGCCACCCTTGCCTCCATCGCCGCCATCGGGGCCTCCGAAGGCGACAAACTTCTCACGACGGAAATGCGCCGAGCCGGCGCCTCCGTGTCCGGAGCGTGCGAAAATCTTAACGTAATCGACGAAATTAGAGCCTGCCATATCTTGTTAGCGGTTAATATTACTACATTCTCTCCGGAACATCAATGCCCAACAATCGCATCGACTTGGCGATGATGCGGGCCACCTGCTGCGCCAAAGTGAGGCGCATCTTCTTCGTAGTCTCGTTCTCCTCGCGCAGAATAGAGTGGTCGTGGTAGTAGCCATTGAAGGCCTTGCACAACTCGTAGGTATAGGCCGCGATGATTGATGGAGCGAAGTTCTCGCCTGCCGCAGCTACGGTCGCAGGGTAGTCGCAGAGCATCTTTATCAGCTCGCGTTCCTCGGCCAACATTGAACCTGTGCCGTGCGCCACACACTCTATGCCCTGCTCCTCGGCCTTACGCAGCACCGAGCAGATACGCGCGTGAGTGTATTGGATAAATGGGCCAGTATTGCCATTGAAGTCGATAGACTCGCGCGGATCGAACAGCATGGTTTTTTTGGGATCGACCTTCAAGATGAAGTATTTGAGTGCACCGAGTCCCACCATCGAGCAGATAGCATCGGCCTCCTCGCTTGTGCAACCATCGAGCTTACCCAACTCCTGTGACATATCGCGTGCGGTCGAAATCATATCGGCCACCAAGTCGTCAGCATCGACTACCGTGCCCTCGCGCGACTTCATCTTGCCCTCCGGCAACTCGACCATACCATACGACAGATGGTAGATATCATCGCTCCACTCGTAGCCGAGCTTCTTGAGCACTAGCTTCAGCACCTGGAAGTGGTAGTTCTGCTCATTGCCCACAACATAAATAATCTCATCGAGCGACTCGCTCTTGACACGCTGCAAGGCTGTGCCGAGGTCTTGTGTCATATATACCGAGGTGCCGTCGCCACGCAACAGCAATTTTTGGTCGAGGCCATCGGCCGTAAGATCAATCCACACTGAGCCGTCCTCCTTGCGGAAGAATATACCCTTGGCGAGTCCTTCCTCGACGAGCGACTTTCCCAAGAGATAAGTCTGCGACTCGTAGTATATCTTGTCGAAATCGACACCCAAGGCCTTGTATGTCACATCGAAGCCGTCATACACCCAACTGTTCATCTTGTGCCACAGAGCACGAACCTCCTCGTCCTGCGCCTCCCACTTGCGGAGCATCTCCTGCGCCTCCAACATAATAGGAGCCTGTTTCTTGGCCTCCTCCTCGCTCATGCCGCCGGCTACAAGATCCTTGATTTCGGACTTGTAGTGCTTGTCGAACTCGACATAGTAATCACCTACGAGGTGGTCGCCCTTCTTGCCGGTCGATTCGGGCGTTGCGCCATTACCATAGCGAAGCCACGCAACCATCGACTTGCAAATATGAATACCGCGGTCGTTCACAAGGTTGGCCTTGATGACATTATGGCCGTTAGCCGACAAAATCTGTGCTACGGAATAGCCCAAGAGGTTATTGCGGATATGGCCGAGGTGCAACGGCTTGTTCGTATTCGGCGACGAGTACTCGATCATAATATTGCGGCCCGTAGGCTCTGCCTCACCATAGCGGCTGTTGGCAACAATCTCCTCGAAACGTTCGCTCCAAAACGAATCGTTGAGCGAGAGATTCAAGAAACCCTTAATGACGTTAAAGCCGCCAATAGCCTCATTGTCGGCAACAATACGCTCGCCAAGCTCCGTAGCCGTAGCCTCGGGCGACTTGCGCGATAGTTTGAGCAACGGGAAGGTGACAATCGTATAGTCGCCCTCGAACTCCTTACGGGTCTTTTGCAGCTGTATCTGCGCAGGTGTTACCTCTCCATAGAGCGCCGTAGCAGCAGCAAGGGCTGCGTCGGATATATATTTTTCGATATTCATTTCGTGAGTTTTTTATTGTTTACTATTGGGCGCAAAGATAGTGAAAAGTTGCCGACTTTTCAATTAAAAATTAAAAAATGATGATTATTGCGTTTTTAGAAATAAAGTGTTACATTTGTAGCACATAATTACGCGGAAAGTGTAAGTTTATTCTCATAGTGGAATCTGGAAAATTCAACGGAGAGAGAGTAAGCAGACATTCTTCTGCGTCATACCGCTGGTATGGCGTGGAACTGTTGCTTATTTTATCTCCAAGGTATTCCAGAACCTCACTATTAAAATAAGTTTTCAGCACCACGCTTTCTTTTTGCGTAATATAGGTTTGAGCAAACATTAACAAACTTAAATTTATATTACTATGAAAAAACTATTTTTGCTTCTGGCAATGGTCGGAATGTTGGCTGTTGCCTGTGAGCAGGGCGGTGGCCTCGGCGAAGAGAACAATGGTAACCCAAACGGGCAGCCGACACACTCGCTTACAGTATCTTTGACGGATATCGATGTAGATTGCAAAGGTGGCACGAAGACCATCGAGATTGAGTCCACTTGTAGTTGGGCGGCAAAGAGTAGCGAAGATTGGTCGTGGATGCAAATCAGTTCGAATGGAGGCAGAGCGGGGGTGTCTACGGTCACCCTTACGATATCCAAAAACTCTGCACTAGAGGAACGTCGTGCGACAATCACAATATGCAACACAACGCACAATCTTGAGCAGACTATCGAAGTTGTGCAAGGTGCCAATGAACCATATATCACATTATATAGAAGAAATATCAATGCTAATCCTGACGGCGAAACAGTGACAGTTGCTGTAAACTCAAATGTCGATTATACGGTAACTTCGACGGAGGATTGGTGTCGGTCGAGTATCTCTAACGGCGACAAAGGTTATTGCGAATTCACCATTACTATTGACGCCAATACTGAGGATAATGTTCGTAGCGGATGTATAGAGATAAAGAATGCAGAGTACGACTGCGTTGCGGAAATTTCAATTGAACAATATTATGCTGCGCAGATTGTGTTTACCGATTTGGAGCAATGTAAATCAGATAAGAAATTTCATGTTGGTGTAGGTCCCGTAAAAACTGAAGTTGACGTACATGTTTATTCTAATGTTGGTTTTGAGGTGGTGAATAATTCTTATTGGATAACAGTTGACAAACTACACACAGCAGACAATTTGTACACCATTAAAATCAAAATCCCAACTATTGGCCTCGGTAGCCCATTCGAATTTACGGATTACACCATTAAGCTTGAGAGCGTAGAGTATGAATATGAAGTTGTTAGCCGAGAAATAGTGGTCAGGCAATACTCTCCGAATGAGAACGCTGGCGACTTGGTCGAGTTTGGTGGAGCGAAAGGCGTAGTATCTCATATGCATGATAGCAGAGTGGTCGTTGTGTCGGTCGATGAGGCTTATCTCCCATATTGCACAAAGCTTGGTCACTGTGATAATAAATTATGTTATGATGGCTATACTAATGCCGGTGAATCATATAGTTGGGATGATGGTATGCATCCTGCTGAGAAATGGTGCGAAGATTATGGTAGGGGTTGGTGTTTGCCAAACATAGACGATGCGGTGTCGATGCTCAACTCCTATTCATGGCTCAATAAAACCTTAACTGCTAACGGCTATGCTATAATAAATCCGGAGTTTTGTTATTTGTCTTCTACATCTTACAAATATAATAAAGAATATGTGTGTGCAGCGTATAATGACGATATTTGTTTTACGAGCACAGCATGGGATAAAGATTGGCCTGGTCATGTGCGTGCCATCTATACTATAGACTACTCTAGTGGTTATGGAATGTGGTTAGAATAAAATATTGAATAGCAAACGCCCTCGCAAAACTGCGAGGGCGTTGTTTTTTGCACCCCTTTACCACCACCTTCGTGGGTATCGAAAACGATACCTCGGAGGTGAATAAGAGGCTATATGCGGGCGAGGAGGCGCTTGATAGCAGGGATTTTCAGCACGGGGAGCAGTGCGTGGGCGGGCAACACGGCGCAGATAGCCACGACAATCTTTGCGAAGAGGCCGGGGATGCAGGTGCGCGAGCCGCAGAACATAGCCCTCAAGCCACTGCGAGCAAGTCGCTCGGGCGAGAGCATAACGCCGAGGCGGCGGAACAGACGGCGGTACTTGTCGTCGAGCTTGTAGAGCGGCGTATCGACCGCGCCCGGATAGACCGTCGTGACCTTGACGCCATAAGGGCGGAACTCGTACCACAGCGACTGCGCGAAGCTCTTGAGATAGACCTTCGTAGCGCCGTAGAGCGAGATTGTAGGGTAGGGAGTCCAGGCCGTGAGCGACGACATAATGAGTATGCGTCCCTCGCGGCGGTTGCACATGTCGGTGCCAAAAAGGCGGCACAGCTTGGCCGGCGTGGTGCAATGCAGCGTATTGATAAATTCGATTAGCCCGTCGCGCATACGCAGCACCTGACCAAATTGCAGTATGCCGGCATTGCTTATCAGGATATCGACCTCGAAGTCCTGCTCACGACAATAGTCGTAAATCTTCTCGGCGGCATCCACCTCCGCAAGATCGGCATAGAGAGCAACGGCACGCACACCGTATTGCCGCTCGATAGTCTCGGCAACCTGCTCGTTCTGCTCGCGTTGATTGCTGATGATTAGCACATTGTGCCCTTTAGAGGCCAATTGCTCGGCGTAGCAGCGACCTATGCCCGACGAGGCTCCCGTAATCAATGCTATCTTCATTCTCTTCTACTTTTTGAATATAAAAAAGACCGCCAACACGAGGCACAAAAAACCTACGGCATGATTCCAGCGCAGTGCCTCGTTACGCATAAACATCTGCACCACAACCGCAAAGACCGTAAGTGACACAGCCTCCTGTATCACCTTCAGCTCCCAAATTGAGTAAGGGCCTCCGTATTCGGCACTGCCCATACGATTGGCCGGCACCATAAAGCAGTACTCGAATAGGGCTATGAGCCAGCTTACGGCGATGACAGCCACAACTCCGAGTCGCTCGAAGCGTGATTTGAACATCACCTGTCCATACCACGCCAAGGTCATAAATACATTTGAGCAGACGAGCAGTAGTACTGCTCCGACACCTCGCATTAGCATTGTTCCTCCGCTTTTAGAGATATATACAAAGCATCACTATTGCTACGATTATCGCCGCTATAGCAGCCGCGACCTGTATCGCCAAAATTTTACAGCCACGAGGCATACGAATGCCGCAGTATGGGCATTTCGACATACTCACGGGCACCGGAAGCCCACACTCGGGGCATATAACTGTTGGCTCGTTGTTCGGGTTGATGTTTGCAATGTCGTCGTAGTGTTGCTCTGTCATCTGTGTACTTGTTGTTGGTTTTTGGCGACAAAGATACGAAAAAAAATGGAATACGCGCATACGCACGAGCGGCCGATGGTCATCATAACCATCGGCCGCCCGATTTAGTGTTGAAATGCAGCTGGTTATTACTGCTCCTTCGACTCGAGCAGAACAATCGAGCGTTGGATGAAGTCCGAGAGATTCTTGCCCTTGAGCAGACCGTTTGAGAGCAGTGCAAGGTCTATAATCTGGCGCACCATTGCGCTCTCGCGGCCAATCTCCTTGAGGCGTTCATTGCGCTCGTCGCGCAACGTAACAACCTTCTTCGAGAGTTCCTCGCGCATCTCGCGCTCTTCGGCCGAGAGCTCCTCTTCTTTCTTATCTTTGGTCATCTCCTCGAAACGATTCTCCTCGGCCACCGCCGCATCGATCTTCTTGGTTATGCTCTTCAACTTATCGCCATAGGCCTTCTCAACCGAGCCGAGCAGGTCGATGATAATAGGATGGTTGCCATTGACCGTGATGGTGAAGTTATCGGGCATCTGTCCGTAGAATTGGCTCATCTGACCACCGCTCACCTTGGCCATCTCCTTCATACGGCGCATGAACTCATCCTGCGTGATGATAACCGGAGCCTCCGTGTCGGCCATAGCCTCGAAGGCCACGTTGTAACGTATCTTTTCATCCTCTGGCAACTGCGCCTCGAATACAGGACGCATAATCTCCTGCTGGTGAGCCGAGAGTGACATCTTCATCTCGCCGCCCTTGCGTATCAGTTTCTCAATAATATCGCTATCGACACGCGTGAAGCGCACCCCCTCGTTCTTCGACTCGTACCAATTTATGTAGTGGTTGTCGAGTTGACCGCCCATCTCGAGAACGTCGTAGCCCTTGGCGTGAGCCGCCTCGAGGAACGAGTGCTTCTCGACCGTATCGTCGGTGTAGAGCAGAACAAGGGTATTATCCTTATCGGTCTGCTGCTCGGCAACGAGCGTGCGATACTCTTCCGGCGTATAGTATTTGCCCTCGGTGCTCTTCCACAGCATATACTGTGCAGCCTTCTCGGCAAACTTCTCGTCGGTGAGAATGCCATACTGGATAAAGATCTTCAGATCATCCCACTTCTGCTCATACTCCTCGCGCAGTGTCGTAAAGAGTTCGCCAAGACGCTCGGCAACCTTGCGGGTGATGTAGCCCGAAATCTTCTTGACATTCGAGTCGCTTTGCAAGTAGGAGCGCGACACGTTAAGCGGAATATCCGGCGAGTCGATCACGCCGTGCAGCAGCGTGAGATACTCCGGCACAATACCCTCTACCTCATCGGTCACGAACACCTGATTCGAGTAGAGCTGTATCTTGTTGCGCTGCACCTCGAAATTGTTGTGTATCTTCGGGAAGTAGAGGATACCCGTCAGGTGGAACGGGTAGTCGATATTCAGATGTATCGAAAAGAGCGGCTCGTCGGACATAGGGTAGAGCTCCTGATAGAACGCCTTGTACTGCTCGGGCGTTATGTCGCTCGGTTTGCGAGCCCAGAGTGGCTCGACGTTGTTGATTACGTTGTCGCGGTCGGTATCGACATACTTGCCATCCTTCCACTCCTTCACCTTGCCGAATATCACCGGCACAGGTAAGAAATGACAATATTTCTTCAGGAGCGATTGTACCTTCTGCTCGTCTCCATACTCTTTGCACTCCTCCGAGAGGTGCAGAACGATAGTCGTACCACGGTCGCGCTGCTCGTCGAGCTCCTCCATTTCGTACTCCGGCGAGCCCGTGCAACTCCAGTGCACCGACTTGGCCGAACTATCGTAGGACTGCGTGAAGATCTCAACCTTGTCGGCTACCATAAATGCCGAGTAGAAGCCGAGGCCGAAGTGACCTATTATGGTCTGATTCTGATACTTGGCCAGAAACTCCTCGGCTGACGAGAAGGCAATCTGATTGATGTAGCGATCTACCTCCTCGGCAGTCATACCCACGCCGCGGTCGGTAATCGTGAGCGTGCCGGCCGCGCTATCTACGCTTACGCGCACCGCCATATCGCCCAACTCCTCAGAGAAAGCTCCATTCGATGCGAGGGTGCGCATCTTCTGCGTGGCATCCACCGCATTCGACACCAGTTCGCGCAGGAAAATCTCGTGGTCCGAGTAGAGGAATTTTTTGATTACGGGGAATATATTTTCGGTTGTAACCCCAATTTTTCCGTTTTTCATAAGCTGTAATCTATTTAGTTTTTATTTGTTGATAGTTCGGTTATTTCTGCTACAAAGCCATTCCGTCAATTCCCGTGCCACGCACACGAAAAGGAACATTTTTGCCGCGCGGTGTGACATTATGGCAGAGATATGACACACTTTGTCGCCAATAGCGAGGGCTGTCCGACACCGAAGCAGGTGTATGACAGCCCTACGCACAGCCTACAATTGAGGCATAACTATTTGTTATTCTTCTCGAGCAGCGAGGTGAGCGAGCCGAGCGCACCCACAAGGTTGCTCGCCTCGAATGGTAAGAATACGGTCTTGGTCTTGTCGCCGGCCGCAATCTCTTTCAGCGACTCGATATACTTGGTCAGCAACATATAGGTTGCCGGATCGGTCTTCGATCGCTCGATAGCGGCCGTCACCTTCTCAATTGCCGTGGCCTCGGCTGCGGCTTGCAGAATTGTGGCATCGGCCTCGCCCTGTGCTTTGAGAATCTGCGTCTGCTTCTCGGCCTCCGCCTGGTTGATTTGCGACTCCTTTTCGCCCTCGGATTTGAGAATCATCGCCTCCTTGTTACCTCTCGCCTCCAACACCTTCGCACGTCGCTCACGCTCGGCCTGCATCTGCTGCTCCATTGCGCGGCGTACGCTCTCCGGAGGGGTTATATCCTGCAACTCCACACGCGTAACCTTCACGCCCCATTTGTTTGTCGCCTCGTCAAGCACGGCTCGCAACTTCGAGTTGATGGTGTCACGCGAAGTAAGCGTCTCGTCGAGTTCCAATTCTCCAATCACATTACGCAAGGTGGTCTGCGTGAGCTTCTCGATAGCATTTGGCAGGTTGTCGATCTCATAGACCGACTTTGCCGGATCGACAATCTGGAAGTATAGCAGTGCGTTGATATTTGTCGTCACATTATCCTTCGTAATCACGCTCTGCTTCGGAAAATCATAGACCTGCTCGCGGAGATCAATCTTTGTTGTTGTCTTGAAGAGAACGTGCTTCGTGCCGTCTATCGAGTGTATCTCTACGCGACGAGTGATGTTGCGCGCCTGCTCCAATATCGGCAATACGAAGTTGATGCCCGACTGAAGCGTGCGATTAAACTTACCCAGACGCTCCACCACCTTGGTTTCCGACTGCTGAATGATGCAGAAACCCATCAATACATAGATTACCGCTATCAAGGCGATAATCAGCAAAATAACCATTGCTCCCATACGCTTATAACTTTTTAACGGTTAGAATAATACTTTCACGCGCCACAATCTCCACCTTCTCGCCCTTTGCGATGCGAGTGTTATCGCACGACGCAGCCTTCCAATCATCACCATCGATGGCCACACGACCGCTCATTGTGTCGGGATTGATCTCCTCCGAGACGATAGCCACACGGCCGATAAGCGCATCGGCGTTACTCTTAAAATCCCCACCATTGCGACTAAATAGCGCCTTCAACAGTGGACGCACAGTGCCAATAGCCACGAATGTAACGATGGCAAAAACCGCAATTTGAACCTTCGTATCGGCATCACACGCCGCGGTAATAGCTCCGCCAACGCAACCCGCCGATAGGCAGACAATTGCAAATGTCGAGGTGAAAATCTCGATAATCACAAATACGAGTGCCGCGATAATCCAGATGTGCCAAATCTCCATAACGAACCTAAACTTTATCTGTTTGAGAATATTCTCACACAAATTTACAATTTTTTTGCCTTTTCACAAACGAAAATGTAAAAAATAGATTTACAGATACACAAAACGATGAGCCCCCATCCGTCCAAGATAAGGGCTCACCGCAATAGCCTTGTGCTAAAGCGTAGCTTTATTTGGTCTGCGCAAGGTGTATGATTTGCAGTTGCTTGGCAAATTCCTCCGGCGAGAGCATTGTGTGAACACGCACCATGCGGCTTTCGCCCGGAAGCATATCGAAATAGTTATCCTCGAAGAAGTTGTCCGTATCATCAATCGAGAGATATACGGCACGGGCAAAGCTGTCGGTCGAGAGCCTAACTTCGACGCCTCCGTCGCACTTCACGACATCAGCCGTCACATTTGCTTTAGGAAAGTTGAGTTCGCGCTGCCTGATGAAATAGTTGTTGTTGGTGTATAGTTTGCCGCCAATGCGAAGCGACGACACGATAACCAAATCTTCGGCCTTCGCCCCTGCCAAAGCCTTTTCGGTCGGCTCATCATAGACCACCGTCGAGGTGTTAGCCGGCAGAGTAATACGTCTCTTATAGCTATTTACAACCTCGCCCGTAAAGGTCATCATCTTAACCTCTAAGTCGGCCTTTACATCCTCCTGATTGTCCGACACGGCAAATACTCGCAGACGCCCATCGCGGTTGTAGGCCGAGAGCAGGTAGCGGTCGAAGAAGTGGCGTGCAAAGTAGTGCTGTGCCTTCCAACGGCCATAGTAGTCACGACTCGACCACGAAGCTACCGGCCAACAATCGTTATGCTGCCAGAAGAGCGAGCCTTGGCAGAACGGCATATCGCGGCGATGGGCCTCGACTGCTATCTTTATGGCATCCCCCTGCATAACCTGCCCCATATAGAGGAATTTTCTAAAATCGGGCTGTGGCCAATACTCACTCTCGAGGTACTTCTTAATCTTACCATTGGCCTTGACGCCACCGCGCTGATGCGACATCATGACCTCCGAGTGTATATCCCAATCCTTCTCATCTGGTGCATATCGCTTGATAGAGGCAATCTCGGGGAATGATTGAAAGCCGAACTCCGACATAAAGCGCGTGCGAGTGGTATTGTAGCTATCGAAAGGAAGATTTCCGCCCCATACACTCCAATAGTGCAGGTCGCCGCGATGCGGAGCGTGCATCTGCTTCACATCCTTAGCACTCCACGGCGACATAGGGTGGTAGTAGCGCGAAGGGTCATACTTGGCGCACACCTCCGGCAGCAATTCGTAGTATTGGAAATCGAACTGTGCTTTCTGTAACTCGTAGTATTTGTAGCCGGTGCCCAGCTTGTCGCACTGACGCTTGTAGGCCATAAGCGTATCGTAACACTCGTTATTACCACACCAAAGGGCTATACAGCCGTAGTTGCGCAGACGCTTAATATTATCGATTGCCTCCTGACGAATATTATCTATCATTGCCCCCTCGACAGGGTAGAGCGCGCAGGCAAACATAAAGTCTTGCCACACCATTATGCCGTTCTTCTCGCACTCCTCGTAGAACTTAGCATTCTCATATATTCCTCCGCCCCACACGCGCAACATGTTCATATTGACGGCTACGGCATCGGCTATGCACTTCTCGTACACCTGGTCGGTGACACGCGGCAGGAAGCTGTCGCAAGGGATGTAGTTCGCTCCCTTGGCAAACACGCGGCGACCATTCAGTTCGAAGTAGAACGAGCGACCATCCTTATCCTCCTCGCGGATGACTTTGAGCGAGCGCACGGCTATATCGTGGTGCTTCGCATCAGCGACCTTATCATCCGACACAAGCTCCGCGCGGAAGGCGTAGCGGTGTGGCTCGCCAAGGCCGTTTGACCACCAGAGCTTCGGCTTGTTGAGAACAATCGGCACAAGCACATTATTCACCCCGGCATTTAGTACTATCGACTTCATGGACAACACAACGCCACTCTTCTCGTCAGTGATACGCAATATGGCACTTGCCTGCTTCTGCGATTCGACTTCGAACTCCACGTCGATATCAGCGCGTTTCTCGGTAACACTCTTCTGGTTATAGAAGATATCGTTGATGCGCATCGTGTTCCACGCCTCGAGATACACGGGGCGCCATATTCCACTTGTCACCAATCGTGGACCCCAATCCCATCCGTAGTGGTAGCCCGCCTTGCGGCAGAAGACGCTGATTTTGCGGTCGAGAAGCCCGCCATTTGCCGATTGGTCGTTCCAACGGTAGTATTGGAACGGCAGAGCCTCCCACTTCGGCATATCGACCTTCACAACCGAGTGAAAATAGACTTGTAGCGTATTCTGCCCCTCACGCAACTGCGCCTTTGCATCTACACGCCAGCAACGGAACATATTGTCGGCCGAGAGGAGTTTCTTGCCATTCAGAAAGACATCGGCATAGGTATCCAAGCCCTCGAATACCAACTCTATACGCTCCTTGTTGAGCACCTCTTTGTCGGCCGTAAATACTGCTTCGTATATCCAATCCTCCTTGTCCACCCACTGCACGCTACGCTCGTTGAGTCCGAAAAACGGATCTTCAATCAGGCCGTTTGCCATCAGGTCGGTATGAACGACACCGGGCACGGTAGCTTTGTACCAATTTACACCTCCGCGCTTCTGTCTAAAATGCCAATCTATATCCGTAAGCGATTGGCGGACAGGCGTAGCCGCGGCGGTCGATAGAGCGATTATGACCAACAATGCTCCAAGCAGGGTTCTTCTCTTCATATCAGGTTCTTCTTTTTAGGTTTATGAATCTAATTTTGGTATATATCGTTCAGCAAATATGCGAGACGGATACCTCCGGCCAACAGACGACTCTCGATGATAGGCGCAGCGTAGGCTATATAGTTGTATTTGAGCTGCGTCTTGGCGGGCGAAGCGCGATAGATATCGGTCGCTATCTTATGGCTCTCATTGAGCCAATCTATCGGTTCCGACTTGGACAACTCGGCCTTGCGGTCGGCCGATGTGTAGAGGTCGAGTTGCTGCTGCCACTCGGTGTAGCTCCACTTATGCACCGCCTCGACAAGCGTTGTATCCCACAGCGAGTGCAGTTTTGTCTTGCGCTCGAAGAAGAACACCTCGACTTTGTTGCCTCCGAGGTCGCTCAGGTGCCCCGCGTGCATCGGGCAATGAATGTCGCCAACTATGTGTATCAGCATCCGCAGACGTATATCCTCCTGCTCGGCCGACAGAGCGCCGCTCTTGAGCTCAGCTACAAGTTGAGCAATCGCCGTCACAGCATCGCCCTTCGGATTTTTATCCATTGTGGCATAGGTGAAGCCCTCATCCACATTGGCGTAGTGCCACGTCTTGGTGTAACGAAAATCCTGCTGATAGCTGGCATTGTCGAGCCAATTCGCATGATAGACAAGCGAGTGGTTGCCCAATGCAGCCACAACACGCTCTTTAACCTCGGGGCGCAGATTACACTCGGCAATATAGGCTACAACATCGTGTCCCTTCTGTCCCCAACCGAAAGATTGGAGGACGAAGCAGAGCGAGAAGGTGAAGGTTAGCAGTCGTTTCATAACTCTCTACGGTTAGTTGTTCATCGTTGCCAAAAACTCCTCGTTTGACTCAGTGAGTCCCATCTGCTTCTGCAAGAACTCCATAGCCTCGACAGTAGTCATATCGGAGAGGTATTTGCGCAATACCCAGGTACGCTGCATAACCTCCTTCGGCAGGAGCAAATCCTCGCGGCGTGTACCCGAAGCGATAACATCGACAGCCGGATATACACGCTTGTTCGAGAGGCGACGGTCGAGCTGCAGCTCCATATTACCCGTACCCTTGAACTCCTCGAAGATAACCTCGTCCATCTTCGAGCCCGTGTCGATAAGTGCCGTGGCGATAATCGTCAGCGAGCCCTTCTCCTCGGTGTTACGCGCCGCTCCGAAGAAGCGTTTAGGTTTGTGCAACGCATTGGCATCCACACCACCCGAGAGCACTTTGCCCGAGGCCGGCTGCACGGAGTTATAGGCACGCGCGAGGCGCGTTATCGAGTCGAGGAGTATCACTACATCGTGGCCGCACTCAACCATACGTTTCGCCTTCTCGAGCACCATCTCGGCCACCTTAACATGGCGCGTAGCCTGCTCGTCGAAGGTCGAGGCGACAACTTCGGCCTTGACGTGGCGAGCCATCTCGGTAACCTCCTCGGGACGCTCGTCGATGAGCAGCACAATCATATAGACCTCCGGATGGTTGTCGGCAATGGCGTTGGCAATACTCTGCAACAGCATCGTTTTACCGGTCTTCGGCTGCGCCACAATCAGCGCACGCTGGCCCTTACCGATAGGCGAGAATAGATCCACCACACGATTCGAGAGCGAATTGTGGCCTTTGCCCGTAAGGTTAAACTTCTCGCTCGGGAAGAGCGGTGTCATATACTCAAACTGTACGCGGTCGCGGATAAACTCCGGCTCCAAGCCGTTAATCTTATCTACGCGCACCAGAGGGAAGAACTTCTCTCCCTCCTTTGGTGGACGAATAACACCGCGCACCGTATCGCCACCTTTCAAGCCAAAGAGCTTGATTTGCGAAGGCGAAACATAGATATCATCCGGTGAGTTGAGATAGTTGTAGTCGGCCGAGCGCAAAAAACCATAACCGTCAGGAATAATCTCCAATACGCCCTCGCCGATAACCTCTGCTGCAAAGTCATCCTTCGTAATCACAGGCTCGGCCACAGGCTGTGGCTCTGCCGTCTTTGGAGTTCTACGCTTGCGTGTCGATAGGGTAGGCACCTCTTCGGCTGCAACTTCCGCCACCCCTTCGCTATCCGCGGCTGGCTCTACGGCTTTTGGCACCAGGTTCTCCGTCGCGGCTTGAGCCGCTGCGACACTCTTCGGCTTGCGGCCGCGCTTCTTTGGGGCGGGTGCAGGCGTAGCTTCAACCTCCTTTGCTTCCAAAGTTGGAGCAGCCGCAACATCCTCCGTAACGGAATTGGCGTCACTCTCTGCGACACTTGCTTCGGCCTCGGCCGTAGGAGCTGCGGCAACAACTTTCACGCCCGTAACACGCGGACGACGGCCTCGCTTCTTTGGGGCCACGGTCGGCGCATTACCCTCCGTCGATGCGGCAACTATGCGCTCGACATACTCATCCTTGGTTAGGTTTTCATCGGTCACGCCAAACACCTTTGCTATTTGACGCACCTCTTCGATACTCTTGCCCTGAATGGCAATCAAATCTTCCATATAATAACTATTAATATTCTGTTTCGTGAATTGTAGCCGATTGGACAATCGACTTTAACGACACTGCAAATATAATACTTTTTTCGACAATACAAAAAAATAATTTATGCCAATATGTGTCGAATTTGGAGCCATTCGCAGTCGCTATAATTTGGATAATCCGACAAAATATAGTACATTTGCACCCACGATAGGGCTCGGATGGTGGAATAGGTAGACACGCCGGACTTAAAATCCTGTGGCCAGTAATGGCCGTGCGGGTTCGATTCCCGCTCCGAGTACGAAAAAAGGCGGCACCCACGCGATTGTTGGGTGCCGCCTTTTTTCGCTCTCCGAGGGCCAATCTATTACAGATTGTCGAACTCATTGTCAATCTTGGTCGATTGAAGATTCTCGAAGTACTCAGGCTTCTCGTGCTTGATAAAGTTCACGACCTCTGACAATCCATTGGCGAACTTGTCGAAATCCTCCTTATAGAGGAAGATTTTGTGACGGTCGAAGACCTCTTTGCCATCCTTACGAGTCATCTTGCGACTCTCGGTGATGGTAAGATAGTAGTCATTTCCGCGCGTAGCTTCTACGTCGAAGAAGTAGGTACGACGACCGGCCTTGATAACCTTCGAGAGAATGTGCGTGGAAACCTCTTCTCCCTCGGCCAATTGAGATTTGTTGTAGGACATAATATATTAGGGTTTTGTGTAGCGCGAAAGTAGTAAAATTTTTATTAATAAACAATAATTTTTACCTTAATATTCCACAAAAGAGAATGACTTCGGAGGGCAAATCCTCCGAAGTCATTCTGACTCAACGCCTCGCGGTCGAGCGCTACTTGATATATTCGCCAAGGAGCGACATATCGACGCTCTGCTGCTCGCCCGAAACCATATTTTTCAGCGTGGCCTTGCCCTCTGCAAGTTCGTCGCTACCGATAATTACGACATACGGAATCTGCCGGCGGTTGGCATACTCCATCTGCTTCTTCATCTTTGCCGAGTCGGGATATACCTCAGTCGGAATACCCGCATCGCGCAACGCCTTCGCGCAGCGCAACGAGGCTAATCCCTCGGTCTCGCCAAGGTTGATAAAGAGCACCTTTGTCAAGCATGTCACATCGGCCGGGAATAAGTCCAGGCCTACCATAACATCATAGATGCGGTCTGCGCCAAATGAAATGCCTACGCCCGACACATCAGGCATGCCGAAGATTCCCGTGAGGTTGTCGTAGCGGCCACCACCGCAAATCGAACCAATGGCGAAATCCAAGGCCTTGACCTCGAAGATGGCCCCCGTGTAATAGTTCAAACCACGAGCCAACGAGAGGTCCAACTCCACATTCAGTCCAATACCGAGAGCCTCCACTGCAGAGAATACGGAGCGCAACTCTTCCAGACCCTTCAAACCTGTTTCGCTCGTCGCAAGAACACCCTCCAATTTCGCGAGTTTCTCGGCAGTTGAGCCACTCAAGGTGAGTATAGGTTCCAACTTCGCTACAGCCTCGGTCTCGATGCCGCGCTCGGCCAACTCCGCCTTAACATTGTCAAGACCTATCTTTTCGAGTTTGTCGATAGCTACGGTGATATCAATCATCTTGTCGGCGTGTCCCATAACCTCGGCGATGCCGTAGAGCACCTTGCGATTGTTGAGCTTCAACGCCACGTTGATACCAAGCTTCGAGAAGACCCTCTCCACAATCGAAATAAGTTCCACCTCATTCATAAGCGAGCGCGAGCCGATAATATCGACATCACACTGGTAGAACTCACGATAACGGCCCTTCTGCGGACGGTCGGCACGCCATACGGGCTGAATTTGGTAACGCTTAAATGGGAATGTTATCTCGTTCTGGTGCTGCACAACGTAGCGGGCAAACGGAACGGTCAAGTCGTATCTTAAACCCTTCTCGCAGATGCGGTGCGCCTGACGTACCTCATCATCGTTCAGACCCGAGCCGAAGTCACCCGAGTTGAGAATCTTGAAGAGGAGTTTATCTCCCTCCTCGCCATACTTGCCCATGAGGGTAGAGAGGTTCTCCATCGACGGAGTCTCGATAGACGAAAAACCGTAGGTGCGGAATACTTCGGCAATGGTGTTGAATATATAGGAGCGACGAGCCGTCTCGAGCGGCGAAAAGTCGCGTGTTCCCTTTGGAATAGATGGTTTCTGTGCCATATTTTTTCGGTGGCTATTGGTCGTTGGCCGTTAGCCGTTAGCTTTTTTTGTGTTTAATATCTTATTTGGTGACAATACTAATATTACTCAACAAGCTTGCGATACTTGACGCGGTGTGGGGTAGTATCCATGCCCTGCATCTTCTTCCACTCCTCGTACTCCGAATACGAACCCTCATAGAACACGACCTTCGAGTCGCCCTCAAACGAGAGGATATGCGTAGCGATACGGTCGAGGAACCAACGGTCGTGCGAGATAACCACCGCACAGCCTGCGAAGTGCTCCAAGCCCTCCTCCAAGGCACGCAGGGTATTTACATCAATATCGTTGGTAGGCTCATCGAGCAGAATTACATTGCCCTCCTCCTTCAATGCGAGGGCCAAGTGCAAGCGGTTGCGCTCACCGCCCGACAGAACGCCGCACTTCTTCTCCTGGTCGGCACCCGTGAAGTTGAAGCGTGCGACATAGGCGCGAGCCGGCACCTGACGGTTGCCGAGCTGCACCCACTCGCTATTCTGCGATATCACCTCATAGACCGTCTTTTCGGGGTCGATAGACTTGTGTTGCTGATCGACATAGGCGAGCTTCACTGTTTGGCCCACGGTAAAGGTTCCGCTTGTAGGCTCCTCCAGCCCCATAATCATACGGAACAGAGTAGTCTTACCCGTTCCGTTAGGGCCGATAACACCCACGATACCTGCCGGTGGCAACTTGAAGTCCAAACCTTCGTACAAAACGCGGTCGCCAAAGGCCTTCGACACGCCGTGTGCCTCGATAACCACATCGCCCAAGCGAGGGCCATTCGGGATGTAAATCTCGAGTTTCTCCTCCTTCTGCTTCGTATCCTCGTTGAGCATCTTATCGTAGGCCGACAGACGTGCTTTACTCTTGGCGCGGCGGCCCGACGGGTTCATATTCACCCATTCCAACTCGCGCTCCAAGGTCTTGCGACGTTTCGACTCCTGCTTCTCCTCCATAGCCATACGCTTGGTCTTTTGGTCGAGCCATCCCGAGTAGTTGCCCTTCCACGGAATACCCTCGCCACGGTCGAGCTCCAAAATCCAACCGGCCACATTGTCGAGGAAATAGCGATCGTGGGTTACGGCGATAACCGTACCCTTATACTGCTGCAAATGCTGCTCCAGCCAGTCGATAGACTCGGCATCGAGGTGGTTGGTAGGCTCGTCGAGCAACAACACATCAGGCTGCTGCAACAGCAGACGGCACAACGCCACACGACGACGCTCGCCACCCGACAGATGCGCCACATTCTCATCCGGCGCAGGGCAACGCAGAGCATCCATCGCTCGTTCCAATACGCTATCCAACTCCCAGCCGTTCACCTGGTCAATCTTCTCGTAGAGCTCACCTTAACGCTCGATAAGGCGTGTCATTTCATCGTCGGACATCGGCTCGCAGAGCTTCATATTAATCTCTTCGTACTCCTTTAAGAGTGCTGCCGTCCCGGCACAGCCCTCCTCAACAACCTCCTTTACGGTCTTCGAATTGTCGAGCAGCGGTTCCTGCTCGAGGTAACCCACCGTGTAGCCCGGCGAGAAAACGACCTCACCTTGATAGTTTTTGTCGATACCTGCGATAATCTTCATCAGCGTCGATTTACCCGAGCCGTTAAGACCGATAATACCGATCTTCGCACCGTAGAAGAACGAGAGATAGATGTTGTTCAATACCTTCTTTTGGTTTTGGAAAGTCTTGGAGACTCCCACCATCGAGAAAATAATCTTTTCGTCTGCCATATCTTATGTAGTTTATTGTTTCTTTGTTTTGTCACGCTTTGGAAACCAACCTCTCTCCACACGCTTGCGCTGCTCGAATAGCTCGCCGATACCCCAAAGCGAGGAGGCTCCCCACACGGCCAGAAGGGTAGAGATAAGCGTATGCTCAACCACGAGCGAGGCCGCGATAGCCACCATGCCCATCACGGCAAACACCCACCAACACTTCGTACCGAAGTAGTATTCGCCCTTGATGACGAGCGGGTGAAACAGACCGATTATAAGAAATGTGGCTATGCCCGTTATTATGCCCGTAAAGTGTAGTTCCATTGCGCTGTTTTACAATTTGTCTGCAAAGGTACACAAAAAAGGGCAGTCTTGCAACCGCCCCTCGAAAAAACAATCTACCAAAATTTGCTAAACTACCTAATTTATTAACCCGATTATTTTTTCTCGTTATACTTAACCACTTGACGAGCCTCACGCGAGATGCGCTCATCGATGCGGTATAGGTTCATAATCTGCATAGGCTCAATAACCGTGTTGAAGACGTGAAGATAACGCTGCTTGACCGATGCGGTATTGATTTGATTGCTCAAACGCGCCGAAAGCACAGAGAGGGCATTATCATTGGATATATTCTCTTTGCGGACATGTGCATCGCGTGTCGTTACACGTTGAATCTCGCTACGATACTTACGATATACCGGCTCGAAGGCACTCTTCTGTGCCTCGGTGAGTTTCAACTCGTCGGCAAGCATCTGCAGACGTGTCTGCATAATGAGTTCTTTGCGGTTCTTCATCGCATTCTTCTCCTCCTCACTGCGCGTCGTAGTCTGTGCATAGGCACTCTCCACAAACATCACAGAAATCACAGCCAATACTGCCAAAAATCTCTTCATAATAGTCGCTCTCTTTTTGAGTTAATCAATCTAAAACATATCTGACATCGAATCGCCCTCCTCAATATATATCGACGAATCAAGCGTCATATCATAGACAATCTCTATCGGCGCTTTACGCATCTCGGCTATGAGACGCTCCATTGGCGTTGGTGCAAACCACTTATCGTAGCCTGCGAAAGCAACCAATACGAGGCATACTACGGCAGCGAAAGCCGAGACCCATCGCAACGGACTCATCGTCGTCTTGCGCTGCGAAGCCGCATATACTGCTGCACGACTGCGCATCTTGGCTCGCTCCAAGGCGCCCTCCTCCAATCTATAAGGCATCTGCTTCATATTCGTAATTTGTATCGAGTGTTACAATGCTCTTAACCTTTTGTGCGGCGTAGTGGTAGTTGGTCTTGGCGCTCGACAAACTCATACCCGTAATGCGGGCAATATCCTCGAAGGGCAGTTCGTCGTAGTATCGAAGGTTGAAGACCAGCTTCTGCTTGACGGGAAGTTGCACGACGGCTCGCTGCAATCGCACAGCAATCTCATCGGCCGAGGGCGATATCTCGCTATCGAAGTCGGCCGCCAGGCGTGCGCCCAACGAGTCGAGTGACGCAAAGATATTGCGCTTGCGTCTTGCGAGCGCCTTCAACGCTTCATTTGTGGCAATCTTATAGAGCCACGCTGCCAAAGAACCATTTGTCTCGCCGCGGAAGCTGCGATGCTGCTCGAATGCCCTAACAAAACACTCCTGCATAACATCTTCTGCCTCCTCGTGTAGGACCACAATACGCCTGATGTGCCAATAAATCCGTGAGCCATAGACCTCGATAATCTCATCGAAAGCCTCCGTAGGACGGTTTTTTAGCATCGCGACAAGGTTAGTTTCGGGCTGTCGTGTCGTCATCCGTGGTCGCTTTTCACTTTAATAGATATACAATTTGGCAGAAGGTTAAAAATTTCGCCAAACAAAAATACAAAAAAAAGTGATTCCGACGAAAATATAGCAAAAAAAGTCGCCATGCATCGCTTGGAATAGGATGCAAGGCGACTTGTGGACGACAACAAACAATCTTCTAAAAATTGTATTTCGCGAGCAGATTTACGCGATTGGCGTGATGGCTGACACCGCTCATATTCTCGCGCTTGGCCCACAAATACTCGGCCGCGATGCAGAAGCGGCGCGTCACGTTGTAGAAGACATTACCGAAGATGTATTGGCCCATACGATATTGGTCGGCTGTGTAGTATCCGTTTTTCTTGCAGACGGTGACAGCCGAGTAGCCGCCCGAAATAAAGAGATTTGGCAGAATGTTAATCTGCGCAGCGGCCTGCCAACCGTACATAGGCATCGTCTGCACGCGCCCCTCATCGCTCGGATTTGGCGTGAAGTCGAGGCCCGAGCCTGTCAAATCCTGGAGGTAAGGCGTTATGCCTTCGCCATATACTCCGTTCATAAAGAGCTGAATAAATGGCGTGACGTGTATCGTTCCGCTGAACTGCACGCCCCAGCCGAAGAGGTCAGAGGTCACCTCGCGTGCCTCGTTGTAGAGGTACATATTACGGAATACACCCGAGGCGCGGATATGGCTCTGGCGATTGTCTCCCCACGCGTATTGCAGATAGACCGGCACATCAGGTACGCGCTGCGGCACAGGCGCGAGCATTGTGCCGTAGGTACCCGACACCTTCGGTATCTCGGCTGCAACTCCTATTTTAAGGTGGTTGTCAATGAAGGAGTGTTCGTAGCGTATCATCGTTGCGAAATTGTAGTTGTAGGCATTCGGACCCTGAAAATCTATCGTCGTAGGGGCGGCCTCGAGATCGCAGAATGTAGTCACGTCACGACCTACCGTCAGCCCCAGCATAGAGACATATCCGGAGCGTAGGCGTGGAGTGTAGCTGCCGGCCGCCCTTCCGCGGAAATCGACATCGAAGAATATCTCGACTTTTCCGAGGCGCGAGCTATTAGCTATACCACGCAGATAGAGGCGCGAAGTCGAGGCATCCATCTGTAACTGCTGTCGCGAGACATTGCCACCACCCATCGGAATGTCATAGGGCACCATATCTATATTATCTATTGCGCGGTCGAAGCCATAAGCTGCACGCAGCGCAACGAAACCGCCAAAGGCAAACGAGAATTTGCCTTCGCGATCGGCAAATATGGCACTCGGCTCACCCAGCGACTGAAAGCCTCGGCGTGTGGCCGCCCGATGGTCGCCGATAGCCGAGCGCACAGCCGCATTGCGCGAGGTGACGTCGAGCATCTGTTCGCGCGGAGTCATCGGCGAGTTTGAACGATAGAGCGTGTCGCTCTCGCGCACGGAGATAATATAGACCGTGGGCGCATCTGCGCTCTTGTGTCGCGTAAATCGAAAAGGCTGAGCCATGACAACCATCGACACGCAAGCTGCTAATGTGAAGAGTAGAAATCTTTTCATAACATTCGTTTTTAGTGTGATAAAAAGGCGTTTTCAACCACCGTGTGAGCAATATATATGCCAAAGGAATTACGTCTTGAACATCGGAGCACAATAATTGCATCGCTTCGCCACTGCAATTAAAAATGTATGCGATGAAATATTTTGTATTAGCTCTTATTGTTGCGCTCTCGGCTGTCTCAATTTCGGCACAAACGCCCCTCTCTTTCGACGAGGCGCAACGTATGATGATGGAGCGCAATGGCACGATACGGGCACAGCACCACGCCTCGATGGCGGCGCACAGAGAGCGACAGGCGGCCATAGGCCTCTACTTTCCGCGCCTTGCACTCGGGGGAGCCTACCTGCACCTCGACAAGGATATACGCATAGACCTTAACGAAGGCAAAGCTCCGCTGTCACAAGGGGCAAAGAGTTTCATTGAGGCAATAGCCGCAAACGAGGCTCTCGCGCCACTGATTCCGAAGATTGAGGGGGTTGCATCGTCGTTGCTCGGCCTTGATTGGGCATATACGCTTCAGCGGCGCAATACGGCCTTCATCGGCGGCACGCTGTCGCTACCGATATTCACGGGCGGCCGCATTATCGCAGCCAATCGTGCGGCCAAGGCCAATGAGCGACTTGTCGCAGCAACTTCGGCCAAAGAGCGTGGGGAACTCACGACAAGCCTCGTAGAGAGATACTTTGGGTTGGTCGTTGCACAAGCGGTCAAGGGGTTGCGCAGTGCTCTTGTGGCTGACGTAGAGGAGCACCTCCGCAATGTACAATTGCTCGTCGAGAATGGGGTAGCCGTGCGTGCCGACCTGCTCTATGTGGAGTATAGACTTGCCGAGGCGAAACGAGAAGCTCTCGATGCCGAGTCTGCCTATCGTCTTGCCGAGCAGGCACTTGTCGCTCTGATTGGCGTGAATGGCGAGGCTGCGGTGGTGCCGACATCGCACCCTTTTGTTGTCGGAAGTATCGAGAGCCTCGACTTCTTTCGCTCATGCGCCTTGCGGCAGAACCCCTCACTCGAAGAGGTTGAGCAGCAACGACAGCTTGCCGTACAGAATAAAAATATGCGCCGCGCCGCCTTCTTTCCCGAAATTGCAGCCGTAGCATCGGGGCGATTGTGGCACCACAACCTTTCATCGCTTGTGCCACAATGGGCAGTGGGCGTATCGCTCAACTTCAATATCTTCAATGGGCTCAGTCGCGAATACGAATACTCCTCGGCTCGCCATACACTGCGACGTGTCGAGGCCTTACAGCGACAGGGCAATCGCGATGTGCAGCTGCTTGTCGAGTCGCTCTACGAACAGTTGCTCAATGCTCGCCGCCGTATAACTTCACTTCTCTCCTCGGAGAGATTTGCCGAGGAGTATCTGCGCTCGAAGCAGGTGGCTTTTACGGAGGGCGTAGCCACCTCGACCGAGGTGTTGGATGCAACGCTCTCGCTGTACGGCGTGCGCCTCGAGAAGCTCTCGACGGCCTACAACTTTGATGTCTCGCTGGCGCAGCTACTCGCCTCGGCGGGGCTATCCGATATGTTTGTGGCCTACATGAACCATCATACAACCGTAATTTT
>JAFVRC010000031.1 GCA_017504485.1 Alistipes sp. | reverse complement strand
TAGGTTATCTGCAACTCTACCGACTCGTCGGAGTTACAACACGACATAACTACAAATGCCGCCACAACTGCAAAAAGTAGTTTTTTCATAGTTTAAGATTATCTATGATTAATATATCACAGTGTGCAATAAAATCACTTACCATAATATAACAGATATAATAGCGTATACAAAGTTAAATGATTTAACTAAATTCTCAAAGAGTTCTAAATAAATTCTCATTGCGCGAATAATTGTTTCGAAAATTCATATAAATTATTGTGAGTTAATAACTGAGATTTAAAAACTCTGAATTTTAGTGTACTGCTGTGATATATTAATCAAAAAATTGCTACATTTGCAAAATATATTATGCTATTTGCTATGGATAGAAAATTAGAGGCCACGGCGCGACTCTTGGAGGTGATGGATACGCTCCGCGAGAAGTGCCCTTGGGATCGCGAGCAGACGTTTCACTCGCTGCGCAACAATACTATTGAGGAGACATTCGAACTTGTGGATGCCATTACCGACAACAATATGGAGGGCATCAAGGAGGAGCTTGGTGACTTGCTGTTACATGTCGTATTCTACTCGAAGTTGGGCGATGAGGCTCACGAGTTCGATTATGCGGATGTGGCTAATGCTGTTTGCGACAAGTTGATATACCGCCATCCGCACGTTTATGGCGATGTGTTGGCCGACTCGCCGGAGGAGGTTAAGCAGAATTGGGAGGCGTTGAAACTGCGCAAGAAGGCACGCCGTCAGGGCCTTTTGGGTGGTGTGCCACGTTCACTGCCCGCTACGGTCAAGGCCTTTCGTGTGAGCGAGAAGGCTGCCGCCGTGGGTTTCGACTGGGAGTCTGCTGCCGATGTGTGGGGCAAGGTCAAGGAGGAGATTGCCGAGGTGGAGGCCGAGGTGCATAGCGGCGATATGGATCGCCTCGAATCGGAGTTTGGCGACCTCTTCTTCGCTCTGGTGAATGCCTGCCGCAAGTATGGTATCGACCCCGAGAACGCCTTGGAGCGTACGAACAAGAAATTTATTGCACGCTTCAATCACGTCGAGCAACGTGTGGCCGAGAGTGGCAAGATGATGGGTGAGGCCTCGCTCGACGAGATGGAGAGCTATTGGCAGGAGGCCAAGGCCGACAATAAATAGAACCTAAATCAAAAACAAAATAAAGAGTATGGCTTATATAAAATCGGTACGAAACCACACGCCACAGGTTGGCGAGGGTACGTTTGTCGCAGAGACAGCAGTGTTGATTGGAGATGTTACGGTGGGCAAGGACTCATCGTTGTGGTACAATGTGGTGCTGCGTGGCGATGTCAATAAGATAACAATCGGCGACCGTACGAATATCCAGGACGGAACGGTTATCCACACGCTCTATGACGGCTCGCCACACCCGTCGCAGACGCATATCGGCAACGATGTGTCGGTAGGTCATAACGCCACGATTCACGGCGCAATCATTGAGGATAACTGCCTGATTGGTATGGGTGCCACGATCTTGGACAATGCAGTGGTGGCCTCGGGTTGCATCATTGCGGCCAATGCGTTGGTGTTGTCGAACTCGAAACTCGAGCCCAACTCGGTCTATGCCGGTGTGCCGGCCAAGCGCGTCAAGGAGGTGACGCCCGAGCAGCGCGAGGAGATTATCGGACGCATAGCACGCGACTATCATATGTACGCCTCGTGGTACGACGAGGATAAATAGTTGGTGCTATGATTAAACGACTCAATAGTCGCTCGCCCTATGTGGGTTATGCTTTCATAGCGGTGGTTATCAGCTTGGTATGCAACTTCTCGTACCTGCTGTTGCTCGTGTCGTATCAGTCAGATATGGGCAATCATCGCAACCCGCGTCAGCGCGACAATCGTGTGATTGTCGAGCGCGAGGGTGTGCTGTCGGTGTCGGGCGACGGTTTCGGATATATTGTTACGAAGGGTGGCGACAGCATCTATGTCGATCGCCACAACGTGCATTGGCTGGGTCTGATGCAGGGCGACACGCTGCGTGTCGAGGCTTCACAGCAGAAGCATATCGAGGCCGAGCATCTTATTATGCGCCGTGTCGTGCAGCGCAATGGCGACGAGTATGACTATGGTGCACTCTTCCGAGGTTCGGAGCAGTGGCACATCCTGCTCTATCAGTTTGTCTTCTACTTCGTGCTGTCGTTTGTCCTGCTTCTGGTGATGAATACGAAGGGGCGCGATGCGACGTGGCGGCAGTTTATGGTGCGCTCGCTCATCTGCCTACTCATATCGTTTGCGGCCTACTTTGTGTCGCCCGTGCCGTTGATATACTCGGGCGAGGTTATTCCGGTCTATAAGAGCCGCCAGTTCGTGGAACTTGCCGTGGTGCTCAAATCGTGCTTTATGGTGGCGGTGGTGATACTCTACTCGCGTATCTACACACTTATCTATCGCGAGCAGCAGATATCGCTCGAGAACGAGCTGCTCAAGAACGAAAACCTCACTACGCGATACAATATGTTGGCAAGTCAGATTAATCCGCACTTCCTCTTCAACTCGCTATCGTCGCTCTCGATGCTTGTGCGCGAGAAGGACGACGAGCGTGCCTTGAAGTATATTGACCAACTAGCCTATACGTTCCGCTATATCGTGCAGAATGGCAATAACTCGAACTGTGTGAAGCTCCGCAGCGAGATGCAGTTTGCCGAGGCGTACAGCTACCTGTTCAAGATTCGCTATGCCGACAAGATATTCTTCGATGTGGATGTCGATGAAGCATATATGGATTGGTTATTGCCCCCTATGTCGTTGCAGCCGCTGATTGGTAATGCCGTGAAGCACAATGTTATAACGAGCAAAAAGCCGTTCCATGTAAGTATTCGTGTAGAGGACGAAATGCTCGTTGTGTCGAACAAGCGTATCCCACAACTCGAGCCGCAGGACGGTACGGGACTGGGCCTTGCAAATCTAAATAGCCGCTTCGAGCTGATTATGAATCGAAGTATTGAGGTTCGTTCGAGTGACGAGGAGTTTGCTGTGCGCCTGCCACTTGTTAAACCCGATGCGTTATGATGAAGGTGCTTATTATAGAGGATGAAACCGCTGCGGCGCAAAACCTGATTGCCGTATTGCGCAACGTGGCAGAGGATGTCGAGGTGCTCGATACGCTCGACACGGTGGTCGATAGCGTCGATTGGTTCAAGGAGAATCCTGCGCCCGACCTCGTCTTTATGGATATACACCTGGCGGATGGCGAGTCATTTCGCATCTTTGACTCGGTGAGCATCGAGGCTCCGATAGTCTTTACGACGGCCTATGACCAGTATGCACTCGATGCCTTCAAGGTCAATAGCATCGACTACTTGCTCAAGCCTATCAACGAGCAGGAGGTGCGACGTGCTATCGACAAGTGGCAACGCCTCACCTCTAACGACCGTGCGGAGTATGCCCGACGTGTCGATGATGTGGCGCATGGTCGGCGCAACGAGAAACACACCTTTCTGGTCCATTTCCGCGACAAGATTGTGCCGCTGTCGTGCGACGATATAGCCTTCTGCTATACGGCAAACGAGCGTGTTACGGCCTACTGTTTTTCGGGAGAGCACTACCCTCTCGACTATACGCTCGAAGCGTTGCAGGGGTTGCTGCCGTCGCATAGCTTCTTCCGTGCCAACCGCCAATATATCATCGCGCGAGAGGCCGTGCAGAGCATCTCCGTATGGTTTGGCAGCCGCCTTACGGTGGAGCTCAAGGTGGCGATGCCCGAGCAACTCGTCGTGTCGAAAGCCCGCGTGCATGAGTTCAAGAGGTGGCTCACTTCGACCGGCGAATAGGGGCGTTTCACCGATGTTTTTGGCCGATTCGCGGAAGAACGAGGCTTTACCTTCGGTAAAATTGTTAATTTTGTGCCGACAAACGTGGGGCCTCTGTAGCCCCGAATGTGCGACAGCAAAACGGATTAAGTATAAATAAAATATAATAGGTAATGAAGAGATTTGTTCTCGTATTTTGTGCCCTGATTCTCTCCTTGCAGGCCTTTGCCCAGAGCGGCAAGGTCAGCTTCTCGCTCATCGACTCGCAGACGAAGGAGGGTGTTATGGGTGCTGTGATTGAACTCTACTCGAAGGCTGCACCCGACAAGAAACGATACTACACCTCGGGAGCTAACGGTTACGTCTCGATTCCGTCGTTGGCCTATGGCAGCTACACGATGACGGCCTCGTTTATCGGTTATAAGGATGCCGTCAAGGAGTTTCGTCTCTCGGGTGCTACCCTCTCGCTCGGAAAGATTGAGATGAGCGAGGATGCTACGAAAATTGAGACCGTGGTCAAGGAGGTTAAGTCGCTGCGTGCCTCGCAGAATGGCGATACGTTGAGCTATAACGCCGGAGCATTCAAGGTGACTACCGATGCGGATGTCGAGGGCCTCTTAAAGAAGATGCCGGGCATAACAATCAACAACGGTACGGTCGAAGCGCAGGGCGAGACCATCCAGAAGGTCTTTGTCGATGGCAAGGAGTTCTTCGGCGAGGATGTCAGCACGGCCATCAAGTCGTTGCCTGCCGAGGCGGTCGATCGCGTTGAGGTGTTCAATAAGTTGAGCGACCAAGCCGAGTTCTCGGGTATGGATGACGGCGAGGGCTACAAGGCTATCAACATCGTGACTAAGAGCAATATGCGTCAGGGCCAGTTCGGTAAGATGTATGCCGGCTATGGCTACGAGCCCGACTCCGATGACAAGAAACTCGAGGGACACAAGTATGTCGTGGGCGGAAATGTCAACTTCTTCCAGGGCGATGCACGTGTGTCGCTTATCGGTCTGTTCAATAATATCAACCAGCAGAATTTCTCATTCGAGGATATTCTGGGTGTGAGCGGTGCCAACAAGATGGGTGGTGGCGGCGGTGGCCGCGGCATGCGCCACTCGGTGGGTCAGTATATGGTGCAGCCGCAGAGTGGTGTTGCGCTGGTCAATTCGTTGGGACTCAACTACTCGGACGAGTGGGGCATCAAGAATAACGTCAAGTTCCAAGGCTCGCTCTTCTTTAACAACACCAGCACTGAGAACAACCCTATCACGCAAAAGTGGTACGAGGCTCCGAATCCGTTGGGATATATGTACGAGTCGGGCCATACGACGACGACGAACAACAACCTGCGCCTCAATGCGCGTCTCGATTGGAAGATTTCGCGCAACGTGTCGCTTATGTCGCGTACATCGCTTTCGTATCAGGGCAACAATCCTTACTCGTTTAGCCAAGGCTATACTGACGGTATAACCGACGTGGAGGAGAACGAGGGTGCGGAGAACGACGATCGTCAGGCACTCTTCTACACGGAGGACAAGAGCGAAAATATATATCACGGCTTGCGCTTCAACGAGTTCCTGCAGCTGCGCACCAAGCTCGGCAAGCCGGGCCGCACGATGACCGTCGGAGGCCGCTTCTCCTATCAGAACAACCATCGCAACCGCTACACCTCGTCGAATGATGCCCCAGGAGTAACCTATGGCGATGGCCGCTACGACCAATATTACAACGACTATATCGCTTCGGGCAAGTGGGGTGATATGGCTACGTCGTCGATATTCTACGACCCGGTGTTTCAGAATATAAAGACACCGACCGAGAGCTACGACTCGAATATCCGTGTGCAGTACAACGAGCCTCTCGGCCTGAATACCTCGCTCTCGTTCCAATATCGCGTGTCGTATGAGCGCGAGGAGAAAGAGCAGGAGGCACTCTATGCCGATAGCTATAGGGGCGCTCCAAGCTCAATAAACGAGGCTATGAGCATCAACTCGAATACCGGCTTCTGGACACATCGCGTAGGCCCGGGCTTCCGCTATGCGAAGGATAGGCGTACCGTGATTTTCAATGTCAATTACCAATACTCGCAACTCAATGCGCTCCTCAAGAGTGGCAGCCAGAGCGACCGCATCAGCAATCCGTATCACGACTTCTCGTACTTCGCGATGGCAAACGTGGCGGTCAATAAGGAGAATACCTTCCGTATCTTCCTCCGCTCGTGGACCGACTGCCCGAGTGTCACGCAGTTGCAGAGCATCTTCGACGTGTCGAATCCGCAGTATATCAGCGTGGGTAACAAGGAGCTGAATCGTGCCATTTCGCACAACTTCAATATCTACTACAACCACTCGAATCTCGAGAAAGGCATAACCTTTATGTGGATGGCGTGGGCGCAGATGCAACAGGACTACATCTCCTCTTCGACGCTCAACAACAACCGCGGTTGGGAGCTGCCCGACAAGTTCGGCGATATCGACGTGCCGAAGCGCGAGGATGGTACGAGCTATGCTCCGCAACGCATAACCTCGTATGAGAATCTCGATGGCTACTGGAATGTGCGCACGCACGTCAGCCTCGGTGTGCCACTCTCGTTTATGAAGTATAACCTCAATATCCGAGGCGGCGTGATTTATAGTCGCATTCCGTCGGCGGTATATCTCACGGCCGACAGCAACGATGTGTTGAAGAATGTGGCAAACCACAACTTCCAAACCAACTTTGCCAACAATATAGGCTATGATGCGGGTGTGACTATCGGTAGTAACATCTCGGAGAATCTGGACTTCACCCTCTCGTGGAACGGTACATACAGCCAGGCGTGGAACACTCTCGGTTCGAAGGCCAAGAACGACTACTTCTATCACTCGGCCAATGGCTCGCTCAAATGGATATTCTGGAAGGGATTTACGCTGACGGCAGCCGTTTCGTATGTGCAGTATCTCGGCTTTACGGATAAGTACAACGAGGATTACGTCTTGTGCAACGTCTATCTGGGCTACAAACTCTTCAAAAATAAGCGCGGCGAGATTCAGGTGGGTGTGAACGATGTGTTCGACCAGAATACCTCATTCGTGCGCTCGACAGGCTCGGGTTATACGCAGAATGCGTGGAACAGCACTATTGGCCGCTACTTCAGTGTGCAGTTTGTCTATAATCTGCGCAACTTCGGCAAGCGTGGCTCGAAGCAGATGTCCGACTACGACTACAAGGAGTCGAAGAGCAGCGTGGGTATCGGTCGCACGAGCGGCGGCCCGATGGGTTGGGGCCCTCGCAGATAGGCCGAATAGAAGTTCAATCTTATAACAAATGGAGGTGGTTAAAAAGTTAATTAGCCACCTCCTTGTCGTTGCGTAGTGTTACTCGTCCACCCCTGCCTTGCGGAGTATGTCGATAAGCGGTTGCGGAGCGCGGCACGGACGCTGACGCGCTGCATCCACGAAGCCGAGTACGGTGCGGCCCGTGTTGAGCAGCGTGCCCTGCTCGTTGTAGATTTCGTAGTCGATGGCAAGACGAGCCATCGGCATCTCGCGGATGATGGTACGCACGGTGAGCAGCTCGTCGTAGTAGGCGGGCGACTTGTAGCGCGACGACACCTCGACAACGGGCATTATGAAGCCCATCTTTTCGAGTGCATCGTACGAGAGTCCTATCTCGCGGAACATCTCGGTACGCCCCACCTCGTAGTATATTATGTAGTTCGAGTGATAGACCACACCCATCTTGTCGGTCTCCTCGTAGCGCACGCGCAATTGTGTGTCTCGTTGAATCATATAAACTCTATTTTAGCATTGCGGGCGAGCGGCATAGCGGCCCGTATTGTTCGAAGCGGTGTTACCTCTACCCTCGCAGGGACTCCGTCGATAAGAGCCATATAGAGACCCGCTGGGGGCAGTAGCTTGTGGCTCTCTACCCAAAGTTCGCCGCTCGACGCGAGCGTGCCGCATACGGCATAGGAGTGTCCAAGCAGGCGTGTAGCCGTGGCGATATCGCCCGAGGCGAGAGCCTGGCGTATGGTCGTAGAGCTTACTTTGTCGCCCTCGGCACGCTGCTGCTCAATCATCACTACATCTATATCTCGCATCTCGGCGAGCGAGGCAAAGCTGCCCTCGCGGTTGCGGCCGAAGTGGTGGTTGTAGCCCACGACAAGCTCCCTGACGTGCAGACGGCCGATAAGATAGTCGCGCACGAACTCCTCGTGTGAGAGGCGGCTGAAAGCCTTGTTGAAGGGTGTCGCCAAGAGGTAGTCGATATCGGCTTGCTCCATAAGGGCGCACTTCTCGTCGAAGGTGGAGAGGAGTGCGAGCCCCTCGTCCTTGCCGAGAGCGATACGCGGATGCGGCTCGAAGGTGATGACGACGCTTGCTCCGTGTTGTGCGCGAGCGCGGCGTACAACCTCGTCGATGAGTATGCGGTGGCCTCGGTGTACACCGTCGTAGGAACCGATGGTGGCAACCGTATAGCCCATGTCGGGCAGTGTGTCGAAGCCTCGCAATACCCTCATCGTCAGCGTGCTAATTATTATTGTTCTCTTCGGCAGCCTTGACGAAGTAGGCTACCTTCTCGAGGATGGTCGTAATGTCGTAGTTCTCGACAACGATGCCCTGCGGGAAGTTCAGCGGTGCCGATGTGAAGTTGAGTACGCCCTTGATGCCGGCATTGATGATAGGCACTACGAGCGATGTGGCGGTCTTCGACGACGACGAAACGATGACGATGCTGATACCCTTGCTGGTCACAACCTCCTCGAACTCGCTCATATCGTAGCACGGGATATCTTCGATTGTGTGCCCTGCCTTTTCGGGGTCGATGTCGAAAGCAGCAGTGATGCGTATCTTGAGCTGCTTGCCGTTGAAGTACTTGGTGATGGCTTGACCGAGGTGGCCCATGCCTATCACGGCGACGTTCATCTTGTCCTCGCTGTAGAGAATTTTGTCGATGAAGTCGATGAGTACCTCTACGTCGTAGCCCTTCTTCGTGTCGCTCGAGAAGCCTATGAGCATAAGGTCGCGGCGTACCTGTACGGCTGTAATGCCGTGTGTGCCGGCGAGAACGTGCGAAAAGACGTGTGTGACACCCTGTCGGCGGTAGGCCAGCAGTGTGCGGCGATACTCGCTCAGTCGCTCGACGGTCTTTTCGGGTATGTTGGTCGGGAAGGTTGCCATGGAAGTCTATTCGATAGTTATCGTGAAGTTGCTGTTGTAGGATATCTTAACCCACTGTGTGTTGGTGTTCAGTCCGCCCTTCTCGGTGAAGGTGTAGGGTGTTTGCAGTGGCGTATGCTCCTCGTTGAGGGTGTTTAACCCCTCGTAGAGGGCCGAGATAAAGAGCATGGCTGCATCGTAACCGCGGTAGGCGTAGAGCGATGGTAGCTGCCCGAAGGCCTCGACAAAGCGGTTGTCGAACTCCCTGATGCGCTCATCGTCGCGGCGTGCGTGGTATGACGATAGCATAATCACGCGATTTGAGAAGAGTACCGAGCGGTCGATATTGCGGTAGCGATTCCAGCGGTTGTTGCCGAGAATCGAGAAGCTTACCACGCTGCGCGAGCGTGCCGAGAGCGAGATGTTGGCCGAGGCGATCGCCGCAAGGATGCGGTCCACCTCAATCTCGTTGTCGGCCGTAATGATGAAGAGCGTCTCGCGGTCGCTCTGCAAGAGTGGTGACATATCGCTCGGACTTGGTGTTTCGTCCACCTCCAAGCCTGCGGCACGAGCCTTCTCGCGCTCCTTCTCGCGCTGCTCGATGACGGAAGGGTGCTCGTAGATGTAGCGATGCTCCTCATAGGGCGTAGTGCCGAGCAGAGCCTTCACCTCGGTGATAAATTCGAGGTCGTTGTGCTCGGTGGTGATGAACACTACCCTCTTCGAGCCGTCGAAGAGCGGAAGTACCTTCTCGTACTTGCTGTCGAGCGATGGCGACATACGGTAGAGTGTTGCACCCGTCGCGTTGCTGATGTTTGCAAGGGGCGAGACGATAGGCACAGCCTTGCCCTCCAAAGCCCGCACGACGGGTATTAACTCATCCTCATAGACGGGGCCTACGACGAGGTTACTCGCCTCGAGAGAGCCATCTGTGATTATCTGCTCAATACGAGAGTGGCTGTGAGCCGTATTGTGGAGGTCGATGTCGAATGAATAACCCTTGCGACGCACATCGTCGGCACCCATCAGAAAGCCGCGATAGAAATCCGTGTAGTTGCGCGACGGCTGTTCCACACTGCCCAGGGGGAGCAGAAGCGACACTTTCGCACGCTCCTCGGCAGCGAGTTGTCGCACGACGAGCGGCTTGGACGTAGGTGCAGTACCTGCGAGACTGTCGCTTGGCACGGCTTGAGGCGTAACGCTCTCTGCCACGGTGATGGTCGGGCTCTTCGGCACCTTGATGATGCGGCCGCGGTGTATGTCGGCCGCACTGCGCATACGGTTCAGCAGAACGAGATACTCCTCGGTGGTGCCGAAACGCTTGGCTATGTTGGCTGCCGTTTCGCCGGCGTGCACGACGTGATAGGCGTAGTCGCCCGTCACGACACTGTTCATCGTGGCGGTATGCTGCTCTATCTGCTGCTCGACCTGCTGCGGCTTGGTGTTGCCTACCTCGCTGCGGCGGATGTAGAGCACGGCACCTATGGGCAGTTGTGCCGGGTCTATATTGTTGTTGTCGGCGAGGAGTGCATCGACCGAGATGGAGTACTTGCGCGAGATGGAGTAGAGTGTCTCGCCTGCGGCGACGGTATGTTGGTCGAACTCCTTGCGCTTGCGCTTCTCGGGCTTCGAGGGTGCAGGCATCGGAATCTTGATGCGCTGACCTGCCTTCAAGCCCTCGCGGAGCGAAGGGTTGGCAGCTGTGATATCATCGACCGTAACGCCGTATGCACGGGCCAACGAGTAGAGCGTCTCGCCGCGTGCAACGTCGTGCGTCGAGTACTTCACACCGTCGATATAGACTATCGTGCTGCGCTCCTGCGCGACAGCGTGGGGCGTTGCGGCGAGCAGCGCCGAGGCCAAGAGGGCGCAATATACAAAGTGTAGCTTCATCGCGTATGTTGGCTCTTCTATCGGTTATTGAGTGCGCGGAGGCGTATCTCGGTGAAAATCTTCTTGGTGTACTGCGGGAAGTCGCCCTTCATAATCCAGTCGTAGTAGCTCGGCTCGATGTTGAAGATATGCTCGACGCTCTGCCCCTTGTACTTACCGAAGGAGAATACCTCCTCTCCCTTGTCGTTGTAGCCTATGCGGCCTGCAAAGTCGGCCGTCTCGCCGCGCGACGAGAACCGTGCGAGAAAGTCGATATCGTTGTCGAGGTCGTCATAGTGGTCGAGCTGCGCCTTGAGCACCTCGTAGGTGGCCAACGTGTCGGCCTCGGCACCATGTGCCGCATCGCCCAGCTCCTGGTTGCAGTAGAAGCGATAGGCAGCAACGAGTGTGCGCTCCTCCTTCTTGTGGAAGATGTTCTGCACATCGACATAGCGGCGGTTGCGTAAATCGATATCTACCCCTACGCGCATAAACTCCTCGGCAAGCACGGGCAGGTCGAAGCGATTGGAGTTGAAGCCTCCGAAGTCGCACCCCTCCATAAAGTCGCGGAGCGATTTGGCTACCTGGCGGAACGTAGGGCACTCCTTTACATCTTCGTCGGTGATGTGATGCACGGCCGTGGCCTCGGCAGGGATGGGCATCTCGGGGTTCAGACGGCGCGTCTTGATAATCTGCTCGCCATCGGGCATAACCTTCACAAGCGAAATCTCGACGATGCGGTCGTTGGCGATATCGACACCCGTGGTCTCGAGGTCGAAGAATATGATTGGTCGTTTGAGTTTAAGCTGCATAGCATCTATGGCTTTAATAGCGGCCGAAGAGCACCGCCCGAGGAGCGCAGTGGAGCGGTCGGGCGATGCTTCGGCGAGTTGTTGTGCGTTGTGTTATGCGTTAATCATCATCGGCATCAGCAGCATAAGCGTCGTGCTCGGCTGCTTATCGTCGTACACGGGCTTGAATACGCCGGCACGCGTGGAGTCGGCAAGCTCGATAACGACTGTCGGCGTCTCGATGTTCGAGAGAATCTCGACGAGGAAGGTCGATTTGAAGCCTATAGTGATGTTGTCGCCCTCGTAGCTGCACGATACCGACTCGTTGGCCGACACCGAGAAATCGACATCCTGCGCCGTCAGCACGGTCTTGTTGTTCGAGATATCGAAGCGGATGAGGTTGGTCGTCGGGTTCGAACAGACAGCAACACGCTTGATGCCGTTGAGCAGCTCGATACGGTCCACCAACAGCGAGTTAGGGTTGGCAGCCGGGATAACGGCGTTGTAGTTCGGGTACTTGCCCTCGATGAGACGGCAGATGAGCGTGCTGTTCTTCAAGCGGAACATCACGTTGTTGCTGTCGAATATCATCTGCACATCCTCCTCCTCCTTGAGAAGCATCGTCTTGAGGAGGTTGGCAGGCTTCTTCGGCAGGATGAACGAGGCGGTGGTGTCGTAGCTCTGCTCGGTGGAGAACTTCACGAGTTTGTGAGCATCGGTCGCCACGCAGGTGAGGCCCGTGGTATCGAGGTTGAAGAATACGCCATTCATCACAGGGCGCAGCTCGTCGTCGGCCGTGGCGAAGATGGTCTTGTTGATACCATTGACGAGCGTATCGACATCGAGCGACACCTCAATCTTCTCGTCCGAGAGGGTCTGCAACGATGGGTAGCTCACCGGATTGGCACCCGGCACCGAAGAGTTGCCCGTGCGCCACGAAATCTTAATCTCCCAGCTCTCGGGATTAACCTCGAAGGTGAGCGGCATCTCGGAGCACTCCTTCAGCACGTCGAGCGTGAGCTTCGAAGGGGCGGCTACCATACCCTCCTCTTCTACGTTATCGACCTTGATATGGCCGACGAGCGTGGTTTCGAGGTCGGAGGTGGTGACCTTCAACTCGTCGCCGACAAGCTCGAGGAGGAAGTAGTCGAGAATTGGGAGTGTGTTTTTGCTGTTGATAACCTTGCCCGTGGTGGCCAGGAGCGACAGCAGGGCGGAACTTGATACTGTAAATTTCATAATCTTTGTCTATTGTTTTTTGTATGTGTTGTCTTAAAGTGTTGCTAACTTGTCGAGCGCATCCTCAATCATTTCGCGCACGAATGGCTTGTAGTCGGTGCAGGCATCCTGCGCAATGCGCTGTGCGATGATTGTGCAGATGGTGCCGGCCTTATGGCCCATAAGGGCTGCGAGGCCTGCCAGAGCTGATGACTCCATCTCGAAGTTGGTGATGCGGCGGTCGCCGTAGCGGAACGACTCTATCTTCTCGTTGAGGTGTACATCCTGCGGCTTGAGACGCACCCAGCGGCCCTGCGGAGCGTAGAAGCCCGGGGCAGCGATGGTGATACCCTCGCGTGTAACATCGCTAAACAGCTCGAAAAGTCCCTTGTCGGCATCGACGAAGTAGGGGGCTGTGAGTAGCGGATTCCACGCCGTATGCTCGACAAAGGCACGCTCGATGTCGAGGTCGCAGACGCTGTTTCGCCCCTCGTAGAAGTTGAGCAGCCCGTCGAAGCCCACCGATGTGCGGGCAAAGACTCGCTCACCGACCTTGATGTCGGCCTGCAGGGCACCCGACGTGCCGAGGCGCAGCAGCGTGAGCTGCCGAAACTCCTCCTTCGTGCGGCGCGTGGCGAAGTCGATGTTGGCTAGAGCGTCGAGCTCCGTAACGACGATATCTATGTTATCGGTGCCGATGCCTGTCGAGAGGGCTGTCATACGGCGGCCTTTGTATGTTCCGGTGATGGTCTTGAACTCGCGGCTGGCGACGGCGCACTCCACCTCGTCGAAGTACGAGGCGATGAGATCTACGCGGGCCGGGTCGCCCACGAGCATCACGATATCGGAAATCTGCTCGGGCAGAAGGTGTAGATGGAATATTGTACCATCCTCATTGATAATGAGTTCCGATGCGGGAATGGTGCGTGTATCTCTCATAATTTTAGTGTTTTAGCATCCAATATGTTGGATAATTGGCATAAAAGTAATATATTTACATCGAATTTCAAAGATTTTGCTAAACTTTTTTTATTAACATAAAAAACCAACAAACAGAACCATTATGACACTGATTAAATCCATCTCCGGAATTCGTGGTACGATAGGCGGCCCAATGGGCGATAACCTTACGCCTATCGACATAGTGAAATTTACGACAGCCTATGCCCGTTTTATCGCCTCGAAGCACGACGCAGGGCATCGCTTGCGTATCGTTGTGGGGCGCGATGCACGCATCTCGGGTGATATGGTGAACGCCATTGTCGAGGGTACGCTTCTCGGCTGCGGAGTGGATGTTATAAATGTGGGGCTCTGCACTACGCCGGGTACCGAGATGGCCGTAATTACATACAAGGCCGATGGCGGTATTATTATCACTGCGTCGCACAACCCGAAGCAGTGGAATGCCTTGAAACTGCTCAACGAGAAAGGCGAGTTTTTGAACGATGCGGAGGGCAAACAGGTGCTTGCGCTGGCCGAGGACGAGGAGTTCGAGTTTCCGCAAATCGACGACATAGGTAAGGTGGTGCAGCGCGGCGACTTCAACGACGAACATATACGTCAGGTGTTGGCAATGCGACTTGTTGATGCAGAGGCTGTTCGCCGCCGTCACTTCAAGGTGGTTGTAGATGCCGTAAATTCGATTGGAGGCGTGGTTATACCGAAGTTGCTCAGGGAACTTGGCTGCGAGGTTGTGGAACTTAACTGCGAGCCTAACGGCCAATTTGCCCACAATCCCGAGCCGCTGGCCGAGAATCTGTGCGAGATTTCGGAGGTTGTCGTGCGCGAGAAGGCCGACCTCGGTGTGGTGGTCGATCCCGATGTGGATCGTCTGGCATTCATCAGCGAGGATGGCACGATGTTTGGCGAGGAGTACACGCTCGTGGCGGTGGCCGACTATGTGTTGTCGAAGGGCGTGGGCAATACCTGCTCGAACCTCTCGTCGTCGCGTGCGTTGAGTGATGTGACGGTGGCTCACGGAGGTAGTTATGCCGCTTCGGCCGTGGGCGAGGTCAATGTGGTTACGAAGATGAAGCAGACGGGTGCCGTAATCGGCGGCGAGGGCAATGGCGGAGTTATCTATCCGGAGCTCCACTATGGCCGCGATGCATTGGTGGGCGTTGCGCTCTTCCTCACATATTTTGCGGGGCTCGATGTGACGATGACCGAGCTGCGCAAGCGTTACCCTGCCTACTACGCCTCGAAGAACAAGATTCAACTTACGCCATCTATCGACGTGGATAGAGTGCTGTGTGAGATGAAGTCGCGATACGCGGGCGAGCGCGTGAATGACGTAGATGGTGTGAAGGTCGATTTTGCGGAGTGCTGGGTACATCTGCGCAAGTCGAACACCGAGCCTATTATCCGCATCTATGCCGAGGCGAAGAGTCAGGCGGAAGCCGATGCGCTGGCCGAGCGTTTTATTGCCGAGATTAGGGAGGTCTGCGGCATCGAGTAAAGGGGTGAATAATCTAATAATCAAATGACTATGGATAGAGTACAGACCTATATAAACGAAAATAAGGGGCGATTCCTCGACGAGCTCTTCGAGGTGTTGCGCATACCGTCAATCAGTGCGCAGTCGTCGCACAAGGAGGATATGGTGCGTTGCGCCGAGCATCTGGCCATTGCGCTGGCGAAGGCGGGTGCCGATGTTGCGGAGGTGGTGCCTACGGAGGGCAATCCGGTGGTCTATGCCGAGAAGATTGTTGCGCCCGAGGCCAAGACCGTATTGGTCTATGGTCACTACGATGTGATGCCCGTGGATCCGCGCGAAGAGTGGCTCACGGAGCCTTTCGAGCCCGTGGTGAAGGGTGGTCGCATCTATGGCCGCGGCGCGGATGACGACAAAGGGCAGTCGTGGATGCACATCAAGGCTTTCGAGGCGATGTGCGCTACCGACTCGCTGCCCTGCAACGTGAAGTTTATGCTCGAGGGCGAGGAGGAGATAGGCTCGCCGTCGCTCTATGGCTTCTGCGAGGAGAATAAGGAGCGGCTGAAGGCCGATATTATATTGGTGTCGGACACGTCGATGATTTCGCTTGCAACACCCTCTATCACTTGCGGTTTGCGTGGATTAACTTATATGGAAGTTGAGGTTGTCGGCCCTAACAAAGACCTGCATTCGGACCTCTTCGGCGGTGCGGTGGCCAACCCTGCTAATGTCTTGACGCGTCTGGTTGCGTCGCTCGTCGATGATGAAGGCCGTGTGACGATACCGCACTTCTACGACAAGGTTCGCGTGTTGAGCTGCGAGGAGCGCGAGGCTCTCAACGAGGCTCCATTCTCGCAGGAGGCATATATGAAGGCTCTCGACATCGCCGAGGTGGAGGGCGAGGCCGGCTATACGACGATGGAGCGCACGGGTATCCGTCCTTCGCTCGACGTGAACGGCATCTGGGGCGGCTACACCGAGGAGGGTACGAAGACCGTCATACCGTCGCGTGCCTCGGCCAAGATATCTATGCGCCTCGTGCCCGACCAGGATTTCGAGGAGATAGGTCGCCTCTTCGAGGAGCATTTTCGAGCTATTGCCCCTGCGAGTGTGAAGGTCAATGTGAGATTCTTGCACGGAGGTGCGCCATACGTCTCGCCAACCGATATGGAGGCTTACAAGGCTGCCGAGAGGGCCGTGGAGGAGAGCTTTGGGGTGAAACCGCTACCCTTCTATTCGGGTGGCTCGATACCTATCGTGAGCGGCTTCGAGCGCATACTCGGCACTAAGTCGATACTGCTCGGCTTCGGTCTTGCCGAGGATGCCATTCACTCGCCAAACGAGAGCTACGGCCTCGAGCAGTTCGAGAAGGGATTGCAGACGATACCACTATTCTACAAACACTTCGCAAAGTAGCAAACTATGAGGCGTTTGGTTTTGGCTGTTGTGGCCGTGATTGTGGCTGTTGGCGCAGCCTCGGCCGAGGTGCGCTACGGCTCGCGACCGCTTGTCGTTGAGTCGCTTCGCGAGTGGAAAAAGGTGCATCGACCTCTCATCTACGACTTCTTCGAGCGAGAGGTCTATGGCCGTCAGCCACAGCGCGATGTGACGGTCGAATATCGCCTGCTCGATGTCGATTCGGCGGCCTGCGGGGGTGTGGCCGTGCGCCGTCAGGTGGCGATGCATATCGAGGGTATGGCTACGCCCGTGCTGCTGCTTGTCTATCATCCG
>JAFVRC010000030.1 GCA_017504485.1 Alistipes sp. | reverse complement strand
TATCACTTATAATCTGCAAATATATCAAAAAAGTCGGTAAAAATCAAAAATGCAGCATCGAAGATGCTCTTCCGCGCCATTTTTTACTACTATCGCAATTTTCGGAACAATTATTGCCCCGAGCAAATATAAATTTTAACCCCACAACAAGTATTATGGCCAAACAAAAAATCAATATCGGAACAACACCAGCCGATAGCTTTTACGGCATTACGGTCACCGAAAAGGGACCCTACCTAATCTACGGGCGACCACCACTCGCGATGCAGTACATTATGCCCAACGAGATGAACGAGAGTTGGTTTTTCCAAGAGGGGCGACACTTCTCAACCGAGGATGAACCTACGGCACTATGCCGCTGCGGAGCCTCAAAACGCAAGCCCTACTGCGACGGCTCACACGCAAAGCACCGCTGGAATCCACGTCTGACAGCACCACCCGAAGCGATTATCGACAACGTGGATATAACTTCGGGCGACGAGATAACAATTACCGACAATCAGAAGTATTGTGTCTTTGCACGCTTCTGCGATGCCGCAGGAGGCGTATGGAACAACGCCGAAGCCTCATTCGACCGCCAAGCGGCGAAACTCGCCGTGCGTGCCGCATCAGTATGCCCGAGCAGCCGCTTGATGGCGTGGAAAAATGATGCCGACGAGCCATACGAGCTGCACTACGAACCGAGCCTCGGACTTATCGAGGACCCCGTCATAGGGGCGAGTGGCGGCCTATGGGTACGTGGAGGGATACGCATAGAGCGCGAGAATGGTCGTGGCTACGAGATTCGCAACCGCACGGTACTCTGTCGCTGCGGCCAATCATCCAACAAGCCGTACTGCGACGGCTCGCACGCTGCAATGCGCTGGCGCGACGAATTGGAGGGCACCCCCGAGGGCGAAACGGTACCCGAGAAGATATACTAACAAAGAGTGAGGGGCGACCAATTTGCAGGCCACCCCTCGCTTTGTCACAAGAGTTAGCGAACTCTCTACTTGCCGTAGAGTTGCGCACGCAGTCGCTCAATAAACTCTTTTGGCAACACACCAAGAGCCTCGAGAGCCGGAACGCACTCGCCCAGCGAGCGCTCGTAGCGGTCGATATAGTCGATGATATTCATCGGATCCTCGATAATGAAGTTCGGAGCCTGCGACACATTCATAAACGCATCAGGCATAAGCGGATACGGATCGTAGTACTTGGCATACACGATCTTCAACTCCGGCATCAGTGCCACGCAACGGCTGAACACACCCTGCTTGCCATAGAGGCGCGGCTGGGCTGCTACCTGCTCCGCATCGTAGATAAGCTCCACTACACACTCTTTGCCGCACTCACGCTCGGCAACATAAACCACCGGCGAGAGGGTATATCCGTCGTACGTCCAAGTATTAGCACCACCAAAGCGGCTATAGTCCAACACCTTACCATCCACTTGTACGCGCTTTGGCGGCATCTGTGCAGGGAAGCGCAACTCGTAAGCGCGACGTTCCGGAGCACCCTTGTACGAGCCCTCGCGTGCAGCAATCGTCACGCAAACATTCTTACCCTTCGTGCGGTTGGTCACACGTGTCAAGGCATACTGTGTGTCATAGTTACGAGACTCGCCATCGTCCTCGTAGTGGCAAAGGTCGCCCTCGCCACCCGGGATTACGGTCAAGACGAGCGTCGAGCACTCCTCCTGCAGACTCTTCACCGCCGGTGGATTCATCGGGATAACGGCACCCGCCTTCACGAAGTACGGATTCTCGCCCAACGTATAGTGCAGAAGTTCTGTGCCACCCTCATACATCCTTCCGGTAGCCATATCAAACCACTTGCCCTCCGGGAACCACACCTTGCGCTCGGCAAGCCCCGTCTGCTTATCGACAGGCGAGACAACCGGTGCTACGAGCATATCGTCGCCGAACATGAACTGCTCCTTGAAATCGTAGGCCTCATTGCGCTCTGCATAAGTGTAGTACATCGGGCGACACATCGAAACACCCGTGTCGTATGTCGCACGCGCGGCATTATATATATAAGGTGCCAGCGTATAGCGCAAGCGTATAGCCGCACGCATATCGAACATATGCTCCGGGAACATCCATATTCTGCGCTCGATAAGGTGATTCTTCGTACAGTGAGTCTTGAATATCGGGGTAAATACGCCATACTGCAACCATCGCAGGTAGAGCTCCGGGTCGATAGACGGATTCTTCTCGTTCTTGCGGAACATGTGACCGCCGATGTCGTGGCCCCAATATCCGTAGCCCACATTCGAGGCCGTGGCCGTAAACCATGGCAAAAATGCCAGCGACTCCCACGAGATGCGCGTATCGCCCGAGAAACCAACCTGATAGCGGTGTGAGCCGAGGCCTCCCCAACGGTGATAGATGAATGGGCGATTATTGCCCTGCTCGCCCATGTGGTGCGCAAATGTGTGATTGAGCCAGAAGGTGTTGCTCAATCCCTTGGTAAATTTACTCTCTTTCCACTGCTGCCAATCGAGCCACCAGAAATCCACGCCATCTTTCTCCATAGGTCCTAATACGGTGTTGAAATAGGCGTCAGCCCACTTCTGCTCATCGATACGGAATGGAACACTCTTACCTTGCTCCTTCCATCCGTAAGCCTTAACAAATCGCTCATAAGGCTCCTCGTAAGGCTGTATGCCCGATGCGGGGTGCAGATTGAGTGACACTTTGAGCTTCTCATTATGACACCACTGCATAAAGTTCTTTGGCGAAGGGAAGAGTTGCTTCTTCCATGTGTATCCTGTCCAGCCGACACGCTGGCCATACTCATCCTTCTTCGGATTTTTGCGGCTCAAGCCCCATGTCTCGTGCCAATCCATATCGACGATAAGCACATCAATAGGGATATCGAGGCTCTTCATCGTAGCGACCAAGTCGCGCAACTCATTGTCGGAGTATTGCCAATAGCGACTCCACCAATAGCCAAACGAGAACTTCGGAGGCAACGGAATACGTCCGGCAACCTTCGTATAGTCGCTCAACGCCTTGGTATATTCGTGTCCGTAAGCAAAGAGGTACAAATCCTGACGCTCACCCTCCGGACGACACTCCACCCAATGCTTCCAATGCGATTTTACGGGCACGAGCAGATGTCGCTGCGAATCATCCACCACACTCCATCCGCCACGCGAGAGAATACCGGGCTCCATAGGGTCCGACTCACGCAGTTTTGCTCCATCCGCGCCATCAAGCGTGCGCGTGGTACCCATCAAATTTTGCGTATCGACATCACCATAGTGCCACACCACCTGCTTGCCGCCCATCGCAATCACGGCCGAGAGGTTCTCGGGCGAGAACTTGCCCGTGCGATTGTAGGTCAGCGTCACATAATCGGTCTTGATAGTGATACTCTTACGACTCTTGCGCACCTTGAACTCGGGTACCGGAAGGCGACGATTGACAAATGTCAGCGTAGCACTATCCTCGAAACGGCCGTCAGCGCTCCACTCCATACGGATAAGTTGCGGCGTGAGCACCGTGAAACGAACATTGTCGGCCACAACCACGGCCTTTGCATCGGCCACGGGATTGTGTTCGGCAGCGACAATAGGCAAAGCCGCAAGCGCAGCGATCACTATGCATAAAAATCTCTTCATAAAGCTAATATTTAAGGTTTTACAATCTCTATGACAGCATTTTTGTCAGCGGCCACGACCGCCGCACGAGCCTTATCGGCAGACTCTCGGCCATCGAACTTACCAACGACAAACTTGCCGCCAACGCGCGACACCTCGACGTCCGGATTTACGGAGCGCAGTGCGGCCTTCACATCATCATCAAGCGAAGCGAGCCCCGTAATCTCCAGATTGAAGCTGTTTTGGCGAGCCTTAAGAGTCTTGATATCGGGGTAGTATTCACCATCTACCCACGCCACGACAATGGGGTTTTTGAAGCCCAAACGTTTCAGATAAGCAACGCCATCATTCGCCTCACGCTCCGTACGAAAACCGCCAACAAAGTAGGCGTAGAGTCCCTTATTGTAGGCATCCGTGTACGAAAGAGGGGTGATACCACGCAGAGCCGAGAGGTTAGGGCGGTTGGCAAAGAGCCCTATACGGATGCGGTATATCGTGCCGTAATCATAGACCTTGGTGTGCGGAATAGGGTTTTTAGGGGAGTATAGCGTAGGTTTCACCACCTTCAGCGGTTCATACTCTATGAAGCTACGACGCTCGAGATTGAGTTTCGAAAGGCGATAGTCGCGGTTTTTGAGCGCAGCGGCCACAACCTTCAGCGAGTCACGCGAGGCCGTAAGCCCGAGAGCCGCGGCAAGCTCCGTCTCATACTCCGTGAGGGCACGCTTGCGACAGCAGTACTCGACCAACGCATCCGAAGCATAGGCTCCACGCACCCCCTCAATCTCCATCTGCGAAGCACCTGCGAGGCGAGCCGACCTATCGAGCATAGCGCGATTGCCGGCCCCCTCCATCAGCAGGTCATAGGTGTATATCTTATTGTCGTAAACCCCCGCCCAACGCTCGGCAAGCAGAGCATCGACATCGGCCAAATGTTCGCGTGCTGCATTGAAGAGCACAGCCACACTATCGGCCTCGCGCTCCGTAGCAACCTCCATATATCGGCGTTGCAGTCGCACCACATCGGCATAGGCCTTCGACAAATCACCCAGCGTGCGCTGCACATCCACCTCGCGCGATTGCGCATCGCAGAGTGTCTTATAGTCGGCCTTCGAGAGGTTTTTCGCGAAGTAGGCATTACGCACCAAGTCGGCACGAACCTTGTCGCTACGTTCCGAGCGCATAGTCTCCGTATCGGCCTTTGGCAGCGGCTGCCCCGGATGCGAGGCGTACCAACCGTGTTCGAAGAGAGCAACGCTATGCACCACCTCGTTGCAACGCTTATGCGCTCTGTACAACTCGCCCTCCAAGGCCTTAATCTGCGGAGTGAGCTGCCCGCGCTCGGCCTCATTGGCCGCGTAGCGATTACGCATCGAAGCCACTACGGCATCGAGCGAGTCACGCACCTGCATTGCCGTCTCGGCCGCACGCAGCAACTCCTGATACTTGGCTCTCTGCTCCTCGGCACGTAAAGCACACGGCGCGAGCATACTTGCGGCAAGCACCGCAACACGAAAGATATGTTTCACTATCTCCACCATTTGATAAATAGAAATTGAATAAATCCGAAAATCTCAAGACGGCCCATCAACATCAACACCGTATCCTGCAACTTTACGACAACAGACTGCGTGGCAAAGTTACTCTCCGAGCCTACAGCTCCGAAGCCTGGACCTACATTGCCGAGACACGCCACAGCTTGAGAAAAGGCCGTAAGCAAATCTTGCCCAAACATCGTATTGCTTACCGTTGCGAGCATAATCAGTATGAAATAGAGGGCCACGAAGAGCATTGCCGCGTGCAGTTGCGTACTCTCCTGCAGTACGCCATCCACGCGGATACGCAACACGGCATTAGGGTGCTGTTGCTGCTTGATGCGGGCAATAAACACCTTGCCGAAGAGCAACACGCGATCAACCTTCAATCCTCCCGACGTAGAGCCTGCGCAGGCGCAGATTATAGAGACATTGATGAGCAGAACGACGGCCAACGGAGTCCATAGATTGGTATTGGCCGTGGCAAAGCCCGTAGTCGATATGAGCGACACGGTTTGGAATAGAGAGTGGCGCAACGACGAGAGTGCATCGGGATAGATATTTGCGGCGTAAAGACTCGCCGCAATCATCAATGACACGACCACGGTTATAGCCACATATATACGCACTACCTCCGAACGGAAGAGGTTGTTGGCCTTGCGGGTAAATGTGGCGTATATTATGCCGAAATGGACACTCGACAAGAACATCGCCACGATGAGAATAGCCTCGATAAGAGGCGAGTCGTAGAAGCCTATACTTGCATTCTTGGTCGAAAATCCACCCGTCGAGCAGGCCGACATAGCGTGATTTACGGCATCAAACCAGCGCATGCCCGCCACCTTCAGCAGCAGGGTAGTGATGAGCGTAAGCCCCACATACACAACCAACAAGATACGCACCGTCATTTGTGTGCGATAGCGAAAGTTATCCTTGGCAAGGGTAGATAGTTCGATGCTCGAAAGGGCCATCTTATTGGTACCGAGCGACGGCAGAACGAGCAGCGCAAACATTACCACACCGACACCTCCCATCCAGCAGGTTGCCGAGCGCCAAAAGAGCAGGCCCTGCGGCAACTCCTCGATGTTCGTAAGTATGGAGGCTCCCGTTGTCGTGAAGCCCGATACACTCTCGAACCACGCATTGACAAGCGAGAACTCGCCACCCCACATCAGATAGGGGAACATACCCACCACGCACGAAAGAAGCCACGAGCCTACGACAATCGCAAATCCCTCCTTAGTCGATATTCCCGTGGTTTTGGGCACAAAAATCATCGGGAATAACCCCAGCAACATCGTGAGCAACGACGATAGCAATAGGGGGTAGAAACCCGAGTCACGCCCGATAAACGATATGACGGCCGACACGGCCATAAAGGCCGCAACGCAGAGCATCACTGTTCCGATATACCTCAAAATTACGCTGACACGCATGACGACCTACTCGTTTTTGTTGGTTTTCGATATATTGACAAGATTCTCGATATTGTCGCTCAGTTCGCGCAACTCGTCGATAAGTTCGGCCTTAACCTTGAACGGCAGTTTGAAGGCGAGGTAGTCGGACAGCGAGCGATTTATGCGCACTATCGGGCGTACGCCATAGACCAATACGAAGAAATAGAGCATCAGCACTATGGCAATCATCACCAACAGCGATATAAACACCGGTGTGATAGAGCGATAAGCATTCTTATTGAGTTGCTCGGCACGCGGCGCAAGCGAGCCGTGCGAAAGTGTCATATATCGCTCCACCTGATCGGTCAGACGACGGTAGGCCACCTCATAATCCTGCTCGTACCAAATACTTGCTGATAGTTGCTCGGCGCTCGGCTGCGGCGCAGCATCCACCTGCACCGAGTCCGATTCGAGCGTTGGCAACAGATTAGGGTGAGCCCTCTTTACAAACGCAGGCTTGCTGTTCAGTCGCTCCTCCGACAGAGCACGCAGCTCTGCAATGTAGAGCGACAGCGTATCGAGACACTCCTCAACGCCGCGAGGTATATCCCTGCGCACAGCGGCAGTCGCAACCTCCATTGCATCAACGGCTTGACGACACTCCTTAGCGGCAGCCTCCTCGCCAAACAACGTGCGGCGCATCATCGCATGGTTATGGTCGTGAGCGTATCGCAACATATCCTTCGCATACGACATATCGCTGCGGCTGGCAGCTAATATCGACTCGGTATCGTTACTCAACGTACGCAGTTCGAAGAGCGATATCATTCCCGACACAAAGAGCAACGCCACGATGCTCATAAAACCCACTGTAACTCTTTTGCTTATACCTTTCATAGCACTCCTTTTTACACAAGGCAAGGCCCATTTTCGCACAAGACAGCACGCCTCGCCCTACCTATATAATAGGCAAAGATAGTAATTTTTTCTATTTACAACGATTTTTAGACCATTTTTCAAGCGAGCGGCCTACTCTTCATCCTCGACAATACGCCCCACAACCTCGCACGAAGGCTCGGCCGAAAGCATATCAACAGTCACTATTCGGTTGATATAACGCTTGTTGTAGGGCACCTTAACCTTCACGTAGTTGCTTGTGAAGCCGGTCATCATACCCCCGCGCTCCGTACTCTCGAAAAGCACCTCGGCACGCTGCCCGATGGCACGACTGCAGAAATCGTAGTGCAGACGGTCACTCAATGCCTCCAACTCCTTGACGCGAGCCGTCGAAACCGACGATTGAACCTTGTTCGGAAGTGCAATGGCCGGAGTATTGGCACGCTCCGAAAATGGGAATATATGCAGAAATGATGGTGCAATACGCTCCAGAAAGTTATAACTATCGCGAAAATCGGCATCACTCTCGCCCGGAAAGCCGGTAATTACGTCTATGCCGATAAAGGCATCGGGCATCGCGCGACGCACGGCAGCAATGCGATCCTCGAACTTCTCGACCGTATAGCGGCGGCGCATCAGCGCGAGTATCTTGTTCGAGCCACACTGTATCGGGATATGGAAGTGGTGCTGAAATTTAGGTGATGCGGCACAAAACTCTACGATATCGTCAGTTAGCAGATTGGGCTCGATGGAGGAAATTCGATATCGCTCAATACCCTTAACACCATCCAAAGCTCTCAACAAGTCGAGGAACGACTCGCCCGTCGTGCGGCCGAAATCGCCCGTATTTACACCCGTTATCACTATCTCTCGCTGACCACCGCGGGCAATCTCCTCGGCCTGTCGTACAGCCTCCGCAATCGGGATATTACGACTTGCACCTCGAGCGTTGTGAATCGTGCAGTACGAGCAGCAGTAGTCACACCCATCCTGCACCTTCAAAAAGGCGCGTGTACGGTCGCCACTCGAGAAGCCCGCAAAAAAGGAAGTTATCTCATCCGTATCACAGCTATAGACCTGCGCACGTCCCTTTTGGGCAATCTCAACCACTCGTTGATATGTTTCCCCCTTATGATTGTTGCTCAACACGATATCCACACCATCTATGGCGGCAATTTCGTATGGTTTGAGCTGCGCATAACACCCCGTAACGGCAATTATGGCATTAGGGTTGCGGCGGTGTATTTTACGGATTATATTGCGGCATTTTTTGTCGGCGTGCTCGGTGACCGAACAGCTGTTGATAATCGAAATATCGGCCTGCTCGTTAGCACCCACGCGGACAAATCCGCCCTGCTCGAATTGTCGGGCGATGGTCGAACTCTCCGAGAAGTTGAGTTTGCAACCGAGCGTATGAAAATTTACCTTCCTCATCAGGGCACAAAGATAGTAAAAAACTGAAAACGAAAAAACACCAACACCCTCAACAACGCCGACACATACAATCAAAATTTTTACTATCTTTGCGCGTTAGTATAGAGAAGAGATGGATTTCATCAACGACATACTGCAATATCACTACTTATCGAATGCCGTAATCGCCTGCGCACTATCAGGCATAATATGCGGTATTGTAGGTACTTACATCGTTGCACGACGTATGGTATTTCTCTGCGGCGGCATCACACACGCCTCGTTTGGCGGCCTCGGCATAGCCTTCTATGCGGGCCTAAATCCGATTGGCGGCGCGATGCTCTTTGCCATACTCTCGGCCCTAGGTATCGAGCGGCTATCCTACAACAGCCGCATACGCGAAGATTCGGCTATAGGCATGGTGTGGGGCGTAGGCATGGCAATTGGCGCACTCTTTATGAGTCTGCGCCCGGGCTACACGTCTGGCGAGATGTCCAACTATCTGTTTGGCAACATCATAACTGTCACCGACAACGACATTATAGCCCTTGCCGTCTTGACCACCATAATTCTCGTAGGTGCAACCTTATGGCACAGGCAGATAATGTTCGTGGCCTTCGATCGCGACTTTGCCGAAGCGGCAGGCATAAACACCAAAGCAGTAGGGTATATCATGGCAACCATCTCGGCCGTTGCCATCGTGCTCTCGATACGCATAATGGGCATCGTGCTGCTCATCTCGCTGCTGACAATGCCGGTTGTGATAGCCAACATGCTGACCAAGCACTATCCGCGTATCGCCCTTTGGGCGGCACTTACAGCCACCACGGCTGCGCTCTTGGGCATCACTGCGAGCTATTATCTCGAAGTTCCGTCGGGTCCGGCCATAATATTTAGCTTAACACTGTTCCTTTTAATAATAAAAATTGTATATTTGTGCGTTAAAAGGGTAGAACTGCGCAAAAGAGCGTAGCTGCCCGAGGTCGATTTTTATGAAGAAGATATACAGACTCGTACTCACCTCCTACCTGGGTCCTATGTTCATGACCTTCTTTATCATCATTTTCATATTGATGATGAACTTCGTATGGCGATATATCGACGAGTTGGTGGGCAAGGGCCTCGATGCAGCAGTTATCGTCGAGCTTATCTTCTACGCCACAATCAATATGATTCCGATGGGCCTGCCTTTGGCCATTCTCCTCGCTACGATTATGACTATGGGCAACCTCGGCGAGAACTACGAGCTGCTGGCGATGAAGTCGGCCGGCATGTCGCTGCCGAAGATCATGCGACCCCTCTTCATAGTCATCGGATTGATATCGGTGGGCAGCTTCTTCATAGTCAACGATTTGGTGCCCTATGCCAACAGGAAGATGTTCAGCATCATCTACGACATCAAGCAGCAGAACCAGGCTCTCGAGTTTCAGGATGGTCTATTCTTCAACGGCATCGACAATATGAGTATCCGTGTCGAGAAGCAGGATCCCGAAACACATCTGCTAACTAACGTGCTCATCTACGACAACCGCGCCTCGAATGGCAATATGACGACTACAATTGCCGACTCGGGCTACATACGCCTATCGGACGACAAGAAGTATCTACTCGTAACACTCTATAACGGCGAGACTTACGAGCAGACACGTAACAATCAATGGTACAATCAGAGCACACTGCGCCACCACAAGTTCGAGCGTCAGGATGGCAAGATTCCGATGGACGGCTTCAGCTTCGAGCGTAGCGACGAGAATATGTTCAGCGGCAACAGCCAGACGAAGGATATCAACGAGCTACAGACCGACATCGACTCGCTCGACATGCTCGTCGGCAACCTTACAACCACAGCCTACACGCCTCTGCTGCGCGAGCAGATATTCTCGAAAGACCCCGATGCCGTAGCTCCGACCGACACTCTCGAGATAGACCGCTCACGAAAGGTGCATACAGCGTTTATTATCGACTCGATACCGGCCCTCAATGCTCGGCAGAAGGATAAGATTTGGAGCAGCGCACTGCAAAGTGCCCGCAATTCGCGCAACATGTTCTCCTTCGACGAGAGCACTTCGAAGGAGGCGCTCAATCAGCTATACCGTAGCAAGAATGAGTGGCACCGCAAGTTGGCACTCCCCGTCTCGATACTCATCTTCTTCCTGCTTGGCGCTCCGCTTGGTGCCATTATCCGCAGGGGGGGCCTCGGTATGCCGATGGTTATATCGGTGATATTCTTCGTCATCTACTACGTCATCAGTATCTCGGGCGAGAAACTCGCCAAGGAGGGAACCTGGAGCTCACTACTCGGCATGTGGATATCCTCCATCGTGCTAGCTCCCCTGGCCGCCTTCCTCACACACAAAGCAACAAACGACTCGGCACTGCTCGATGTCGATTGGTATATAGGCCGTATCAAGCACTATCAGGAACGCTTCGAGGCGAAGTTGCCCAAAAAGTGGCAACGCAAGATTGCCGCACGCCGCGAGCGTGCTGCCGCCAAGCAAGAGGCCAAGAGGGCAAAGCACAGAGCCAAGATGGAGCAGAAACGAGCCGCGCAAGGCAACTAAACCGAATTTGGGAGTATGAACGCAAAGCAACTACGCATAGTATTTATGGGCACGCCAGAGTTTGCCGTGCCTTCACTCCGCGCCCTTGTCGAGGGTGGCTACAACGTGGTGGCCGTGGTTACCACGCCCGACAAACCAGCAGGTCGCGGTCTCAAAATACAGGAGAGCGACGTGAAGCGTGCCGCCCTGGAGTTGGGCATCGAGTGCATACTCCAACCAGAGAAGCTACGCGACGAGGCTTTTGTCGAAGCCCTGCGCGAACTGCGGCCAGATTTAGGTATCGTAATCGCATTCAGGATGTTGCCGGAGATTGTATGGGCAATGCCTCGTTTCGGAACATTTAACCTGCACGCCTCGCTGCTGCCCGAATATCGCGGTGCAGCACCTATAAATTGGGCAATAATAAACGGCGACAAGCAGACAGGTGTCACAACCTTCCTGCTCAACCACGAGATAGACAAGGGGGCAATTATCGGCCGCCGAGTAACACCTATCGAGGCAGAGGATAATGTAGGCACACTCTACGACCGCCTGATGAATATGGGCACGGGGCTTGTTATCGAGAGTATCGAGCGTATCGCTACGGGCGACATCACCCCCGAGGAGCAGCCGCAGGAGGATGGCAATCTGCGCCCTGCACCCAAGATTTTCAAGGAGAACTGCCGCATAGATTGGAGTCTCGACGGCGAGCGTATCGTCAATTTCGTGCGCGGACTCTCGCCCTATCCTGCGGCGTGGAGCACTCTGCACCGAGGCGACAAAGAGCTGCCGGTCAAGATTTTCAAGGCACACTTCGAGGCACGCAGCCACTCCGCGGAGGCCGGAACTATCTTCACGGACAACAAAAACCGCATCGAAGTGGCGTGCAACAATGGAGTAGTGAGTCTCGACGAGTTGCAACTTGCCGGCAAGAAGCGTATGCCGGTGCGCGATTTGCTACTCGGCCTGAGGCTCGACGAGCAATACCGCTTTTAACAAAGGAGTACAACGAAAACGAATAATATAAACACTTAATTGATAAGCAATTATGAAAAAGCACAACTTTAACGCCGGACCGTCGATTCTGCCCGACGTTGCTATCGAAAATGCGGCAAAGGCCCTCGTTGATTTCAACGGTACGGGCCTCTCGATTCTCTCTATCTCACACCGCACCAAAGAGTTCGAGGAGGTGCTCGACTCGGCGAAGTCGCTCTTCCGCGAGTTGCTCAACATTCCGGAGAACTACCACATCTACTTTGTAGGTGGCGGTGCCAGCACGCAGTTCTTCCACTTGCCGGCCAACTTCCTCGGCACAAAGGCGGGCTATGTCAATACGGGCGTATGGACGAAGAAAGCCATCAAGGAGGCGAAACTCTACGGCGAGGTCGAGGTTGTAGCCTCGTCCGACGACAAGAATTTCTCGTATATCCCGAAGGGCTTCGATATTCCGACCGACTTGGACTACCTCTATATCTGCACCAACAACACTATCTACGGCACCGAGTATAAGAGCGATATCGACTCGCCGGTACCCCTCGTGGCCGATATGTCGTCGGATATTATGAGCCGTCCTATCGACGTTTCGAAGTATGCCATTATCTATGGCGGCGCGCAGAAGAACCTCGCTCCGGCAGGCGTATCTTTCGTCATCATCCGCGACGATATGCTCTCGAAAGTTGTGCGCCCACTGCCTACGATGATGAACGTAAATACGCACGTAGAGAACAACTCGATGTTCAACACGCCGCCCGTATTCCCTATCTATGTGATGAATGAGACACTCAAGTGGCTCAAGAGCATCGGCGGCATCGAGGAGATCTATCGCCGCAATGTCGAGAAGGCCGAATTGCTCTACAACGAGATTGAGCGCAACTCGCTCTTCCGTCCGACGGTAGAAAAGGAGGACCGCTCGCTGATGAACATCTGCTTCGTGATGACCGAGGGCAACGAGGATTTGGCTCCCGAGTTTATGGAGTTTGCCAAGGAGCGCGGCATGGTCGGCATCAAGGGTCATCGTCTCGTAGGCGGCTTCCGCGCTTCGTGCTACAACGCCTGCCCGAAGGAGTCGGTCGAGGCCTTGGTAGCCTGCATGCAGGAGTTCGAGCAACTTAAAACAAAATAAAATCGCAATATGCCTACCATTGTTCCGTACACCTACGAAAAGAGAGAGGAAAAGGTGGTATATTTCACATCACTATTGAAAGGTATGAAGGTTCTTATAGCTACCGAGAAGCCATTTGCGCAGAAGGCCGTAGATGGCATCACCGAGATTCTGCACGAGGCCGAATATGAGGTCGTGCGACTCGAGAAATATACAGACAAAGCTGCACTGCTCGAGGCCGTAAAAGATGTCGATACGCTCATCATCCGCAGCGACAAGGTCACGGCCGAGGTATTGGAGGCTTCCAAGAATTTGAAGATTGTGGTACGCGCCGGTGCCGGCTTCGACAACGTAGATTGCGAGGAGGCCAAGCGTCGCGGCGTGGTGGTTATGAACACCCCGGGCCAGAACTCCAATGCCGTGGCCGAGTTGGCACTCTGCATGATGATTTACATCTCGCGCAACTGCCTCACACCGGGCACTGGCGGCGAACTTCAGGGCAAGACTCTCGCCATACACGCCTATGGCAACGTAGGTAAGCTCGTTGGTCGCAAGGGTAAGGCTTTGGGCATGAACGTTATAGCCTACGACCCATTCATCACCGATGATGCTGTATTCGAGGCTGACGGAGTAGAGAAGGTGTCGTCCGTCGAGGAGCTCTATCGCCGTGCTGACTACCTTTCGCTCCACATCCCTGCCACACCGCAAACCAAGGGTTCGATAGGCTACGACCTTGCGATGTCGATGCCGAAGGGCGCAACACTCGTAAACACTGCCCGCAAGGAGGTTATCGACGAGGCGGGCCTTATGCAGGCTATGACCGAGCGCGAGGATTTGCGTTACATCACCGACGTTGCACCGGAGAGTGCAGCCGAGATGGCCGCAGCGTTTGGCAAACGATTCTTCGCCACGCCGAAGAAGATGGGTGCCGAGACTGCCGAGGCGAACATCAACGCGGGTCTTGCCGCCGCACGCCAGATTGTCGATTATTTCAAGACCGGCGACACGCGCTTCCAGGTAAACAAGTAGAATAACCGCGAGGGAGGCACAACGAGAACCGGCCTTCCTCATCTAATACCTATATTAATATATGGTAAGGATAAAACCATTTCAAGGCATCCGCCCTCCGAAGGAGCATGCCGCCGAGGTGGCATCGCGCCCCTATGACGTTCTGAACTCGGCCGAGGCCAAAGCCGAGGCTACGGAGCGTTCGCTGCTACACATCATCAAGCCTGAAATCGACTTCGAACCTATCGCCGACGAACATTCGGAGCAGGTCTATCAGAAGGCAGTCGAGAATTTCGCCGCATGGCAGGAGCGCGGCTGGCTCTGCCAAGACGAGGAGGAGCACTACTATGTCTATGCGCAGACGATGGACGGCCGCACGCAGTACGGACTTGTAATGTGCTGCCACTTTGAGGATTATCTCTCGGGAGCAATCAAGAAGCACGAGCTCACGCGCCCCGACAAGGAGGAGGACCGTATGATTCATGTCCGCAACCAGAAGGCCAATATCGAGCCCGTATTCTTCGCCTATCCCGACCATGCAGACATCGATGCTATTGTTGCCGAGGTTACTACCGCAACGCCAGAGTATGATTTTGTTGCCGAGGATGGCTTTGGCCATACGCTGTGGGTTGTTCCCGCCATCTACAATGAGCGCATAACGACGATTTTCGACACGATACCGGCTCTTTATGTTGCTGATGGACATCACCGTACAGCCGCTGCCGCCCGCGTGGGTGCGGAGTGCAAGGCCGCAAATCCGCAACATACGGGCGAGGAGGAGTATTGCTACTTCTTGGCCGTTACGTTCCCCGAGTCGCAGTTGCGCATCATCGACTACAACCGCGTGGTAAAAGATCTGAACGGCCTCTCGGAGGAGGAGTTTCTCTCGGCCCTCGAGGCCGACTTTGCTGTCGAGAAGCTCGGCGCGGAGATATACACGCCACAGTCGCTTCACAACTTTGCGATGTATCTAGGCGGCGCATGGTACAGCCTCACAGCACGCGAGGGCACCTACGATGACAACGACCCGATAGGCGTTCTCGACGTTACCGTTTTGTCGAACCTCGTACTCGATAAAATATTGGGCATTAGCGACTTGCGCACCTCGAAGCGTATCGACTTCGTGGGTGGCATCCGCGGTCTTGGCGAGCTGCAACGACGTGTCGATAGCGGCGAGATGAAGGTTGCCTTTGCACTCTATCCTGTCTCGATGCGACAGCTGATAGACATCGCCGACACGGGCAACATTATGCCTCCAAAGACAACATGGTTTGAGCCGAAGTTGCGCTCGGGCGTAGTTATTCACTCGTTCAAATAGGCCAACACGATGAAGAGACTTATCCTATCACTATCCGCCCTCGCTGCGGTAATAATCGCCTCGGCGCAAGTTAAGGCGCCGCGTGCCGAGTGGCGATTCAATGCCAAGAACACGGCCCACTATATCGAAAAGGGCCACTATCACGCCGCCGTAGGTCAAGGCGAGATAGAGTTTGTGGGCAAGAAGGCCACCGCCGTAGCTGCGGGCCGCAAAGCGGCAAATCCGGCCGCCGACAATGCACAGAAGGGCGACTATTGGCTCGCCACAATGCCTACTGAAGGTTTGAAGGCCGGCTCGGTAGTGGATATATGGTTTCCGTTCCTCGTTGAGCCGAGCGACGCTCCGCAGGACTTCGCTCTCGAGTATCTCGACGGCAAGCAGTGGAAACCCGTATTTGCAGCCAACAAGAAGGGGGTGAATTGCCACTCGACAACCTCGGACAAGTGGCCTCGCTTCGCTTGGCAGAGCGTGCGCCTTGACAATCAGCCGGCCGACGGCAAGGTGCAGGTGCGCCTGCGCCAGTGCAGCAAGGGCCCACTGAAGGTATCGCTCTATGGCACCACGCACGATGCTCCGAAGATGCTCGCGCTCGACGAGCGTATTCCGAGCGATACGACGCGCGTGCTGTTCATCGGCAACAGTTACACATACCACAACCTCTATCCGCTCATTCTCAAAGAGATGGCGTGGTACGAGGGTCACTACCTCGACTGCAACATCTATATCCACGGAGGCTATACGATGAAGCAGCATTTGGCTAACCACGTTTCGCGCGAGACCGTCGAGCGCGGCGGCTACGACTACGCCTTCTTGCAGGACCAGAGCCTCCACGCACTGCGCATCGGCACAAGCGCAGATATGGATGTCGTGGGCTATATGGGCAAGATGAAGGAGCAGGTCGAGAAGCATAGCCCGAAGGCCAAGTGCTTCATCGAGCTGACTTGGGGCCGCAGAGATGGCAACAACGCTACCAAGGGTAAGAAATTGGCCTCTCTCGTCGAGGGTTATCCGCAGTTCTTCACGAGCTATAAGGCCATGCAGGATGTGCTCACAGCCAACACTACGGCTATGGCACAGAAGCTCGGTATGGGCCTCTCGCCCGTTGGCCACGCGTGGGAGATTATACGCCGCGAGCGTCCCGACATCGACCTCTACTCGAGGGATGGCTCACACCCTTCGTATGCCGGCTCGTACCTCTCGGCTGCCGTGGCCTACCTGACACTCTTCGGCGAGCCGTTCAAGGCCGATATGCCGGCGCGCCTCAACCCCGAAACCGCCCGCTATCTGCGCAATGTCGCCGAGAGGGTAGTGCTCAAGGGCGAGAAGTTGTAAAGCGACTCGACGACCACTCGAAAAAAGATATTACAGCGTTGCGAGGCGAGGCCTTGTGACGCTGTAATTCGTTTTTGTTTCGCGATAAATCGGCCTCTCACGACACTGCGGCGTGGCTCGATAAAAATATAAATATTTTTTAGGGCGAATTATTAGGTTGTGTGGCTTTTTGTGGCTAACTTTGCGGCGGATTATGAGCATATTATAACTCTATCATAAATTTTTAACGCAAAATGAAAAAAAACAATCTCAAAAATCTTGGTGGCGCGTATGCTGCTCCCGAGATGCAGCTCTGTTCGATTAAGGTCGAGGCGGGCTTCGAGGCAAGTATGCCAGGCGTGACAATCGACCCGTGGGAACGCGAGGAGGGAACGCTCGAATTTTAATGTCAAACCCTAAAAAGATGAAAAAGATGAAAAAGATGAAAAGATTTTTACTCTCGTTGGGTTTGATAGCAATGGCTTTCAACCTCACAAATTGTGCAAAGTACGAGGAGGTAACTCCTGCAATCGAGGCGAAGGGCGACTTCGCAATCTACGCTCCAATCACCCGTACCGTTAACAACGACATGAACACTTCGTGGGTGGCAAAGGATGAGATTAACCTATTCCACGCCGTTGGCGAGACTGCCGACTACGTAAACGACACACCTTACCTGAACAACGCTGGCAGCCCATTCGTATGCGAGAATGCTGCCGAGGGCTATTTCTTGGGCTCGCTCTATGGCACTCTGGATCTTGAGGAGGAGTACGATTGGTATGCATTCTACCCATACTCGTCGTACATCAAGACTCCTGCGAACGACAACTCGGGTTACACCAACATCGGAAGCAAGGCCGGCTCGGCTCAGGTTCAGAATGGCAACAACTCGATGGCTCACATCGCAGGTACTAACTACCCAATGGCCGGCTACGCAGTAGCTGTTCCTGGCGGTCAGCAGCCTACGCTTGAGTTTAAGCACATCTCGAGCCTTATTGAGTTTGAGGTTGTAAACAAGCTCACCGAGGCTATCACCGTTACGGAGATTCAGTTCACCGCCGAGGAGGACATCGTTGGCTCGTTCTACATCAACTTCGCAAAGCCTGAGGCTATGAAGTTTACCTCGTCGGGCGCAGGTTACACGTCGAATACCGCTATCCTTTCGGTTACGGGTGGCGCAGAGATTGCTCCAAACGCATCGGCCAAGTTCTACGCAGCCGTTAAGCCATTCACCGCAAAGGCTGGCAGCGACCTCACCGTAAAGGTTTCGGCTATCTCTAACACCGGTTTGGGTGCACACGAGAAGGATCTTACGCTGTCGAGCGATGTTGTATTCGCATCGGGAAACCTCAAGAACGTAAAGGTTGACTACACAACCGCAATTGAGGCTGTAGAGGCAGAATTGTATGAGCTCGTCACTTCGCTTGACGATATAACCGCTGGTACTTATGTTGTAATTTGTGGTAACTATGTTCTTCTCAACAACTCTGGTTCAAGCAAGCAGACTGTTACCACTTATGCAAGCAAGGCTATCACTATTGCAAGCGGCTCTATCTCTTGTGCCGTTCCAGAGGAGTGTAAGTGGTCGTTTGTTGGCGACAACACCGCAATGGCTCTCTCACCTATAAATAACACAAAGAACTATTTGTATTCGACTAAATCGGGTGACGGTTTACGTATTGGCACAACAAATGACACTTGGTCGTTCAAGAAGGGTGCTACTGCAAATTGCTTCTATCTCATGGACAAGAACGCTTCGACACACCTCGCAGTGTACAACAATCAGGATTGGCGTTCATACACATCTGCAACACAGGCTGAAAGTAATATGTCGCTCTACAAGTTGTACGATCCAAATGCAGTTCTTGCGCCAGTATTAACATTGGGTAAAGATACAATAGATGCAGAGCCAGATGGTGGTACATTCACTATTGAGTACACATTAAAGAATCCGGTTAGCGGTGTAAGCGTAGAGGCTACTACTGCTGCGTCGTGGATCGAGGACTTCGATTTGAGCGTAGACGGTCAGATTTCGTTCGTTGTAACCAAGAATGAAACATCCGAGGCTCGCACGGCCGTAATCAACGTTACTTATGGCGATATTACCAAGAGTGTAACGGTTAATCAGACCGCAGCCGGAGCAAAGGTTTGGACTCTCGTGACAGACGCTTCGACGCTTGCTGCTGGCGACCAGGTTATTATTGCAGCAAAGAATGACGCTGTTGCAATGAGCACAACACAGAACAGCAATAACCGTGGTCAGGAAGCAATCACCAAGAGTGGCAATACTCTTGCAACTCCAAGTTCAAAGGTGCAGATCTTTACGTTGAAGGCGGGTAAAAATGCAGGCACATTTGCGTTCTACACAGGTGCGGGTTATATTTATGCAGCTTCGTCAAGCAAGAACTATTTGAAAACAGAGACTTCTCTTTCGGCCAATAGCTCTTGGACTGTAACAATTACATCGGCTGGTGTAGCAACAGTTAAGGCACAGGGTACAAATACTAAAAATTGGCTGCGTCACAACTCGCAGAGCAGTTTGTTCTCGTGCTATTCGAGCGGCCAGAACGAAATCGTTATCTACAAGCTTCAATGATCTACGGGTAACGGAACAGGAGGGGGAACAACCCCTCCTGCCGTGGACCCTACCCCGGGAGAGGATACCGGCGGCTCGACGACGGGCGGAGGTATAACGGGAGGTGTTCCAACCGAGACGTGGCTCGAGTTACCGGGCGAGGACAAGGGTGGACTCTACCCGAATGCCGTAGAGCTGAAGGTGGAGGCCGATGGCGAGCACAACTATACGGCCTACTACGACACATCGACCTATACCTCGATGTGGGTAGCCTATCCGCTCGAGGCGAAGCATATGGGCTCGTATTCGCGTCCTAGCTCGTGGTCGTACAACCCGCTGCTCGGAACACAGTATCAGGTAAACCTCTGCGACTCGTCGTACAACGACAGCTATTCGCGAGGTCACCTCATACCCAATGCATCGCGCGACGGCATCAAGAATATGCAGTTGCAGACATTCTATGTCACCAACTCGGTGCCACAGATACAGAACAGCTTCAACGGTGGCATTTGGAACTCGTTGGAGCAGGCGATGCAAAACGTAGCGGCGAGCGAGAGGGTATATATCGTCACGGGCGTAGCCTTCTCGAAGGTGGGCGAGTCGAAGTCGGTGAGCTACACCACAGCGCAGGACGACACGAAGCAGGTGCCCGTACCGAACTACTTTTACAAGATTGCGCTAAAGGTCACGACCGACAGCAACGGCACGGTAACATCGGCCTCGACCATAGGTTTTTGGTTCGACCACAAGACCTACTCGGACAGCTACACGAACTACGCCGTATCGGTGGACCAAGTGGAGACTTGGACAGGCTTTGACTTCTTCGCCAATCTGCCCGACAACATCGAGCGTGCGGCCGAGAGCAACACCAATTGGTCGTCGTTCCAGAGCTTTTAGAGGCCTCAAAAACGATTATTTCATAAAGTCGAGCAACAAGCTCGGCTTTTTTATTTGTCTAAAACGCTGTTTTTTCATACCTTTGTGAGTTGAGTTTATAAACAAGTTTATAAAGACAAAAAATATATACAGCATGCAAAAGTCAATGACCGGCTTCGGAAAGGCCGAAGCAACAGTCGGCACAAAGCACATAACGGCCGAAATTCGCTCGCTCAACTCCAAACAGCTCGATATGAGCCTGCGTATGCCGTCGGCCTATCGTGCGGCCGAGTACGAGGTGCGCAACATCGTGCAGAAGGCCCTCGTGCGAGGCAAGGTAGATGTTATCGTAACTGTCGAGAATGGCGAGGCGGAGAGTGCGGCACATATCGACAAGGCTCTCTTCCGCACATATCTGCGCGAGGTGTGCGACGCCTTGGCGGCCTCGGGTGTGGAGGCTTCGTATGATGCCATTCTGCCCGCAGTGATGCGTATGCCCAATATCGTCACAACGGAGGCTGCCGAGCCCACGGCCGAGGAGTTGCAAGCCATACTTACGGCTGTCACGGAGGCTGCCGCGCGTCTGAACGCCTTCCGCGAGCAGGAGGGAGCAACGCTTATCGCCGACCTGCTGCGCCGCGTAGGCCTCATAGAGCAATATCGCGCCGAGATAACCCCATTCGAGGAGGGGCGTGCCGATGCGATTCGCACACGCATCCGCGAGGAGATTGAGAAGATGGGCGTAGCGGTCGATAGCAACCGCCTCGAGCAGGAGATGATTTTCTACATCGAGAAGCTCGATATCACCGAGGAGCGCGTGCGCCTCTTGAACCACTGCAAGTATTTCCGCGAGGTGGCCGCCTCGGAGGAGGCTGCGGGCCGCAAGCTCGGCTTCATAGCGCAGGAGATGGGGCGCGAAATCAACACCACCGGCTCGAAGGCCAACCAGCACGACATACAGTGCCTCGTGGTGAAGATGAAGGACGAACTCGAAAAGATTAAGGAGCAGGTGCTCAATATTCTGTAACACAAAATCGGAGATACCATGACGGGAAAACTTATCATATTTTCGGCACCGAGCGGCTCGGGCAAGACGACCATCGTACGAGAGCTACTGCAAAACTATCCGCAATTTGAGTTCTCAATTTCGGCCACCTCGCGTGCGCCGCGTGGCGCAGAGCAGGATGGGGTAGATTACTACTTCCTCACGGCCGAGGAGTTCGCCGCCAAAGTCGCATCAGACAGCTTCGTCGAGTGGGAAGAGGTCTATGCCGGCACTTGCTACGGGACACTCAAAAGCGAGCTGGAGCGCATCTGGTCGATGGGCAATGTTATCATTTTCGATGTCGATGTGATGGGCGGCATTAACCTCAAGCGCATCTTCGGCGAAGCGGCGTGCTCCATATTCATTATGCCGCCATCGGTCGAAGAGCTCGAGAAGCGACTCGTTGGCCGCGGCACCGACTCGGCAGAGGTTATCGCCAAACGCGTAGCAAAGGCCGAATTCGAGATTTCGAAGGCCGAGCACTTTGACCACACGGTCGTAAACGACGTTCTCGCCACGGCTGTAGCCGAGACTCGTGCAATCATCGACACATTCCTCGCAAAGTAATTCTGCACTTATGAAGCGTGTAGCGTTATATTTCGGCTCATTCAACCCCATCCACCGCGGGCATATCGCCCTCGCGGAGTGGGTGGTCGAGCAGGGGTTGTGCGACGAGTTGATTTTTATCGTGTCGCCGCAAAACCCATTCAAGGAGCAGCAGGGCCTGGCCCCCGAATTCTCGCGCTACGAGATGTGTGAGATAGCATGCAAAGCCTCGCGCTATCCCGAACAGATTAAGGTCTCGGCCGTGGAGTTTGTGTTGGAGAAACCGTCGTACACCATCAATACGCTGCGCTACCTGCGCGAGAATTTCGGTGCAGAGATGCAGTTCTCGATACTGCTTGGCGCAGACAATATCGAGGATTTCGACAAGTGGCGCGAATACAAGGAGATTCTCAGCGACTACCCACTGCTGGTCTATCCGCGCGAGGGGTACTCGGTCGATAAGTTTGCCGACAAGATTACTTTTTTGAGCAATGCGCCGCTCTTCGACTTTGCGGCCACGGATATCCGCTCGATGATTGCCGAGGGCGAGGATTTCAGTGACAAGTTGAGCGCAGAGGTCGCTCATTACATTATACAGAATAGGTTATACAAATAGATATGGAAAGACTTAAAATAGCACTTTTGGCGGGTGGCGACTCCTCGGAGCGCGAGATTGCACTCAATAGTGCACACCAGATAAGCGAGGCTCTCGATGCCACAAAATATGACGTGAAGGTCATCGACCTGCACCATCGCAGTTGGGCCTACACGGCTGCCGACGGTCGCCGCTACGAGGTCGATAAGAACGATTTTTCGCTCACCGTCGAGGGCGAGCGCACCGAGTTCGACTATGCGCTGATAATCATCCACGGCACTCCGGGCGAGGACGGCAAGTTGCAGGGCTACCTCGATATGATGGGTATTCCGTATTCATCGTGCTCGCAGGTCAGCTCGACAATCACCTTCGATAAGGTTTCGACCAAGCGTGCCGTTGCCGAGCGAGGAATAAACGTCGCCCGCGAGGTCTTTCTGCATCGAGGCGAGACATACTCGGCCGAGGCAATTGTTGCAGAGTTGGGGCTACCGCTCTTCGTCAAGCCTAACGCCAGCGGCTCGAGCTTCGGCGTTACGCGCGTTACCGAAGTGGAGCAGATTGAGGAGGCTGTGGCTCTGGCATTTACCGAGAGCGAGGAGGTGCTGATTGAGGAGTGCATCACGGGTCGTGAGTTCGGCTGCGGCGTGCTTATAACAGAGAATAAGACGCTCGTTCTGCCGATTACGGAGATTGTGTCAAAGAAGGCATTTTTCGACTACGAGGCAAAATACACCGAGGGCATGAGCGACGAGATTACACCTGCACCAATCTCGGAGGAGTGGAGCGAGATGATTGGCGATGCGGCAGTCGAGGCCTACAAGGCGTGTCGTTGTCGCGGCATTGTCCGCATCGACTTTATCGTAACCGAGGAGGGCAAGGCCTACCTTATCGAGGTTAATTCTATTCCGGGAATGTCAAGCGGCAGCATCGTTCCAAAGCAGGCCCGCACGGCAGGCATTTCGCTCGGAGAGTTGTATGATTTGGTGATAGCCGACACGATGGCATAGACAAAAGAATTTATGATTGAAATCGAAGGCAAAATAGTTAGTACTGACCTCTTGACCGAGAAGTTTGCGTGCGATCTCGCGCAGTGCAAGGGGGCGTGCTGCATCGAGGGCGATGCGGGGGCTCCGCTCGAAATCGAAGAGGTCGATATACTCGAAGAGGAGTACGAAAATTACAAGCCCTATATGACTGCGGAAGGCATTGCTGCCATTGAGCGTCAGGGCTTTATGGTAGTTGATGTGGAGGGTGACTACACCACACCGCTTATCAATGGTGGCGAGTGCGCCTTTACCTGCTACGACGATAAAGGAGTGGCATTGTGTGCCATCGACAAGGCTTTTCACGAGGGCAAATGCTCGTTCCAAAAGCCTATATCGTGCCACCTCTATCCAATTCGCGTCATTAAATTCAGCAGCGGCGGCGAGGGACTCAATTACCATCGTTGGTGCATCTGCAAGTCGGCGTGCGAGAATGGCTACAAGCTCGGCATACCCGTGTACAAGAGCCTCCGCGAGCCTATCATTCGCAAGTGGGGTGAGGGGTTTTACGAGGCGTTAGAGGCCGCCGAGCAGCTACTAAAAACAGAAAATCAATGAAACGAATACGATTATCCATATTTGCACTATTTGGCGTGGCGGTTGCAACTGCCAATCCGCTTGATTCATTAGCAATTAAACCAATTGAGAAGTTGCAGTCGGCGATTGTGGTCGATACGCTGCCAACGGCCGACAAGAGCCTCTCGATTGTGCTCTTCAACGACAATTCGTGGCGTTACGTCCGCACGGCCGAAATCGAACCCGACTCGACGGTCTATACCGCATATTGGGACACCGAGAAGATTTCGCCCTACCGCGAAGTGGCACTCTCGTCAATCCCTGCAGCTACACCTATCAAGCTGGTCGATTCATTGCGCTCGTACCGCTATCCGCATATCGGCCGTATAACCTCGCGCTACGGACTACGCCGCCGCGTCAATCACAACGGCATAGATATAGCCATAAAGGTGGGCGACACCATCTGCTCGGCATTCGATGGTCGCGTGCGCTTCTCGAAAGCGACTGAAACGGGCTACGGAACGCTCGTCGTCATACGCCACGACAATGGTCTCGAAACCTACCACGGGCACCTCTCCAAGCGATTGGTCGAGGCGGGCGACAGGGTAGTAGCCGGTCAGCCTATTGCGCTTGGTGGCAACTCGGGCCGCTCGACGGGCCCACACCTGCACTTCGAGTGCCGATACATGGGACAATCGTTTGACCCCGAGCGCATTATCAACTTTCGCACGGGCGAACTGCGTCGCGACTACCTACTTCTGAAACGCTCCTATTTCAGCATCTACTCGAAGTACGAGCAGGATTGGAATGGCGAGAAACTGTTGGCCGATGCCGACAAGAAGGAGGCTGCGCTATCGGCCGAGCGACGCTACTACAAGGTGCGCAGTGGCGACTACCTGGGTAAAATCGCTGCGAGGAACCACACCACCGTGGCAGCCATATGCCGACTGAACGGAATCAAGCCATCTGCCGTATTACAGATAGGCAAGGTTCTGCGCGTAAAGTAATTTTGCAGATAAATGGATATAGGCGAAAAAATAAAGGAGTTGCACACATCGCTACCACAAGGCGTAGAGCTTGTTGCGGTATCGAAATTCCACCCCGTAGAGGCCATTACGAAGGCTTACGAGGCGGGGCAACGTATCTTTGGCGAGAGTCGCGTGCAGGAGCTGCTTGTAAAGCACGAAGCACTGCCAAAAGATATTGAGTGGCAAATGATTGGCCACTTACAAACCAACAAAGTGCGAGCAATAGTGCCATTCATCTCGCTCATCCAATCGGTCGATAGCAGTCGCCTTATGGAGTGCATCAATCGCGAGGCAGAGCGCATCGGCAGGGTAGTAGATATTCTGCTCGAGATACACGTCGCGCAAGAAGAGAGCAAAAGCGGATGGGATTACGATGAGCTTGTCGCTTATCTGCAAAGCGAGGAGGCCGCCACACTGCACAACATACGCATCCGCGGAGTGATGGGCATGGCCACGAACACCGACAACGAGACTGTCGTGCGTGCCGATTTTGATCGGTTAGCCTCTCACTACACCGAGATGAAGCAGCACTTCGGCGGCGAGTTCAACACCCTCTCGATGGGCATGTCCGACGACTACATGATAGCCATCGAGTGCGGCTCGACGATGGTACGCATCGGCTCATCGATTTTCGGAAACAGATACTAACAACCTATAAATAATAACATTATGAAAAAGTTACTCTTTACACTTACTCTTCTTGCAGTTGCTCTAACCGCATCGGCCGAGTCCTATGTTCCGCGCGAAGGCGAGATTAAAGTTAAGGTTTTGCAGGCGACCAAGCATAAGCCTATCCACGAGGTGCGCAACACCCCTTTCACGCACCACTACTATGCACTGCACAAACCGATCGATCTCGATGCCGCCACACCATCACACGACTACCTCGGCATCGGCGTATCGATGACCGACGCTTCGTGTTGGCTTCTCTCGCAGATTGACCCGGAGGTGTGTCGCAGCTTTCTCAAAAAGGTATTCTCGAAGCGCGACCTGAATATGTCGATTATTCGTTTGAATTGCGGCGCGAGCGATTACGCCACCGAACTCTATAACTACAACGACACCAAGGGCGATGTCAATATGAAGAATTTCTCGGTGGCACGCGACGAACTCTATATGATTCCTCTCATAAAGAAGTTCGCCGAGTACCGCCCCGACGCATATATCTTCTCGTCAGTGTGGAGCGTACCGGGCTGGATGAAGAGCAGCGGACAGATGTGCGGCGGTTCGCTCCTCGACGAGCACCTGCCATCATTTGCAAACTATTGGGCCGCATACTTGAAGGCCTACAAAGAGCACGGCATCAATATCGACGCCGTAACCGTGCAGAACGAGCCACTCACCGACCAGATGGGAGGCTGCCCTGCAACGCTCATCTCGGCCAAACAGGAGGCGCAATTAGTCGGTAAGTATATGCCACAGGCCTTCAAGAAGGCAGGTCTCGACACCAAGATATGGATTCACGACCACAACTACGATGCCTACGAGCGCGTAAATGAGGTTTTGGAGGATAAGAACGCACTGCGCAATACCGATGCTATCGCTTGGCACCCCTACAACGGCAAGCCCGAAATGATTGCAAATGTACGTGAGAGGTACCCTAAAATGGCCATGCACCTCACCGAGCGCGGCCCGTCGTTTGCCGCACAAGACGTGCAAGACGAGAAGTGGTGGGCCGACTATATCTTCGGTGCACTGAACAATGGTTGCTCGTCGTACTCGTCGTGGAACCTTGTTCTCGACGAGAACGGACAGCCTAACGTAGGTCGCCACCCATGCGCCGGCCTCTTTACGATTGATATCGAGAATGGCAAATTCACAGAGAGCTCGCAGGTGCGCGTGTTCCGTCAATTCTCGCCATTCGTTGAGCGCGGCGCAAAGATTCTGAACATAGACCAGCCAAGCAAGAATATGATTGCCATTGCATTCCAAAATCCTAACGGCGATTATGTGGTCTGCATCGCCGCTGCCGACAAACCCCAAAAGCGCCAAACGCTGCAAATCAAGTACAAAAATCAATATATGATGGTTAGTCTGCCGATGGACACTTGGTCGATGACAACCATCCTCATCGAGAAATAGAATAACCGATAGACAATGAAGAGATTTATTTTAGCATTAGCCCTCATGGCCGGCACAGCCACGGCCCTCGCCTGCACTAACTTTATCGTTACACGCGGAGCCTCGACCGATGGCTCGGTGATGGTCACCTACGCGGCCGACTCGCACCAACTCTATGGCGCACTATACAAGCATGAAGGTGGTCGCCAACGCGCAAAGACAATGCCGGTATATGAGTGGGATACGGGTCGCTATCTCGGCATTATCGAGCAATCGGCTGTGCCAACATACGCTACCGTAGGCAACATGAACGAGCATTCGCTTATCATTACCGAGACAACTTTCGGAGGTCGTCACGAGTTGGAGGACAAGCATGGTATTATGGACTATGGCTCGTTGATTTACATCACTTTACAGCGAGCAAAAACGGCTCGTGAGGCTATCGCAACCATAGTTTTCTTGGCCAATCGCTACGGCTACGCATCTTCGGGCGAGTCCTTCTCGATTGCCGATTCGGAGGAGGCGTGGATTATGGAGCTTATCGGCAAGGGGTCAAAACTTGACGAGAAAGGCAACAATCTCCGAAAGGGCATCGTGTGGGTTGCTCGTCGTATTCCCGATGGATATGTGTCGGGGCACGCTAACCAATCGCGTATCTCAACCTTCCCGCTCAACGACCAGAAGAACTGCCTCTACGCTCCCGATGTTATTTCGTTTGCCCGCGAGATGGGCTACTTCAGCGGCAAGGACGAAGACTTCTCGTTCTGCGATGCCTATGCTCCGGCCGACTTCGGCGCATTGCGCGGCTGCGAGGCTCGCGTATGGAGTTTCTTCCGCGCCGTTACGGAGGGCATGGACAAATACACCGACTACGCCATGGGCCTCAACCCTAAAAACCGTATGCCTCTGTGGGTGAAGCCTACGCAGAAGGTGTCGCCAAAGCAGGTTTTTGACGCTATGCGCGACCACTATGAGGGTACGCCTATGGATATGACTACCGACATCGGTGCGGGTGGACACAAGTGCCCATACCGCTGGCGCCCGATGTACTTCAAGGTGGATGGCGTAGAGTATTGCAACGAGCGTGCTACAGCCACGCAGCAGACCGGCTTTTGGCTCTGCGGCCAGGCTCGCGAGGGCAAAACGGGCATCTTGTGGTTCGGCGTAGATGATGCCGCCACATCGCCACTGACACCAATATACTGCAACACAACCGAGGTACCACACTGCCTCTCGGAGAAGAATGGTTCGATGTTGCACTACTCGCCTACTTCGATGTTCTGGGTAGCAAACCGCATCGCCAACTTCGCATACCTGCGCTACGACATCATAGGTAAGCGCGTGCGCGAGGAGGTCGATAAGTGGGAGAACGAGCGTTTGGCCGAGATTGCCTCGGTGGATGCGAAGGTTGCCACCGCTTCACCTAAAAAGGCACAGAAGATTCTGACCGGTTACTCGACATTCACGGCCAATCAACTCTTCCAAAAGTGGGATACGCTCGACAAGTATCTCCTCGTTAAGTATATCGACGGCAATGTGAAAGCCGAAAACGAGAAGGGATTTATCGACAACGGAAACGGCTGCAACATCCCCGACAAGATTGAGCAACCGGGCTATTCCGAGAAGTGGAAACGCGCTGTCGTCGAAGATAACGGTAACATCGTAAAAGTAGTGAACTTTTAGCACAAAATATTTTGTTTTCTCAAAGGTTTTCGACAATTTTGCAAAAAGCCAATTGTCAAACCTAAAAAACAAACATTATGAAGAAGACTTTTTTGAGCTTAATCGGTGCGCTGCTTCTCCCCACAGCCGTCGTGGCACAGCAACCAACTTTTCCACGCTCGCAGGCCGAAGATAAGGCCGGCTACATGAGCGAGGAGTATTGGAAGATTTGGAATCCCGAGGAGATGGCCCGCATCGAGGCCGACATCGAGAAGTACCGTAAGGCCGACGGCGAGTTGGTGCTCGAGAACATCGGTCGCAAGCGCGACGTGAAGATTGAGCAGGTGGAGCATGAGTTTATCTTCGGTGCGCACATCTTCAACTTTAACCAGCTCGGCAAGAAGGAGTACAACGACCGCTACAAGGAGCTCTACGGCACGCTCTTCAACCGCGCCACCGTGCCTTTCTATTGGAAAGAGTTCGAGTTGGAGCAGGGCAAGCCTCGCTTTGCCACCGAGCATCGCGACACCGAGGAGTTCTGGAACAACTGCAAGGACCCGAATGCAGAGCTGCATTGGCGTCGTCCTTCGACCGACCAGATTGTCGAGTTCTGCGAGAGCAAGGGTATCCGTATGCATGGTCACGTTCTCGTATGGGGCAACCGCAAGTGGCAGATGCCTTATTGGTACAAGAACCTGATGTCGCCCGAGGAGCAGGCATCGTTCCAGCGTTACTTCCCTAACGAGCCAAATCGTTGGGCTAGCAAGGATAAGATTTCGAGCGAGTGGAAGTTCATGTCATTCGACGAGGCTGCCGCCGCATTCTCGACCTTCACCAAGAACCTGGACAATGCTCTCGAAAGCCGTATCAAGCAGATTGCCGAGCATTACAAGGGCCGTCTGCACAGCTACGACGTCGTAAACGAGAGTGCCGAGGATGATTATGCCGACTTTATCCCCGAGAACTTCCCTGTTGCAAAGAGCCGCTACGGCGTTATGAACGGCGACTACCCGTACAAGGCGTTGAAGTGGGCCGAGAAATACTTCCCGAAAGATGTTCAGCTCAACATCAACGACTACTTCAAGAAGCCAAGCTACACGGTACAGACCAACCGACTCTTGGAGCGTGGCTGTAAGATTGACGTCATGGGCCTTCAGATGCACCTCTTCGACCTGAAGCTCTGCCAGGGCATCGCCGAGGGCAAGAAGATTCAGACTCCATCGCAGGTACGTGAGTATATCGGCTATGCAAACAAGACCGGTCTGCCACTCCACTTGAGCGAGATTACCATCACCGCTCCATCGCCTGACGAGCAGGGCTTGATGCGCCAAGCTATCATCACGCAGCAGCTATACCGTCTCTGGTTCTCGCAGGAGAAGATGATTGGTATCACTTGGTGGAATGTTGTCGATGGCTGTGGTGCGAAGAAAGAGCCTACTGTTTCGGGCCTCTTCACCCGCGAGATGCAGCCGAAGCCTTCGTACTACGCTCTCGACCAGCTTATCAACCACGAGTGGAAGACCAACCTCACAGTCACGGCCGATGAGAGTGGCAAGGTACAGTTCCGCGGCTTCAAGGGCAAGTATCGTATCACCTACAAGGACAAGAGGGGTAAGACACAGGTTGTAGAGTACGAACTCAAATAGACTCACATCACACATGAAAAGATGTAGTATAATGGTATTGGCTGTCATATTGGCAGCCAATATCGTACACGCACAACAACTCAAGTTCCCGCGCTCGTTTGCCGAGGATAAAAAGGGCTATATGAGCGAAGCATATTGGAAGCATTGGAACGAAGAGGAGCAGGCCCGCATTGATGCCGACATCGAGAAGTATCGCAAGGCCGATGCGAAATTCGCAATCAAGGATCTTGGCCGCAATCGCAAGATAAAGGTTGAGCAGGTATCGCACGAGTTTATCTTCGGTGCGCACATCTTCAACTTTAACCAGCTCGGCAAGAAGGAGTACAACGACCGCTACAAGCGTTCTTACGGCGAGCTCTTCAACTCGGCGACCATTCCGTTCTATTGGCCACACCTCGAGTGGGAGCGCGGAACAGTGCGTTTCGAGACTGCCGAAAACGACACCGAGGAGTGGTGGAACAACTGCACTAACCCGCAGAGTCAATTCCATTGGCGTCGTCCTTCGACCGATCAAATAGTCGATTTCTGCGAGCAGAAGGGTATTCGCGCTCACGGCCACGTCCTCGTATGGGGCTCGCGCGGTAATGGTATAGCCCGTTGGTGGACCGACCTGATGACACCGGCCGAGTTTGCCACTTGGAAGACTCTATTCACCAAGAAGAACTTGTACGCTAACAAGTCCGAGAAGGGCAACGAGACGTGGAAGAAGCTCTCATTGGAGGAGATAGCCAAGCTCTTCCCCGACTACCCAAAGGCTATGGATGAGGCTTGGGAAAATCGCATCAAGCAGATTGCCGAGCGTTATAAGGGCCGTATTCAGAGCTGGGATGTCGTGAATGAGAGCGCCAGCGACAATGCAAAAGGGTGGATTCCCGAGAACTTCCCTGTTTCGCGTAGCCGCCGTTACAGCCTTATGACCGGCGACTATCCGTACAAGGCATTGAAGTGGGCCGAGAAGTACTTCCCACAAGATGTAAAACTCAATATAAACGACTTCCGCAGGCACCCATCCTACACAGCTCAAGTTCAGCGATTGCAAGAGCGCGGCTGCAAGATTGACATCATGGGTATCCAGATGCACATCTTCAGCACGAAGAAGTGTCTGGCTATGGCCGAAGGTGCAAAGAATCAGACTCCTGCGCAGGTGCGTAAGTATATCGGTTGGGCCTCGGAAACAGGGCTGCCACTACACATGAGCGAGATCACCATCGCATCGCCATCGCAGGACGAGCGCGGCTTGATGATTCAGGCAATTTTGGCACAGAACCTCTACCGTCTGTGGTTCTCACAGAAGAATATGATGGGTATCACTTGGTGGAATACCGTGGATGGCTGCGGCTTGAAGGGCGAACCTGCCGTATCGGGTATCTTCACGCGCGACATGAAGGAGAAACCTGTATATTGGGCTCTCGACCAGCTTATCAACCACGAGTGGAAGACCAATACCACCGTCAAGGCCGACAAAAGCGGCAACGTCGAGTTCCGCGGCTTCAAGGGCAAGTACCGTATCACCTACAAGGACAAGAAGGGTAAGACACAAGTTATGGAGTACGAACTCAAATAGTCAAACAACGTAGATATCAGAAAAGTACCGGACACCGCAAATGTTCGGTACTTTTTCTATATTTCCTTGCGTAAAATCGAATAATGTCACTATCTTTGTATTAGCAACGACACATATTTTGAATAGCATGAACTACGATTTGATTGTCATAGGCGCAGGTCCGGCAGGATATGTCGGTGCAATTCGCGCAGCCGAGCTCGGCAAGAGGGTAGTGCTCATTGAGCGTGCCGAGGTGGGTGGCACCTGCCTCAATTGGGGTTGCATACCTACCAAAGCCCTGCTCAAAAGCGCACAAGTATATCACTACTGCCATACGGCAGCCACCTATGGCGTAACCATTGAGGGCGACGTAAAGCCTGACCTTGCAACTATGGTCAAGCGCTCGCGCACGGTGGCCGAGATGATGGGCAAGGGCGTGCAAATGCTCCTCAAGCGCAACAATGTAGAGGTTATCACAGGAACAGCGACACTACGCTCGGCCCATGAGGTGGAGGTCGCAACAGCCGAGGGCACAACACTGCTCGAAGGCGAGAATATCCTCCTCGCCACGGGCGCACGGCCTCGCGAGGTAGCGGCACTGCCTATCGACCACCAGCGCATAATCACCTCGCGTGATGCTCTCTTGCTCGACAAGCTACCCGAGAGTATGGTTGTCGTTGGTTCGGGTGCTATCGGCAGCGAGTTTGCCTGCCTATATGCCACCCTCGGCACAAAGGTTACGATAGTTGAGTACATGCCACAGCTTATGCCTCTGTGCGATGCCGAGGTTGCCGCCGTCGCCGAGCGAGCATTCCGTCGCCAGAAGGTTACGGTGATGACCGGCACAGCAGTCAAAGGTGCTACTATTGAGGCTGACGGAGTGACCATCGAGGTCGAAGGCAAACGCGGCACAGAGAGTCTAAAGGCCGATATTGTCCTCTCAGCTGTGGGTATAAAGTCGAATATCGAAAATCTCGGTTTAGAGAGTCTCGGCATAGCCATCGAGCGCGACAAAATAGTTATCGATGGCGAGTTCCGCACCTCGGTTGCCAATATATACGCCGTGGGCGACATTATCGCCACGCCGGCCCTTGCTCATACAGCTTCGGCCGAGGCCGTAAACTGCGTTGAGCGCATCTGCGGCCTCAACCCGAAGCGTATCGACTATGCGCTCACCCCGTCGTGTATCTTCACAACGCCGGAGGTTGCAGCCGTAGGTATCACCGAGCAACAAGCCAAAGAACGCGGCATAGAGTACAGCGTGGGGCGTTTTCAGTTTGCCGCCTCGGGCAAGGCTATGGCTGCAGGCGACCGCGACGGCTTCGTAAAGCTCATCTTCGATGCTGACAAGCACCTGATTGGCGCACATATCATAGGCGGCAACATCGTCGAAATGCTCGGCGAGCCATCACTCGCTATGGCTTTGGGAGCTACCGCAAAGGAGATCGCCGAAACGATACACGCACACCCAACGATGTACGAGGGTATAGCGGAGGCCGCCGCGCAGGTAAAGTAAAGATTTCGATGCTATGAGATATTTTATTGAGCTGCAATACGATGGCTCCGCATACTGCGGATGGCAACGACAGCCCGATCAGCCATCCGTACAGCAGTGTATCGAGCAGGCATTATCGACCTTATTACACTGCCCGACCGAGATTGTCGGTGCGGGGCGTACCGATACGGGCGTAAATGCCTCGTACTACGTCGCACACTTCGACTCCGAGGCAGAGATTGCCGACATCGAACAGCTTGTCTATAAACTCAATAAAATTCTTCCGGCCGATATTGCAATACTCGGCATAAAGCGCGTTGCCGACAACGCACACGCCCGTTTCGATGCCGTTGAGCGCGAATACACCTACATCATCGCCACCTCGAAGTCGCCATTTCTGCGCCATACGTCGTGGTACTACAACGTGCCGCTCGACCTCGACCGCATGAACGAGGCCGCTGCCGCACTGCTCGAGTACGAAGATTTCACGTCATTCGCCAAACTGAACTCGAACAATACGACAAATATCTGCCACATCTATGAGGCTCGTTGGTGGCGTGAGGGGACAACACTACGCTTCCGAATCCGCGCCAACCGCTTCTTACGCAATATGGTACGCGCTATTGTCGGCACGCTTGTCGATGTAGGGCGTGGTCGCTACACGGTCGAGGAGTTCCGCGAAATTGTCAAGTCGCGCGACCTCTCGCGATGCTCCACGGGGGCTCCGGCGCAGGGGTTATTCCTCAGCAATGTGAAGTACAAAGGGCAAATGCAATAGCATTTGTCTTTTTTATTTCGCACAAAATCGTTATCTTTGCACCTCAAAGATTTCAACACGCAAAGATTATGAAAGTTGCAATTATAGGATACGGAAAGATGGGGCGCGAAATCGAGCAGGTATTGCTCGGTCGCGGCCACGAGGTATTGCTCAAAATCGACCTTGACAATCGCGCAGACCTCGATGCAGAGCATCTGCAAGGCATAGATGTTGCCATCGAGTTCACCACGCCGCATACGGCATTGGAGAATATCCGCACCTGTCTCGAAGCGGGTGTTGCGGTGGTTAGCGGAACAACAGGCTGGACCGAGCACCTCGGCGAGATGCGCTCGCTATGCGAGAATCGCGACGGCTGTTTTATGTACGCCTCGAACTACTCGCTCGGCGTCAATATCGCCTTTCGCGTAAATCGTTACCTCGCTGCGCTAATGAGCCGCGTAGAGGGCTACGACGTAGCTATTGAGGAGGTGCATCACACGCAGAAGAAAGATGCGCCGAGCGGCACAGCCATAACTCTCGCCGAACAGATTATCGAACAACTGCCATCGAAGCAGTCGTGGCACTGCATCGAGCCACAGAAGGGCGAAGCGGAGCGCAATATACCGCAAGATATCGAGATTACCTCACTGCGCGAGGGAGTCGTTCCCGGCATACACACCGTAACCTACACGTCGGCCGAGGATATGCTCTCGCTGCACCACTCGCTTACAAGCCGCACGGCCTTGGCCAAGGGCGTTGTGGCGGCTGCGGAGTTCGTATGCGGCAAACGCGGCAACTTCACGATGGATGACCTCTTCAAAACCGAATAACATATGAAAAAGATACTCAAAAACAGATGGTTTCGTTTCGGCATAGCAGCCGTAGCCTATGTACTGCTCACGACGGTATGGAGCGGCAACTTGTGGATGTTGCTCGGCCTGCCGCTCATCTACGACCACTACATCTCGCGGCTCTTCTATCGCTATGTATGGCGACACAACGATGCCTTGCGTGCCAAATCGCCACTCTACAACTCGATTTACGGTTGGATTGATGCTATCGTTTGGGCAACGGTAGTGGCTACGTTGATTCACATCTTCGTATTCCAACTCTATGTTGTGCCTACCTCGTCGATGGAGCGCACGATTCTCATAGGCGACTACCTCTACGTCAGCAAACTGTCGTATGGTCCACAAGTGCCAAACACGCCTGTCGCCATGCCGTTTGTCTATAACACGATGCCTTTCTCGCAGAGCAAGTCATACTCCGAGTGCATAAAGTGGCCTTACCACCGTCTGCGCGGCTTCGGCAAGGTGGAGCGCAACGATGTTGTGGTATTCAACTTTCCGGCCGGCGATACGGTGTTGGTCGAGAATCAGGCCGTAACCTACTACGACGTTTTGCGCGAATACACCAACCACTACGGCAAGGAGGAGGGACGACGTCGCCTCTATAACGACTACACCGTCATTGCTCGCCCCGTGGACAAGCGCGAAAACTACATCAAGCGATGCGTAGCCGTACCCGGTGATACGCTCGAGATACGCAATACGCAGGTCTATATCAACGGTGCACCGCAGGAGCCTATGCCAACACGTCAGCACCTCTACATCGTAAAGACCTCATCGCCACTCACCGGCTATGCCATCGAGCGGCTCGACGTGCGCGAGTACAACGGCTCAGCACCTTACTACTATATGTCGCTCACCGAAGAGCAGGCCGCCGAGTTGGCCGCTATGAAGAGCGTCGTGGAGATTGTACGTTATGACAATCAGCAACCTTCGGAGGATAGCTATCCACACGTTGCGGCGTGGGGCTGGACACAGGACAACTATGGCCCTATCGTAATTCCGGCACGCGGAGCCACCGTGGAGCTTACGATGCAGAATCTGCCTCTCTATGAGCGCATCATCGAACAATACGAGCAGCACTCGCTCACGGTGCGCGACGGCGTGATATACATCGACGGCAAACCTCGTCAGGACTACACCTTTGCGATGGACTACTACTTTATGATGGGTGACAATCGCCACAACTCGGCCGACTCGCGCTTCTGGGGATTTGTGCCGGAGGATCATATCGTAGGCAAGGCTCTCTTCATAGCCTTCTCGAAGCAGGAGGGCGAGGGGATACGTTGGAATCGTCTGTTCCGCAAAATACGATAACCGATAGTACGATGCAGCCCAACGACCAATATAGAACCATCGCCGAGCCCGCCGAAGCGATATATAAGGAGCGCAGCAGCAAGTTCCTTGCCTATGCCTATCCGGTAGAGAGCGAGGAGCAGATAAAGGGTTTGCTTGACGCTCTGCGCAAGCAGTATTATGATGCCACGCACCACTGCTATGCCTACCGCCTTGGTGCCGCCGGCGAGCTCTTCCGCGCCAACGATGACGGGGAACCGAGCGGCACGGCCGGCAAACCTATATTGGGACAGCTTCTCTCGGCTGAGCTGACCAACTGCCTTGTGGTAGTTGTGCGCTACTTCGGTGGCACGAAATTGGGAGTATCGGGGCTTATCCAAGCCTACAAGGAGTCCACAGCCGAGGTTATCGCCGCAAGCCGCATCGTCGAGCGTACGGTCGATAGGCGCATAAAGGTCGATTTCTCGTATGTGGCGATGAATGGCGTGATGCGCGTAGTCAAGGAGATGAATCCACACATCGACCACCAACTTTTCGACAACCTCTGCACCCTGCATCTCAGCATACGCGAAAGCGAGGCCGAGCAGCTAATCGCCAAACTCGGCAAAGTGGAGGGGGTAACAATCGAGACTCTATAGCCATGGCCTACAACTCGATATACATAAAGGGAGCGCGAGTGCACAACTTGCAGAACGTAGAGGTAGATATTCCGCACGAGCGGCTTGTCGTCGTTACGGGCCTCTCCGGTTCGGGCAAATCAACCCTCGCCTTCGACACCATCTTTGCCGAGGGACAGCGTCGCTACGTCGAGAGCCTTTCATCCTATGCACGCCAATTCCTTGGCCGCATATCGAAACCCGATGTCGATATTATCACGGGCATAGCCCCCGCAATAGCTATCGAGCAGAAGGTATCGTCGCGCAATCCGCGCTCAACCGTCGGCACGACGACCGAGATATACGACTACCTCAAACTCCTCTTTGCGCGAGCCGGTCACACCTTCTCGCCCGTGTCGGGTTGCGAGGTGCGATGCTACGACACTGACGATGTCGTAGAGCGCATCCTTGCATTGGACGACGGAGCCCGCATCGCCGTGGCTGTAGCTATGGAGCTCCGCAACGACGAGGGCATCATCGAGCGACTGATGAAGCTCGTGCAGGAGGGCATCAACCGCATATACCTCAACGGCGAGATGGAGCTAATCGAGGAGTATCTGCAACGTGTCGATACGGCTGACAGAGGCGAAGGCGTATATATCGTCATTGACCGTATTCGCGTGAGCCACGACGACGATACGCTGACACGTCTGCGAGAGTCCGTATCGCGTGCCTTTGGCTACGGCGCAGGCGGCTGTACGATTATCGAAGGCGAGAGTGTCACTACCTACAATGCCTCCTTTATGATGGACGGCATAGAGTTCGAGCGACCAACCGAGCACCTCTTCTCGTTCAACAACCCGCTTGGAGCCTGCCCTCGATGCGAGGGATGGGGCAAGGTGACGGGCATAGACGAGGATCTGGTCGTGCCCGACAAGTCGCGCTCGATTTTCGACAACGCGATAGCTTGCTGGCGTGGCGATACAATGCGCTGGTTCCGCGACCAGTTGGTCAATAGCGCATACCTTTTCGACTTTCCGATACACGAGCCCTATCATCGTCTGACCGAGGAGCAGCGGCGACTGCTATGGCTCGGCAACGAGCATTTTGAGGGGCTTAACTCCTTCTTCGAACATCTCGACTCACAACGTCACAAGATACAGTATCGCGTGCTCAAAGCTCGATTTACGGGCAAAACCATCTGTCCGGAGTGCAACGGCACACGCCTACGCAAGGAGGCTCTATACGTCAAGGTTGGCGGCCGCAATATCGCCGAGCTGTGCCGTATGACGGTGGATGAGTTGCTCGGTTTCTTCGACACATTGCACCTCGACAGCTACGATACGACAACCGCTGAGCGCGTTATTGCCGAGATTGTCAGCCGCCTGCGCTACTTGAGCGACGTCGGCTTGGGATACATCACGCTCGATCGCGCATCCAACACCCTCTCGGGAGGCGAGAGCCAGCGCATAAACCTCGCCACCTCATTGGGCAGCAACCTCACCGGCTCGCTATACATCCTCGACGAGCCGAGCATTGGCCTGCATCCGCGCGATACGGCACGACTCATTCGCGTACTCAAGCAGTTGCGCGACATGGGCAATACGGTTATCGTTGTCGAGCACGAAGAGGAGGTTATACGCGCAGCCGACTACATCGTGGATATGGGCCCGGAAGCGGGAGAGAATGGCGGCAGGGTTGTATTTGCCGGCGATTTCGAAAAACTTCTATCTGCCGAGGGAAGCTTCACGGCCGACTACCTTACGGGGCGTCGTCGTATCGAAGCACCCGAAACGCCACGCCCTTGGCGCAACTACATAGTGCTACGCGGCTGTCGCGAGCACAATTTGCAAAACATAGATATACGCATACCACTCGGTGTGATGAGCTGCATCACGGGTGTCAGCGGTTCGGGTAAATCATCGTTGGCAAAGGGCATCTTATATCCGGCCCTGCGACGTGCCCTGATGGAGAATGGCGACCGCCCGGGCGATTTCGACTCGCTGACAGGCGACACGTCGCTCATCTCGGCCGTAGAGATGATAGACCAGAACCCGATAGGCAAATCGTCGCGCTCAAACCCCGTGACCTACATCAAGGCCTACGACGAGATTCGCCGCCTCTATGCCGAGCAGCCATACGCCAAGCACAACGGCATCGGCGCGGCCAACTTCTCGTTCAACACCCCCGGAGGTCGCTGCGAGGAGTGCCAGGGTGAGGGAAAAATCAAAGTCTCGATGCAGTTTATGGCCGACGTAGAGCTGACGTGCGAGGCGTGCGGAGGCCACCGCTTCAAGGATGAGATTTTGGAGGTCAAGTATCGCGAGCGTACAATATGCGACGTGCTCGATATGAGCATCGACGAGGCAATAGAGTTCTTCGGTGGGGATGCAGCAAACAGCACCTGCTGCCGCATTGTCGAGCGACTACGACCTCTGCAAGAGGTAGGTTTGGGATATGTGAAGCTCGGCCAAAGCTCCTCGACTCTCTCGGGCGGCGAGAGCCAACGTGTGAAGCTCGCCTACTACCTATCGAAAGAGGGCGGTGCGCACCGCAATATGCTCTTCATCTTTGATGAGCCAACCACCGGACTGCACATACACGACATACACAAACTACTACACGCCTTCAATGCGCTTATCGAGCACGGCCACACGATAGTCATCGTCGAACACAACATGGAGGTCATCAAATGTGCCGACCATATCATAGACCTCGGCCCCGAAGCAGGCGACAATGGCGGCAGAGTAGTATTCGAAGGCAACCCGCGCGACCTTGCGACCTGCGAGGAGAGCTATACGGGTAGATTTTTGAAGGCACACCTATAACAGAACTGCGATGGAGGAATTTTACACATATCGACTCTCCAACGGCATACGCGGCATACATCGCCGCACGAAGAGCGGTGTAGCACGTTGTGCCCTGGCTATCAATGCCGGCAGCCGCGACGAGCTCGCCTCGGAGCACGGCATTGCGCACTTTGCCGAGCACGGCTTCTTCAAAGGCACGGAACACCGCAAGGCTCATCAGGTAAATTGCCGCCTCGAAAATCGCGGTGGCGAACTCAATGCCTACACAACCAAGGAGGATACAACCATACACGCCACGGTGCTGCGCGAGGATTTTCGCAAAGCCGCGGAGCTTATCTCCGACGTGGTTTTTCATTCGACCTTTCCCGACAACGAGCTGAACAAGGAGCGCGAGGTGATACTCGACGAGATAAACACCTACCGCGATTCACCAATGGACAATATCTACGACACCTTCGAGGATATGCTCTTCGAGGGATCGGAGTTGGGGCACAACATCCTCGGCACGCCGCGCGACCTACGGCGTATCGACAGCCGAGCTATACACCGCTTCACGGAGCGCACACACACTACCGATCAAATGGTCTTTGCCTCGATAGGCAATATTTCGGAACGTCGCATTGTGGAGTTGGCCGAGCAATATTTCGGCGGCTACAAGACCACCTCGCGCCAATATCAGCGCGTGGCACCATCGCCATACCAACCATTCGACAAAAGCCTCAACCGCCACACACATCAGGCACACTGCATCATCGGCAGCCGTGCCTACGGTCTCAACGAGAAGAAGCGACTGCCATTCTCGCTCCTGACCAACATCCTCGGTGGCCCCTCGGCCAACTCGCGCCTCAACGTGAATGTGCGCGAGAAGCAGGGCCTTACCTACAACATCGAGGCGAGCTATACGGCCTACTGTGACTGCGGCATTGCGGTCATATACTTCAGCTCCGACCACGAAAACTCGGCACGCTGCCGCGAGATTATAGCCTCCGAAATCAAGCAGTTGCAGGCGACACGCCTCACTACGCGACAGCTCGCACAGGCCAAACGGCAGTTTATCGCACAGATGGCCATATCGACCGAGGGCAGCGAAAACTATATGCTCGGCGTGGGCAAAAGTCTTTTGGCACACGGCGAGGTAGATACGCTCGAAGAGGTATATCGCAAGATCGATGCGGTATCGGCCTCCGAGATACTCGAAACAGCAAATGAGGTGTGGGCTGCACCCTCAGCTCTACTATATAGATAGATTGTTATGGATAAACTTGATGCATACATCGAGGCGATGTCGTCGCCACAATCGCCTCTCTTGCACGAATTGGAGCGCGAAACCTACCTGCGCGTAATCAACCCGCGAATGATATCGGGCCATATTCAAGGTAAGTTCTTGGAGATGCTCGTGCGTATGCTGCAACCACGTCGCATACTCGAGATAGGCACCTTCACGGGCTATTCGGCCCTCTCAATGGCTGCCGGATTGGAGGAAGGTGGCATAATCGATACCTGCGAGGTGGATGACGAGTTGGAGTCCATTGCTGCTGATTTCTTTGAGCGTAGCGGCTACGGCTCGAAGATACGCCAACACATAGGCTCGGCTCTCGATATTGCGCCACGGCTCGACGAGCAGTACGACCTTGTCTTTATCGACGGCGACAAGCGTGAATACAGAGCCTACTACGAGATGCTCTTCGAGCACAATCTCGTACATAGCAACTCGTTTATCCTGGCCGACAATATACTTTGGTACGGCAAAGTTGTCGAAGAGGTGGAACGACGCGACAAACAGACAGCCGAAATTGTCGCCTTCAACGAATATGTGCTGCACGACAGCCGCGTGGAGAGCATCATACTGCCATTACGCGACGGTATAAATCTCATTCGAGTATTGTAGACAGAGACTTTTTTAACAATTTGTCGAAAAAAAGAGGCCTATAATTTGTACAACGACACTCAAAAATATATAAATTTGTGTCGATTTGAAAGAGAAAATCTTCAGTTAGGTTATGGAAAATATGGAAAAACAGTGGGTAAAGGAGTTCATGGCACACATCGAGGCCAAGAACCCAAATGAGCCGGAGTTTCATCAGGCGGTGCGCGAGGTTGCAGAGTCGCTCGCGCCATATATTGTGGCCGACCCCGTGCTGCAAAAGTTGAAGGTATTGGAGCGCATAGCCGAGCCCGAGCGAGTAATTATATTCCGCGTGCCGTGGCTCAACGACCGCGGCGAGATAGAGATTAACCGCGGCTTCCGCGTGCAGATGAACTCGGCACTCGGCCCGTACAAGGGCGGCATACGTTTTCACGCCTCGGTGAACCTATCGATTATGAAGTTCCTCGCCTTCGAGCAGACGTTCAAGAACTCGCTCACAACGCTCCCGATGGGTGGTGGTAAGGGCGGCTCGGACTTTAACCCAAAGGGGCGTTCCGATAACGAGGTTATGCGTTTCTGCCAGTCGTTCATCACCGAGTTGCAACGCCACATCGGTCACAACACCGATGTTCCGGCTGGCGACATAGGCGTTGGCGCTCGCGAAATAGGCTTTATGTTCGGACAATACAAACGTTTGCGCGACGAATTTACGGGCACCTTCACGGGCAAGGGGCTCGATTGGGGAGGCTCGCTCCTGCGCCCAGAGGCTACGGGCTACGGACTCTGCTACTTTACGGAGCAGATGCTCGCCACGCGCGGCGAGTCGTTCAAGGGCAAGACTGTGTTGGTATCGGGCTCGGGCAACGTGGCACAGCACGCCTGCGAGAAGGCTACGGCACTCGGTGCAAAGGTCGTAACGCTGTCGGATTCGTCGGGCTACATCTACGACGCCGAGGGCATCGACGAGGATAAGCTCGCCTATGTCAAGATGCTCAAAAACGTATTTCGCGGCCGCATCAAGGAGTATTGTGACAAATATCCGTCGGCTCAATACTTCGCCGGCGAGCGTCCGTGGGGCATCAAGTGCGACATCGCGCTGCCTTGCGCTACGCAGAATGAGCTCTGCGGCGAGGAAGCACAGCGACTCATCGACAACGGCTGCATCTGCGTTGCCGAGGGTGCAAACATGCCATCTACCCCCGAGGCTATCAACATATTCCTCACGAACCGCATACTCTATGCTCCGGGCAAGGCCTCGAATGCTGGCGGCGTGGCAACGTCGGGCTTGGAGATGTCGCAGAACTCGATGCGCATAAAGTGGAGCAAGGAGGAGGTTGATGAGAAATTACACTCCATTATGCAGAATATTCACGAGGTGTGCGTAAAGTACGGCACAGAGGAGGATGGTTATGTCAACTATGTGAAGGGTGCCAACATCGGCGGCTTTATGAAGGTGGCCAATGCGATGATGGCGCAGGGCTGCGTATAGCACACCTATACCTACATTATAAGATTAGGGGAGCCTTCGTAACGAGGCTCCCCTAATCTGTCTAAAGTTTGTGTAGCGATTATTTAATCTTCATCCACTTGCAGTTCTCGGCGGCATACTTCTTCAAATGCACCGGATAGTCCGTGCAGTGAATATCAGCACCCAGCGACCACGCCAAGAGTATCGAATCATCACTCTTTCCGGGCCAAAGGTTAACAGGGAGGCCGTTCTTGTGAGCAAGTTCCATAGACTTACGCGAAGTGCGAGCGATATGGGCAGCCATACGGGTAGCACCGATAGCCTTGGCAATAGCGATAGTTTCAGGCGTACAGCCTTGGCCTGTGATATAAGTCGTCTCGGCAGCTGGATAGTGCTCACGGATGTAGCGCAGTGGACGCGTATCGAACGACGTGAAGCAGTAGGTCGAGTTCTTCGCCTTTGCCTTCAACACAGGCTTCACCACCTTATCTATATAGCCGGAGCCATAGAGCAACTCATCGCTATACTTCCTGGTCTTCAACTCAAACTCCACGAATACGCCGTCATACTTGGCGAAGAGGGCCAACACCTCATCGAGGAAGGCGAGCTTCGAGCCATCCTTGAGCGTCACGGCACGCAACTCCTTCTCGGTCATATCCTCAACGCACTTGTCGAGGCCTGCGGTACGCTTGAGAGTATCGTCGTGCTGCAAGACTATCTTGCCATCCTTGGTAAGGCGCACGTCGAGCTCGAAGGCCACGATGCCTGCATCGAGACTCTTCTGGAATGTAGAAATCACATTCTCCATGCCCTCGCCACAACCACCACGGTGGGCCAAAATTGTCATCTCCTTACTTTGCGCATAGGCATCTACTGCGACAAATGCAAGCGCAGCCAACAAAATCATTTTCATTGTCTTCATAATCTTCATGTGTTTAGTATTAATTAGTATTTAACGTTAAGCCATGGGGTGGACTCTGCCGCAAATTTCTTGACGGCGACAGGTATATCCGTGCACATAAAATCGGCACCCAGATAGGCACCCAGCACAAAGTCGGCCGTCGTATAGCCCGGCCAGAGGCTTACACCAAGCCCCGCCTTATGCGCCTTCTCGACTGCCTCGCGCGTAGTGCCCGGCATCTTTGCACCAATACGCTTCACACCAAGGGCCTTCGCCATGGCGATTGTCGCATCGTTTAGCGGCTTGCCCGTAATCATCAGCAAATCAGCACCCGGATACTTCTGTTGCAGATAGCGCAAGCCGCGATAGTCGCTCGATGTGAAGATATACTCCGCATCGGCAGGCTTGTCGGCCATAACCATTGCATAGAGTCTGTCGCAGTAGGCCTGCAAAACAGGCTCGGGGTATAGCTCCTCGGGCTTGGTCTTCATCTCAAACTCGACGTAGAGTCCCTTCTTGTCCTTCAGCCAATCGAGCAACTCGGGTAGAAAGGCGAGTTTACCGCCCTTCTTTGTGCGCAAAGCACGCAGCTCGTCGGCCGTCTTATGCTCGACCTTGCCCGAACCATTTGTCGTGCGCTCCAAGGTCGAGTCGTGCGTAACAACCAACTCGCCATCCTTCGTAAGGCGTATATCCACCTCGAAGCCACGATAACCGGCATCATAGCTCGCCTGAAAGGCCGCCATCGTATTCTCATCGAACTCCATACGGCCTCCGCGGTGCGAGAATACACGAATCTCCTGCTGCTGCGCCTCTACGGCCACAGCCGACAGCAGGACAACGGTGGCAACTATAAATCTTCTAATTTTACTCATTATACTTCGTTTATAGGTTAGCTACTCGACCGCTTTGAGTTCATTATTTCAACTTCAGTTCCTCCTTGATAGCCTCAATCTTGGCATCGAGCGCTGCCTGCACCTCGTCGAACTGCTCGACAGACGGCAGGGTAGCCTTAACACCAAAGTAGAACTTAATCTTCGGCTCCGTACCCGAAGGGCGCACCGAAACCTTCGTTCCATCCTCGGTAATCCACTGCAAGACGTTGCTCTTATCCTCGATACCAGGAATAGGCGATACCTCGCCCGTCACGGTGTTCTTTAACTCCAAGGTCTTGTAGTCGTAAATCTCGACAACCTTCGAGCCGAGAATCTCCTGCGGAGGATTAGCGCGATACTCGACCATCATATTCTGAATAAGCTCGGCTCCATCCTTGCCCTCACGAACAACATTGACAAGCCCCTCGCGGTAGAAGCCGAACTTGACATACAAGTCCTGCAACCACTCGTATAGCGTTACGCCCTTCGTATCGCGGCACCACGCGGCTGCCTCGGCAGCCAATGAGCAGGCCGACACACCATCCTTATCACGCACATAGTCGCCCGCAAGGTAGCCAAACGACTCCTCACCACCACCGATATACTGCGTCTTGCCCTCGTTCTCGCGGATAATCTTTGCGATATACTTGAAGCCCGTAAGACAGTTGTAGCACTTCACACCATAGGCCGCTGCCACAGCGTCAGGCATCATCGACGTAACGATGGTCTTAACGACATAGTCGCCATCCTTGATGCGGCCAAGCTCGGCCCAGCGTGTCAATTGGTAGCACATCAGCAGCACCAAAGTCTGGTTACCGTTCAGGAGCACATACTCACCCTTCGAGTTACGCAGAGCCAAGCCCACGCGATCCGAATCGGGGTCGGTAGCCATCGCAAGGTCAGCCTGCTCTTTCTCGGCCAAATCAATAGCCATCTTCATCGTAGGGCGATTCTCCGGATTTGGCGACTCGACGGTCGGGAAGTTGCCGTCCAGCACCGTCTGCTCCGGCACCGAGATAACATTCGTAAAGCCGAAGTTGCGAAGCGAGGCAGGCGTAAGGCGTACACCCGCACCATGAAGCGGCGTATAGATAATCTTCATATCGTGGAAGCGTGCCACACTCTCGGCCGAGAGTTGCAACTCCTTGATTTTGGCAAGATACTTCTCGTCGAACTTCTCGTCGAGAATAGTTATGTTCTCACCATTCTTACCCGTGAGCACCTGCGACACCTCGGTAATCTTCTCGACCTCCTTGATGATGTTCACATCGTGCGGCGAGGTAACCTGCGAGCCGTCGCTCCAATAGGCCTTATAGCCGTTGTACTCCTTCGGATTGTGCGATGCGGTAACCATCACGCCCGACTGACAGTGCAGCTCACGGATGGCAAACGAGAGCTCCGGCGTAGGGCGCAACTCGTCGAAAAGGAAGACCTTGAAGCCATTCGAAGCGAAGATATCGGCCACACGCTCGGCAAAGAGGCGCGAATTGTTACGCGAATCGTGCGCCACGGCAACACGAATCTCTTCACCCGGGAAGTTCTTCACCAAGTAGTTGGCCAAACCCTGCGTTGCGAAGCCTACCGTATAGACATTCATACGATTCGAGCCCACGCCCATAATGCCGCGCAGACCACCCGTACCGAACTCCAGATCCTTGTAGAAGCTCTCGATAAGCTCCTTTTTGTTGTTCTCCATCAATGACTTTACCTGCTCCTTGGTTTGAGCATCATAATCACCATCGAGCCACTTTTGAGCCTT
>JAFVRC010000029.1 GCA_017504485.1 Alistipes sp. | reverse complement strand
CCCAATGGTAGGTGCTACCGTTGCTGTTGCCGTTGCCGTAGAGCAGGCTTTGAAGTAATATTTAGCCACTATGACCAGAGGGCCTATTCCGAAGACGATGACGGATAGGCTCTCTTTTTTTGCAACCTTAAAAACCAAGGCAATGAAGACCAGAACTTTACTACTTGCCGTAACGGCTCTGCTGATGGCGGCTTGTACGAGCGCACCGCAGCCCCGACTGAACAATACGGCCGAGATTTTGCCGCGCCCGACAAAGACTACCTACCACGATGGAGTATATAGCATCAACCACAATACTGTACTCTGCTACGATGCGAGCGTAGAGCGCGTGGCCGATATCCTCTGCGAGTATGTGCCATTCGCAAAGCGAGGCACGGAGTGCTGCGCCGAGAATGGCGTGCGGCTACTCATTGAGAATGCACTGGGCAAGGAGGCCTACACCCTTACGATTGACGACACGGGCGTAACGATCAAGGGTGGCGACTACGCGGGTGTGCTCTACGGCGTAGAGTCGTTCTTGCAACTGCTTCCATACGAGGTATTTACCAAGAAGGTCGAGCTCCCGCTGGCTGCTCAACACATCGAGGTGGAGGACTCTCCGCGCTTCCCTTACCGTGGTATGATGATGGATATGTCGTCCGACTACTACACGATGGAGGAGCTCAAAGAACTACTCGACATCTTCGCAATACACAAGATAAACGTCTGCCACGTTCACCTTATCGACAACGGCTCGTTCCGCATGGAGATTAAGTCGCACCTCGAGCTCGCCCAAGAGGGAGGCTTCCGTGGTGGCGATGCGAAGATTGGCCCACACAACAACTTCTACAACTACAAGTGGGGCGGCTATTACACGCAGGAGCAGATGCGCGAGCTGATAGCCTACGCCTCCGACCGCAATATCGAGATGATACCGGAGGTTGATGTACCGGGCCATAGTGGAGCCATTGCGAAGGTACGCCCCGACATTCTCTGCAACTTCCAACCCGACCTCAGTAAATCGAATGGCTACGAATACCGCAACGTATGGTGCGTGGCCAAGGAGTCGAACTACGAGCTACTCGACGACATTATCCGCGAGATAGCCGAGCTCTTCCCATCTAAATATATCCACATCGGTGGTGACGAGGTGAAGTTCCAGACATGGGAGCAGTGCCCCGACTGTCAGGCATTGGCCAAGAAGCGCGGCGTGAAGATGGGCGCCGAGTTCCAGGATATATTTATGGAGCGTGTGCGCCAAATCGTCAAGCGCTACAACAAGATTCCGGCCGTATGGGACGAAGCGATCGATGGCGGCAAGCTATCGAAGCAGACCATTGTCTATGCTTGGCGCAACATCAAGTGGACACACCAAACCACGAAGAAGGGCTACCCTACCATCGTTATTCCGGGCGAGTCGTTCTACTTCGACACCCGTCAGTCAGCTTCGGAGGTTGGACACAATTGGTCGTTCCCATTCGACACGAAGCACGTCGTCGATTGGAGTTTCGACAAGCTCGGCTTCACCGAGGAGCAGATAGCCAACATCATAGGCGTAGAGGCTGCATATTGGGGTGCCGGCCGCAACAATTGGGAGCACTACACCACCGAGGGCTACACCACCGACGAGATGACCTACTACAACTATATGTGTTATCCTCGTTTCTCGGCCTTTGCCGAGATTGGCTGGTGTCATAACAAGCGTAACTGGGAGGAGTTTTCCGAGTTTATGACCTCGTCGTGGAGCAAAACACTCACGGCTCTCGGCCTGGAGCATCGACTCGAAACACCGGTTGTGAAGGTCGAGGGCGATAAACTCTCCGCCTCGGTAAATGACGGCTCGACTCTCTACTACGAGGATACCCGCACGGGCAAGAGCTACAAATACCGCGCACCTCTCTCGACCGACGTGGCCAAATACACGCTCTTCTACTCGCGCCGAGATATGGGCATAAGCAAGAAGGTTGGAGCCGAGGCTTACTACGCCGAGCTCTCGCCGAAGTACGAGGTCAGTTCGTCGTTTAATCTCACCTATGGCGACTTCCACCCGGCCCTCGAGCACTACAAGTGGAAGACCGACCGCGGAGCGAAGGTTGGCGATTGGGTGCTCTACACCTTCGAAGAGCCGCTCGAATGCTACTCTATTACCGTGCGCACCGGATATTCACACACGACAAACTACCTGATTAACGAGGGTGACGTTGAGGTAAGCTACGACGGCAGCACCTTCGAGAAGGCCGCCTCGCTCTGGTACGGCTACGCCACGCTCTACCCGACGAAGCCAGTGAAGGCAATACGCCTTATTGCCAAGATGAATATGAGACAAAACCACACAATCATACAGCCATTGATCGTCAAGTAGCACCGATGATCACAAATAAAACAAGCACGGTTCTCGAAGCGAGGGCCGTGCTTGTTTTATAAACATATAGCTATCCGACAATATACTTGCCCACTTTCGGTATTCGCTGCAACACGACGGCCACAATAGCCGAAACCGAGAAGCCGAGAAGAGCCGAGAGGATTATCTGCACTGGCGTCGTCCATACGCCGAGGCACCCGTCAAGGCCGAGACCAAGCCACTCGCGGATAGCACCGCAGATAGGCACAAGCAGAAGCAGGTGCAGCAGATATATTCCGTAGCTCGCCTTCGAAATAGGCAGCAGCACCTTTTCGTAGAGCGAGCCACTGCACTTTACCTTCTTGAAGAGTAGTATCCAGGCTACGGTCATCAGCACCACGCCCACCGTATCGTTGCACCAAGTGGTCTCCCACCACACGGCCTTCTCGACCAATCCCTCAACGGGAAATACACCCTCGGCGCTCTCGAACACACGACGTATAAAACCGCCAAACGCGATTGCGAAGCCGACGAGATACGACGGGAGAGCAATAGCCAACGTCTTGCGCCACGACAGCTCGCCGACAAAGCGACGGAAGTACAACCCGAGAAGCAGGTAGCCGACAAAGCCGCTAATGTAGTAGAATGTGCCGTATGCATTCCAACTCGCCTCACCCCACAGCGGCGTGAGGGCCTGACGCGGAAGTCCCGACACCCCATATATCACCGTCGGCGCAGCACCGGCAACAACATCTCGCAAGAGAGGTATAAGCGTCGTAAAGGCCCAGATGCCGAGATATACCTGCAACTCGCGCTTGCCAACCCTCTCGGCCCACGGCGAGAGGAGCGGCATAAGCATATATACGCCAAGGAGCATATAGACGAACCACAGATGGCCGGCCGAGTAGTTGAAGTTGAGCAGCAGATTTTGGAAATTCTCCGTCGGATTGCCCCACACAAAGGCATAAACAGCGCTCCACAGCACAAACGGCACCAACACACGCACCGCACGGCGGCGCATAAACTCGCCCGACGAGTAGTGCAGCGGGAACTGCAAATAGCTCGATGCAACGATAAACAGAGGTACGCACGCGCGTACAAGGCAGTCGAAGAGGGCCGACCAATAGGCATCAGCCTCGGTCAATATTTGCGAACCCCGACCGCCGAGATAGAAGGGTTCTGTGGCGTGCACGACAAGCACCATAAAGCAGGCGGCCACACGCATCCAATCCACCCACACTACACGATTTTCACTTTTTACACTGGTCATATCTCTATATTTTACACGTTTATTGTGACGAAGATAGTCGCTTTTCTCGGATTCCGAAGCCCGATTTTTCTGTTGTAACATATACTAATTGGCACTCGACTCGACGGCCTTCGATATTGCATTAAGCTCGGCCTCTATCTCTGCACTCTTCTGCTGAATCTCTTGATCCATTGTCTCTACCGCTCGCTCTATATCATCCAGCCTGTCGCTCTCGGCCTGGATAATGCTCCTCTGACGAGCTATTGCCTGGCTCGCTTTCTCGCCTTCGGCCTTGATAATACGCTCGTAGTACTCTTGGCTCATACCTATTTCGTATGGTATGGCATTAAAGTATGTCCAATTCAACGACAACTCATTGTAGGCCTGACGTGAATATTCGGGAAACAACGAGAGTTCACCCAACAAAGCGGCATAGTAGCAGTTCGTCGAGTATTCGAACAGTTCCAGCAGCGTATTGATAATCCGCCTATTGTGCGCATTTGGCTCATGTGTAGCACAACTCATCTGCTCCAACATATCCAGATACTCCTTATAGTGCATCGTGGCCACAAGAGGCGACATAGCTATACTCTCGGCATTGAGGCCATTCAGCGAGAGGAGGAAACTGTGGTATGACGATATATTAAGAACAGTCGAATCGACCATCCACACACTACGCAGGTTCTTCTCGGTCAAATCGATGTGCTGAATCATCTGCTCCTGCAACAAAGCCACGCGCTCGGCACGCCTCTCGACCTCGATTGTCCTGTCAAACACCGCCCACTCTTTGGCCAGAGACTGATTCTCCTCTATTATAGTATGCACATCGCTGGCATTCTTGACTATATGTGTTGCATACTTCACGCACACATCACGCGACAGCACCATCATTACACCCCACAGTATCGCTACAATCGCCAATAGCGAGAGGGCGCACGCACCGAGCCATTTGGCAATTTTGCCAAGCCTAATATGTTGCTTGCTATAAAGGTATCGCTTTTGCAACCGCTCCATCGCCATATCAAAGAACTCGATAGAGCCGGCCGAGAGTGCTTGGTAGCTACACAACTCCTCCATGCCCTTTGGCATAGGCTTCGGCCACTCAAAGCCGCTGAGCATCACCGGCACAATATTCTTGCGGGCGGCCATCGCACGACACACCTCCAAGCGCACCCAGTCGTCCTCGTTCACGCACCTGTCGAGCGCATTTTGAGACAGCACGACAATAAAATCCTTGCAGCCATCAATCACCTCATACAACTGCTCGTTGAACTTGCCCGAGCGCAACGACTCGATATCGAAAAATACCGAATAACCCGCCGCCGACAAACGCGTAGCTATAAGACTCGCTGTCTCATAAGAGCTGCGACGATAGCTAATAAAGATATCGTATTTTTTCAGCCCACCATCCATAATCACACACCTTCTTTTTACGGGCTACTTCAGCTCCTTGCCGCAAGAAGGGCAAAAGATAAAATGTTGCAGATAAGGGGTATTGCACTTTGGGCAGTGATATACCACAGGTCGCTCGCGCAACTGCCTCATCAACATCTTATACAGTTCGGTCTCCTCGCGCTTGACAAGATCGTAGCCGAGTTTCTTCACGAGTTTGATGGTCTTCATAGCCATATCGCGGTCATACTCCTTCTCGCTCTCGGGAAGTTCCGAATAAGGAACCATGCACGGGTTCTCCTTCTTCGCATCATCGCGCTGCGGGCCATAGGTCCAACCCTCGGCCTGACGCCCCTCGGCCCATATTTCGTGAGCATTCTCGGCAATAGCCTCACGCAACTCGTTCAAATCTTCGGTCAGTTCTACATCCGACAAATCTATCGGTTTAGGATTGTAAGCGTTCATATCTTTCAGATTTTCATTGTGTTATCAACATCCACTCTTATTCATTGCCGTAGCACCATCTCGCCCTGACGACAAATTGATATACAAAATTAGCAGTTTTATTCTATTTTTCGGCCTTCGCTTGCAAAAAAAATATTGGGATTACGGCGGGCCGTGGCTACTTTAGGACAAGAGTCTGTCTAACTCGAAAGGTCAGACAGACTCTTATTCTATGATAGTGTTTCGAGGCTACTTGCCTAATGCCTCGATATACGGCTCAACATCATCCACCTGCTCCCAGATGCCGTCGTGAATATAGAGGCCTCGTTTGAGGCGGTCACCCTTCGAGTTCTGCAACGTGATGACATAGTCGTAGAGCGTTTTGTCGGTATAGTTGCCATTCGTAAATATATCGAGTGTCTCATCCCAATATCGCTCGGCCACCTTGAGAAGGCCCTCCTCGGTCGGCGAGCGGAAGAGGTAGTTGCCCGCAAGAGCATAGTAATTGTTGTTGGTCATCATCGTCGATTCGAGCTGCGCCCAGCCACCTGCTGCATCGACAGGGCCCGACGAGTGAGCCTTCGGCGTGTAGTCCTCGAAGTAGCGCGATACCGACGGCAACATATAGGAGCTCATACGGAACTTATGGCTCTGCCACTCGCGGTTACGCTCATTATCGTCAGCCGCGCACTCGTGGTAGGTCGTAAAGCAGAGATTCGTGTCGAGATAGACAGGCGTAGCACCAAGATTCAGCTCCTTGGTATGCTTAACCTCGAAGGTCAGACACTGATTGGTTACATAGTTGTTGTAGAGAATCGAGTTAGGCTCATTAAAGTAGGGATTGAGTGTATTGTGAACTTCGTAGAGCGTAATATCGGCATCGTATTTCCAATGCACATTATTGTGCTTACCCTCGTAGGACAAAGGCATGGCATCCTCCGGCGTAGTAACGGTGTTACGAGGCAGCGTAAAGCTGCAACTAAACGTACCCGATGCGCTGCCCGACACACCCGATGCGCCGACCGAGCCTCCGCCCGTTATTGAACCTCCGAGCGTCGTGCTACCCGGATCGTGAGTGGTTGAGTAGCCCTTATCCACCGGCGTAGGTACAGGGTCGTGAATATCGCTATTATTTACGAAGTCGAAGTCGGCATCCGGATTTTTTAGCGTCATACTCACATCGCAACAGTCGTAGTAGCCTCCCGAGTATTTATGTGCGTAAGCAAGATGCTCCCACACAACCGTATTGCCGACATAGCTCTTCGAGGCATCAAACTCCTCGTGTATGGAGATGTCATACACATCGCTACCGAGGCTCTCGCTGAAACCGGCCACAACATCTATCTGGAATTTCGCATCGGTGTATCTATTACCGATAGCTTTGACATCGTGGTCGGCTGTATCCCACAATTCGTAGGCCATGTTGTGATCTACGCGTATTTGCATATGGCTGGTCAGGGTGACCATATTCTGCGAATAGTACGAATTCTCCGACTCGCTACACAGCGCAATATCGAGCAGTTGCTCGCCAGGCTTGACATTCTTCTTCAACCATTCGGCCGTGCTCTCGGCAATGCGCCCCATACGATAGTCGCTCAGCGTTATACTCTCGACCACATCACCGCTCTGCTCCGACTCGCTCTGACCGTCGCTCTTTTCGCGGACACGAAGTTTCGACGTTGTGCCATTGCGCGGGTCGAAGTACATCATCGCAAATCCATCGGCCTTCACAATGTAGAGCACAAGGTCCTTATACGAGGCGAGCGCATCGCTATCCAAAGCATCGGCCTCGGCCTCGCTCTTGTCATTAAGCTTAAGGAAGAGTTTCAAAGCGTTACGTCCCGGCTTGACAAACGCCACAGCATTATTCTTGCGCCAGAAGCGCTCTACCTCCTTGTACTGCGTCTCATCGGCCAAAAGCGTTGCGGCCTTCGCCTCGCCCATAAAGGTTACGCGTGTCTGCTCGCCAATCTGCGAGGTGATATTCGGAAATCGCTTGCGCAGATACGGCACCACGGCATCATCCTCGCTCAAGATGGCCACCTCGCCATCGTATATCTCCTCGACCTCGTCGGCCGTAGGCTCGGTAGTCTCGCCACTATCGGCAGGTGGCGATGTTGGAACGGCCTCCTCATCGTTCTTCGTACAAGCGAAGGCAAGGAACCATACGCACAGCAGTAGTGCAATATTATATATCAAAGTGTGTAATCTCATAACTTCATCGTTTTAATTATCAAGAAACATATTGGTATCTGTCGTGGTGGCATTGAGCAGGCTGTCATACTCTCCGTCGATATTGTAAATCTTGCCTGCCTCGAACAAGAACTCCTCACCCGGATCATAGACCATAACGGCGCGACCTGAACCAGCCATCTCGAGCCCTCTGTCCGTATAAATCTCCATGATAAGCACCTCGTCGGCCTGCAACTTGAATGGTGGAAGCACCACCCACACAAAGTCCATTGCCTTGTTGGCATCGTCGATGCGCGTATTGAGAGCCGCACAATCTACCGTCACAACCTGTTGCAGGTGACTAGGAACATAAACATAGTCGTAAGTTATATTACCCTCGGTATCCATACATGTATCATAGCGACCTACGAATATTCCATCGTTACCCGACACATGCTTAGGACATATAGCCTTGTCGGTGTTATACGCATTGTAGGTGTAGGCAGCATTGATAATATTGCTCTCGCGTTTGGCCACATAGGTCTTCATAAGACGCACAGGGCCGGTCATCGAGCCAACGCTATACCTGTCGGTAGGTCTGATACGGCAACGTATCGAGGTGGTCATCTCCTGCAACGTAACTTTGGCATTGTAGTCGGCATCAAACTTTGCAAGTCCCACCAACATGGTGTACTTCATATAGTTGCTGTGATGACGGTCAGTCTGCACCTGATTGTCATAAGCTTCAACAGATACGTCATAAACGCCACTCGAAAAACGTGAGATAAAGTTGCTACCATTATTGGTACAAGCTACTGCAACGTGCTCCTTCCCGGCGCGTATCATACCCTCGAAACGGCCTGGAATTTGCATACTCATAGTTTGAGTGCCCGTCTCGTCATCTACGATTGTTATCATATCATCGGGGGACCACACAAGGTTTGTCAGCGGATTGCCATCCGCATCGGTATTGAACACCAGGCGGCTCACCGGCTCGACCTCCAGCGTACACTTACGCAGCGGCGTTCCTACCGTATTCTCCGTAATATCGGGCGACGAACATGCCGCCATAGCCACAACCATTGCGGCCAACATATATTTATTAATAGAAGTAGTCATGGTTAGCAGGTTTTTTTCCAAAATACAAATCTTCATATTCGTAATCATCGAGGTACAGGCTGATAGCAAAGCCGGCCTCCACTTGTGCATCGAAGCATCCCAACTCCGGGGCTCGATAGGTTTTCGTCAATCTACTCATAGCTCCTTAAAGTTTTTATAGTGAAACATTTGAAAAAAACACATCCTACGGGCAGACACCTTATACGGTTCTACCCAATACAAAGATAGAAAAAAAATCGAAAAAACAAAAGATTTTCGCAGCAACTAGCGATTTTTTTTGCGGGGGCTACAAAAGCTCGTAGAGCTGATTGCGCTGTCGCGGAGTGAAGCCCGCCTCGCGGATGGCGAGTTGTATGCCCTCGCGGTCGAATCGGTTGTGGGCACCGGCCGAGGAGACCACGTTCTCCTCAATCATTATCGAGCCCATATCGTTTGCACCGCTATGCAGGGCCATCTGCGCCGTCTGCTTACCCACGGTGAGCCACGAGGCCTGTATGTTACGGATATTGTTCAGCACGAGGCGTGCAACGGCAATAAGTCGCAGATACTCCGTCGGCGAGAAGTGCGTAACATAGCCCATCTGCTCGAGTTGCGTGCCATCCGAGCGGAATATCCACGGAATAAAGGCCGTGAAGCCATAGTGCCCCTCGGGACATTCGGCTTGCAGGTCACGAAGGCGTATAAGGTGTTCGATGCGCTCCTCAATACTCTCGACGTGGCCATACATCATCGTGGCCGTGGTCGGGATATTCATCTCGTGCGCCTCGTGCATCACACGCAACCACTCTGCGGCACTCGGCTTAGCGGGCGACACAATCTTGCGCACGCGTTCCACCAGGATTTCGGCTCCGGCGCCCGGCAACGACGTAAGGCCTGCCGTGCGTAGTCGCTCCAGCACCTCGCGGGTCGAGATGCCGCTCACGCGTGCAATATGCGCCACCTCGGGGGCACCGAGGGCATTAAGGCGCAGTGACGGGAAGTGCTCTTTGAGGGCACGGAAAAGCTCCTCGTAGTACTCTATGCCGAGCGATGGGTGCATACCTCCTTGCAGCAGGAGTTGATCGCCACCCAATGCAAACATCTCCTCGGTCTTGCGGAGATACTCGTCGAGCGAGGTTATATAGTGTCGCTCGACTTGGTGCGGCTTGCAGTGGAAGTTACAAAAACGGCAACCCGAGATGCAGACATTCGTGGTATTTACGTTGCGGTCTATCTGCCACGTCACCACATCGGGGTCGGCAACCTTCGTCGCACGCAACGCATCGGCACGCTCGGCCACCTCGAAGAGCGGAGCCTCGCGCCAGAGTCGCAGAGCCTCCTCACGCGTGAGTCGCTCACCCGCCGCCGCGCGGTCGTATATTGTTTGCCGTTTCATAATCTCCTAAGCTACGATAGGGCGACAAGTACAAGAATCTGCGCAGTAAATATTCGCAGGAACATAGTCAGCGGATAGACCGAGGCATAGGCCACGGCCGAGCGGTCGTTGCTCGACAGCGAGTTGGCATAGGCGAGAGCCGGAGGATCGGTCATAGCACCCGACATGAGTCCCATAATCGTAAAGTAGTCGAACTTGCACGCCTTACGCGCAATGAAGCCGACAACGAGCAGCGGCAAGACAGTAATCAGCACGCCGTAGAGTATCCACCAGTATCCCCCTGCAGCAATCGACTCGACAAACCCCTCGCCAGCACCCAGACCTACGGCCGCAAGGAAGAGCGAGATGCCGATCTCGCGAATCATCATATTGGCCGAGTTGGTCGTGAAGGTTATCAGTTTATAGCGTGCGCCGTAGCGTGCAAGCAGTATAGCGACAATCAGCGGGCCGCCTGCCAAGCCGAGTTTCACCGGCTGCGGAATACCCGGAAAGACGATAGGGATGGAGCCGACGAGTACACCTATAAAGATGCCGATAAACATCTGCAACAGATTCGGGCGATCGAGACGCTTGACGGAGTTGCCGAGGATATTGGCCACCTCGTCGAGGTCGTGCTTATGGCCCACAACAACCACCACGTCACCCATCTGCAAGCGCAGCTCGTAGGTAGCAACAAGCTCGATACCGGCACGCACCACGCGCGTAATCGTCACATTGTAGTTCTCGCGGATATGCAAATCGCCGATATGGCGGCCATTGAGTTTCGGCTTCGTGACAACGATACGGCGCTTCTCGAGCTGTTTGGACTCCGAAGCGGCCTGCCACTCGCTGTCGTTGACCTTCACCTTCTCGCCAATGAGTGACTGCACGAGCTCCACGTCGGCACTGCTCACCACGATACGCAGGATGTCATTCTCCTGCAACTCGGTCTCCCCCGAGGCCATACGCTGCTGGTGGTTGTGGTCGAAGATACGCCCCACGACAAACTTACTGCGCGTGATACGGGCCACCTCGTCGATACGACGACCGAACATTGCAGGATTCGTGACACGCACATCCACGCGCAACGTGCGCGGCGCATCGCTACGCTCGGCCTTCACAGCCTCACGCTCGAGCCTGATGCGAAACATAGCTCGCACAATCAACATCGAGACAATGATACCCACCACGCCAAGCGGATAGGAGACCGCGTATGCCGAAGCGAGTGTATTATCGACCTCGCCCGTAACGTCAAAAACGGTTTGTTGCGCAGCACCAAGACCGGGGGTATTGGTCACCGCACCCGACAGCACGCCGACCATTGTCGTCAGTTCCTCGCCCGTCACTCGGTGTATCACATAGCAGGTCACAACACCGAGTAGTATTGTCGTCACGGCGAGCAGATTGAGGCGCAAGCCCCCCTCACGCAGCGACGACACGAAACCAGGGCCCACCTGAATACCTATCGAATAGACGAAGAGTATCAATCCGAACTCCTTGACAAAGTTGCAAATCTGAGCGTCGATACCCAAGCCCAGATGCGAAAGCAGAATACCCATGAAAAGCACCCACGTCACGCCGAGCGATATAGAGCCTATCTTCACTCGCCCGAGCAGCAAGCCGAGCGCAATTGTCAGCGCGACAATCATCACCGAGTGGGCTATGCCGCTACCCAAAAAGAGATTTTCTAACCATTCCATAACCTGAAACCTAAAATCGGCGCAAAGGTAGCAATCTTTTTGCAAAATGCCCAACATTTTGTATATTTGCACAAACCATACATCATATATATATGAAACACACAAAATTACTACTCTCTGCGATCGCACTCTTCGCATTGGCGCCAATCGCTTCGGCGCAGAAGCCCAACGAGATTTCCAACTCATTCATTCGCGGCCGTCACCGCCAGGAGATTGTCATTCCGCAAATCCAAGGCTACAATGTCTATAAAGCCGACCTGCATACTCACACCATCTATTCGGATGGCGGCGTAACGCCGTCGTGGCGTGTGCGCGAGGCATGGTTCGACGGTCTTGACATCATCGCCATAACTGACCACATCGAGTACCGCCGTGTCGAGCGCGAGATGTTGGAGTACATGGGCGACTACATCAAAGAGGAGTATCGCAACCTTCCGAAGGGTGTGAACACCAACCTGCAAGGCAATGCGGCCGACAAGCGCGGCATACTCGCCAACCTGAACGTCGGCTACGACAAAGCTGTAGAGAGCAACGAGCAGTACGGATTATTGGTGGTGCGCGGCGTGGAGATTACCCGCAACGAGGGCCACTTCAACGCCATCTTCACCAAAGATAACAACAAGATTTACCACCCCGATATCGAAACCTCGGTGCGCAATGCCGTGAAACAAGGCGCCTTCGTGTTCCACAACCATCCGAAGCACGACAAGACAACCGCCAGCGGTCTGACTCCGCTCTCCGAGGGTATGCACCAGAAGGGCCTTCTGAAGGGTATCGAGCTATGCAATGGTCCTGTGATGTGGAGCCGCCTCATATCCTACTGCCTCGACAACGGCTATACGCCTATCTCTACGTCGGACGGACATACGACGATGGCCGAACGTTTCTACCCGCACTACAACAACGGCACATACCGCAATATGACACTCATCCTCGCCAAGCAGTGCGACGAGAAGTCTATCAAAGAGGCCCTCTTTGCCGGTCGCACGATCGCCTACCACAACAACAAACTGATAGGCAAGGCCGAGTACCTCGAGGAGCTCTTCAAGGCGAGCGTGTCGATAGAGCACATGTGCGACAACAAGAAGGAGACGATGGTCATCCTGACCAACAAGTCGTCTATCCCTTACCAACTCAAGTTCGGCAAGCGCACAGCCGTAGTCGAGGGTATGGGTGCCGTGCAGATTACGCTGCCAAAGGGCTCGGACAGTGTCGATTTCGTCATCACGAACCTCATAACGGGCAACGGCAAGCGTGCCAAGGCTTCGCTCTCATTCAACCGCAAACCGACAAACAAATATTTGCAGGAGAATCCTACCTGGTACCCATATTAGGTAGAGATGCCGTACGAAATAGCGACATTGTGGTGTTTGCCATAGCCCACAATGCCGCTATTTTCACTTTTTCGCGCCATTTTTGCGGAATTAATTTTTAATTCTAAAATTTTGTTGTATCTTTGCACCGCTAAAAAAGCACAAAACATTTAATAATTAAACAATTATGAACAATTACGAAACCGTTTTCATTGTCACTCCGGTGCTCTCTGAGGCTCAGGTAGCAGAGGTTGCTGACAAATTCCAGGGAATCATTACCGAGAACGGTGGTCAGATTG